>NZ_WOWO01000002.1:633557-1267114 GCF_009831455.1 Salinirussus salinus | reverse complement strand
GTGGGCAGCGTCGATGACGGCCTCGTGGTCGAGATAGGAGTCAGCCGCGCGTGCGGGGCCGACGTTGTATGCCTCGTCGGCGTAGCGGACGTGGCCCGAGTGTTTGTCAGCGTCGCTGTAGACAGCGACGGTGTCGATACCGAGTTCCTCGCAGGCGCGCATGACGCGGACCGCGATCTCCCCGCGGTTCGCCACGAGCACTTTGTCGAAGTCAGTCATGGTTGAGTCCGTTGAGTCGTGCAGCAGCCGCCCATCTGTCTGTCGGTTCCCCTGCCTGTACCCGCCCGGGAGTGCCGGTCAGCGCCTCCCGCCGGCCGGCGAACGCCCAGCCCGTCGGCGCCCGGTCCTCGCCGTCGGCCGCCGCCGCCTCCGCGGCCGCGAGCGCGGCGGCCTGCCGGTCTCTGAGGTGTGCGCCGACGGCCGCGGCGATGGCCGCCGCCTCCGACGGCGTCGCGTCCGCCGGGACCGACAGCGCTCCGCCGGCCCCCGGCACGGCGACCGCCTCCGCGTCGGCCTCAGCGTCCGGCTCAGAGCGGGATGTTGCCATGTTTCCTGTTGGGCTGGGACTTGCGCTTCGAGCGCAGCATCTCGAGGTCCTGTACCAGCTGGGGCCGGGTCTCCTGTGGCTCCAGCACGTCGTCGACGAACCCGCGGTCCGCCGCGGTGTAGGGGTTGGCGAACTGCTTGCGGTAGTCGTCGATGAGCTCCTGGCGGCGGGCGTCGGGGTCCTCCGCCTCCGCCAGCTCGTCGCTGTAGAGGACGTTCACCGCACCCCGCGGCCCCATCACGGCGATCTCGGCGGTGGGCCAGGCGTAGTTGACGTCGGCGCCGATATGTTTCGAGGCCATCACGTCGTAGGCCCCGCCGTAGGCCTTTCTCGTGATCACGGTCGCCAGCGGCACCGTCGCCTCCGAGAACGCATAGAGGAGCTTCGCCCCGTGTTTGATGATCCCGTTGTGCTCCTGGTCGGTGCCGGGCATGAAGCCGGGAACGTCCACGAACGTCAGGATCGGGATGTTGAACGCGTCACAGAAGCGGACGAACCGCGCCCCCTTCAGCGAGGCGTCGATGTCGAGCGTCCCGGCGTTGACGCGGGGCTGGTTGGCGACGACGCCGACAGCGTGGCCGTCCATCCGGGCGAAGCCCACGACGAGGTTGCGGGCGAAGCCCTCCGCCACCTCGAAGAACGAGCCCTCGTCGACCACGCCGCCGATCACGTCGGTCATGTCGTAGGGCTTGCGGGGCTCGTCGGGCACCGTCGCCGCGAGGCTCTCGTCCTCGCGGCCGGGGTCGTCCCAGGGGTCGACCCGCGGGGGGTCCTCGACGTTGTTCTGGGGGAGATACGAGAGGAGGTGACGCACCTGGTCCAGGGCCTCCTCCTCGTCGGCGACCGTGAACTGCGCGACGCCGGACTCGGTGGCGTGGGTGCCCGCGCCGCCGAGTTCGTCGAAGCCGACCTCCTCGCCCGTCACGGTCTCGATGACGTCCGGGCCCGTGATGAACATGTGGCTGGTGTCCTCGACCATCATCACGAAGTCCGTGATCGCGGGCGAGTAGACCGCCCCGCCCGCGCACGGCCCCATGATCACGGAGATCTGCGGGACGACGCCACTCGCTTTCTGGTTGCGGTGGAAGATGTCCGCGTAGCCAGCAAGCGAGTCGATCCCCTCCTGGATGCGTGCGCCGGCGGAGTCGTTGAGCCCGACGACCGGCGCGCCCGTCTCCAGGGCCTTGTCCATCACCTTCGTCACCTTCTCGGCGAAGATCTCGCCCAGCGACCCGCCGAAGACGGTGAAGTCGTGGGCGAAGAGGAACACGGTGCGGCCGTTGACCTCGCCGTAGCCCGTCACCACGCCGTCGCCGTAGTACTCCCGCTCCTGCATGTCGAAGTTGTGCGAGCGGTGGGTGCGGAACTCGTCGAACTCCGTGAAGGTGCCGTCGTCGAGGAAGTAGTCGATCCGCTCACGGGCCGTCAGCTTCCCCTGGTCGTGCTGTTTCTGGATCCGCTCCTCGCCGCCGCCCTTGCGGGCCTCTTCGCGCATCGCCTCCAGCTCCTCGATCCGCTCGTCCATCGTCATGTGGTCCCGGTCTCCATTGGCGATTTCATGCAGCACCGGCCTAAAAAGGATTCTGTATCCTGACACTCACGTCCGCGCCGGCACCCGGCCGGCCGCCGCTGGCGGCTAGCTTACGCTTCACCGTAGACGGGGACGGCAGCCCCGCTGGTGACGCTTGCTGCGTCCGAGCACAGGAACAGCATCACCTCCGCGATGTCCGCCGGGTCGACCCACGCGTCGTGGTCCGCATCCGGCATCATATTGCGGTTCATCGGCGTGTCGATGACGCTTGGCATCACGGCGTTGGCCCGCAGGTCGCCGAGGTTCTCCTCGGCGATGGTCTCGGTCAGGAGCCGGACGCCGGCCTTCGTCGACCGGTAGATACCGTCGCCCTCGCCGCCTTCCAGCGAGGAGCGTGCCGAGACGCTGACGACCGCCCCCTCCGTCTCCCGGAGGTGCGGGATGGCGTGTTTCGAGGCCAGGAACATCGTCTTGAGATTGACGTCGAACAGGAAATCGAAGGTCTCGGCGTCGGTCTCATCGATGGGGTCGCCGCCGCGCCAGGTGCCCGCGATGTTCAGCAGCGCATCCAGCCGCCCGTGCGTGTCGACGATGTCGGCGATGGCGTCCCCGACCTGGGACTCGTCGGTGAAATCGCCCTGGTAGAAGTCGATCCGGTCGGGCTCCTCGAACAGGAAGTCCTCGCTGTCGGCCGCCACGACGTCGGCCCCACAGACCGTCGCGCCCGCCGCGAGGAACCGCTCGGCCGCCGCGCTCCCGAGCGCGCCGCCGATCCCCGTCACCAGCACGACCCGGTCGCTGAAATCGAACTCGACTGACATGGAACCTACGACGGCCCGTACGACCAAAAAAGCCGCCCCACCGCCATCGCTCCGTCCCCTGTACGGGTCTCACGGGGCTGACTCCCCACACTCCACGGGACCGAAACGCCCGACTGCCCCCGCCCCCGGATCCGTGCATGGACTGCATCGCCCACCGCGGCTTCGCGGAGACCAACCCGGAGAACACGCTCGTGGCCGTCCGGGCAGCCGGCGGCACGGGACCCGGCGCGGCCGGGCCTGCCGACGCCGTCGAGGTCGACGTCCGGCGGTGTGGCTCGGGCGAACTCGTCGTCATTCACGACGGGACCGTCGACCGCGTCAGCGACGGGACCGGCCGGGTCGCGGACCTCACACTGCCCGAGCTGCGCGGGCTGGACGTCCTCGACACCGGCGCGGGCGTCCCCACCCTCGCCGAGGTGTCCGAGGCCACGGCTGCCCCGCTGAACGTCGAACTCAAGGAGCGCGGCCTCGCCGCCGACGCACTCGAACTCGCCGACCAGGCTGGGGTCGACGCGTGGTACTCCGCGTTCGACCCCGCCGCCGCCGAGGAGGTCCGGGAGCACGGCGGGGAGGCAGCACTCCTCTTCGCCGAGGACCCGGACGGGGCCCTCGACCGCGCCCGCCGGCTCGACTGCGTGGCGGTCCACCCGCATCACTCGCTGTGTGACGCTGACTTCGTCCGGCGGGCGCGGGAGGCCGGCCTTGACGTGAACGCCTGGACGGTCCGGTCGCGGGAGGTCGCCACGGCGCTGGCCGGGGCGGGCGCCGACGGGCTGATCGCCGACGCACCCGGCTACTGCCCCGACCGGTAGCCGCGAGCCGGCGCTCGCCGCGAGACACCGGCCGCACGGAGCGTCCGCTCCGGTCGCGGGTCCGGGGGTCAGCTTTACCACCCCCGGCGCGGACGTGCCCGCATGGCCGAGCGCGACGTGGACTTGGACACGGACGCCGACGTCGATATGGGTGACCTGTTCGACGAACTGGAGGAGCTCGAGGAGCTCGTCCAGACCGAGGCCGCCCGCGAACAGGTCCAGGAGACGATGCGGGCCGCGGCGGAGGCGAGCCGCTCGGGCGGGAGCTTCGGCCGTGTCATCTGGGGGTACGACCGGGCCGACCTCGCCGAGGGGGTGCTCGGCAGCCTGCTGTTCGGCGTTCCGATGGCCGTCGAGGGGGGGACCGGCGAGGTCGGCGCGTTCCTGGCCGCACGCCCGCCCCTGCTCGCGGGGACCGCCGTCTTCACCGTCGCGCTGCTGGTCGGCATTCTCTACGTCGCGGACTTCCAGGACATCCGGATCCACCGCCCCTTTCTCGGTATCGTTCCTCGCCGCCTGCTCGGCGTGGCGGCGGTCTCGCTGCTGACCGCGGCGATCCTCCTGACCGCGTGGGGCCGGGTCGACTGGACCGAACCGATGCTTGCGATGGCCAACGTCGTCGTCGCCTGGTTCCCGATGAGTATCGGGGCGGCGCTGGGCGACATCCTCCCCGGGAGCTGAGGACGCGGGGCGCCTACGGAGCGCTCGGCCGCGAGGCGTTCTCAGGGGGTCCCTGGCTCCTGGGGCCCGCTCCACTCCCCGGCCACCTCCCTGACGACGTCCATCAGCCGGTCGAGGTAGGCCTCGAGCTGCTCGCCCGCCACTGGGGTCCCGTGGCCGGGAGCGACGTACGAGACGTCGTAGCCGGCGAGCCGGTCCCGGAGTGTCGACTCCAGCTTCTCCGGGGCGACGTACCGGACCCAGGGGAGCCGGTCGCGCACGTAGGCCTCGACCTCCGCCCGGGATACCTCGCCGCCTGACTCGTCCCAGACCGCCTCGCACCGGCCCGGGGAGTGGTAGTTGCCCAGCGCCTCCGAGGAGAACAGCACGCCGGAGTCGCGGTCGTAGAGCCAGAGGCTGTAGACGTGGTCGGTCATCGGCGGCTTCGGGAAGCTGAATTCCCGGCCGGCGAGTTCGACCGTCTCGTCGCGGTTCCAGAGCTCGCCGTAGCCGCCGAACTCCTCGGGGATGTCCGTCGCCGAGAGGACCCGGACCCCGCGGTCGGCGTACTCGTGGGCGTGGCCGGTGTGTGGCATGTTCGTGTGGGTCAACAGCAGGGTGTCGACCCCCGCGCCGCCGGTGAGCCGGTCGACTTCCGTGTCGATGTCCGTCTCGTGGGGCGGACCGGCGTCGACGAGAACGTACTCGTCGCCCGCATCGATGAGGTACACCGAGACGTGGACGTGTCGACCCGAGTCGGCGTCCTCGCAGGTTCCGACCCAGTGGACGTCCTCGGCGAGCTGGACGTTCATGCGAGCTCCCTCACCCGGACGTCCTGACCCAGGCCGAGGTCGCTGATCCGCTCGATGACCGGTACCAGCCGCCGGAGGTAGCCGACGGCGTCCTCTCGGATGGGCGCGCCGTGGGCCGGCGCGACCAGCTCCGGGTCGAACCGGTCGACCAGTACCTCGATTTCGGCGGCCAGCCGCTCGGGCTCGACGTACGCGAACCACGGGAAGGTGTGGCTGTGAAAGCCCAGCCAGCGCTGCGTCGTGAACGCCTCCGGGTCGTCAGTCATCTCGTCGACGAACCGGCCGCACTCGCCCGCGCCCGCCGAGTGGGCGTTGCCGTAGGCGTCGACGGTGAACAGCGCCCCCGTCTCCCGCTCGTACATCCAGGTCGTCGCCGCGAGGTCGAACATCGGGGACCGGCAGAACTCGACGGCGTGGCTGCCGAGGTCGAGTTCGTCGCCGTCGGTCACCTCCGCGTGTTCCTCGACGGCCGACCCCAGCGCGAGGTCGTGGAGTTCGTCGGTCTCGGGGACCAGCAGCTCCGCGTCCGGATACGCGTCGAGGATGGCGCCGGCGTTCCCCCCGTGGGGGGCTTCCGGGTGCGAGACCACCAGATAGTCGAGCCCACGGTCGTCGAGAACCCCACCCAGCGCGTCGAGGACGTCCTCGCGCATGTTCGGGGGCAGCGTGTCGAACAGCAGCGTCTCCTCGCCCGCGAACAGGTAGGCGTTGAACTGTGCGTGGACCTCGCCCGCGGGGTCGTACCACGGCGGCGGCTCGTCCGTCGCGTCCATCCGGGCCTGCACCTGCTCGGGGACGACACAGCCCTGCAGCAGGTGGAGCCCGTCGGCTATCTCGCGGCGGGTAATGTCACGTCGTGTCATACCACACTCGGACACACTCGCGACGCTCACTAAAATCGTTCCGTCCGCGCGGCCGGCGGCGTCGGGGGCGGGGGAGTGTCCACCTCGGGGTCAGACGGGAGGAACGTCCGTCCGTATAACAACGGTTAAAAGCCGGCGACGACGTAAGTGGGGTATGAGCCAAAGCGAGGGGAAACGCGCCCAGAAGTGCATCTCCTGTGGCATCAACATCGCCGGGACGAACGCGGCGGCCTTCGCGTGTCCCGAGTGTGGCCACCAGGTCTACCGGTGTGCCAAGTGCCGCAAGCAGAGCAACCTCTACGAGTGTCCTGACTGCGGATTCACGGGGCCGTAACCATGGGGAAGGTCGCAGCTCAGATCAAGGTCATGCCGGAGAGCCCCGAAGTCGACCTCGACGCGCTCCAGGAGCGCCTGGAGGCGGCCCTGCCGGAGGGCGCCCAGATCCAGGGGTTCAAGCGCGACGACGTCGCCTTCGGGCTGGTCGCCCTGCTCCCGACGGTGATCGTCCCGGACGAGGCCGGCGGCACCGAAGCCGTCGAGGAGGCCTTCGCCGAGGTCGAGGACGTCGAGAGCGTCGAGGTCGGCGACGTCGGCCGGCTGTAGCGCCGTTCCGGTGTCGCTGCAACCGCGGAACGCTTCCTTTATCCGTTCGACCGCTCAACTCACGTCAATGCCCGACTCCAACGGACCACGCCAGGGAACGCGGAACAAGCTGAAAAACGACGCCCGGGAGCGGGGGATGTCCCCGCCCCAGCAGACCACCGAACGGTTCGAGGCCGGCGACACGGTCCACCTGAAGCTCGACCCGAGCGTTCAGGAGGGTCAGTACCACCCCCGGTTCGCCGGACAGACCGGCACTGTCGTCGGCCAGCAGGGCGAGGCCTACAAGGTCGAGGTCGTCGACGGCGGCAAGGAGAAGACGCTCATCGCCCGGCCCGCCCACCTCGTCGCCGCCGAGTAATCCGCTTTCTGCGCTTCCGTTGCTGTTGCTTTCCGGACGTCGCGTGACCAGTGAAGCCTGTGACCGGTGGCGACAGGCCGGCCGGTCAGTCGTCGTCCGGGGCGGCCTCTTCGGGCACCTGCCCCTCGACGAGTGACTCGTCGGCGTACTCCTCGCGCAGGTCCTTCTTCGAGAACTTCCCGGTCGCGGTCTTCGGCACCTCGTCGATCTGGATGAGGTCGTCGGGCAGCCACCACTTGGGGTACTCCTCGCCGAGCATCTCCATGACCTCGGCCTCGAGCTCGTCGGGGTCGACGCCCTCCGCCGGGACGATGAAGGCGACGGGGCGCTCCTGCCAGCGCTCGTGGGGGACGCCGACGACGGCGGCCTCGGTCACGTCGTCGTGGGCCATGATGGCGTTTTCCAGTTCGACACTGGAGATCCACTCCCCGCCGGACTTGATGACGTCCTTGGCTCGGTCGACGATCTTGATGTAACCGTCCTCGTCGACGGTGACGACGTCGCCGGTCTTGAGCCACCGGCCGCCCTCGTC
This sequence comes from Salinirussus salinus, assembly GCF_009831455.1. Lineage (NCBI taxonomy): Archaea > Methanobacteriati > Methanobacteriota > Halobacteria > Halobacteriales > Haloarculaceae > Salinirussus > Salinirussus salinus. The sequence goes on along the minus strand of NZ_WOWO01000002.1, from coordinate 1,259,575 downwards.
GTCCTCGAAGTCCTCCTCGTTCGCCTCGGGACGTTTGAAGTACTCCTGGGTGACCCAGGGGCCGCGGATGTGGAGTTCGCCGAAGTCCTCACCGTTCCAGGGCACCTCCTCGCCCTCGTCGTCGACGACCTTGAACTCTAGGCCGGGGACCATCAGTCCCTGCTTGGCGCGCTTGTCGATCTGCTCCTCGTAGGAGAGCTCCTCGGCGAGCCCGCTTTTGAGGCGGGAGACGCTCCCGATCGGGCTCATCTCGGTCATCCCCCAGGCGTGGTCGACCGTGACGCCGCGGTCGTCGAACCACTCGATCATCGCTTTCGGGGCGGCCGAGCCGCCGATGATCACCGACTCCAGCGAGGACAGGTCGACGTCGTTGCCCGCCTGGATGTACTCCTGGAGGCCCAGCCAGACCGTCGGGACGCCGGCGGTGACGGTCACCCCCTCCTCCTCGATCAGGGTCGCGAGGTCCTCCGGCTCCGGCGACGGGCCGGGATAGACGTGTTTCGCGCCCGCCGCCGTCGTCGTGAAGGGCATCCCCCAGGCGTTGACGTGGAACATCGGCACCACCGGCATCACGACGTCGTCGTCGCTGATGCCCAGCCCCTGGGGACTCATCGTCGCCATCGTGTGGCTCCAGAGCATCTTCTGGGTGTACTCGACGCCCTTGGGCTTGCCCGTCGTCCCCGAGGTGTAACACATCCCCGCGGGGGTCTCCTCGCCGACGACCGGCCAGTCGTAGCTCGTGTCGTGGCCGTCGATGAACGACTCGTAGTCGACCGCGTCGAGGTCCACGTCGGGGACCTCCGAGCCCATGACGACGAACTGTTCGACGGTCTCGAAGGCCTCTTCCTCGTAGGCGCCGGCCAGTTTCTCGGCCAGCGAGGGGTCGAGGAAGATGATCCGGTCGCCCGCGTTCTGGACGATATACTGGATGTGCTCGTCGGGCAGGAGTGGATTGATCGTGTGAAGTTGCCGGCCAGTCGTCGGGATGGCGAAGTAGGTCTCGAAGTGGCGGTGGTGGTTCCAGCAGAACGTCCCCACCCGCTCGCCCTCGGGGACGCCCGTCCCGTCCATCGCGTGGGCGAGCTGTGCCGCCCGGTCGCCGTACTCGTCGTATGTGTACCGCTCGGTCCCGTCGTGGGTGCGGGAGACGATCTCCGTGTCCGGATACATCCTCTCCGCGCGCCACAGGAACGGTCGCAGGGTCTGGTCTGTTCCCCCGGGCATACTCCCCCCTTCGCCCCGGTCTCACCTGACTGTTTTGGAAAACCTGGATTCCCCGCGGGCCTCCCGCCCCGCCGCTCCCCTCCGGACGCGGCGTGTATCGAGAGCTTTACAACACGCAGGGCTGTATGAGCCGCTATGACTATCTTCAAGGACAAAGTCGACGAGGAGTATCTCACTATCGCGGAGACCAAGGAGATCCTTGAGGGGCTGGAGACCGAGCGGGCCGCCGACGAGGACCGGGAGATGCGCTACGAACTCGCCCGGGCTGTCGAGCACGTCAACCGGTTTGCCATGCTGGAGCCCGAGGAGGCCCGCCAGTTCGTCGCCGACCTCCTGGAGCTGGAGAAGGTCGACGAGGCCACCGCCCACAAGATCGTCGACCTCAAGCCCCGCGACCGGGACGAACTCCGCGCGGTCTACGCCCAGGAGCGGTTCTCACTGTCGGGCGAGGAACTCGACGAGATCCTCAACGTCGTCAAGCAGTACGCCTGACCCGGCGGGCTGCCGGGGTTTAAGTTGCCTGTTCCCCTACTTCACAGGCATGACCGACGAGCGCGACGCCGGCGGGCACGAGGCGGTGGTCCTCGACTACCTGCCACACGGGCGCACCGAGGACGACCGGCCACAGTACCAGAAACAGCCGCTCGTCTACGCGCTCGACGTCGCCGACTTCCGGCTGTACGAGGTCGTCGTCGACGACCCCGAGTTCACCATCGGCGACCGGGTCGCGCTCGACGACGCACCCGGCGTCGAGCGGTTCCACGAGGTCGAGTACGGGGACCTCCCGGGTGGCGCGCAGTCGGAACTGGACTACGCCGTCGAGGAACTCGTCGCCGCCGAGGAGGACCGCTTCGTCGACTTCTACAACGACGCCCAGCCGATCACCCTCCGGCTCCACCAGCTCAACCTCCTGCCCGGCATCGGGAAGAAACTCCGCAACGCCATCCTCGACGAGCGCAAGCGCCGCCCCTTCGAGGGCTTCGAGGACCTCGAAGCACGGGTCAGCGGCCTCCACGGCCCCGACGAGGTGCTCGTCGAGCGCATCCTCGAGGAGGTCCGGGAGGACGACCTCAAGTACCGCACCTTCGCCCGCCGGGAAGACGGCGAGGGAGGCGAATGACCCAGGGGACAGACGGGGACCGCGACACGGACGGAAACCGGGGGACGGGCGCCCGCCGTTCCCGCGACCCCGACGCTCTCCGGGCTCGGGCGGGCGTCCACGGCGACCCGCGGAAGGACCAGCACTTCCTGGTCGACGACCGGGTGCTCGACCGCCTGCCGGGCTACCTTCGGACCGCCGCCGACCACGTCCTCGAAATCGGCGCCGGGACGGGCGCGCTGACCGACCGGCTGCTCGCGCTCGGGCGCGTCACGGCGGTCGAGCGCGACCCCGACCTCGCGGCCTTCCTCCGCGAGGAGTTCGCCGACGAGGTCGCCGCCGGTCGGCTGACCGTCCTCGAGGGCGACGCCCTGGCGGTCGACTTGCCGGACTTTGACGCCTCCGTCTCGAATCTGCCCTACGGCCCCTCCAGCGAACTCGCCTTCCGCTTACTTCCGCTGGGCCGGCCGCTGGTGCTCACTTTCCAGCGGGAGTTCGCCGAGCGGATGGCTGCCGGTCCCGGGGACGACGACTACGGCCGGCTCTCCGTCGCCGCGAACCACTACGCCGACGTCGAACTCGTCGAGACCATCCCCCCGGAGGCCTTCGACCCGCAGCCGGCCGTCGAGAGCGCCGTCGTGCGGACGACGCCCCGCGACCCGGCCTACGACGTACCGAGTAGCGACTTCTTCCTGCAGTTTCTCAAGGCGGTGTTCACCCAGCGCCGGAAAACGATGCGCAACGCCGTCCGCAACACGGCCCACATCTCGGGGCTGGGTGACCCGGAGGCCGTCGTCGCGGCCGCCGACGAGGACGTCATGAGCGCGCGGGCGGGCGAGCTGCCGCCGGAGGCCTTCGCGGACCTGGCCACGCTGGCCTGGGAGGTCGGTGAACCGTCGTGACCGACGGCGGCGACGCTGACGGCCCGGAGACCGACCGCCCCCGGCTGGCCGACCGCCGCGACCTCGACACGGTCTACCAGCCCGCCGAGGACTCCCGGCTGCTCGCGGAGGTGGCCGTCGACCGCATCGACGGCGGCCTGGTCTGTGAGGTCGGCGTCGGGTCGGGCTACGTCGCCCGCCGGGTGGCAGACGAGACCGGCGCCCGCGTCGTCGGGACCGATATCACCGCCGAGGCCTGCCGGCAGGCCCGCGAGGCGGGGGTCGAGGTGATCCGTGCGAACCTCGTCGACCCCTTTCCCGACGACGCGTTCGACGCCGTTCTGTTCAACCCCCCCTACCTCCCGACGCCGCCGGAACTGGAGTGGGACGACCCGATGGAGCGGGCGCTGTCGGGCGGCGAGGACGGCCGCGCGGTCGTCGAGCCCTTCTTGGACTCCGTCGGCCGGGTGCTGTCGCCCGACGGGGTGGCCTACCTACTCGTCTCGACGCTGACCGGCCTGGACGCGGTCCGCGAGCGGGCGACCGCGGCTGGACTCACTGTCGAGCGTGTGCGCTCGGAGTCGTATCCGTTCGAGGAACTCGTGGTGCTCGAGCTGGGGATGCAGAAGTCCTAAACGACCTGCTGGCGTATCCGGACGTAATGTCACGCGTGGTTGCGACCACTCCCGGGCTGTATCCGCTGCCCGACTGGGCGAAAGACGAACTGGCGGACCTGAAGGGCCGCCAGAAGGAGGACCTGATCAGCGGCGACGAGGGCGAGGACCTCACGGCGGCCTACGACCGGGCCCGCGCGGAGGTTGTCGAACGCCAACAGGAGGCGGGACTCGACCGGGTCGTCGAGGGCCAGCTACGGTGGGACGACATGCTCGCCCACCCGCTGGCGGTCAACGACGCCGTCGAGACCCGCGGCATCGTCCGCTACTACGACAACAACAACTTCTACCGCGAGCCGGTCGTCACCGGTGACCTGTCGGCCACCGGCGACGTGGCCGCCGAACTCGATGCGGTCGACGTCGCCAGCGAGCAGCTCCAGGGCGTCCTGCCGGACCCGTACTCGCTCGCCGACCTCGCCACCGACGAGCACTACGGCGACGAGGCGGAGTTCCTGGACGCGGTCGCCGACTTCCTCGCCGCGGAGGTCCGGGAGTGCCCGCCCATGGAGACGCTCTTTCTGCTGGCGCCCTCGCTCGTCACGGAGCCGCCGGGCGAGGCCGGCGAGCGGGTCAGCGAGGCCATCGACACCGTCGCCGGCGCAGCCGACGCCGAGGTCGTTCTCTACCCCTACTGGGGGGCGCTGACCGAGAAGGCCCACGCCCACGTCCTCGACGCCGACATCGACGCGCTCGGCTACGACCTCGTGAGCGAGGCCGACGACAACCTCTACAACGTCCAGGAGTACGGCACCACCGACGACGTTGCGCTGGGCCTGGTCGACGGCCAGAACACGCTGGTCGAGAGCCCCGACACGGTCCGCGAGCGGGTCGAGTGGTTCGAGGAGGGCACGCCCAACGAGGACTTCGGAACCGTCTACGCCACTGCCAACACCGAGCTGTTCTACCTCCCGGTCAACAAGTTCGAGGCCAAGCTGGACGCGCTGGCAGAGGCTGCGGCCGCGGGGCCGGAGGTGACTGCATGAGCAACCGCGAGCAGTTCCGGCCCGACGACCACCCCAACGACCACTTCCTGCTGACGACGGTCGTCGGCAGCTACAGGAAGCCCAAGTGGCTCGACCGGGTCCGCGAACTCCACGAGGATGACGACACCGGCTTCACCGACGAGAACTGGGCGGAAGCGACGGATGACGCGGCCCGTCTCATCACCGAGGAACACGAGCGGGCCGGCCTGGACGTCGTCACGGACGGCGAGATGCGGCGCAACGAGATGGTCGAGTACTTCGCCCACCGGATCGACGGCTACGAGTTCAACGGCCGCGTGAAGGTGTGGGGGCACAACTACTTCGACAAGCCATCCGTGGTCAGCGAACTCGAGCGCGACCGGGAGTGGCTCGTCTCCGAGTACGAGTTCACCGCCTCGGTCGCCGACTCGCCGGTCAAGGTTCCCATCACGGGCCCGTACACGCTGGCGTCCTGGTCCTTTAACGAGGCCTACGACACCGAGCGCGAGCTGGCACTGGACCTGGCGGACCTGGTCAACGAGGAGATCGACGCCCTCGTCGAGGCCGGCGCCCGCTACATCCAGATCGACGAGCCCGCCCTCGCCACGACGCCGGACGACCACGCGCTGGTCGGCGAGGCCCTGGAACACATCGTCGCCGACGTCCCCGACGACGTCCGGGTCGGGCTGCACGTCTGCTACGGCGACTACTCCCGGATCTACCCCGAGGCGCTCGATTTCCCGGTCGACGAACTCGACCTCGAGCTCACCAACGACGACTTCGCGCAGATCGACGTCTTCACCGACCCCCCGTTCACGCTGGACCTTGCGCTGGGCGTCGTCGACAACCACACCGCCGAGGTCGAATCGGTCGCGGAGATCAAAGAGAACATCAAACAGGGGTTGAAGGTCGTCCCGCCCGAGCGGCTGACCATCTCGCCCGATTGCGGGCTGAAGCTGTTGCCCCGCGAGGTCGCGTATCAGAAGATGGAGAACATGGTCCGGGCCGCCCGCGAGGTCGAGGCGGAACTGGACGCCGGCCGGATAGATGTCGAGGCCCCGGCCGCCAGCGCGGACGACTGACCCTACTGCCGTCGTCCGCGAGCCGGCGGCGGAGCACCGGCAAGGGTGTGCCGCCTGTCAGACCGGCTCGAGGACGACCACGCGTTCGCCCTCGGTCTCGTTGTGACCGACGTCGATCTCGACCGCCTGGCCGACCTCGACTTCCTCCGACCCGACGCCGCGTTTCTGTCCCTCGACGCGGATCTGGCCGGTCAGCCGGACCGGGCCGAACTGCGCGACCGCGACGATATAGGGCGCGTCGTCGGCGAAGGAGGGACCGGCGACGTTGACGACCGTCTTGGTGAGTACCTCGCCGGTCTCCGGTAGCGGCTCCTCGGTCAGCTCCCGCTCGCCGGTCTCGGGGTCGAACTCCCGGGGCGGCAGCCAGCCGTTGCCGCTGGGGCTCTCCAGATAGTAGGGCTCGCCCGCCTCGACGGCGTCGAGGAAGTCGTCGTAGCCCGCGTCCCGCGGCCCGTCCTCGCTCATGCTATCACCTCCAGAGCGGAGCTCTGGCGTCGTTGCACTCGCTCACTCCGTTCGCTCATGCAACCACCTCCAACACGTTCACGACACAACTCGCGACCGTCCCGCCGGCGTTGTGGGTCAGCCCCACCTCGGCGTCGGCGACGGCGTCGCTGTTGACGTGGTCCCCGCGGAGCAGCTTCGTCAGCTCGGATATCTGGGCGCCGCCGGTCGCGCCGACGGGGTGGCCCTTGGCCTTGAGCCCGCCAGAGAGGTTGACCGGCAGGTCGCCGTCCATGTCGGTCTCGCCGTCGGTCGCGGCACTGATGGCTTCGCCGGCCTCGTAGAAGCCCAGCGCTTCCAGCGCGAGCACCTCCGCGATGGTGAAGCAGTCGTGGACCTCCGCGACGTCGATGTCCTGGGGGCCGACGCCGGCGTCCTCGTAGGCCGCCTCGGCGGCCCGTTCGGCCGCGGGGGTGCGGGTCATCGAGACCCGGTCGTGCAGCGCCATCCGGTCGCCGCCCTGGCCGGTGCCCGCGATGGCGACTTCCGGGTCGAGCCCGTGCTCGTCGGCAAACTCCTCGCTGACCAGCAGGGCGGCGCTGCCGCCGTCCGACATCGGCGAGCAGTCATAGAGGCCAAAGGGCGAGCAGACCGTCGGGGCCGAGAGGACGTCCTCGACGGTGATCTCCCGCTGGAACTGCGCCAGCGGGTTCTCGGCGGCGTGGCGGTGGTTCTTGACCGCGATGGCCGCCAGGTCTTCCCGGTCGCCGCCGTGCTCGTGGAAGTAGCGGTTGGCCATCAGCGAGTAGGCCCCGGGAAAGGTGACCCCGGCCTTGATCTCCCAGAGGGCGTCCGCGGCGCTCGCGAGTCCGGCGGTCCCCTCGGGGGTCGAGAGGTTGGTCATCCGCTCGCCGCCGCCGACGAGGACGCAGTCGGCGGCGCCGTTGCGGACTCGCTCGACGCCCAGTCGGACCGCGGCTCCCGAGGAGGCACAGGCGCTCTCGATACGGGTCGCGGGCGCTGTCACGCCCGCGCTGTCCGCGGCCAGCGGCCCGGAGTGGCCCTGCTGTTCGGCGTGCTGTCCCATGAAGTTGCCGTAGAACACTTCCTCGACCGCGTCCGGTCCCAGGCCCGCGTCGTCGTAGGCCTTCCGCGCGGCCTCGGCGAACAGTTCGCGGCCCGTCCGCTCGGGGGATTTCCCGAACGCGGTCATCCCGACTCCGGCGACGCGCGGCGCGGTCACCACTCCATGCCCCCGTTGACGCCGAGCACCTGGCCGGTCATGTAGCTGGACTCCTCGCTGGCCAGAAAGCGGACCATGCCGACGATGTCCTCGACTTCAGCGAAGCGGTCGAGCGGGATCCGGTCGAGGATCCCCTCCTTGACCCGGTCGGGGACGTCCGCCAGCATGTCCGTCTTCACGAAGCCCGGCGCGACGCAGTTGGCAGTCGACCCCTCGCGGGCCAGCTCCAGGGCGATCGTGCGGGTGAACCCGAACATGCCGGACTTGGTGGTCGCGTAGTTGGCCTGGCCGTAGTTGCCCTGCTGGCCGACGACGCTGGAGATGTTGATCAACCGCCCCTCCCGGGCGTTCCGGATGTCCTCGAAGCAGGTCTTCGTGCAGTTGAACATCCCGCCGAGGTTGACGTCGACCACCCACTCCCAGTCCTCGCGGGTCATGTTCTCGAACTTCTTGTCGACGGTGACGCCCGCGTTGTTGACGAGGACGTCGACCCCTCCGAACGCGTCGTGGACCGACTGGTACATCTCCTGGACCTCCCCGAGGTCGGAGACGTCGGCCTGTGCGGCGATGGCCTCGCCACCCTCCCCGTCGATGAAATCTCTGACCTCGTAGGCGGCGTCCTCCGAGGACCGGTAGTTGACGACGACGTTCGCCCCCTGGCGCCCGAACTCCTCCGCGATCCCGCGCCCGATCCCTCTCGATGCGCCCGTCACGAGGCACGTTCGGTTGTCCAATGTCATCATATATCACTTCACAACGGTACTACACTACCGGGGTATATCAGGCTGGCGTCGGGGGCAAATCCGCCGAACGTGTCGGCGGTCGGAAAGCAACGCGAAAACGGGCGCCGGACGACCGGCGACGTGCCCGGTCACTCGTAGAGCCAGGTCTCGTCGACCTGCTCCCACTCGACCAGCTCGTCGTCGTCGAAGAAGAGTTCGATCTCCCGCTCGTTCGCGCCCGGGTCCTCGTGGTCGGAGCCGTGGATGACGTTGCGTCCCAGGTCGAGCCCGAGGTCCCCGCGGATCGTGCCAGGGGCGGAGTCGGCGGGGTCGGTCTCGCCCATCATCGCCCGGACCTGCCGGGTGGCGTCCTGGCCCTCCCAGACCATCGCCATCACCGGGCCGCTGGTGATGAATTCCACGAGGCCCTCGAAGAAGGGCTTGTCCTCGTGTTCGGCGTAGTGGTCGTGGGCCAGCTCCTCGTCGATCCGCATGAACTTCGCGCCGACCAGCTTCAGCCCCCGCTGCTCGAACCGGGAGACGATCTCGCCGACCAGCCCGCGCTGGACGCCGTCCGGCTTGACCATCACGAACGTCCGCTCGCGCTCTTCGCTCATGCTTCGGCTTCCTCCTCTTCCTGGTCGTCGTCGGCCTCCCCGTCGTCCTCGACGGCCTCGGCCGGCTCGGCGTCGCCGTCGGCGGCGGCCTCCTCGGCGCCCTCACCCTCGGGGCCGGGCTCGGTCGCCGCCTCCTCGGCGGCTTCGACCTCTTCGCTCTCCTCGACGTCCGGCGTCCCGGCCGCCGCGTCGACGTCCTGTCCCTGGTCCTCGATGTCGGCCTCGCGGCCGGGGCTCTCCTCGGACTCCCCGGCCGCCGCGGCTGTCTCCTCGCCCTCCTCGGTCCATTCCAGGTCGCGGGCCCGGCGGCCGAGGTCGGCGTTTTTCTCGCACTTCGAGGAGCAGAAGTGGACCGTGCTGCCGTCCGTGCGGACGAACATCGTGCCCGTGCCGGGCTCGATGTCGCCGCCACAGAAGTCACACTCGTTGGTTCGTGGCATTATTGGCCTCCGATCTGGTCGGCCTCGCGGGCGGTCTCGCGAAGCTGGAGCACGTCGCCCTCCCGGACCGGGCCGAGGACGTTCCGGGTGATGATCCGCCCCTGGTTCTCGCCCTCGCGGATGCGACACTTGACCTGCATGGCCTCGCCGTGCATCCCGGTCCGGCCCACGACCTCGATGACCTCCGCCGGCGTGGAGCCGCCACCGCCCTCATCCTCGGTTTCCTCTGTACTCATCTAGATCACCGGAGCTCGTCGACCTTGTCGGCGATGTCCTGGACGTCCTCGCTTGCCTCGCCGGCGTCGACGATGGCTGCGGCGGCGCTGCCGACCTCGAGGCCGGCGGCGTGGCCGATGTCGTCCTGGGTGCCGACGAAGACGTAGGGGATATCCTTCTCGGCGGCCAGCTCGGGCAGGTGCATCACGACCTCCTCGGGCTGGACGTCCTCGGCGACGTAGACCAGCTCGGCGTTACCGCGCTCGACGGCCTTCGTCGTCTCGTTTGTTCCTTTCTTTACTCGTCCCGTGTCCCGGGCGACCTCGAGGGCTTCGAGCGCGTCCTCCTCGAGGTCTGCCGGGACGTCGAAATCGACGTACACTGACATATGGTGGTCACCTCCTGCACACGGGCTCGCACTCCCCCGCCCTCGCGGGTCACCCCGCGGGCCTGTGGCCTGAGAGTCCTGTGCGGGCTGGGAGCGTCATCAACCCTGTGCAGGCTGTACCCGCTACTGGCTCTCGGTTGCCTAAAGCGCTTTCGAAGCCCCCGCGCCGTGGGACCGGCTGCCGACCGCAGTCCTCAACACGCAGCCCTGCCGACCCTGGGTATGGAGCTGGCGGCCAGGCTACGAGCGGAGGCCCGCCGTGCCGGCGAGCGCCGGCTGCTCGTGCTCGCCGGCGCGGCCGACCGGACCCGCGAGCGCGCCGCCGACGCCCTCGCAGCCGCCGGCGTCACCGACGGCACGTATCTCGGCCCCGCCGATGCGGCACTCGCTGCCCCGGTACTCGACTCCACCGAACACCTCCCGCTGGACCGCGCGACCGAACTGCTCGGGACCACCCGCGAGGCGGTCGTCGTCGACTGCCAGGAGGCCTGCCGGCCAAACGCCATCGGCCGTGCGGTGGGCGCCGTGGACGGGGGTGGGCTGCTGCTGTTGTTGACTCCACCCCTCGACGACTGGCCCGACCGCCGGGACGGCTTCGACGCGACGCTCGCCGTTCCTCCCTTCGAGCGGTCCGACGTGTCGGGCCACTTCCGCCGGCGGCTCGTCGACACGCTGCGGGCCCACCGCGGGGTCGCTGTCGTCGACGTCGACACCGGGGCCGTCGAGCGGGAGGGCCTGACTGACCCGCCACCACGCAGAGCGCCACCCGACCCCGAGCCGCCCGAGGACCACCGCTTCCCGGCCGCTGCCTACGAGGCCTGCCGGACGGCCGACCAGGCCGGGGCCGTCGCCGCCTTCGAGGAGTTCGAGGCGCTCGTCCTCGAGGCCGACCGCGGCCGCGGGAAATCGAGCGCCGCCGGCCTGGCCGCGGCCTGTCTCGCCCGCGAGGGCCGGGACGTGCTCGTCACCGCCCCCGCCTACCGCAACGCCCGCGAACTGTTCGCCCGCGTCCGGGAGCTGCTCGCGGACCTGGGCGCCCTCGCTGACCAGGACGCTCCCGAGAACCCCCGTCGCCTGAACACCGGGGACGGCCGGGTCCGCTTCCTCCCGCCCGCCGAGGCAGCGGAGCTGCCCGAGGACCCCGACCTCGCCATCGCCGACGAGGCTGCCGCCCTCCCGGTCGCGCGCCTGGAGGCGTTGCTCGAGGCGCCGGCGGCCGCCTTCGCCACGACCGTCCACGGCTACGAGGGTGCGGGCCGGGGCTTCGACGTGCGCTTTCGGGACCGTTTGGCGGAATCCGGCCGGGACGTGCGGGAGGTCACGCTGGCCACGCCGATCCGCTACGCGCCCTGTGACCCGGTCGAGGTGTGGGCCTTCCGCGCGCTCGCGCTGGACGCCCGCCCGGCCGTGGACCCGCTCGTCGCCGACGCTGAGCCCGAGACGGTCGAATTCCGGCGACTCTCCTCGGCCGACCTGCTCGCCGACGAGCACCTCCTTCGGGAGGCCTTCGGCCTGCTCGTGACCGCTCACTACCGGACGGAGCCCGACGACCTCGCGCGGCTGCTCGACGCCCCGAACGTCGCCGTCCGGGCGCTGCTGCAGGGCGACCACGTCGCCTCGGTTGCCCTGCTCGCCCGGGAGGGCGGGCTGCCCGCGGACCTGCGGGGACGGATGTACGCCGGCGAGCGCGTGCGCGGGAACATGGTCCCCGACGTGCTGACCACGCAGTGTCGCGACGAGCGCGCGGGCGTCCCGGTCGGCTGGCGCGTCCTCCGGATCGCCACCCACCCCGCCGCACGCTCGCGGGGCCTGGGCTCGCTGCTGCTCGAGCGCGTTCGGTCGGAGGCCGGCGACCGCGACCTCGACTACCTCGGCGTCGGCTACGGCGCCACGCCCGCCCTCGTCGACTTCTGGGCCGACAACGGCTTTCGGACCGTCCACCTCTCGACGACCAGAAACGAGCGCAGCGGCGAGCACTCCGCGGTGATGGTCGCCCCGGTCTCCGCGGCCGGACGGGAGCTGCTCGACCGCCACACCGGCTGGTTCCTGCGGCGAGTACCGGGCATGCTCGCGGACCCGCTCTCCGGTGTGGAGCCGGACGTGGTGCGGGCGGCCCTGCGAGCAGTCGACCACGACGGGACCGTCGGCCCGGATACCGCCGACGGCGCACCCGCGCTCGACATCTCGGAACTGGAGTGGCGGGTCGTCACCGGCACCGCCGAGGGAGCGGCTATCTTCGATACCGCACCCCGCCCGTTCCGGCGGCTGGCGCTTCACCACCTCGCCGGAGGGGCTGACACCGGTGACGGCTCCCTCCCGGAGGGCGCCTCTCGGGTCGACGCCCGCGCCGAGCGCCTGCTCGTCCTGAAAGCCCTGCAGGCCCGCCCCTGGCCGGAGGTCGCCGACGCGCTCGACTACCCCTCGACCGCCGAGTGCAAGCGGGCGATGGGCCGGGTCGCCGGCAGCCTCGTCGACCGGTACGGGACGGAGGCCGCACGCGAGGACCGGAGGCGGTTGCGGTGACCGCGAGCGCGGCGATGCCCGACGCGGTCCCGCTCGTTCTGGGCGTCGACCTCCCGGTGCTCGTGGCCTTCGCCCTCCTGGTCGCGGGCGTTCTGGGGAGTGTCCTCCCGCTGGTCCCGGGGCCGGCGCTGTCCGTCGCCGGCGTGCTGGTCTACTGGTGGGCCAGCGGCTACGCCGACCCCTCGACGGTCGTGCTGGTCGCGCTCCTGTTCGTCGGGCTGCTCGGCGTCGCGGTCGACCTCTTCGGCGGCGCGCTCGGGGCGTCCGCCGGCGGCGCGTCCGCCACGACGACGGCCGCGGCCGGGGTCGTCGGACTGGCGCTGTTTTTCGTCGCCGGTCCCGTCGGGATCGTCGTCGGGGTCGCGGGGACGGTCTTCCTGGTCGAGTACCTCAGGGCCCGCGACGCCCGTGGCAGCGCCAGGGCCGCGCTCGGAGCGGTCGTCGGCATCCTCGCCTCGGCGCTGGTCCAGCTCCTGCTCGCGCTCTCGATCCTGGTGGCGATGGTGCTGGTCGCGCTGGTCTGAGCGAGCGTTACTGACGGGAACGAAGCCGGTCCGCGCGGCAGTGTTTAGTGTAGCAGAGACGGGACTCACTCCAGCAAGAAAGCCCCCGGAGGCTCGCAGGCTGCGACTCGCTACGCTCCTCACTGCGTTGCGGTGCTTACGTGGTCTCGCTCCGCGAGCCTCCGGCCCCTTTCTGTCCCGCCCAGTCTGGACAGCCGAGTCGGGCGGGACTGAAAGGGGCGGGCGTCTGGACGACGGCGGACGACGCAAGGACCGCAGTGAGGTCTCCGCGAGTGTAACGAGCGGAGGCTCGGCAGACGAACGGAGTGAGTCTGCCGGTGCCCCCGAATCCAGACGTCCGGGGCTTTCCTGCTGTTCTCAACACCTCTGGCGGTACGACTGCCTAACTAAACGCGACCGTCCGCGCACCGGAAACGCTTGTAAACCGCGCACACGAAGGGGGCGCATGGAGTGTACCCAGGAGGACTGTGCCCGGGAGGCGAGCTTCGAGTTGCACATCCCCTGGACGGAGAACAGAGTGGTGTGTGCGGCCCACGCCCGCGTCGAGAGCCGACAGGAGGGGGTCGTCGCGGACGCGCTGGAGACGGCCGACGACGAACTGCCTGACGGGGCGGCCTAGAGCTCCCTTGCCATCATCACCTCGTCGATGTACTCGCCGTCGAGCTTGTAGTGGCCCTCGCGGACGGCCTCGACTTCCCATCCCCGCCCCTCGAGGAACTCGATGGCGTCCTCGTTCGTGGAGGGGATGGAGTTGTAGATCCGCTCGAACCCCTGGGACTGGCCCCACTCCAGGCCCCGCTCGAGGAGGTGGCTCCCGATGCTGTTGCCACGGTACTCCTCGAGGACGCCGACGGTGAGTTCGGCGGTGTGGGCGAGCTTCGCGCTTTCGGGGTGTTTGAGGTGGACCCAGCCCACCACCTCGCCGTCGACGGTAGCGACGAAGAAGATGCGCGATTCGAGTTCGTTGTGCCGGAGCAGGACGCCCTCGCTGTCGACGACGTCGGCGACCGTCTCGGCGTCGACGTAGGCGCCGCCGCCGATGGCCTGCCGGATCGCGCCGACCAGCCCCGTCAGGTCCTCCTCGCGGGCCTGCCGGATGGCGAACTCGACGTCCTCGGCCTCGAACTCCTCCTCGGTGCCTGCCTCGAACGCGATCCGGAGTCTCCCGTCGGCCTCCTCCAGCACCCCGTCCCGCTTGAGGATGGCCGCGTGGTGGCCGAAGGCCCGCTCGCCCATGTTCAGCGACTTCCGGACCTGCTTCGGTCGGCTCGCGCCGTGTGACTCGATGTACTCGTAGATGTCCTCCCGGTCGTCGTGGTCGAACTCGAGTGTCTCCGTCAGTTCCATGTGGGTTGGTATCACGGCCCGGTATTTAACGGTTTGTCCCGGAGTATGCGGTGGCTACGGACGTTTCGAGAGCGGTGAACCGGACGAAGGAAGGGGGTAACCGCTAGCGAGGTCGCGTTACTGCCGCTCGGGGACGTGCGTCAGCAGCTGGGCGACGTCCTTGATGTTGCGGGTGTCCAGCAGCAGGTCCGCGGCCTCCCGGAGCGCGAAGTCGGCGTCCAGCTCGACGCCGTAGCAGGCGGCGTAGAGCTCGAACCACTCGTTCATCGCCCCCTCCAGGGCGTGGTACTCCTCTGGCGGGAAGTGGACCATGTGCTGGCCGGTCCGGGCCTCGACGAACAGCGAGACTGCCGGCCCGGCCCCCTCCCGGAGGTAGTCCATCGCCCCCTCCTCGTCGGGCGGGTCGACCGGCGGCTCGAAGGCCTCACGGTCCCGCTCGGCCTCGGCCGCGAGGTCGTGGATCCGCTCGGTGAACCGGGCCCGTGCCGAACTCATCCCTGCTTGAACTCGACGCCCTTGCCGCCGGGCGGGTGTTCCCACTTCGTGTCGGCGACGACCGCGCAGGTGCCACACTCGACGCAGGGCTGGGTGTCCAGACTCACCACCCGCTCCTCGCGGCCGTTGGACTTGACGGTCTCCTCGCGGTAACAGCCCCCGCCGAAGTCCTTGGCGCTGACCGGACAGGCCGTCACTGCCGTCCCGCTGGCCGCGAAGCTGTTGTCCTGGAGTTCGATGTGGGGGTCGTCGACGTCGTAGGTCAGGTCGCCGATGCGGTCGTCGAGCTCCGGTGGCTCGACGTCGTTCTCGGCGTCGACCCGCGTCCCCAGCGTCTCCCCGATCTTCGTCGGGACGTCGACGTAGGAGAAGCGGGTGTCGGGGATCATCCCGAGCACGAACGGGGAGTTGAAGGCGCGCTCGACGAGCCCGCCGAACAGCTTGATCCCCGCGGTGCCGACCGGCGAGTTGACCAGCCCGCTCTGGACCCTGTTCAGGACGCCGTTCTCGGTGAGCGACCGGGTCCAGCGGTACCGCCGCGGGCGCAGCTTCTTCAGGACGCCCTCCGAGCGGAGTTTCTGCTCGTAGAGGTCGCCGACTGCGCCGGGGTCGTTGCGGCTTTTCGCCTCGGTGAAGGCCTCGCCGACCAGCCCGCCGGCGGTGACCGCGTGGTTCATGCCCTTGATGATCGGCCCCTGGGCCTGCATCTGGCCGGCCGCGTCGCCCACGAGCACGAGCCGGCCCTGGTGTGGCGAGGGGTGGGCCACCTTCTTCGAGTCGGGGACGAGCTTCGCGGAGTACTCCCGCTCCTCGTACTCGCCCTGAAGCCACTGGTCCATCAGCGGGTGGGTCAGCAGGCCGTCGAGCAGCTCGTGGGGCTCGGCGCGCTCCTCGGCGATCGAGTCGAGGTGGAAGACGGTCCCGATCGACAGCGACTCCTCGTTGGTGTAGAGAAAGCCCCCGCCGCGGACGCCGTCGAAGAGGTCGCCCGAGAACAGGTGGGCCACGCCCTCGTCGTCCTCGAGGCCGAAGCGCTCGTTGATGTCCTCGCGGTCCATCTCGACGACGGCCTTGACGCCCTGGAACCACTCCTCGGGCTCGTCCCAGTCCATCAGGCCGGCGTCCCTGGCGAGTTCGGAGTTGACCCCGTCCGCGGCGACGACCAGGTCCGCGCGGATCGGGTCGAGTTCGTCGCAGGTGACGCCGACGATCTCGCCGCCCTCGCGGAGCAGCCCGTTGACGCGGACGCCCGTGAGGAGACCGCCGCCGGTCTCGCGGGTCTTCTCGTGGACCCGCTCGGCCAGCCAGGAGTCCATCTTCCGCCGGAGGACGGCGTCACACCACTCGGTGTCGTGCTGGTGGACCCCCTCGAGGTCGAAGGTCTTGACCTTCTCGCCGGCCACGTTGTGGATGTAGTGCTCGTCGACCGCCCGCTCGGTCGCCGCCTCCCGCACGTCGGGGAAGAAGTCGTCGATCGTGTAGGGGGCGGACTCCTCGGCGTAGATCAGCCCGCCGGAGACGTTCTTCGAGCCCGCGTCGACGCCCCGCTCGAGGACCAGCGTCTCGACGCCGCGCTCGGCCAGCGAGGCCGCCGCGGCCGCGCCGCCGGGACCGGCCCCGACGACGACTGCCTCGTAGTGTTCGTCAGTCATTGCTCACCTCTGCGATCGCCTCGGCGAACTCGCCGGCCTCGATCGCCTCCACCAGCCGGGGGATCACCTCGAAGAGGTCGCCCTGGATGTAGTAATCGGAGAAGTCCCGGATGTCCGCGTCCGGGTCCTCGTTGATCGCGACGATGGTGTCGGACTCGTCCATGCCGACCTTGTGCTGGACCGCCCCGGAGATGCCCGCGGCGATGTAGAGGTCGGGCTCGACGACCTGGCCGGACTCGCCGATCTGGCGTTCTTCCGTGATGTACTGCTCGACGTGACCGTCGAACTGGTAGGAGGCGGTGATGACGCCCCGCGAGAGCCCCATGTCGGCCTCCTCGAACTGGTCGGTCAGTTCGAGACCGAGCTCGATCCCCTCGGTGGGGTTCTCGCCGATCCCCCGGCCCATCGCGACGACGACGTCGTTGCCCGTGAGGTCGACCCCCTCGTCTAGCCGGTCGTAGTCGGTCACTTCCACCTGGAACCAGTCGTCGGGCAGCTCGAGGTCGTGTTCGGTCACCTCGCCCTCGCGCTCGTGGTCGGGCTCGGGTACCTCGAAGGCACCCGGGATGACGGAGGCGCCCTGCGGGTGGAAGTCCCGGTGTGGTTTGTCGATACAGAGGATGGTGGAGTACTCGAACCCGGAGAAGTCCGGCCGCTTCATGTGGAGGATCCGCTCGAACTCCTTGGAGTCGCCGGGCGTGCCGGTCTTCGCCGGATTGGAGATCATCGCCTCCTCGATGTACAGCCCCGAACAGTCCGAGGCCAGCCCGGAGTCGAGCTCGCCCTGGACGAGCGCCGAGAGGTCCCGGCCGTTGTTCGTCGCCGGGAAGACCGTGTAGCGGGGCTCGTGGTAGTCCCGCCAGTCGGCCTCCCAGTCCCGGCACATGTTGACGAAGATCTCGGTGTAGGGCTTGTGCCGGAACCGCTCCAGCCGCTCGTCTTCGTGGTAGACCACGCGGTCGGCGCCGTAGGCGACCGCCTCCTCGGTCAGCCCTTCGACCTCGTCGCCGATGATCACCGCGACGACCTCCTCGGGCTCGCCGTTCTCGTCGCCGCCGTACCGGCCGGAGGGCTCGTCTTCCGTGGCCTCGGACGGGTCGGCGTTGTACAGGTCCATCAGCTCCCGGGCCTTGCCGAGCATCTCCCGGGAGACGTCGATCAGCTCGCCGCGCTGGGTCTCGCAGTAGACCCACATGTCGCGGTACTCGCCGCCGACGGTCCCCTCGACGTACTGCTTGTCAGCGGTCGGATGGTCGAGGTCGGGGTGTTTCTCCTCGGGGGGGACGTACTCGACTTCCGTCTCCTCCTCCTCGTCGCTGCCCTCGATGGACTGGATGCGGCTCTCGATCTGCTCTTTGGCGCCCTTCCGGTCCTTGCCCTCCTTCTCCCGCTCCAGCAGACCCTCCAGCACGTCGACCTCCTCGACGTCGCGGACCATGTTGGCGATGTCGGCGATGGTCAGCTCCGTCAGGTCGACCTCGCTGGGGTCCTGTTCGTCCTCGTCGTCGCCGGCCACCTTCTCGAGGCGGTCCTCGATGAGCGTGACGACGGGGGCGCGCCCCTCGCCGCCTTTCTCCATGGCCAGCATCTCCTCGAGTTCCTGCTCGTCGTCGATATCCTTGATCTTCGGTCCGAGGTCGGCGATCTCGTGGTCGGTGGGGTCGATTTCCGGCATGGTCAGTCACCTGCCGCGTAGGGCTCCATCTCCTCGAGCACGTCGCCCATCCCCTCGGCGTCGTCGGGGTCGACCATCGTCGCCTCCCGCTCGGAGGGCGCTTTCGGGATCGGGTCGACGCCCGCGACGATCGTCGGCGAGCCGTCCAGCCCGATGAAGTCGGGGTCGAGATTCAGGTCCTCCTGGTTCCACATGGTGAAGTGCTCGAAGTCGGTCATCTCCTTCTCCGAGTCGTCGGCGAGGTACTCGCCGAACTCGGCGGCCCGCTGCTGGGTCTGCTCCCGGAAGTCCTTGTGCCGGAGCCGGTGCTCGGCCTTCCGGTAGCTGGCCTCGAACTCGGGGTCCGCGACGATGAACGCTGGCAGCTCGGCCTCGATGGTCTCGATCTCGGAGATGTCACCCTCGACGAGGCGTTTCGCGCGCACCGTGCCCGCCTCCTCGTCGATGTCCAGCGCGATGACGTGGGTGATCAGCGGCCGGTCGGTCATCTCCTCGTTGATGTCGATACACCAGTTGGTCTGGGGACCGGTGTGGCCGGTCTCCCCGTCGGCGGTCTTGAAGCCCGCGAACACCAGGTCCGGTTCCTCCTCGAGGTGTTCCAGCCCGGTGGTGACGGTCATCGCCGTCGCCCACGTGTCGGCCGCGCCCATCTCGCGGTCCGAGAGGAGATAGAGGTCGTCGGCGTAGACGTCCTGCATCCCCTCCTGGAGGACCTCCGCGTAGCCGGGCGGCCCCATGCTCATCAGCGACACTGTACCACCGTGGCGCACCTTCGTCTGGAGGGCAGCACGCAGCGCGTGCTTGTCGTTGGGGTTCATCACCGTCGGTGTCTTCCCCCGCTCCAGGTGTCCGTCCTCGTCGAAGGACACCTGCCCCTCTCTGAAGTCCGGCACGCCTTTCGTCAGTACGACGCTTCTGATTGACATTCTTTACCGTGTGTGAGACCCACATCCAGTACCTTCTAAGCCTTACGATACACGTCACGTAACTGCCAGCAGTGGGGCGGTTCGGCCGGTCAGAACGGGGAGAGCCACGGCTCGACGGCCGGGAGTGGCGTGGCGGCCCGGCGGGGCCGGTGCTGGTAGAGGCCGGCTACCGTTGCCCCGGCGACGGAAGGTCCCCTCCAGCCGGGGGCAGAGCTGACGGAGCGGTGTCGGGCGCGCGCCTCAGGTCCGCCGGTCAGCGGGCTCGCAGGTCATATCCGGCCGGCCCGCGAGGGGTCGACGTCGATGGCGTCGACCGGGCAGACGTCGACACAGAGCATACAGTCGATACACTGGTCCTCGTGGGTCGGGTCGGCCTTGATCTCGCTCTCGGGGTGGCCGGGCGTGTCCACCCACTCGAAGACGTCGACGGGACAGTCCTCCAGACACGCCCCGTCGGCGATACAGAGGTCGAAGTCCACGGCCACGTGCGTCCCGTGAATCCCCTGAACCTCGTCGGTCGGGTCCTCGCCGTCCTGCGTCCAGACGCGGTGTCCCTCGTGGCGCTCGACTTCCTCGTAGGTCTCCTCGAATTCGGGATCGATGGCCATTGGTACCTGATATCAGTCAGCGGCTGAACTTAAAGCTTTGACCGAACCGGCATCCGTCGCCCCTGCCGCCGGGCATCTCTCCCGCTCAGGGGTGAGCGTAGTAAGCGACGGTTCCCTCGCCGTCGACCTCGTCCAGGCGGACGAAGCCGACGCGCTCGAACTGCAGGCGGTCCCCGGCGCCGTACTCCAGCACGCCCGGCTCGGCGAACCCCGAGACGTCCCCCTCCGTCGTCCGCATCCGGGTGGGGACGTTGGCTTCCGCGGGCACCCAGTGGACCACGTCGACGCCCTCCTCGCGGACGACCGAGATGTCCGCGTCGACGTACTCGAAGGCGTCGCGGGTGTGTCTGACACAGCCGTAGCCTTTCAGCCAGGCGCGCTCGCCGTGGCCGGGCAGGTCGTCGCCCTCGACGAGCACGCTGTCGACGACGGGGATGTGCCGGCTCCCTCGCTCGTCGTGGTCGGGGTGGACCGGCGGCTCGCCAGCCGCGGGACCGCCGAGCACCTGCCGCTCGACCGCGCCGCCGCCGGCCTCGGGGTCGTCCCGCACGAGGAACGCGCGGTCGGTGTTGTCGTCGATCAGTTCGCGGTTGTGGGCGTAGACGTTCGACATCGCGAGGTCGACGTTCGAGGTCGAGGTGCCAAGGTCGACCATCGCGCGGACGATGGCCTCGCCCTCGATCCCCCGGCGGCGGAGGCTCGCGACCGTGGGCGCTCGGGGGTCGTCCCACCCGTCCAGCCGGCCCTCGGCGATGTACTCCTGGATGGTCGAGGAGGAGAGGGGGACGTCGTACTCGTCGACCTGGACGTGGCCCCAGTGGACGACCTCGGGGTACTCCCAGCCGAAGTAGTCGTAGAGAAAGCCCTGCCGCTTCGCGGAGTCCTGGAGGTCGATCCCCCGGATGATGTGGGTGACGCCGAGCAGGTGGTCGTCGACCCCGCTCTGGAAGTCCAGCATCGGCCAGCAGCGGTACTCGCTCGCTTCCTCGCGGGGGTGGGGAGTGTCGACCATCCGGAAGGCCACCCAGTCCCGCAGCGCGGGGTTCTTGTGCTCGATGTCCGTCCGCACTCGGAGGACGATCTCGCCGCTGTCGTACTCGCCGTCGACCATCGCCTCGAACTCCTCGCGGCTCTCCTCGGGGGGCTTGTCCCGGTGGTCGCAGGCACGGCCGCTGTTTTTCAGCTCCGAGAAGTGCTCCTGGGGGCACTCGCAGGTGTAGGCCCCGCCGGCCTCGACCAGCTCGCGGGCGTGGTCGTAGTAGGTCTCGACGCGGTCGCTGGCCCGGACCACCTCGTCGGGCTCGAACCCCAGGTAGTCGATGGCGTCGAGGATCGCGTCGTAGGCGTCCAGGTCCGGCCGTTTGGTCTCGGGGTCGGTGTCGTCGAAGCGGCAGACGAACTCCCCGCCGTACCGCTCTTTGTAGGTGCCCACCACGGCGGCCATCCGGGCGTGGCCGACGTGCCAGGGGGTGTTGGGGTTGGGAGCGACCCGCATCCGGACGCCGTCCTCGACGTTCGGCAGGTCCGGCAGCGGGTGTTCCTCACCTTCGTCCTCCGACTCCAGTTCCTCCAGTCGCTCCGGCGCGAGCTCCGCCAGGCGCTCCCGTTTCTCGGCCTCGCTCATCGCGTTGACCCGCTCGACGACCGGGGCGACGACGCCGGGAACCTCCCCGCCGTGCTCGCGGAAGTCGGGGTGCTCGCCCATCATCGGCCCGAGGATGGCGTCGACCTGGGCGTCGCTTCCGTGTTTGAGCGCGTTGTAGAGGGCGCTCTCCTCCGCGACGGCCTCCACCCGCGCTTCCAGATCTTCGTCCATACCTGGGCGAACGGGCCCGCGAATAAAGGTCGGCCGGTCTCCGCGCTCGCTCCAGCATTTCAACTTTTTGCCGGGTTGCCGACTGCGCGACCGCCCTGGGTTTTTGAAATGGGTCGCTCCCCACGGTCCGTGTATGTCACAGACGAGCGTCCGCGGCCGGCTGTGTGCCCTGCTGAATGAGCCAAACCCCGTCTCGCTGACCCTGGCGCTTGCGCTCGGCCTGCTGGGTGTCGGGCTGTACGCCGGCAATCTGGCGGCCGGCGAGGGCGTCGGTCAGGCGTGGTTCGTGGCCTTTCTGACCGCCTACGCCGTCGGCGTCGGCGGCCTGCTCTCCAGGTGGCGCGAGGGCTGACGCTCAGGACTTGTCTTCGTCCGCCCCGGTCCCGGTTTCCGGGGCCGGCGCCGCGCGGGTGGCCGTCGCCTTGAACGAGGCGACGACCCGGTCGCCCTCCGACAGGTCGAGGCGGTCGACGCTTGCTCCCGTGATCAGCGCCCGGAGGGTCGTCTCCCCGCCGACGTCGACGGCAACCCGCGCCAGGTCCCCCTCCCGGTCGAGGGCCGCGACCGTCCCCTCGAACCGGTTGCGGGCGCTCGTCCCCGCCGGCTGCGGGGCGTCGTCGGGGGCGAGCAGACTCACCGCGTCCGAGCGGACCCCGACCTGAACCGTCTCAGCCTCGGCGGGCACCAGCGCTCGCAGCATCCCCGCCGGCGTCTCGACGGTCCCTAGCCGCTCGCCGCGGTCGACGACCCGCCCCGAGACGACGGACTCCTCGGCCCGGGCGAGCCCCGAGAACTCCGCACGGAGACGGTCGAAGCGGGCCAGAAGCTCGCGCGCGTTCGGCGTGAGCGCGCTCCCGCCGCCGCCCGCGCCGCCGCGCTCGCTGACCACCAGCGGTCCGACCGTCTCCTCGAGTTCGGTGACCCGCTGCTGGATCCGGGCGTAGGAGCGCCCCAGTTCCTCGGCCGCCCGGTACATCGAGCCGTACTCGTCGATCCCCCGCAGGGCTTCGACGTCGCGCTCGTCGACCGTCGCGCCGTCGACCTCGATGTACGGGTCGCCGCCCGCGTCCATGTTGTGGTGTCGAGTCACCGGCCCCATATCAGTGCACCGGCGGTCAGTACACCAGCTCCCCGGAGGCGAACTGCCGGGTGCGCTCGTCGGCCGTGTTCTCGAAGACCTGCTCGGTCGGGCCGTGCTCGACGACGCCGTCGCCCGGAAGTACCGCCGCCCGGTCGGCGGCCCGCTCGGCCTGGTGCATGTCGTGGGTCGCGAGCACGGCGCCGATGCCGCTGGCCCGGGCCGCGTCGACCGCCTCCTCGATGACGGCCGTGTTCCGCGGGTCGGGGTCCGGGGCGGGACGCGACCGCTGTCTCACTCGACGTCGTCGAGTGTCGTGACGGTGGCCACGTCGACGACGGTCCGGTTTGCCAGGTCGACAGTGGCGTGGTATCTCGTCTCCCTGCCGCCGGGCGGGCTGACCTGCACGGACGCCATGTCACGGACGTACTGGGGCTCGCGGTCGACGACGACCTCGTCGGATCCCGTCGAGACGTTCATCACGTAGACCGTTTTGTTAGCCGAGACCGTGGAGCTGTTCTCCGCCGTCCGAACCTGTTCGACATCGAGCTCGACGGTCTGCAGCTTCCGGACGGGGTCGACGGTCAGCTCGTAGGCGTCCATCCGCTCCAGGGCCCGACTCACCGTCTCGTTTTCCCGCGCGACCCGTCTGGCGAGTTCGCGGTCGGCCTCGCTCAGCGGCGTCGACGACTCGGTCTCGACCGCGAACGTCCCGGGGCCGGTCCGGCTGATCCGCACCTCGGAGTCGGCGGTCAGGTTCGCGAGCTTCGTCCGGTCACCGCCGGCGGTGGTGAAGGTGACGTTGTCCGAGACGACGAACTCGCCGGCGGGGGCGTCCGGGGTGGCCGTTCCGGTCAGGCCGACGACGGTACCGACGCCGGCCAGCGCGACTCCCGTCGCGGCGAGCGCGGCCAGAAGGGCGAGCCGGGAGGCGGGGACCTCGGGCATCACCTCCCACTTGGGCGAAAAGCCTCATCAGCGCTGCGGTGAAACGCCTTCCGAACCGGTTCGAAACCCGTTACACAGCCGTTTCAGCCCCGCTCGCTCCGGCTGAAGCGTTACCTATTTTTGCCCGTCGGGTGGTCGATCACACATGGACCTGCGGGCCCTCCAGAGCAGCCAGTTACTCGCCGCGGCGGCCGTCGTCGCCGCGTCGATGGTCCTCGCCCTCCAGTTCGTCAATCCCTCGCCGGTGGTGGTCTCGCTGACCGAGAACGGCTCCGAGACGACCGAGATCGGCGGCTTCTTCACCTACGGTGACACGTTCCTCGTCGCCCTCGCCGGGTTCGTCGCCGGGGGCGCCAGCGTCTATCTCACGCTTGACACCCCCGGGAGGGGTTCCGAGGAGTCAAGATCCGCCACACCCGAGCCGGCACCACAGGCCGAGCCAGGGCCCGACGGCGCCACCCCGAGCGAGACCCTCCTCGAGCGCCGCCGCGAGGAGTGGACCGAGACCGCCGACCGGCTCGGTGACACCGAGGGGGCCATCTACGAGGCGGTGCTGGAGGCCGACGGCGTGCTGGCCCAGAGCGAGGTCGTCGAGCGGACCGACTTCTCGAAGGCGACGGTGAGCCGGGCGCTCGACAGCCTGGAGACGAAAGACCTCGTCGAGCGCAAGCGCCGCGGGATGGGCAACGTCGTCCTTCTCCTCTGAGTTTGTGTCCGTCTGCCCCGGCCGGACTGGCGGCAACCCGACCGTTGGGAAGGGTTTTCGTCCGCTGTTTCCGGGCCTTTCCAACGGGTGCTTATCCGGAGTTTCACACAAGGGGTAAGCGAGTGGTTCCGGTCCCTCGGGGTAGCCGCCCTGGTCCGCGGGACACCGGGCCACGACATGAACCATGCCATCGAAATCACTCGCGTTCGCCTTCGCGGCCGCGATGGTCGTCACCACTGTCGCCGGTGGCGCCGTCGTCGCCGCGAACGCGGACTCCGCCCCGCTTGACGCACCGCCCGACGACCAGACGGAGCCCTCCGACTCCGCACCCGACATGACGCAGTCGAGAGCTTCCGACTCCCCCAGCCCAGCGACCGCTCCGAACGCGACGTTCCCCGACTCCCTCGAGAAAGTCGTCTACGAGCGCGTGGACGAACACACCCGTCGCGTCACCTTCGTCACCGACGCTCACCGGTTCACCATGGAACCCCGCGCGGTCGGCTTCGCGGACGCCGGGGCGACGATCCCCCGGAGCTTCTCGTTCACCCCCGGAGACCGGCTCGACCTCGATGAGGGAACGGTCTCCGAGCCCGGGAGCAACGGCACCCTGCGGATCGACATCCCCGACGACGCCGACATCGAGCCGGCCGGGGAGTTCGACCCCGACGTCCCGGTCGCCGACGCGCCCGAGGAGGTCCGCTTCGACGCCGCCAACGGGACCGTCACCGTGACGACGGCCGACGGGACGCACACGCTTGCGCCGACGGCCGTCGTCGCCAACGACACCGGGACCGTCACCTACCACTTCGACGAGGTCGCCCTCGTGCACATGGTCGACGCCGACGACGGGAGTAACGGGACGACTGTCCCCTTCCCCCGGTCGCTCGAACGCGTGAGCTACGACGCGTCGGCCGAGGACGTTCCCCCGGTCGGCTTCACCACCGACGGCCACTACTTCCGGATGAGCCCGACGGTCGTCTCGCTTGCCGGCGGCCCCGGAACGGTGCCAACCCTGTTCGACTTCACACCGCTGCTCGAACTGGACCTCGGCGGGGAAGCCGTCTCCGGAGGCGAGAGTACAACCGACGGTGTGAGGGAGACCGCCCTCCCCGAGAACGCGACGGGTGACCCGGTCCGCGAGTTCGACCCCGAGGCCCCCGTCGCCGACGCGCCGGAGGAGGTCCGCTACGACGCCGCCGACCGCACCCTCACCGTCGTGACGGCCGACGGCACGGAGACCTTCGACGTCGAGGCGGTGAGCTGGACCGACGACGGGATCGTCTCCTACCACCTCGAACAGCCGACGGTGATCGACGTGGTGCTCCAGGATGGCCCGACCGACGGCGGGCTCGCCCTGAAGACGGACGGGTAGCCAGCCCTCCGGGCTGTCGGGCGTTCGGTCCCGAGGCCCGCGAGCCGCCCGGTCCCACGGCGTCCCAAACCGATTGCCCCGCCGCTTGAAGTGGACCGGGCCCGTCGTAGACGTATGCGCCTTCACTGGCACCGCCGGGACCTCCGGGTGGCCGACAACCGCGGGCTCGCCCGCGCCGCCGAGGACACCGCCGTTCCCGTCTTCGTCTTCGACCCCACAGTGCTGGAACACGGCGCGCCGCCCCGGGTCGCGTTCATGCTCGACGCACTCGACGCGCTGCGGGCGGCCTACCGTGAGCAGGGCAGCGACCTGGTCGTCGCCCGCGGCAACCCCGTCGAGGTCGTTCCGGCGCTCGCCGACGAGTACGACGCCGACCTGGTCACCTGGAACCGCGACTACTCCGGGCTGGCCCGCCGCCGGGACGCTGCGGTCCGGCAGGCGCTGGACGAGGCCGGCGTCGACCGGGAGGCAGTCCACGACGCCGTCCACCACGAGCCCGGGTCGATCACGACCAACGACGGCGACCCCTACGCCGTGTTCACCTACTTCTCGAAGAAGTGGCACGACCGGCCGAAAGCCGACCCCGTCGAGCCGCCGGACGGTGGCGGCCTGGCGGACGTGGAGGGCGACCCGCTCCCGACGCTCGCCGACCTCGGCTTCGAGGAGCCGGAGGCCGACGTGCCGGCGGCGGGCACCGCGGTCGCCAGGGACCTGCTGGAGCGGTTCTGCGAGGGGCCCGCATACCGGTACGGGGAGCGCCGGGACTACCCCGCCGAGGACGTCACCTCCCGGCTGTCACCCCACCTGAAGTACGGCACTATCGGTATCCGGGAGGTCTACGGGCGGGCCGACCGCGCCCGTGCGGACGCGCCCGACGAGGACGCCCGCGAGAGCGTCTTCGAGTTCCTCGACCAGTTGGCCTGGCGGGAGTTCTACACACAGGTGCTGTGGGCCAACCCCGAGGTCGTCGACTCGAACTACAAGGAGTACGAACACGCCGTCGAGTGGCGCGATGACCCCGAGGCGCTGCAGGCCTGGAAGGACGGGCGGACGGGCTATCCCATCGTCGACGCCGGGATGCGACAGCTCCGCGCGGAGGCGTGGATGCACAACCGCGTCCGCATGATAGTCGCCTCCTTTCTGACGAAGGACCTGCTGGTCGACTGGCGGGAGGGGTACGCCTGGTTCCGCGAGAAGCTGGCCGACCACGACACCGCGAACGACAACGGCGGCTGGCAGTGGGCCGCCTCGACCGGCACGGACGCCCAGCCGTACTTCCGGATCTTCAACCCGATGACCCAGGGGGAGCGGTACGACCCCGACGCGGAGTACGTCCGCGAGTACGTCCCCGAACTGGAGGGCGTGCCCGCCGACGCCATCCACTCCTGGCACGAACTCGACCCCGGGACCCGCGAGATGCACGCCCCGGACTACCCCCACCCTATCGTCGACCACGGGAAGCGCCGCGAGGAGGCGCTGGCGATGTTCGAGAAAGCGAGGGGCGACGACTGAACGCCAGGGAAGGAGTCGCCCCTCGTGGTGGAGCGGCGAGTGTATGCGAGCCGCGGAACAGAGCGAGCGGGAGCGAAGCGACACGCGGGAAGCGAGCGGAGGGGAACGCGGGGCGGGTACCGACCGGTAAGTCCCGGCTATCGAAGCGCGGGCCGGTCGACGTCCGGACGTGAGCGCGACGACGCTCGTGCGGACGGCGGCCGCCTTCGCTCGCGAGCGCCAGCTCACCGTCGACGCCGCCGGGGTCGCCTTCTACGCGTTCAACTTCCTCGTCGCCCTCGCGGTTCTGGTCTACACTGCCCTCTCCCTGGTCGGGACGGGGAACTTTCTGGTGGTGACCGCCGAGGCCCTGACCGGCGTCGAGACGGCTGCGCTCCGTCGTCTCTTCGAGGAAGTCGGCGGCGACGCGACGGGCCGGCGCCGGGCCGTCGCGCTGGCACTCGCCATCTCCCTGTGGAGCTCCTTCCGGCTGTTCGGAGCTGTCGAGAGTGTCTTCGCCGAGGTGTACCGGACCCGCCAGGACCGCTCGCTGGCCCGCCGACTCCTCGACAGCCTGCTGGTACTCCTGGCGGTCACGCTGACGGTCACAGTGATGGCTGCCGCCGCCTCGCTGTTTCTGTTCCGGACCGAGATACGTGCCTGGGTCGTCGCCGGCCCGCTCGTCGTCTGGGTCGCGCTGGTCGTCCTCTTCTTCCCGGTGTACTACCAGTTCTCGGGACACGACGCCTCGCTCGGCGAGGTGCTCCCGGGCGCCGCCGTCGCCGCCGCGGGCTGGACGCTCTCGGCGCTCGCACTCCGGGTGTACGTCGGCGTCTCGGAGAGCGTCGACCTCTACGGCGTCGTCGGCGCCGTCTTCCTGGTGCTCACCTGGCTGTACGTCGTCGCGCTCTCGCTGCTGATCGGTGTCGTGCTGAACGCGACCCTTGCCGGCCGGCTGGACGACGGCTCCGGAGCCGACGTGGAGTGAGCCCCGCTCCGGGACGGGAACGGCCCTCTCTCAGAGGATGACCGAGACGACCGCCAGCACGATGAAGATGACCACGAGCCACTTCGCGATCTCCATGCTGAGGCCGGCCACGCCCCGGGCGCCGAACACCGCGGCGACGATGGCGAGCACGAAAAAGAGCACTGCCAGCTCCAGGAAATCCCCGGAGAACACCTGCATCGGGAGCTCGGAAGCCAGGGACTGTACCAGGACGGCGGACGCGACCGCGACTGATCCGGTCATGGCCCCTCCGTCTCCGCTGCCGGGCGGGTTTGTTACTTCACCCTTACACCGGTCTCCCGCGCAGGCTATCCGCCGCTCGCCCGTCGGGTTCGTCCTGCGCGCTCACACCGCCCGAAGCCCGTAAGCCAGTCCTATTCGCGTTCCGGTGTGGACCGCGACGGGGCGGCGTTCGCTGACTGCCACGGCGGTGGAGCGTCGCGTCGACTTTCCGGACTGTCCAGGTAGCCGACTCCTCAATCTTTAACCTTCGTCCGTCCATCAGTAGATACCGGAGGTTACAACGATGCCAGAACTATCCGAGCCCGAACTGCCGCCGCTACCGTACGACTACGACGCCCTCGAACCACACATCTCCGAGCAGGTACTCACGTGGCATCACGACACCCACCACCAGGGGTACGTGAACGGCCTCGCGTCCGCCGAGGAGACGCTGGCCGAGAACCGCGAGGCCGGCGACTTCTCCTCGAGTGCCGCCGCGCAGGGTAACGTCACCCACAACGGCTGTGGCCACTATCTCCACACGCTGTTCTGGGAGAACATGCACCCCGACGGCGGCGGCGAACCCGACGGCGACCTCGCCGACCGCATCGAGGAGGACTTCGGCTCCTACGAGGGCTGGAAGGGCGACTTCGAGGCCGCCGCGTCCGCTGCCGGCGGGTGGGCCCTGCTCGTGTACGACCCCGTGGCCAAGCAGCTCCGCAACGTCCCGGTCGACAAGCACGACCAGGGCGCGCTCTGGGGCGCACACCCCATCCTGGCGCTGGACGTCTGGGAGCACTCCTACTACTACGACTACGGCCCGGCCCGCGGGGACTTCATCGACGCCTTCTTCGAGGTCGTCAACTGGGACAAGGTCGCAGACGAGTACGCGACGGTCACCGAGCTGTTCGAGTAAGTCGCTACGACTCTCGCCGTTTTTTGCGCGCTGGTCCGACAGCCGCGGCTGTCGCCCCGCCGGGCCGTATATCGCCCCGCCGGCGCTGTGTGTCGTCCCGCCGGCACCGCGTGCCCACCTGCCGACAAGCGTTTACCTCGGCTCCCGTTGATCGGGGGCTATGGGCGCAGACCGACAGCAGCCGACCGTCCGGCCGGCCGACCCGCCGGGGGACCCATCGGCGCACGCACGGGAGACGGGACCGACTGTCGCCGAGTACGTCGACCTCGCGGCCGACCTCGACGAGGCCGTCGCCGGCGACGTCCGCTTCGACGAGTACGCACAGGTCCTCTACGCCACCGACGGGAGCATCTACCAGGCCAGACCGGCCGGCGTCGTCTTTCCGCGCGATATCGCGGACGTGCGGGCGGCCGTCGGGGTCGCCGCCGACCACGACGTGCCAGTGCTCCCGCGCGGCGCCGGCTCCTCGCTCGCGGGTCAGGCCGTCGGCCCGGGCTGTGTCGTCCTCGATACCTCCCGGCACATGGACGGGCTCCTCTCGGTCGACCCCGAGGCGCGGACGGCGACCGTCCAGCCCGGCATCGTCCAGGACGACCTGGACGCAGAACTCGCGGAGTACGGGCTGAAGTTCGCCCCCGACCCGGCCTCCTCGAACCGCGCGACGGTCGGCGGCTCGATCGGCAACAACTCCACCGGCGCCCACTCGGTTCGCTACGGGATCACCGACGCCTACACCGAGGAAGTGAAAGCGGTCCTGCCGGACGGCTCGCTGCTTCACGCCCGCGAGGTCGTCCTCGACTCCCCGGAGTACGAGGAGATCGTCTCGAAAGACGACCGCGAGGCCCGGGTCTACGAGACCGTCCGGGCGCTCGTCGAGGAACACGAGGCCGAGATCGCGGAGCGGTACCCCGACCTCAAGCGGCGGGTCAGCGGCTACAACCTCGACCGCGTCGTCTACGAGAACGACGAGGGCGAGGAGGTGATCAACCTCGCGAAGCTCTACGTCGGCGCGGAGGGAACTCTGGGCGTGGTCGTCGAGGCGACGCTCGGACTCGTCACCGTCCCCGAGGAGACCGCGCTGGCGCTGTACTGTTTCGATGACCTGGTGGACGCGATGGAGGCGGTCCCCGAGGCCCTGGAGTTCGAGGTCAGTGCGGTCGAGCTGATGGACGACGAGGTGTTCCGGCTGGCCGCGGCCTCCGACGGCTACGCGGAGTACGTCGAGCCCATTCCCGAGGGAACGGCGGCGGCGCTCATGCTGGAGTTCGACTCCGAACTCCACGACGACTTCGAGGCGGCCGTCGCGGCCACCAACGACCACTTCGTCGCCGAGGGGGCGGCCTTCGAAGTCGTCGAGGCCTACACCGAGGCCGACCAGAACGACATCTGGGAGCTCCGGAAGGCGGCCATCCCGCTGCTGATGAGTCTGGAGGGCGACCCCAAGCCCTACCCCTTCATCGAGGACGCCACGGTCCCGCCCGCGGAGCTCGCGGAGTACGTGGGGGAGTTCGAGGAGGTGCTCGAGGACCACGACACCTCCGCAGCCTACTTCGCCCACGCCGGCAGCGGCACCCTTCATATCCGGCCGATCCTCAACCTCAAAACCGACGAGGACATCCAGAAGATGCGGTCGATCGCCGACGACGTGACCGACCTCGTGCTGGCACACCACGGCGCCTTCTCCGGCGAGCACGGCGACGGCATGGCCCGCACGGAGTTCAACCCCAAGATGTACGGGGAGAACCTCTGGACGGCCTTCAAGGAGGTCAAGACGGCCGTCGACCCCGCGTGGCTGATGCACCCGGGCAACGTCGTCTACCGCGACGGCTCCGAGGATGTCGGCCCGGACAGCGACCGCGGCGTCGGCGCGGACATGCGCGAGCACCTCCGTTACGGCCCCGACTACCAGTCACTCGAGCCACAGACCGCTCTGGACTTCGAGGACGAGGGTGGCTTCTCGCATCTCGTCGAGCTCTGTAACGGCTGTGGCACCTGCCGGCAGACCGACTCGAACACGATGTGCCCCACCTTCCGGGCCTCCCGCGAGGAGGTCCAGGCCACCCGCGGCCGGGCGAACATCCTCCGGGCGGCCATCAGCGGCGAACTCCCCGAGGAGGAGCTCTACTCCGACCGCTTCCAGGAGGAGGTACTCGACCTCTGTGTCGGCTGCAAGGGCTGTGCGAGCGACTGTCCGACAGGCGTGGACATGGCGAAGCTGAAAGCCGAACTCAAACACGAGTACCACCAGGAGGAGGGGACCACCCGCCGGGACCGCCTGTTCGGTAACGTCGACCGCGTCAGCCGGCTCGGAAGTGCGCTCGCGCCCGTCTCCAACTGGGCCCAGAAGCTGCCCGGCGCCGACTTCCTCGGCGAGAAGCTGTTCGGGGTCGCGCCCGAACGGGCCCTGCCGACCTTCCGCCGGGAGACGCTGGTCGACTGGTTCCGGGCACGTGGCCCCGGTGTCCCGGAGGCAGAGGCCCGGGACCGGGTGCTCCTCTTTCCCGATACCTACACCAACTACAGCTACCCCGAACCCGGAAAGGCGGCCGTCGAGGTGCTCGAGGCCGCGGGAGTCCACGTCGAGGTGCTCGACCCCGACGACGTCGCGCCGAGCGGCCGGGCGGCCTTCTCGATGGGGCTGCTCGACGAGGCCGGCGAGCGCGCCCGGACGAACGTCGACGCACTCGCCGACCGCGTGGAGGCGGGCTGGTCGGTGCTGTTCGTCGAGCCCTCCGACGCCGTGATGTTCCAGGACGAGTACCTCGATATGCTCGATGGCGAGGCCGTCGAGGCGGTCGCGGCGGGCGCGTACGGGGTCTGCGAGTACCTCCACACCCACCGGGTCCACGACCATCTCGACGCCGACGCGCCCGCGGAGACGCTGACCTACCACGGCCACTGCAACCAGAAGGCGCTCAACCGCGACCACCACGCCGCCGCCGCGCTGCGCCGGGTCGGCTACGACGTCGACGAACTCGACTCGGGCTGTTGCGGGATGGCCGGCTCCTTCGGCTACGAGGCCGAACACTACGACCTCTCGAAGGCCATCGGCCGGATCCTCTTCGAGAAAGTCGAGGAGAGCCCCGGCGAGACGGTCGTCGCCCCCGGCGCGTCCTGTCGCACCCAGCTCGGCGACCGGGAGGGCGGCGAGCGCCCGCCACATCCCGTCGAGAAGGTCCGCGAGGCGCTGGACTGACTGCTCCAGCGGCCGGACTCCCTCTCCTCGAGGACTACTCTTCGAGGGGCTCGACCAGCTCGACGACGTGGCCGTCGGGGTCCTCGACGAAGGCGGTCCGGGCCCCGGCTTCGGGCTGGTCGCCGGGCTCTTTCACGACGCCGTGGTGGTCGATGGCTTCGAAGGCCGCGTCCACGTCCTCGACGCCGACAGCGACGTGGTCCCAGGCGGTCCCCTGCTCGAACTCGCTTTCGCCCTCCGTGTCCGAGAGCTGGAGCTCGAAGCCGTCGCCGTCGGCGACGTAGACGTTCCGGCCGGTTCCGTCGGCGGTGGTGAACTCCCAGGAGCGCTCGAAGCCGAGATTCTCGACGTACCAGTCGGCGAGGCGGTCGGCGTCCGAGACGTTCAGACACACGTGGATCGTCGTGGCGTCCATACCCGGACTCCGCCGGCCCGGCTCTTAAGCCGGCCGGTCTCCGGGGGCACCGGCTCCGCACCCGCGCGTCGATTACTCGTTCCCCCGGGCCGGAACCGTCTGCCGGTCACACGTCGAGCAGGTTCGCGGCCCCTCACTCAGGTAGACCTCCCCGCAGTCCGGGCAGGTGTGGAGCAGCGACCCCGTCTCCCGTTCCCGCGGCTCGGGCCTCTCGCCGTTCTGTTCCGGCTCGCCGTTCCCGAACCGGGCCTGCAGTCGCTGGCGTAGTCTCGACAACACGCGCCCCCGTATCACCTCATCGGGTATAGTGGTGTTGCTTGGTTAACCAATCGTAGCCCAGCCGGCCGCCCGTAGCGACCGCCAGCACTCCGGCCGCGTGGCGGCTCGCTCCTCAGTCGCGCTCGGGGTCGACCCCGGACACCTTGAAGCGCGCACCGCCCGCTGCGGACTCCGTCACCGCCAGGTCCCAGCCGTGGGCGTCGACGACTTTCCTGACGATCGCCAGCCCGAGGCCGGTCCCGGACCCGCTGGCGGTGTACCCTGGCTCGAGCACGCGCTCGCGGTCCTCGTGAGGGATCCCGGGTCCGTCGTCGGCCACGTAGAAGCCGTCCTCGAGGGAGCCGACCGTGACGGCCACCTCGGGGCCGGCGTGCTGGACCGCGTTGCGAAAGAGGTTCTCGAAGACCTGGGCCAGCCGGTCCCGGTCCGCGGAGACGACGCGGTCGACCTCGGTCGCTACCGTCGCGTCCCCGGTCGCGACGGTCGACCAGGCCTCCTCCGCCAGGGTTCCGACGCTGACGGGTTCCGTGCTGTCGATCTCCTCGCCCTCCCTGGCGAGGCTGAGCACGTCGGTGATGATCCGGCGCATCCGGTCGTGGGCGTCGCGTATCTCCGCAAGCTCCTCGGCGATATCGGGGTCGTCGACCCGCTCTCTGAGGGCGTTCGTCCGCCCCAGCGCGACGTCCAGCGGGTTCCGGAGGTCATGGGAGATGACGCTCGCGAACCGGTCGAGCCGTGCGTTCTCCCGCTCCAGGCGGTCACACCGCCGCTCGCGGTCGGTCTCGTCGCGGAGGTGAGCGAGCCGCCCGACCCGCTCGCCCCCGTCGCGGACGGGCGAGAGACTGACTTCGAGGCGCCGGCTTCCGGCCGCGGTTTCGGCCTCGACGACCCCTTCCTGTCCGGCCTCGATCTGCTCACACAGGGCCGGCTGCTCGCCGAGAACGGCCGCCAGCGCCTCGCCGGTCGGCTCCTCGGTTCCGAACCACTCCCGGAACGCCCCGTTGGCGTCGAGGACCAGTCCGTCGTCGACGACGACCAGCGGGTCACCGACTGCGTCGACGACCGCCTCCCGCAGGTCCGGCGACCCGTCACCCATTGCCCTTCGTTGGGGCTGCTGGCACAAATATGTGGGAGAAACCGGACGGCTGTGGACGCCGCGGCCGGCGTGTCGCGATCGGTGTGTTTACCGGCGGGCGCGGCCTTCGCCCGCTATGCCAGTCCCGCGCTCCGCCGTCGACGACGTACGACCGCTTTCCTTCCGGGAACCCGAGGAAGTGCTCGACGAGGACAAGCTCTACACCGTCTACGAGGTGGCCCGGCTCCTCCAGGGGCTCGAACCCGACGCCGACCTCGACCGGGCCACCGAGGACGTCCTGCTCGACTGGGCGATCCCGTGGATGGTCGTCAACCGCGAGGCGCTCGTCTTCGCCGAGCCCGAAGCCGACGACGAGCCGGGCCGCTACGGCCTCGCATGACGGTGCTCGTCGCGGGCGCCCGGGAGGTCGACGCCGGCAAGACCATCTTCTCGACGGGGCTGCTCGCCCGCACCGGTGCCGTCGGCTTCAAGCCCCGCGCCGGCAACGACCGGTGGTTCGACCACGACGACTACCGTCACGCCGTCGAGCGGGGCCGGCTGTTCGGCAAGGACGCCCGCCGGCTCGCGGCCGCCAGCCCCGGCGACCTGGCGCCCGAGGCGATCAACCCCGTCCACCGGCTCTGGGAGCCCACCCCCGGCCGGTCGGGGCCGCTGGGTCGCGAGGGACGCACATTCCTGGTCGACCGCGCCGGCGACCGCTACGTCGTCAACGGCGACCGCCGGCTCCCCGACCGGCTCCGCGAGGGGCTCCCGCTGGCGGACGCCGTTGCCGTCGACTCGCTGGCGGAACTGAACCGCGCCATGGAGCGGTACCACCTGCCGGCGGTCGACGCCGTCGGCGAGGACGTCGCGGCCGTCGACCGGGCGGTCGTGGAGTCCTACGGCGACGTGGCCCGGCCGCTCCAGGACCTCGGCCCCGACGCCGTCGCGGTCGTGGAGCCGACACGGGTCCGGGTCGTCGACGGCGACCGCTACCGGAAGGGGTGTGCGGTCGCCGCGGGCGGCCCCCGCGAGGGGCAACTCGAGGAGCACGTCGGGGACGTGATGGACCTGGTCGACCCCGTGACGACGGTCGACCTGCCGGCGCTTTCGGGCGAGGAGCGCTCGGACCCGGAGACGGTCGCACGCGCCTACGGCGCGGCCTACGACGAGCTGCTGGCGGCCGCGGGCTGGTAGCCGGCGACTGTCGAGTAGCCCCGACTACCGCATCCGGGCGGCCTGCAGGGCGAGTTCGATGTCCTGCCGCGGGTTGTGGTCGACGCTGGGGCCGTGGCCGGTGTGCATCTCCTCCAGATGGTCGACCCGCTCGAGCAGCCGCTGAATGCTGTCGATGAGCAGCTCGCGGTTCCCCTCCGCGAGGTCGGTCCGGCCGAAGCCGCCGTTGGCGAAGACCAGGTCGCCCGCGAACAGGACCCCGGATTCGGGTGCGTACAGGCAGACGTGGTCGTTCTTGTGGCCGGGCGTGTGGATGACCTCGTAGCTGTCGTCGCCGAGCTGGACGGGCTCGTCCTCGGTGAGTTGGCGGTCGACCCCGTCCTGGTCGGTGTCGTACCCCCAGACGTCGACGCCGAAGTCCTCGACCACGTCCGGGAGGTTCCCGACGTGGTCTGAGTGGGTGTGGGTGAGCACGAGCGCGTCGAGCCCGTCGGCGTACTCGCGGACCCCGCTCGCGACGTCGAAGCCGTTGCCAGCGTCGACTAACACTGTCCGCTCGCCGGTCACGAGGAAGACGTTGCTGGTGAAACCCTGAACGGTGGCGGCGAGGTTGCGGATCATGCCCGCCACTCGGAGGGGAGCGTGCTTGTCGGTGACGGTTGTGAGCCGTCGGCGAGGGCTGCAGGCAGTCGGAGCCGCCCGTCGACTGCCCGTGGGCCGGTGGGCCCCGCCTCACTCCTCGAGCAGGAGGTTCCGGAGGATGTTCCCGTAGGCCGGCCGGGTGATGAGCACGCCGATGAGGACGCCGACGATGGTGACGATGGCGAAGCCCTGGAGGTCACCGAGGCTCAACACGGCCAGCGGACTCATCGCGATGATCGTGGTCGCGGCGGCGGCACCGATCACCCAGAACGCCTTCCGGAAGCGGTTCTGGAACACCCGGCCGGTCTTGATCTCCCCGCGCTGGAGGACCTCGTCGGCGATGATCACCAGGTCGTCCACCCCCGTCCCGATGACGGCGATGAAGCCGGCGATGTGCGAGAGGTCGAGCGCCAGCCCGACCGCGGCCGCGAAGCCGAGCAGGATGAACACCTCGGCGATGGCGGTCCCGAGCATCGGGATGGCGACCCGGGGCTCGCGGTAGCGGTAGAAGATGACCCCCGTGACGGTCAGCCACGCGGCCAGCCCGGTCAGCAGCGCCAGCGGCTTGAACGCCTGGGCGAGGCTGGGGGCGAGAAACAGCTGTGACTGGATGTCGAGTTCGGTCGGCAGCGCGCCCGACTCGAGGTTGAGCTTCAGGTTCTGGGCCTCGGAGAAGGTGCGGGTGTTCATGCTGAACCCGCGGGTCTGCAGGAACGCCGCCTCCCCGTCGGGGCCGGGTCGCAGGTCCCCTGCCAGCCCCGCGCTCATGTCGGCCGCGTAGGTCACGTCACCGTCGACGACGGTCAGCAGGCAGTACCCGACGTCCTCCGAGCCATTATAGGCGGCCTCCTGGTCGCAGGCGTTGACCCCCGGTCCGGTGAAGCCGAAGTTCTGCATGGCGTTCGTGAAGTTCGCGGCGGCGGGCTCGGTCAGCGTCACCGGCACCCGCGGCGGGTTCCCCTGGCTGGCCTGCTGGGCCGGTCGGATACCGGCAAAGTCACCCTGTGTCAGAAGCGGTGTCCGCCGGGTGACGGTCTCGTTGTCGACCTCGGTCGGGTAGGCCGCCACGATCTGGATCCGGCCGGGCTCGCCGATGAGCTGTAACACCTCCGACCGGTTCGCGCCCGGTACCTCCGCGACGACGAAGACGTCACCGCCGCCGGAGGTGACCGTCGACACGGTCCCGCCGGTCAGCCCGCCCTGGTTGATCCGCCGCTCCAGCACGCCCGTCGCCGTCTCCCTGGTCTGCTCGGTGACGCCGCTCCGGATGTCCTCGCCCGAGGCGTCGACCCCGACCGCCTGCAGCGCGGCGACGAACTCGGACTGGGTGACGTTTTCGTCGAACACCTCGACAGTGGCCGTCGACTGGGTGGTTCGGCGGACGGTCACGTCGATCTGGTCGAGCCCGAGCTCGGCCGCGACCCCCTGTTCGACATCGCCGACGTTGTCGGCGGTGACCCCGCCGACGCCCTCGGCTGTCATGCCGACCAGTTCGGCCCGCAGGCGCGTGCCGCCGTCGAGTTCCAGCCCGTACTGGAGGTTCGTCGGTCCTTCGGTCTCGCCGGAGGGCACGAAAAGCAACACCCCGCTGGTCACCAGCAGCAGGACGAGCAGGGTGATCCGCCAGTTCTCGCGGAGGTCGAGGTCGGGGCTCATTTCGCGACCCCCTCGTACTTGTAGTAGCGCAGCAGGCTCATGTTCAGCAGGTAGGTGTTCATCAGGTCGGCGGTCAGCCCGACGGCGAGGATCAGCCCGATGGCCGGCAACAGCGGGATCGCGAGCACCGCCGAGACGACGCCCATGACGACCATCGCGGAGATGGAGGTCAGGGTCATCGTGACTCCGGTCCGCCGGGCGCGGTAGGCGCTCTCGTAGAAGCCACCGCGCCGCCGGAGGATGTGGTTGTTCAGCAGGATGTCCGAGTCGACCGAGTACCCGATCAGCATCAACAGCGCGGCGACCACGCCGAGCGTGAGCTGCATCCCGAGGAGATTCATCACCGCGATCGGGATCACGATGTCCGAGAAGGCGGAGAGGACGACGGCGATGGAGGGGATGAAGGTCCGGAACATGAGCCCGACGAGCACGCTCATCCCGACGAAGGCGACGACCAGCCCGATGAGCGCCTCCTGCTGGGCGCTGGCTCCGAACGTCGCCGACCGGCTCTGGACCTGCTCGATCTCGTAGCCGGCCCCCCGGGCGAGCTCTTCGATGGCAGCCGTATCGGTCGCCTGCGTCGTCAGGATGAACGTGTCGCCCGAGGCGGGCTGGACGGACTCGACGGGGATCCCCTCGAAAGTCGCCCGCACCTGTTCGAGGGAGGCGCCAGTCGTAAACCGGACCTCGGAGCCGCCGGTGAAATCGAAGCCGAGCTCGACCGGCGTCCCGTTCATCACGTACCAGCCGCCGATGACCACGAGCGCGAGGACCAGCACCGCCACGGGCACCAGCGCCAGCTGGCGGTTCGTGTAGGGCTCGTAGTCGGCGTCCGGCACCGTGACATCGACCATGCGCCTTGGTGTGCGACCGGCTGGAATAAGCCTTCGGTAATCGTCTTCGGCCCCGCCGGCTGGTGCTTGTGACCCGGTGTCGGGCGGTGCTTGTGGCCCGGTGTCGGGCGCCGCTCGTTCGGGCACAGCCGGCCCCGGTCGCCCGGGCCCGTCAGGGCAGGTAGCGCACGCTGAGGACGCCGTCGGCGGCCCGCACCTCAACCCGTCCGACGCCCAGCCTGGCCGCCCGGGTCAGCGTCGCCTCGTCCTCGACCACGTCGGTCGCGGCCTGCTCGGTCCGCTCGGGCGGGACCGAGATGACGTGGAGTTCTCCCTCGCCGGCCCGCTCGCGGGTGGTCAGCTCCCCAACCTCCTGGTCGGCCGCCAGCTCCCGTGCCTGCTGTGTGGGCCGCTCGGGGCTGTGTTCGACGTCGATTGTCCGGCGGTCGTGTATCTCGGCGACCGTCCAGACGACCTCCATCGGCGGCTGGACCGCCAGGGTTGCCTCGAGCACCTCGTAGACGTCCAGGTCGGGGTTCTCCGCGAGCGTGTGGACCCCGCCGCTGTGGACGTCCTGCAGGACTGCCGTCCCCTCGTCGACGTGTGTGACGACGAACGTCCCCTCCTGCCGGTCGCCGCCCTCGCGGTCGTCGCTAGCGGGGCCGTCACCGCCGGTGTCTGACTCCTCACTCATGGGTCCCCGTAGCGGCGAGCGGGCCTTTCGCGTTTCGCTCTCGGGGCCCGGAGGTTCGGGCCGCTCTCTACGAGATCCTCGCCGGTGGGGGGACGGCCTCCCTGGAGCGCTCCGAGTCGACCCCGGAGCCGGTCACGGAGTGCAGTCAGCACTGCCCGGTAACGGTGCCCCGCACGGTCTCCCGTAGCTCTGCCGCCGTGAGTCCGTACACCGTGTTGCCGTTGGCGTCACGCCGGCGCTCGACCGGCCGGACGGTCCGGCCGTCGACCCGGAGCTCCCAGTCCTCGGGAAAGGTCGTGTTGATGCCGATGAACCGGATAGTGCAGTTACAGACGCGCTCGAGTTCGGGCACGACCTCGTGGGTGTAGGTCCCGTCGGCGAGTCGCGGGGGCTCGTACTCGGGGAGGTCGAGGCGGTCGCGGATGGCCTCGTTCGTGTCCCACCACTCCGGTCGGTCGGCCATGTCGCTCCGATCCGCTGGGGTACTTTTATTTTTTGTTGTCTTTTGCCATGTCACATGGCAACGGAAACCACGAACGAGACGCAGGCGGAGTTCGCGGACGTGGAAGTCGTGGACTGCGACGTCCACGTCAGCTACGCCGAGAACGTCCAGCGCCAGGTCGCACAGCGGATGGACGAACCGTGGGCGGGTTACGCGGACCCCGAGGAGACGCCCGCGCGATACCGGAAACCGTCGCCGGGGCTCCCGAAACCGCTCGGCGGGCGCAAGTCCTTCCACGTCGGTCGGGGGTTACCCCACCGGCAGATGGTGCAGGAAGACCTCGTCGAGGGGCTGGGCGTCGACTACCCGATCCTCAACGTCATCGGCCTCGTGGATACCCTGTTCAAGACCGACCGCGCTATCGAGGAGATGCGCGGGATCAACGACGTGCTGGTCGAGGAATTTCTGGATCACGACGACGACTACCGCGGGCTGATGACGCTCTCGCTGCAGGACCCGGTTCGAACGGCCGAGGAGATCGACCGCCTCGGCGACGAGGACCAGATCGTCGGCGGGTTCGTCTACTACGGCACGAACTACCAGAAGCCCGCCGGCGACCCGAGTCACGACGTCATCTTCCAGGCGCTGGAGGACAACGACCTGACGCCGGCGTTTCACACCTCGAACTACATCCAGAAGGCGACCCACCTCCGCGACCTCGAGAACCTCTTCGCCTGGCACTCGCTGGCGCTGGGATGGGCGGTCCAGGAGGCGACTGTCAGCCTCATCTCCCAGGGCGTCCCGGAGAAGTTCCCCGACCTCGACTTCGTGATGATGGAGGGCGGGGTCGGCTGGCTTCCCTTCCTCATGGGGCGGATGAACCGCGAGTACGGCCAGTGGCGCCAGGAGGTCCCGTACCTGGAGAAGAGTCCGGAACAGTACATCCGTGACCGGTTCTACTTCTCGACACAGCCCGTCGAGGAGTTCGACGACCCGACCCACATGAAGCAGGTACTCGACATCATCGGCACGGAGTCGCTGCTGTTCGCGACCGACTACCCCCACTACGACTTCGACGACCCGTCGGCCATCGACCGCTTCCTCCGGCAGTTCTCCGGGGACGACCGACGGCAGGTGCTCTCCGGGAACGCCAAGGAGGCCTTTGGACTCTCCGTATGAGCGACCACGTCGTCTGTGGGGCCGACGAACTCGACGACGGCGACCACCTGGTCGTCGAGCTCGAGGGCCGGGAGATCGGCGTGTTCCGGGTCGAGGGGGAGTATCTCGCCTACACCAACTGGTGTGCCCACCAGGGCGGCCCCGTCTGTGAGGGCTCTCTGGCGGGAACCACCGAGGCGACCCTCGACCCCGAGACGAGGGACTACGACCTCGACTGGGTCAAAGAGGACCGCGTCCTGCGGTGTCCCTGGCACGCCTGGGAGTTCGACGCGCTGACCGGCGACTGTCTGCACTCCGACCAGTACCGGCTCGTCGAACACGAGGCACGCGTCGAGGACGGCGACCTCGTGGTCTCGCTGTAACTGCAGCCGAGCGTCCCGTGGCGGTGGCAGGGTGTGTCCCGGCGGGTATCGAACGGGTGCAGGGCCGGAGTGGCCGCTTTTATCGGTAGTGACGGTGGAGGAGATAGCCGAGCGCGATGGCCACCAGCGGCGGCACCGCCCCGGTGGCCGGCGACAGCCCGTAGAGGAACT
The DNA here is from genome assembly GCF_009831455.1 of Salinirussus salinus. Taxonomy (NCBI): domain Archaea; kingdom Methanobacteriati; phylum Methanobacteriota; class Halobacteria; order Halobacteriales; family Haloarculaceae; genus Salinirussus; species Salinirussus salinus. The sequence goes on along the minus strand of NZ_WOWO01000002.1, from coordinate 1,218,158 downwards.
CGACGAGCGGCGCGATAGCGGCTGGCGGGTCGCTCCTGGCCCCCGGCGGGGCCGAAATCACGAGCGCCAGATACAGCGAGAACAGAAAGAGGTAGCCGCTGGCGGCCAGCGCGCCGTCGTAGTCGGCCTTGCCACCCACCCGACGGTGTCGCCGGGCGACCAGCAGGACCGGCGCGGCCAGCGGCGCGACCACGGCCAGCCCGACCACGATATAGAAGGCCCGGACGAAGGTGAAGGTCCCGCCGACGGTTCCGACGGTGTTGGCGACCAGCGTCACCAGCGCCGTCACGAAAAAGAGGACCACGAACGCCGTCAACAGCCCGCCGAGGACGACGTAGGAGCGAAACAGCCGCGAGTCACTTTGCCGGAAGGCGTAGGGGTAGGCACCGAAGAAGCCGCCGTAGCTGCTCGCTCCTTCGGCATCTCCGGGCGCACCCTCGCCGTCGCCGCCGGCCTCGGCGACCCCGCCGTCCGTCGCCGCGCCGTCCTCGCCCTCGCTCATTGCACGCCAGTAGGGCTGGCGGGCGGTTAACTTTTTCAGGCTAAGTTCTCGTCCTCATCGAGCAACGCAGCGACCAGCGGGAGCGAGTAACGCAGTAGGGTGGAGATACAGCCGTCCGCAGCGGACACAAACCACTAAATAACATCACAGACCCATTCACTCGTATGGTCGAGGAGTCGTTCCAGTACCACGCCGAACCGGCCTCCAGGGAGGTTGCCCGGCGTGCGTGGAACGACATCCAGACCTGCCGCGAAGTCTACAACCACGCGCTCACCCAAGACTATCACCCGGCCCCGGACGGCGACAAGCCGTCGTACACCGCGATGCAGAACAAACTCCCCGACTGGAAACGCCAGTGGTCTGAGTGGGGAGAGGTGTACTCGAAGTACCTCCAGATGGCCGTCCGCCGCATCAAGCACGGCGAGACCGTCCTCGACGAACTCGAAACGAAGGGCTACGACGTGGGCGAGTTGAAGTGGAAGGCACCACGGGAGTACCGCAGCATCACCTACAACCAGTCCGGCTTCGACGTGGATAGTAACACGGGTCGGGCTAACCACGCTACTGTGGACTTCTCGAAAATCGGCTGCTTCCACCTCTCGTATCACCGTCCGCTGCCCGAGGACGGCACGATCAAGCAAATCCACCTCAAGAAGCAGAAGACCGGGGAATGGACGGTCAGCATCGTCGTTGATTACGATCCCGACTACCCCGACAAACCCGCCGTCGAGGACATCGAGCCCGAGGACTGCATTGGGATCGACCTCGGCATCCGGTCGTTCGTCCACGATTCGACCGGCAGAGCGGTCGACCGCCTCGACCTCTCAGACGACCGCGAGCGGTTGGAGCGCGAACAGCGGTCGCTCTCCCGCAAGCAACACGGTTCCAAGAACTGGGAACGACAGCGCCGTCGAGTTGCCGACGTGCATCAACGGATGACTGACCGCAAGGACGACTTCAAACACAAGCTTGCGCACTTCTACACCACCGAGTGTGAGGCCGTGTTCGTGGAGGATCTTGACGTGCGGGGGATGCTCGAAGGCGACGGGAACGCGCGGAACAAGGCCGGGGTCGGCTGGCGTGGATTCATCCGCGTTCTCAAACGCCACGGCGAAAAGAACGGCTGTCACGTCGTGGAGGTGGAACCGAACGGGACGACGAAGGAGTGTGCTCGGTGCGGTGTTGAAGTGGAGAAGCCGCTGTGGGTGCGAACGCACTCGTGTCCGTCGTGCGGGTTCGAGACCGACAGGGATCGAAACACTGCGCTCAACGCGTTTTCTCGCGGCCTGGAGGAGCTAGGAGTGGTTCACTCCGAAGACACGCCCGTGGAGACCACGCTCCCTACGGGAACCGACTCGGTTCCTGCAAAGCGCGTCGTGGAAGCGGGAAGCCCCGCCCTCAAGGAGCGAACGGTGTTAGCCGTGAGTGAGTAGAGCGGGGTAGTTCACGGGTTACATCTCGGGCGTCCGCTCGCCGGCCTCAACGGTCGTCTCCAGCCAGTTCTCCTCGGGCGGCAGCGGGCAGGAGAAGGTCTCGCTGTAGGCACAGAACGGGGAATACGCAAGGTTGAAATCGAGTGTCACCTCCGCCCCATCTTCGAGTTCCCCCTCGACCGCTAGCTCCATGTAGCGGCCGTCGGCGTAGGTCTCCTGGCCGGTCGTCTTGTCCCGGAACGGGACGAAGACGGGCTCGTCGGCACCGGCGTCCTGGCGGTAGCCGTGCAGTCGCGTCGGCTCGCCGTCGAGCTCGAAGGCGAAGGTGGCGACGCGCTCGTAGCGGACGGTCCGGCCGTCGCTGGTGGCCATCTCGACGGGATCGGGGTCGTCGTGGACCTCGACGGTCGCACTCACGCGGTACTCGGGGTCTGCCGGGAAGTAGTTCAGTCCCTCGAAGTCCTCGCGGTGCTCGGGCGGGACCGGCGACTGCGGGTGCTCGGCGAAGAAGTCGTCTTTCTCTGTGCGCTTTGCCTGCAGGCGCTCGGTGTAGTCCTCGACCTCGGCGTCGTCCATGTTCGGCCTACGCCAGCCCGTGGTTTCAGGGCGTCGCTCGCGGGCTCAGAGCCGCCGGACGGCCATGAGGTCCGTGAGCGGCTCGGTCTCGAAGTCGTCGTCCCTGACGACGAGCGTCTCCCCCTCCGAGCGGGCGGAGGCGGCGACGAGCAGGTCGTAGGTGGGCAGCGGCGACCCCTGCTGTGCCAGCCGGTCCTGGAGGCGGGCCGCTTCCAGCGCGACCGACTCGTCGAACCCGACCGCGCGGACGCGCCCGAAGTGCTGGCGAGCGCCCGCGATGTCCGTCTCGCCGCTCCCGAGTACCTCACCCTCGAGTACCTCGTACACGCAGAGTGCCGACGTGACCAGGCGGGGCTGGTCGTCGACGTACTCCACGACTGTGTCGACGCCGGTGAGGTAGTCGATGATGACCGAGGAGTCGAGAAACGCCATCTACTCGAAACTCTCCCGGGCACGCTCGCGTGCCGCCTGCGCGGCCGCTGGTTTGTCCGTCCCTTCCCAGACCCCAGCGTCCATCGACCCGTGTTCGGTCGCCAGCCGGTCGAGAAATTCGCTCCAGGTCTCCTCGTCGGCCTTCAGCCGTTCGAGGCGCTCTTTTGTCTCTTCGTCCACCCGAATGGTCGTGCTACTCATGCGTATACATCGTGTATACAAGCGGGTAGGTGTTTCGCCAGCGCTCGCGGGTCCGCAGTCCCTGCTGGAGGACAGCGTGAGGCCTATGCCCCCGGCGAGCGAGCGGGTCGTATGGAGATCGACATCGGCAACGCGCTGGCCGTCGAGGCCGACCCCGGGCTCTCGGAGGCAGCCCTCGACGCACTCGACGAGCGGGTGGCCGAGGCCCACGACCGCATCGCCGCCGGCCGCGAGGCGGGGGAGTTCGGCTACGCCGCGCTGAACCTCCCCGAGCGGACGGATCCTGGCGCCATCCGCGAGGCGGTCGCGCCGCTCGCCGACAGCGAGGCCGTCCTGACTGTCGGCATCGGCGGCAGCGCCCTGGGCGCGGCCACGGTCTCGGCCGCGCTCGGCCCCAGCGAGGTCGACCACCGGGTGCTGGACAACGTCGACCCCGCGCACACGCGGGAGGTGCTCGACGGCCTCCCGCTGTCGGAGACGGCGGTCAACGTCGTCTCCCGGTCGGGGACCACGGCGGAGACGCTCGCGACCTTCCTCGTGGTCCGGGACGTGATGCGGGCGGCGGGGGTCGACTGGACCGACCGGACCGTCGTCACCACGGGCGAGTCGGGGCCGCTGCGGGAGCTGGCCGACGAGCACGACCTCCCCGCGCTCGACGTCCCCGATGGGGTGCCCGGCCGCTTCTCGGCGCTGTCCGCGGTGGGACTCGTCCCCGCGGCCATCCGCGGGCACGACATCGAGGGGCTGCTCGCGGGCGGCCGGCGGGCCGCGGAGTCGCTTGCCCCCTCACTCTTCGAGTGTCCGGCCTACGCCTACGGCGCGGTCGCCCACGGCCTGGAGGAGCGGGGCGCGACCGTCAACGCGGTGATGCCCTACGCCGAGCGCCTGGAACCGTTCGCGGAGTGGTTCGCCCAGCTGTGGGCCGAGAGCCTCGGCAAGGACGGCCGCGGGCAGACTCCTGCGCGGGCGCTCGGGGCGACCGACCAGCACTCCCAGCTGCAACTCTACCGGGCGGGGCCCCGGGACAAGCTGGTGACGCTCGTCCGGCCCCGCGAGCGGCCCGTGCTCCCGGTCCCCGAGCCAGACGTCGAGGAGCTGGCCTACCTGGGCGGGCACGACCTCGGGGAGCTGCTGGACGCGGAGTTCGAGGCGACGGAGGCCAGCCTGGCCGCGGCCGGCCGCCCCAACGTCCGGGTCGAACTCGACCGGCTGGACGCCGAGAGCGTCGGCGAACTCCTCTACGGGATGGAGGCCGCCTGCGTGCTTGCGGGTGAACTCGCGGGCGTGGAGACGTTCACCCAGCCGGCCGTCGAGTGGGGCAAGCGGGCCGCCCGGGGGCTGCTCGGCGGCGGCGAGTTCGAGGAGGCAGCGGCCGTCGGCTCGAAGACCGAACTGCGAGTCGAGTGATCGGTGGGCTCAAACGTCTCCCGGCCCTACTGGCGCTGACAGATGGACTCGGACAGACAGCCGGACGGCGGCGTCGAGCCGACGCCGGACCCGGCGGGGCCGGGCCCCGACCCGGGCCCGCCGCTGTACAAGATGGGGACGACACAGCAGCGGATCCGGAGCCTCCTCCACACGGTCGTGCTCGTCGCCGGGGCGTTTCTCGCCTCGAACGTGTTCGCGCTGGCCGCGCTCCAGGCGGCGGTCGTGGCCGGTCTCATCACCGTGCCCGCCGGCTTCTCCTCGGTGGCCGACCTGCCCACCTCCGGGACGGTTCTGCTGTTCGTGATGAACTTCGTCGGCTTCTTCGCCGTCGGGTGGGCCTACCTCCGCTGGCGTGGCGAGTCGGTGTTCGACACCTCGCTGTACGACCTGGCTCTCCCGTCGCTCCGCCAGGCCGGACAGGCCCTCGCCGGGCTCGTCGTTCTCTTCGTGGTCCTCGGCCTCATCAGCAACGTCGCCGCGCAGTTCGGGCTCACCCCCTCCGAGAACGTCACACAGACGCTCGGCGAAGGGAATCCCGAATTGCTGCTCTATCTGATCCCCATCGCGCTGCTGTTGAACGGCCCCATCGAGGAGTTCCTCTTCCGGGGTCTCGTCCAGGGGCTGTTCCGGGACGCCTACGGCATCCTGCCGGGCATCGCGCTGTCTGCGGCCGTGTTCGGGGTCGTCCACTACTTCGCCGTCTCCGGTGGCGGCGGCAACATCGCCTACACGCTGGTCGTCATCACGGCGCTCGGCACGCTGCTGGGCGTCCTCTACGAGTGGAGCGAGAACCTCTTCGTCCCGGGGCTGGTCCACGGCCTGTTCAACGCGGTCCAGTACGCCGGGCTGTACCTCGTCACGACCGGCGGGGCCTGACCGCGCCGGTGACACGCGCCCGGCGTGGCCCGTCGGACATCCGTCTGACAGGTCTTTAAGCCCCGTACCGGCCACGCGTTAAGATATGCCTACCCGGTACACCCTCGTCTGCGACGAGGAGAAGGCACGGGAGGTCCGGCGGCTGGCCCGGAAGTACGACCTCACCGAGGAGGAGGTCCTCCGGCAACTCGTCGACCTCGGGCTGGAGGAGGTCGGCGAGCGGCCGCCGGTCTGACGCGGCGGTGCTCGCGGCGTGCCTGCGGTGGCGGCGGCGCCTCTGTTGTGAGCCGGTGGCGATTCAGGCGGGATTCTTCCGGGTGAGTTCGCTCCCACAGACCGGACAGCGGTCGTGGTTTTCCTCGAACTCGCGGCCACAGCCCCCGCACTGGAAATGCCAGTCCCGCTGCTCGTCGATCCCCTCGCGGGCGATGACTTCGACGGGCACCTCCAGCTTCTCGGCGACGTTCTGCATGGCGTAGTCGTCGGTCACGAGCCGGCCGTCGAGTTCGAAGGCGGCGGCGACCAGCCGGATGTCGGTCCGGGAGAGTTCGCCGGCGTCGCCCGTGTCGCTTGCGGCCCGCTCGATGCGCTCGACGGTCTCCTCCTCGGGGATGTGGAGATGCATCCCCGACCCTTCCATGGCGTCGAAGCGGTAGGCGGACTCGTCTTCGAGCTCCTCGCGGACCAGCGGGATGCTCGCGACCGGCTGGTCGGTGTGATACTCGTTGATAAAGGCCGAGGCGTCGAGAATGTACATCTACCGGTCGACGATCATGTGGTCTTTGACTGCCTGGACGCGCCCGACCGGGACGAGCATATGCCCGGCCCCGTCCCGCTCGAAGTCGTCGGCCCCGCGCGCGCGCTCCTCGTTTGGGTCGATAACGAGGTGGTTGAGGCGGCCGGAGTCGATGTCCATCGTGATGTTGTACAGCATTCCGAGCTCGGCGCCGTCGGAACCCATCACTGCCTTCCCCGACAGGTTCTCGGCGAGGATCTCTGCCATACCCTCGCGTTTCGACCCCGCCCACATAAACGACACGGGGGTGTCTGACGCCCGGCCGACGCGACCCGCGGGCCGTATCCCGGGCTCGAGCGGGTGACTGCGCTCCGCGCCCGCGTTCGCCCGCCGACGACCCGCCACACTTAGGGTGGGCTTCGGCCAACGTCGGGACGATGTCGTACGGGATAGACACGGTCGACAGCGTGGGGGTCGTCGGCGCGGGGACGATGGGCAGCGGTATCGCACAGGTGTCTGCGCTCGCCGGCTACGACGTCGTGATGCGGGACATCGAGCCGGAGCTGGTCGAGGACGGGTTCGACGCCATCGAGGACAGCCTCGGGCGGTTCGTCGACCGCGGCGACCTCACGGAGAAGGAGGCCGACGCGGTCGTCGAGCGGATCGAGGGGACGACCGCGCTCGACGACCTCGCTGACTGTGACATCGTCGTGGAGGCGGCCGTCGAGGACATGGCCGTCAAGCGGGAGCTCTTCGCTGACCTGGCGGAGCTGACCGAACCGGGCACGGTCCTGGCGACGAACACGAGCACGCTCTCGGTAACGACCATCGCGAGCGCGACCGACCGCCCCGGGGAGGTCGTCAGACTCCACTTCATGAACCCGGTCCCGGTGATGGAGGGCGTCGAGGTCGTCGTCGGCGAGAAGACCGCGGAGGGTGTGGTCGACCTCGCCCACGCCTTCGCCGAAGAAGTGGGCAAGACCACCTGGGAGGCCGACGACAAGCCCGGCTTCGTCTCCAACCGCATCCTGATGCCGTGGATCAACGAGGGGATCCGCGCCTTCGACGAGGGGGTCGCGACGAAGGCCGACATCGACCGCGGGATGAAACTCGGGACGAACGTCCCGATGGGACCCCTGGAGCTGGCCGACCACATCGGCCTCGACGTCTGCCTGCACGCGACCGAGACCCTCCACGAGGAGCTGGGCGACCGGTACAAGCCCGCCTACCTGCTCAAGCGGAAGGTCGAGGCCGGCGACCTCGGCAAGAAGACCGGCCGGGGATTCTACGAGTACGAGTGAGGACTGCACCCGGCCACCCGGTTCGGCCCTCACCGTCGCGGGCAGTCGACGCGACAGTCAGAGTCCCTCGAGATAGGTGCCGAGTTCGGCAGGCTCGACGTCGCCCGACATCTTGGTGTGCGGGACGTCGAGCAGCCCGTGTTCGTCCATCCGGTCCTCGAGGCCGGCCGGGACGGGGTTCGTTCCGGACAGCTGGCTCTTCCAGCCCAGCTCGCGGGCCTCCGCGAGATAGTCGGCGTAGCCCGACTCCTCGTCGTAGGTCTCGGGGAAGTCTTTCCAGCCGTACCCGAACATGATCTGTGCCGGAACCTGCTCCTGTGCGACGCCGTCCATCATCCGGTAGTAGATGTCCGAGGTCATCGGCGGCATCTCCCAGAGGTCCAGCGCCTCACAGAAGTAGTCGTAGGTTCCGGTCGCACGCAGGAACGGGACCAACATCCCCACGTAGTAGGTCCAGGCGCCGTTGAGGATCTTCTGGCGGCGAGGGAGCCCGGCCGTCCGCTTGTACCACTCCGTGATGCCCTCGTTGGCGCGGTCCGTCAGGTCGGGCAGGGTAGCGTCGACGTCGGCGGTCTCCAGGCCGTCCAGCGGGTACCCGCCCGGCTCGTACTGGTCGTTCCGGAGGAAGACCGCCCCGCGCTCGACGGCCGAGAGATGATCGGCAGGGGCGGTAAACGCCGTCAGCGGCACGCGGATCTCCTGGAGCCCCATCTCCGCCGGGTCGATCACCATGGCCACGGTCAGCCCGTAAGGGAGGTCGCGGCTGGCGGCGATGTCGTTCCAGGGCAGGAACGGCCGGTTGAGCAGAATGTCGCGGAGGATCAACGGCTTGCCGTCGTCGACGAGATACGGACCGTTGTCGATCAGCCCGACGCGGTTGTCGTAGTGCATCAGAAACGAGAGGGTCTCCGCGGCGGCGTTGAACTGCCGGAAGTTCCGTTTGCTCGTGCCCTCGAGGTCCACGAGGTTGTCCTGCACGAACTCGATGGTCTCCTCGGCTTTGGTCTGGAGCGCGTAGCGGTTCTGGCTCGAGTAGAGATACCCGTTCTCGCCGAGGCAGGCGTACTGCACCGCAGCCCCCATCGTCAGGTCGACCTTGGACTGCTGTGCGAACACCGGGTCCTGCGGGTCGACGAGGTCCAGCACGTCCATCCCGATGGCGCCGCCGCCGGGGACGCCGATGTACACCCAGCCGAGCAGGGAGGTGAGGCCGGTGGTGAGTTCGGTCCGGGACTGGCGACAGAGCTCCATGATGCCGTCGAGGCCGACCGTGTCGATGAACAGCTTGAAGAACTCCGGCCACCGCTCCATCGCCCAGCAGAAACTGAGGAACTCGTACTCCTGGCGGGGGATGATCTCGGACTCGCCCTCCGTGGCCCGGAGCGCGAGGGTGTCGTAGACGTTCCAGCCGTGGTAGTTCTGGAGGTCGTTGAACTCCTCGCGGGTGAGCCCGCGTTCGAGGTGCTCGCGGCTGAAATCCCCGTCGAGCAGGTCCGTCGTGAGCCACTCGCGAACGTCGCGCTCCCCGGCGATACCACCCCAGATCGGCTCGTCGCCGTAGATCTCCCGTGGCCGGTCCCACGCGATCTCGTCGTTGAACTGCATCCCGTCGGCGTCGGGCTCGTACTGCCGCAGATAGGCGTAGTCGGCAAACTCGTCACGGCGCCGCGTGACCTCGTCGACGATGTCCCCGGCCGACATCAGCCCTCACCCCCGTGGCCGCTACCGCCCCCGCAGACGGCACCGCCTGTCGACTCCCCGACCGCTCCCCCAGGTCCACTGGCTGGCCCCGGGTGCCCGGTAGGCTCCGTCTCCATCCACTCACACTGATGGTCGTTTTCGCTCATGTCACTCACCGTGGCGCATGCCAACTCTCCACATGCACCACTGACAGGTATTACAAGAAAAGTCATAAAACAATTGCCATAGTTCACGGGTTGCCGCCGGATGGTGGCCGTCTCACCACGGAGTTGCCTGCCGGACGGCTCCTGCCAGCGCTGCCGACCAGCCACGGGACGGGTGCCCCTACTGTCTCAGGTGGCGGGCGATGACCTTCTTCTGGATCTCGGAGGTCCCCTCGTAGATGGTGGTGATCTTCGCGTCGCGGTAGTAGCGCTCGACGTCGAAGTCCTTCGTGTAGCCGTAGCCGCCGTGGACCTGGACGGCCTCCTCGGCGACGTCCACGGCCGTCTCGCTGGCGAAGTACTTCGCCATGCTCGCCGATTTGGGGTGGACCTCGCCGTCGTTCTTCCGGGCGGCGTCCCGGGTGAGTAGCCGGGCGGCCTGGACGTCGGTCCCCATGTCCGCCAGCTTCTGTGCGATGGCCTGGTGGTCGATGATCTTCTCGCCGAACTGCTCGCGCTCGTTGGCGTAGTCGACGGCATCGTCCAGGGCAGCCTGGGCGAGCCCGACGGCCTGGCTCGCGATGGCGACCCGCCCGCCCGTCAGGATCGAGAAGGCGGCCTTGAGTCCCTTTCCCACCTCCGTCAGGCGGTTCTCCGCGGGGACGCGGGCGTCCTCGAAGACGAGCGTGGTGGTGTCGCTGGCCCGAAGCCCCAGCTTCTCCTCCCGGGGGCCGACCTCCAGCCCGTCGATGTCCTTCGGGACGAGAAACTGCGTGACCGTGTCGGGGTCGTCGCGGTCGGTCTTCGCGAAGAGGACCACCACGCCCGCCCGCTCGCCGTTGGTGATCCACTGTTTGGTGCCATTCAGGACGTACTCGTCGCCCTCCCTGCGGGCCTCGGTGGACATCTCGGCGGGGTTGGAGCCGGCGTGTGGCTCCGAGAGGGCGAACGCGCCCACTGGACGGCCGTCGCGCATCTCCGGCAGCCACCGCTCTCTCTGGTCGGTGCTCCCGAACTGGCTGATACAGGAGGTCGCCAGACAGTGCACCGAGAGGGCGGTCGCGAGCGCGAGGTGGCCGTAGGCCAGCTCCTCGTTGACGACGCTGTACGTGAGCATGTCGGCGTCGAAACCGCCGTACTCCTCGGGGACGGTCATGCTCGTCAGGTCCAGCTCGGCGAGCCCCTCCCAGACGTCCTCGGGGAACTCTTCGCGCTCCTCGGCCTCGCTTGCGACGGGGGCGACCTCCGCCTCGACGAACTCCCGGACCGTGTCCCGGACCATCCGCTGTTCGCTCGTGAGGTCCATGCCGGACTCTCCGAACGCCAGCCGTAAGTACGGTACCCCGGCCGAGCGGTCGGACCGCCGTCGTCGCCGGTAGCCACCCGGCAACCTATGTCGCTGGCGGCCGACCGCGAGGTATGCGCAGACGCACGCTGCTCGCTGCGGTCGGCACCGCGGTCGCGACCGGACTGGCCGGCTGTGGCGGCTCCCCCGACGGGGCGGGAGAAACCGACGGCTCTCGGACCACCGCAGCCACCGACACTGCGACGCCTGTCGACACCCCGGGCGCAACCGACACCGCGACAGCGGCACCCGCAGATACTCCGACGCCCACCGACACCGCGACGACGGCGGAGCCTCCCTTCGAGACTCCAGGTGGAACCGATACCGCGACGGCGACCCAGACCGACGGCGTCGCACAGACTGTCGCGGTCGGGCCGGACTTCGGTCTCCGGTTCGGTCCCGAGACCTTCGAGGTCGCGGCGGGGGGGACCGTCCGGTGGGTCTGGGAGAGCGACAACCACAACGTGGTCGCCGACGCCATCCCGGCGGGCAGCGACTGGACCGGTACGGCCGGCGGGGCCTCCCGGACCTTCGATTCGGGCCACACCTACGAGTACACCTTCGAGACGGCGGGCAGCTACGAGTACTACTGCTCGGTCCACCGGGGAAACGGGATGACCGGCTCGTTCACCGTCGTCGAGGACTGACACGCCGAAACGCCGGCGGCGGGCCGGCACCCTCGATGGCTCCCCTCCGGTGACCGGCCGTGCGCGCGGAAGACGAACCGCTTAAATGCCGAGCGGGGCTGGATACAGGTAATTCTGGAGTCGAGGATGTCCGACCACGACCGCGCCGACACGGGAGGGACGGCCGACGCCGGCGAGCGGACGCTGCGCACGCCCATCGTCGCGGTCCTGGGCCACGTCGACCACGGCAAGACGAGCCTGCTGGACAAGATCCGCGGCTCCGCCGTCAGCGAGGGCGAAGCCGGCGCGATCACCCAGCACATCGGCGCCACGGCCGTCCCGCTCGACGTGGTCTCGGAGATCGCGGGCGACCTGGTCGACCCGACCGACTTCGACCTGCCGGGCCTCCTCTTTATCGACACGCCCGGCCACCACGCCTTCTCGACGCTGCGCGCCCGCGGCGGGGCGCTCGCCGACATCGCCATCCTCGTCGTCGACGTCAACGACGGCTTCCAGCCCCAGACCCGCGAGGCCGTCGACATCCTCAAGCGGACTCAGACCCCCTTCGTCGTCGCGGCCAACAAGATCGACACCGTGCCGGGGTGGCGCCCCGAGACCGACCGCCCCTCGAAGGTCGCTATCGAGGCCCAGTCCGACCGGGTACAGGGTGACCTCAACGAGGCGCTGTACGAGATCATCGGCCAGCTCTCCGATGCGGACTTCTCGGCGGACATGTACTGGCGCGTGCAGGACTTCCAGGCCAACGTCGGGGTCGTGCCGGTGTCGGCCGAAACGGGCGAGGGCGTCCCCGACCTGCTGACGGTGATGATGGGGCTGTCCCAGCGGTACATGAAAGACGAGATGGCCATCGACGCGACCGGCCCCGGCGCGGGCACCGTCCTGGAGGTGACCGACACCCAGGGGTTCGGCACGACCGTCGACGTCGTGATTTACGACGGGACGGTCCGCGCCGACGACACCATCGTCGTCGGGGGGACCGACGACACCATCGTCACCGACGTGCGCGCGCTGCTGCAGCCCAAGCCGCTGGCGGAGATCCGCACCGAGGAGGCCTTCGAGCAGGTCGATGAGGTCGTGGCCGCCGACGGGATCAAGGTCGCCGCGCCGGACCTCGATGGCGCGATCGCCGGCGCGCCCGTCCGCGTGGTCCGGGACCGCGCGGTTGCGGACGTCGTCGCCGAGGTCGAGGCCGAACTCGCCGACATTGAGGTCTCGACTGCCGACGAGGGGATCACGGTCAAGGCCGACACCCTCGGGAGTCTGGAGGCCATCGCCGGCACGCTGGAGGAGGCGGAGATCCCCGTCATGCACGCCGAGGTCGGCGACGTCGCACCGCGGGACGTCCGGATGGCCGGGACCGCCGGCGAGCCCGAACACCGCGCCATCCTCGGCTTCAACGTCGACGTGCTCGACGACGCCCGCGACCTCGCCGAGCAGGAGGGCGTCGAGCTGTTCGAACACGACGTCATCTACCGGCTGGTCGAGGAGTACGAGGACCACGTCGAGGCAATCGAACAGGCCCAGCAGGAGCAGGTGCTCGAGAACATCACCCGGCCCGCCCGGTTTACGATCCTCGACGACCACACGTTCCGCCAGTCCGACCCCGCGGTGGTCGGCGTCGAAGTGCGGGGCGGCCTGCTCCGGCGCAACGTGAACGTCGTGCAGTGGGAGGGCGACGAGCCCGAGCGGGTGGGCTCGCTGAAGTCGATCCAGGACGAGGGCGAGGATGTCGACGAACTCCGGACCGGCGAGCGCGCCGCGGTCTCCATCGACGGCCCGACCGTCGGCCGGGGGATCGAGGAGGGCGACGACCTCTGGGTCGAGATCCCCGAGAAACACGCCAAGATCCTCGAACAGGAACTGACCGAGGACATCTCCGCCGACGAGCGCGAGACCCTCTCGATGTACCTGGAAAAGCACCGCAACCGCGACCCCTTCTGGGGGAAATAACCCCTCTCGGCCTCGGCCGACTCACCGCCTTCCAGCCGTGTCCATGCGACGCCGAACCCGGAGGGTTCGACCGGCAGGTATCGCCCGCCCGGACCACCTGGTAATAATATTTAATTAGGACGAGGACGACGGTTGACCCGTGTCACGGCTCTCCAGGTACGACCTGTTGCTCGCCGCAGTGGCGCTCCCGATGGCACTGGCGGGAGCCGCGGGCGCGTTCACGTCGCTGGCGATGTCGACGGCGCTCGCTGCGGGGAGCCTGCCGGCCGGCGGGACCGTCGGCTACGCGCTCTTTGTCGCGGCGCCGGAGCCGGAGGGCTGAGGTTACTTCGCGGTCGGGGTGGGGTCGTCGGGCATCGCCCGCTTGACCTGGAGGGCGGCGCTGGCGGCGAGCCCGCGGGCGAGTTCGTCGCGGTCGGTGTCGACGACGCCGTCGCCGTCGAGCTCGTAGTCGGCGCTGACGACCGAGCCGACCGGCGGGCGGACCGCCACGGTCGCCCGCGGGCCCTCCGCACCCTGGCGCAGTTCCGAACCGACGACGAACTCCCCGGGGAGGAGGTTGCGGGTCCGGGCGGCGACGCTGGCCAGGTCCTGCCGGAGGGTCCGGCGCTGGTTTGCCGTCAGCTCGACCGTCGAGTCGTCTCCGAGCGGCGAGTTTCCGTACATTTGACGTTCCGTCTGGATACGCCTCGCGGGTACAAAAGCCCGCCGGCTGCGTCAAGCGTTCCGGGCTGGGCCGTCCCAGCACTCTGTGGACGGGTCCCCGGCCAGGACCCACTGCGGGGCCGGTCTCCCCGGCTCACAGCAACGGCCGGCTCTCCCCGTAGACCGCACAGACGACCACGCAGGTGTGCCGGTCGGGAGCCGGGTCGGCGGTCCGCACGACGAGCTCGCGGTCGACCGGCTCCCACTCCCGCAGCGAGCAGCCGTGCCGGAGCCCCGCGTCGACGGTCTCCCGGACGCGCTCGGGGTCGCGACCGCTGGCCTCGTAGAAGACCCCGGGGCCGTCCGCGCTCCGGGCCCAGCCGACCGCCGCGACTGCGGGCTCGCCTCCGTGAGCTGTCCCGCTCTCTACCGGCGGGATGCTCGCCCGCGCCTGGACGACGGTCAGTTCCTCGCCGACCGGTCCAAGGTCCGGGGCGGTCCCGACGGTCTCGACCGGCGGGTCCGCCGGGACAACCGAGGAGACGGTCACGAGGTTGTAGTCGTGGATCCCCGCCCCGGCCAGGGCGGCGTCGTAGGCCGCGGTCTCGGTCGGACCGGTCCCCGACCCCCAGACGACCCGGATGACGCTCATGACCGGAGTACGCCGCCGAGCCGATAAGGCGTTGTGTTTCGTCTCCGGCGTCCGGGGCGTTTCCGACCCCGCCGTTCAGCCCTCGTAGCCCGCGTACTCCATCAGCTGGGCGAAGATCTCGGTGTCCATCGCCTCCTCGTAGACGATCCCGGTGAGCATCCCGCCGGGGTAGGTCTGGCCGTTCATCACGTGTTTGACCTTGTGGCAGTGGATGAGGTAGATCCCCGGGTCGGCGTCGGCCTCGAACTCGATGGTGTGCCGGCTGGCCGGGGGGATGCTGGTGATGTCGCGGTCGTGGCGCGCGGCCTCGGGGATCGTCCCGCCGTCCTTGGCGACCACCTGGAAGCGGTGGTTGTGGAGGTGCATCGGGTGGTCCATGTAGCCGTTGTTCGCGAAGTGGATCCGGACGGTGTCACCCTGCTCGACCAGCACCGGCGAGCCCTGCTCGGGGTGGAGCGTGTGCGGCGCGGCCTTCCCGTTTATCGTGAACACGTCGGGCCGGCGGTTGCGGACGTTGTAGGTGACGTCCTCGCCGGCGAACTGGCGGTTGAGCCGGGAGTCCCAGTCCTTCAGCGTCATGAAGTACTCCTTGTCCGCGGGCTCGTACCCCTCGGGGTCGACACGGAAGATGCCGTACATCCCCATGTCGATGTGGCGGTGGGTCTGGTAGTGACAGTGGTAGACGTGGGTCCCGGGGACGTTTGCGGGAATGTCGTAGGTGTGACTCTCGCCGGCGGGGACCGTGATCCCGGTCGTGGTGGGGACGCCGTCGTTCTCCCAGGTCTTCTCGACGGCGTGGAAGTGGACGGTGTGGGGCCGCATCCCGTCGGTGTTGTCCAGCGTGACCTCGATGTCCTCGCCCTCGGTCGTGCGGATGATCGGCCCGGGGACGCTGGGCTCGCGGTCGTCGGCCTGCCAGGCCCACACCTGCGGGAGTTCGACCGGTCCGCCCATCGACTCGCCGGGGTGGACGTCGTGCCGGGAGGGAACCGAGCGCAGCGTCACCTGGTTGCCCTGCTCGTCGGCGTTGACGACCTGTGGCGGGCTCGTCGTCGGGAGGTCCTGCTGTGCGGGACGTCCGTCCGTCGCCGCCGGTTCGTCGCTACCGCCGTTGATCGGTGCGCTCGCACAGCCTGCCGTCGCCACGATCCCGGTCGTCCCGGTCGCCGCGACGAATTCGCGCCGGGACAGTCCGGAACCGGGTGCGCCCATCTGGGTCATACATCTCCCCGTTTAGCCCGGCTGTATATAGGGGGTCGAACGCGTTCCCACCGCCCGGGAGGCGTTCCCGGCACCCGGAAACGGACACGAACATGTTCCGCCCGTCCTCGTCCGTCACGTACTTGCCCGGCTGGCGCCTACCGCAGGTAGATGGAGTATCTGGAGCAGCGTCGCGAGCGCGTCGAAGAGCGACTGGAGGAGGTCGTCGACGCTGTCGAGCCGACGGAACTCCAGGCACAGCTCCGCCACGTCGCGCTCTCGGGCGGCAAGCGGGTCCGCCCGATGGTCACTCTGCTGGTCTGCGAGGCGCTTTCCGGCGACGAAGAGACCGCACTCGACTACGCCGTCGGCGTCGAGCTCGTCCACAACGCCTCGCTGGTGGTCGACGACGTCATCGACGACTCCGACCTCCGGCGGGGCTCGGCCGCTGCCTGGCGGGAGTTCGGTTACGGCCCCGCAATCATCGCCTCCGACGGGCTGCTCGGCGAGGCCTTCGAGCTGTTCTCGACGGACGAACGCGCCATGCAGGCGGTCGCGGAGTCGATGGTCAACCTCGGCGAGGGCGAGGCCAGCGAACTCGTCGACCGCCCAAGCGACGAACGCGAGTACATGCAGCTGGCCCGCCGGAAGACGGGGGCGCTCTTCCGTGCGGCCGCCGAGCTCGGCGCGGTCGCGGCCGACGCCGACGCCTACACGGTCGAGGCCGTCGGTCAGTACGCCGAGCGGGTCGGGGTCGCCTTCCAGATGCGCGACGACGTGCTCGACGCCACCGCGGACGCCGACCAGCTGGGCAAGCCGACCGGCCACGACGCCGCCATGGAGCGCCCCTCGCTGGTGGAGGTGACCGACCTCACCCCCGAGGAGGCCACCGACCGCGCCCGCGAGGAGAGCGAGGCCGCCCTCGCCGCACTGGACTCCGTGGACATGCCAGATTCGGAGGCACAGACCTACCTCCGGGACCTGGCGGAGTTCGTCGTCGTCCGCGAGCGGTAGCCGCCGGGGCCGTCGCGGACCATCGTGGACTATCGCGTGCCGCTGCGCCCTGCGCGCTCGGCCCCGAACGCAGTCCTTATTCCCTTGCTTGCGGAACGGAGGGTATGCGCGTCATCGGGATCGTCGGCCTCCCGGGCAGCGGCAAGAGCGAGGCCGCGGCCGTCGCCGAGGACGAGGGGATCCCCGTCGTGACCATGGGCGACGTCATCCGCCAGGAGTGCCGGGACCGCGGGCTCGACCCCGCCGTCCACCACGGGGAGATCGCCGGGAAGCTCCGGGAGGAGAACGGTCCCGGGGCCATCGCCGAGCGCTCGCTTCCGGTCATCGAGGACCGCCTGGCCGGGGCCGAGACGGTCGTCGTCGACGGCATCCGCTCGGGGACGGAGGTCGACCGCTTCCAGGAGGCCTTCGGCGAGGACTTCCGGCTCGTCCGGGTCGAGGCGCCCTTCGAGACCCGCGCCGAGCGCCTGGACCTGCGGGGCCGTGACGCGGTCTCCGGCGAGGACGGCGAGTCCCTGGAGGAGCGGGACCGCCGCGAGCTCGAGTTCGGGATGGGTGAGGCCATGGAGCGGGCCGACCTGACCGTCGAGAACACGGGGACCCTTGAGGAGTTCCGCGACCGGGTCCGGCAGTTGCTGGAGGACTCGCGATGATCTACCGGGTCGAGGCGGAGGTCACGGCCCCCGTCTACGACACCGAGGTGACCGACCGGGTCGCGGACGCCATCACCGAACTCTTCCCGGGCGCCGAGCCCGAGCTCCGCCACGGCGAGCTGACCGCGACGGTCCACGACCTCGAGCACTTCTCGGAGCTGCTCCACCGCCAGGAGATCCTCGACACCGCCCGGGGGGCGTTTCTCTCGAACCGCCGCGGGGACACCTTCTCCTTCCGGCTCAAAAAGCAGGCCGCCTTCCAGGGGGTCGTCAACTTCGTCGTCGAACCCGGCGAGCTCGGCGCCATCACCGTCCGGGTGACGGTCGAGGAGCCCGACGTCGAGTCCTACGTCGACCACGTCGCCCCGCCCACGGAGGAGGGGGAGCCGGTCGACGTCTCCGGGTGAGCGTCCGGGCCCGACGGCCGGCGCGTGTGCCGCCGGCTGCCCGGGCCGGAGTCGTCCCGGACCGCGGGTTGATACGTCACCCGTCCCGAGGCCGTTGTGATGCTCACGCCCATCGCGGTCCGCGAGGTGATGCAGTCGCCCGTCGAGACGGTGTCGCCGGAGGCCACGGTCCGCGCGGCCGCCCGCCGGCTGGTCGATGCCGGCGTCGGCTCGCTCGTGGTCTGCCGGGACGGCGAGCCCGTCGGCATCCTCACCGAGGGCGACCTGACGGCGCTGCTGGCCGCGGGGTCGGACCCGGAGACGACGCCCGTCGCCGACGTCATGGCCGCGCCGCTGGTCACCGTCGGGGCCGACGCCGGCATCGAGGACGCCGCCGCGCGCATGCGCGAGGAAACTGTCAAGCGGTTACCGGTCCTCGAAGACGGTGCGGTCGTCGGGGTCGTCACGACGACGGACCTCTCGAACTTCCTCCCCCACCTGGTCCGGACGGGGCGGCGCGACCCGGCCGCGGGCGAGCGCACCCGCCGGGACGTCCGGGTCGACACCGCCTACGAGGACGCCGACTGGGAGTACGAGTACGTCGGCCACGAGAGAGCGGTCGATGTCGGCGACGTCGTCCGCTTTGGCAAGACCGTCTCCGCCGGGGACGTGGAGACGTTCGCGGAGGCCAGCGGCGACACCAACCGGCTCCACCTCGATGAGGAATTCGCGGCCCGGACTCGCTTCGGCGAGCGGATCGTCCACGGCACCCTCGTCGCCGGACTGATAAGCGCCGCGCTCGCCCGCCTGCCCGGCCTCACTATCTACCTCTCACAGGACCTGTCCTTTCTCGCGCCCGTCCCGCTGGGTGAGCGCCTCACCGCCGAGTGCGAGGTGGTCGAGGGTCTGGGCAACCGCCGGTTCCGGCTGACGACCGCCGTACTGGACGGCGAGGGCGAGCCGGTCATCGACGGGGAGGCCACCGTGGTGGTGGACCCGGTGCCCGACGAGGCGGCGTGACCCGCCCTCGTGCGAGCAGCGAGGGTCAGTCCGAGGCCGCCCGTCCGCGCGCCCCCTCGACCCGGACGTAGGCACCGCCGGTCGTCCGCCTGACCAGCCCCTGCGCCTGGAGCCGGGCACACCGCCGCTGGACCGTCGCGGGGTGGCGGTCGAGCCGGCCCGCGAGTTCGGGAACGGTCGCCGGTCCCTCCTCGAGTGCTGCGAGTACCCGCGGTTCCGTGTACATCGGTCCCACCCCCCGTACTCGCTCGTCGTGCAAGGCCGCCGGCCCGCGACACTGCGGCGGTTTATACGAGGACGGCGACGACAAGGAAGAGCACAACCACGCCGAGCACGTCACAGACGTTGGTGACGACGGGGATGACGACGTCGTCGGGGTCCAGTTCCAGCCGGTAGGCGACGTATGTCGTGACGGCCGTCACCAGCACCGCGAGCAGCGAGAGGAGAAAGCCGCTCGCGACCGCGACGGCGAGCACCGTCGTCGGCCTCAGCCGCGCGCCGGTCGTCAGTGCCGCCAGCCCCCAGGCCCCGAGACCGACGGCGGGGAACACCGTCAGCGCCAGCGCGACAGTGGCGAGGGCGTTGCCGGCCAGCGTCTCGTCGCCGGGCTCGAACGCCACGGTCCCGAGGTGGACCGCCGTCGAGAGCCGCGCGGCGAGTATACTCCCGAGGTTGCCCGCCGTGCCGATGGTGACCGGAACGAGCACGAGCAGCGACGGGGAGGCGAGCAGCTCGGCCTCGAAGCTGCCCAGCACCAGGCCGCTGCCGACCTCCACGAGCGTGAGCGCGAGCAGGACGGGCAGCATGGCGCGGGTGATCGCCCCGACGCGCCAGTCGGTAGCCATCTACCCGCCCCCCACGAGCAGGACGGTCCGGACCGCGAGCAGGAGGAAAGCCACGCCGAAGACGTCGCCGGCGGTCGTCACGATCGGTCCCACGAGCGTGTCGGGGTTGTATCCCCGTCGGTAGCCCGCGAACACGACGAGCACGACCGACGCCGCGAGGACGACTCCCGACAGCAGCCCCGCGAGCAGGGCGATGGCGACCAGCGTCCACACGGGGGCGACCGCCCGCCCCAGCCCCGAGAGCACGAGGAAGGTGGCGGTCGCGGCGAAGGCACTCGCCAGGAGGCCGTTGAGCAGGGCCGCGGCGACCGCGCCCCCGAGCCGGCGGTCCGCGCCGACGCGGGGTTCGACCAGCCCCTGGTGGAGCCCGGTGGCGACCCGCGCGCCCAGCGAGCCGTAGACGTTCCCGCGGGTGGCAAGCAGGGCAGGCACGAGCACGAGCAGGCCGTCCACCCGGGCGAAGTCCCCGCGCATGCCCCCGAGCACGACGCCCGCGAGCAGTCCACCAAAGACGCTGGCCGCGAGCGCGGGCAGCCCCTCGCGGTAGGCCTCGCGGGCGGCCTCGCGGACGCTCATCGTTCCGGTTCACAGGCGCCCGGTACAAAAAAGGGTCAGACACTCGACCGGCCGCTTCGGGGCGTTTCACAACCGTTTCACCCGGCGGCGGACAACCCCGCCCATGGAGATCCTGTTGACGAACGACGACGGCGCCGACGCCGCCGGGCTGGTCGGGCTCTACGAGGAGCTGACCGCCCTCGGCGACGTGACGGTCGTCGCCCCCGCCGAGAACCAGAGCGGGGTCGGCCGAACCCGCTCACACGCCGTCGTCCGTCGCGAGCACCCCTGGGGGTACGAGCTGACGGGCACGCCCGCGGACTGCGTCGCCTACGGCCTGCGCGGGCTCGACACTGACTTCGACCTGGTCGTCTCGGGCTGCAACCACGGCCCCAACGCGGGCAACTACGTCACCGGCCGCTCGGGAACGGTCGGCGCCGGCATCGAGGCGGCCTTCCTCGGGACGCCCGCGGTCGCGGTCTCCGCGTACCACCACGAGGACTTCTTTCCCGACCCGCCCGGGGCCTACGACTTCGGCCGGCCGGCGCGGGTGACCACCGAGGTCTGTCGGCACGCCCGCGAGGTCGACCTGCTCGCGCCGGGGACGCTGCTGAACGTCAACGTCCCGCTTGACGTCGCCGACCCGCCGATGCGCCGGACGATCCCCTATCCCGACTACGACCTCCACGTCGAACACGACGCCGACCCGGCGGCAGTCGAGGCCGTCGAGGCGCTGGGCCGCGACGGGGAGGTCGACACCGGCGAGGAAGGGACGCTGGTCCGGATGCACGACGCGGTCTGGCCGGGAACGGTCGGCTTCGAGAACCCGTTTCCCCCGACCGACCGCCAGCGCGACCGCTACCCGGTCGGGACCGACCGGCGGGCGCTGGTCGACGGGGAGGTCAGCGTCTCGCCGCTGTCCATCGACCACGACGACGTCGAGAGCGAGGCGCTGGCGGCGCTCGTCGACGCCTACAACGAGGCGAACGCTCCGGAGAAGTCGTCGTAGCGGCGACGAACAGTCAGTCGCCGAAGGGACCGCCGCCACCGCCCATGCCGCCCATGCCGCCGGGGCCACCGGGACCGCCGCCGCCCTGCATCTGCTGCATCATCCGCTCCATGTCGGCGTCGCCCATCCCCTGGAACTGGTTGAGGGTGCGCTCCATCATCTTGTGTTGCTGGAGCAGCTCGCGGACGCGGTCCTCGGAGGTGCCCGACCCGCGTGCGATCCGCCTGACGCGGCTCTGGCCGATGCTGCGGGGGTCCTCGAGTTCGTCCTCGGTCATCGAGTCCATGATGACGTCGAACTCCCGCATCCGGTCGGCGGTGACGTCCATCGCGTCCTCGGGGAGCTGGTCCTTGATCCCGCCGCCCAGCCCGGGGATCATGTCCATCACCTGGTCCAGCGGGCCCATGTTGTTCATCGCCTGCATCTGCTTGCGCATGTCCTTCAGGGTGAACGAGCCCTCGAGCATGTCCTCGGGCTCCCAGTCGTCCTCGCCCTCCTGGGCCTCCTCCATGGCGCGCTCGACGCGCTCGGTGAGCTGTTCGAGGTCGCCCATCCCCAGCAGCCGGGAGATGAACCCGGAGGGCTCGAAGCGCTCGATGTCCTTGACGGTCTCGCCGGTCCCGAGGAAGGCGATGGTGGAGTCGGTCTCGTTGACCGCCGCGAGCGCGCCCCCGCCCTTGGCGGTCCCGTCGAGCTTGGTGATCGCGACGCCGTCGATGCCGATGGCCTCCTCGAACTCCTGGGCCTGCTCCTTGGCGGACTGGCCCATCGCGGCGTCGACCACCAGCAGATTCCGGTCGGGGTTCACTGCAGCGTCGATCCGCTCGATCTGGGCGATCAGTTCCTCGTTGAGGCCGTCGCGGCCGGCGGTGTCGACGATGCGCACGTCGGCGTCCCCCGTGGCTTCCATCCCCGCCTCGGCGATGGCGACGGGGTCCTCCTCGTCGGGGTCCCCGTAGAAGTCGACCTCGGCGTTCTCGGCCATCTGCTTCGCCTGGTCGTAGGCGCCCGGGCGGTCGGTGTCGGTCTGGATGACCGCCGGTCGGAGCCCCTTCTTCGAGAACCACCACGCCATCTTGGCGGCGGTGGTGGTCTTCCCCGAGCCGTAGAGGCCGGCGAGCATGACCGTCTGTTGCTCCAGGGGGAGCTCGGTCGACTCGCCGACCAGCTCCACCAGCTCCTCGTAGACGATCCGCAACACCCAGTCACGGGGCGTGGTGCCGGCGGGCGGTTCCTCGTCCAGCGCGCGGCTCTTGATGCTGTCCGAGAGGTCCTGGACCAGCGCGATGTCCACGTCGGCCTGGATCAGCGAGCGCTGGATCTCCCTGACCACGTCCTCGACGTCCTCCTCGGAGATCCGCGACTTGCCGCGGAGGTCGTCGAGAGTGCTCCGGAGCGAGGAGCCGAGATCGTCGAGTACCATTTGCAGGAGGCTACGCGAGTCCCGCGGTAAAGGCTTTCTCTCGGACGCGGCGGCCGTGCGCCCGGAGAGCCGGGCCCCCGCACCGTCAGTGGTCGGCCTCGTGGGGGGTGGGTTCGCCGCCGTAGTGGTCGACGTGGTCGGTGTAGTCGATGAAGCGAGGGGCGTCGGGGTCGAAGGGCCGCTCCAGCGCCTCGAAGGCCTTCTTCTTGTCCCAGCCCTGGAGCTTCCCGACCGCCGAGCGGTCCTCCAGGTCGTGGTAGTCGAGGACTGGCTCGGCAAGCTCCCACGCCTTCAGTCCCCGCTCGGTGCGGACGATGACCGAGGAGTACTCCTCGCTCGACCCGACGGAGCCGACGGTGAGGTCGGCACAGAAGCCGGTGAAGTCGGCGCACTCGTCACACCCCTTGAGTGCGGCGTCGTGGAAGTGCTCGATGTCCTCGGTGAGGATCCTGTTGCCGTCGCGGTCGTCGACCATCAGCTTCCCGTGGAGGACGTCCATCTTGCCGACCTCGTCGATGTCGATCCCGCGTTTCTCCTCCAGTTGCTCGCCGACGAGCTGCTCGTAGTTGAAATTCTTCGTACACATCAGCGCGATCGTGTAGTCGATGGCGCGCACGCCCGCCTCCTGGGAGCCGTACTCCCACTCGAAGTCCTGCAGGGCGCGGATCCCCTCGATCTCGCAGGGAGTGCCCACGAGCGCCAGCGACACCTCCGCCCAGGGTTTCTCGAACTTGTCCTCCCACTGCGAGAAGTCCAGATGGCCGAGCGCCATCGTCTGGCTGTAGATGGTGCCGGTGTTCTCGACCAGCTCCTCGGGGGAAGTGGCCATGAAGCCCTCTGCTTTCCAGGGATCGTCTTCGGATTCGGTGGCGATCAGCGCGCCGTCGATCGCTCCGGCCTCCATCAGCCGGATGAGGATACCCGTGACGGCGCCGCCGTCCTGGGAGCTGTGGCGCCAGTCGTCCTCGACCCGGGCGGAGAACTCCGTGATGGGGTCACCCGCGCCCTTGACGTTGTCCTCGCCGCCGGTGATCTTCCACTGGCGCTCGTAGCGGAGCCCGCCGCGGGGACAGAAGTCCCAGCACAGCGAGCAGCCGGTGCACATCTTCACGAGTTCGGGCAGGTCGTCGTCGCCGATCCCGATGGAGTCCGAGGGACAGGCCGCGACGCAGGTGCCACACTGGATGCACCGCCCCTCGTCGATGACGGCCGAATCCAGCTCCATGAACCACGTCTTGTCGTCGGGCTCGTCGATGTCGTTCATCTCCGCGCGGATGCCGTAGCCCGGCGTGTCGAGGTCGACCCCCTCGGGCGCGTCGACCCGGCGGTCCGGCCGGTCGGTGTCGCCGTGCTCCTCGCCGGGCAGCGCCTGGCTGACCCCCTCCTGTGGCTCGGTGAACTCCAGGTCAGTCAGCTCGCCGTCCGCGGTGACATTCGTTGGAGTCCCGCCGGCGGCGTCCGCGCCGGCACCGTCTGCCACCGGGCGCCCGCCGGCGCTTCCGCGGTTGCCGGCACGCTCGCCGGCGTCCACGTGGTTGCCGGCGCTCCCACGGTCGTCGGCGCCGCAGGTACAGCCGTCGTCGCTACACTCTCCGCTCGTGGCCCTCTCGCCACCGGGGTCCCCGCTTGCCGGGATCGACCCTGTGGCGTCGCTCGTACGGTCCCCGCCGGAGACGGGCGGGACGCCGGGGCCGTCCGTGCCGGCCTCCGGGACGCCCGGCAGCGGTCCGTCGCGTCCGGGCCGGTCCGCGCTCCCCGCCGGGTCCGCCTCCGTCGCCGGGCCCGGGTCGGGCGTCGGGTCCGACTCCGGCGTCGAGTCCGCGCCCGCCCCCGCCGCGTCCTGTTCGCTCCGGGTCGCACCGGGTTGCCCCATTCCCGGGGCGTCCTCGACGAGTTCGGGCTCGTCAGTCCCCATGTGCCACCCCGCCGGAGACGTTGGCGTCGGCCCGCTCCATCACCGACCGCAGGCGGTCGTTGCCGACGCGGCGACACCAGGCGTAGAATCGCTCGCCCTCCTCCCGGTTCTCGGTGTAGGCACCGAACAGCTCCTCGATGGCCGGGATGACGGCGTCCGCGGGGACGGCGTGTTCTACCCAGTCGAGGAACTCGTTGTCCGTCCCGAGGCTGCCGCCGAGGCCGAAGTCCATCCCCTCGACGATATTGTCCCCCTCCTCGTTGGTGGTGCCTTCGGGGTCGTCGATCTGTACGGTTTCGCCCCGGAAGCCGATGTCCGCGATCTGCGGTTGCGCACAGGAGGCCGAGCAGCCGGACATGTGCATCCGCACCACGTCGAGGTCCTCGGGCGTGTCGACCCGGCGGTCGAGCGCCTTCGCCCACCGCCGGACGCGGTTTTTCGTCTCGATGATCCCGTAGTTGCAGAACTCCGAACCCGTACAGCCGACCGCGCCCCGCGAGAAGGGGCCGGGGTCGGGCCGGTATTTCCGGGCGAACGGCTCGTCGAGCAGGTCGCCGACGCGTTCCTCGGGGATGTGAGTGACGAGGAAGTTCTGGTCGGTCGCGAGACGGACCGACGCCTCGTCGGTACCGTACTTCTCTGCGGCGCGGGCCGCAGCGGCGAACTCGTCGCCGCCCATCCGGCCGGCGATGACGTTGAAGCCGACGTACTTCAGGCCGTCCTCGCGCTGGTCGTGGACGCCGACGTGGTCGCCGGTGTACCCCTCGGTGAGGTCCACACCCCGGGACGGGAGGTCGACGCCACACCGGTCGCGGACGGCCTCCTCGAAGGCCTCCGTGCCCATCTGCTGGACGAGATACCGCATCCGGCAGACGCCGCGGTTATTGCGGTCGCCCAGTTCCTTGAACGTCTGGGCGACGGCCCGACAGAACTCCACGGCGTCGGCCGGCGGGACGAAGACGTCCATCGGCGTGGCCATCCGCGGCCCGTCCGAGAGCCCGCCGCCGACCCGGACGTGGAAGCCGTACTGCCACTCGCCGTCGGAGCTACCCTCCGACGAGCCTCCGCTCGCGCTGCTCGCGGAGACGCCGCCGAGTTCCTTCTTCGCGGGGGTCATCCCGACGTCGTTGATCTGGGACTGCCCGCAGTCGTGGGTACAGCCCGTGACGGTCAGCTTGAACTTCCGCGGGAGGTTGGCGTACTCCCTGTTTTTCGTGAAGAAGTCCGACACGGCGTCCACGACGGGCTGGGCGTCGAAGGCCTCGTGCTCGGAGAGGCCCGCGGCCGGACAGCCGAGCACGTTGCGCGCGGAGTCGCCACAGCCCTGGACCGTCGTCAGCCCGACCTCGTCGTACCGGTCCCAGACCTCGGGCATGTCCTCGACCTCGATCCAGTGCATCTGGACGTCCTGGCGGGTCGTGATGTCCAGGAAGGCGTCGCCCCAGATCTCGTTCTGTTCCTCGCCGCCGTGCTCGGGCGGGGCGGTGGCGTACTCCTCGGCCACTTCACCGATGACTTCGGCCTGCTCGGGCGTGAGGTAGCCGCCGGGCACCTTCGTCCTGAGCATGAAGTAGCCCCGCTGGCGGCCGTGGGCGTACATCCCGGCCCACTTGAGCCGCTCCCACTCGCCGTCGCCGGCGTACTCCTCGATCTCGTCGAAGGACATCCCCTCTTCGGCGTAGGTCTCGACGTCCTCGATGACGTCCAGCGGGTGTTTCTCCTCTTTCCATTCTTCGACCGTGTTCATGATATCAAAGCAGCCGCCGGTCGCCGCTGCTTGTGGGGACACACACCCGCGGCCACTTCACCGCGCCCCTCACGGCCAATACCGCCCCACTTCCGCCGTTACGGAGAGTGTTGCCGGTTCGCTTCGCGCGCAGCCCCGGCGCTGGACGGGAGAGCCCGGGGCTCGCCGGACACGTACCACGGGCCGGACACGTTCGCGTCCGGGATACCGGTCAAAATGGCTGGTAGGGCGGTCAGTCGACCAGCCTGTCGACGACCGCCTCTGGGTCGAAGCGCTCGAGGTCGTCGTAGTCCTGGCCGGTCCCCAGAAAGAGGATCGGCTTGCCGGTCACGTACGCGATGGAGATGGCGGCCCCGCCCTGCGGGTCGGCGTCGGCCTTCGTGAGCACCGAGCCGTCCGTCCCGGCGGCCTCGTCGAACTCCCGGGCGCGGTTGACGGCGTCCTGGCCGGCGACGGCCTCGTCGACGAACAGCGTGAGGTCGGGCTCGACCACGCGGTCGATCTTCGCGAGCTGGTCCATCAGCCCCTCGCTCGTGTGCAGCCGGCCCGCCGTGTCCCCGAGCACCACGTCCACGTCGTTGGCCTCGGCGTACTCCACGGCGTCGTACAGGACGGCCGCGGGGTCCGACCCCTTCTCGTGGGAGATGACGGTCTTGCCCAGCGCGTCGGCGTGTTCCTGGAGCTGCTCGTTCGCGCCGGCGCGGTAGGTGTCGCCGTTGGCCAGCACCGACGAGAAGCCCCGCTGCTCCAGGTAGTGGGCCAGCTTGGCGATGGTCGTGGTCTTGCCGACGCCGTTGACGCCCGTGAACACGATGACCACGGGCCTCTCGGCCGCCTCGAGGTAGCTGTCGAAGTCGAACTGCCCGACGCTGATCACGTCGTACAGCGCCTCCCGGAGCGCGTCCCGGACCCGGTTGCCGGTCGAAGAGAGCCGGCGCCGCGTCTCGCCCACGAGATTTGCTTCGACGCCGTCGAGGATCTCCTGGGCGACCTCCATCTCGACGTCCGAGCGCAACAGCGCGAACTCCAGTTCATCGAGGTGGGCCTGGAGGTCGTCCTCGTCGATGACGGTCTTCCCGGTCGCCAGCAGCTTCGCCCGCTCGGCCAGCCCGCGCCCCCCGTCCTCGTCCGCGGCGTCGCCGTCGGCAGCCGCATCGGCGGGGGCCTCGCGGTCGGCCTCCCCCGCGGGCCCCGTCCCGCCGTCGGGCTCGTCCACGACTGCGGCTTCACCTTCTCCCCCGGGCGTGGCCTCGGCGCCGGCTGCTGCCGGCTCCGTGGCGGCCGGTTCGCCTTCGGGTGCGGACCCGGCTTCGGGAGCCGGCTCGGCCGCCGTGGCGGCCTCGCCGTCGTCGTCGGCCGCATCGCTGCCCTCTTCGGTTTCCCGGGTCTCGGCGTCCTCCTCGACGTCCTCCGTGAAGCTCGTGAGCTTCTCCTTGAGCCCGTCGAACATCGCCTACTCGTCCTGCTGTTGCTGGAGCTGCTGCATCTGCTGGGCCTGCATCTGCTGGGCCTTCTGCTCGAGTTCCTCGCTCTCGGACTCGAGTTCGGCCACCTCCGAGCGCAGGTCGTCGATCCGGTCGTCCAGCGTCTCCTTCTTGGATTCGAGGGTCTCGACCGCGCCGTCCTGGTCGCGCTCGGCCGCGTAGCCGCCGCCGAGTTCGACCGTCACCTCGTCGATGTCCTCGATGGTGGCCCGGAGGTAGGCGCCCCCGCCCAGCGGGACCTGCACCGTCGAATCCGTCTCGAGGCTGTTGATGGCCTCGATTGCCTCGTCGACCTCCTGTTTGCGGGTCTGGAGCCCCTCGATTTCGGCCTCGATGGCCTGCTGTTGCTCCTCGATGGCCTCGAGCTGCTGGGCGAGCTCCTGGAGTTCCTGCTGGCCGCCGCCACCACCCAGGCTCATGCCCGGACCCCCTCTATTTCGATCTGCGTGCGCTTGAGCCCGTGTCGCGAGCCGAACTCGGCGTAGGCGTGCTCGGTCGCCACGTCCTCGTTCTCGGCCTGGATCTCCGTCTCGAAGGACTGCCAGCCGTCGCGGGCCTGCCACCGCCCGCTGACCGTGTACGTTTCCATATGCACGGGTGGGGTGCCGAGTCAGAAGAGCCTTGTCATACCGCCAGTTGCAGGGCCGACGCGTCCCGGCCGGACCGTGGCCGCCGGTCCGCACTCGCCAGCGCCCGCCGCCGCCGCGCTCAGGGCCCGGCGTAGCCGAGTGCGCTGTCGATCCGGCCCAGCTCCGGCCCGGTGGTCTCCTCGCCGACCACGTAGCCGTGGCTGTTGGCGACCAGCCCCGACCCCACCAGCGGCGCGCCGTAGTTTATCGTGCCGATGTCGGCGGGCACGCCCAGAAGCTCCTCCAGCCGGTCGAGTTCCTCGTCGGTCGCACGGGGGTGACAGAGCACGCCCTTCGAGGTGGCGGCCGCCGCCGTGCCGACCGTGTTGACGCCGGCGATGTCGCCGCGCTCGACGGGGACATCCAGCCCCTCGCGGACGGCCTCGACCGCCTCGCGGGGGAGCTCGGGGTGGACGTAGGCGCCCTCGTCGGTGGCGACGACGACGTTGCCGGCGGCGTTGATCCGCCCCGGGAGCTCGGTCACCGGGAGGTCGACCGCGTCGACGATGCGCCGGCGCTCGCGCTCGCGGACCCGGCTGCTCACCAGCAGCCCGTTCCCGTTGCCCGCGGCGAGCGCGCCCACAGTTCCGGAGCCGCCGACGGTCGTCGGGACGGCCGGGACGCCGAGCTCCTCGGCGCAGTCCTCGCGCAGCCCGGCGTCGATGTCGGGCCGGACGAGCAGGCAGTCGTCGGTGGCTCTGGCGAAGACACCGACGTACGACGACCCGGAGAAGGCGGCACGGAGCACGTGTCAGGGGGCCCTACTCCGCGGTTTCGGCTTCGACCACGCTCTCGCCCTCCTCGTCGAAGCGGGCGGCACGTACCCGAAGCTTGCGCGGCGGGCTCGACTCCGCCCAGACCGCGCTGTTGATCGAGGGATCGAGCCTGACCGCCTCCTCCTCGACGGAGAAGTGCTGGGCGAGGTGTTCGCGGATGATCCCCATCGCGGCGTTTGCCTGTTCGTGTCCGGCCTCGACGCGCGCGTCGCGGAGCGGGACGGTCACGACCCGCTCTTCGAAGTCACCGGCGCTCATTCGTCGGTGTCACTCCGCCGCCAGTTGCGCCGCTTGGGGTTGCGCTGCACGTCGCGGTCGGTCTTGAGCATGACCCACGCGGGGACGCGGTTGTTCTGCCGCTCCAGTTTCGCCAGCCGCTTCTTCTTGGCTTTCGACTTCTTGCTCATAGTGGTCACCCCTTTCCGGTCGTCGGTTAAATGTGTGTTCCTTCGCACGGGCGTTCGGCCAGCCCGGACGAGGGCGAGCGCGACCATCGCGCCGACTCGCGGCGGCTCGGGGCGTATCCCGGGTCCCACGGACAGGTCGTGTGCCGTGGTACCGCTGCTCCCCCACACTCTTCCGGACCGCCGCCCCGCCTCCGACATGGCGACCCGGGAACTCACCTCGGAGTCCGACCGCCGGGAGGCCGTCCCGATACTGCGGCAGCTGTGGACCGACGCCGACCCCGAGGAGATACTGGCGTGGACCGGCGAGGAGGAGTACCGCCTCTTCGGGCGGTTCGACGGCGAGGACCTGGTCGGCGTCGCCGGCGTGCTCGTGGCCGACCACCTCCATCACGTTCGTCACGCGTGGCTCTACGACCTCGTCGTCGACGAACCTCGCCGCGGCGAGGGGCACGGGAGCGCGCTGCTCGCCTTCGTCGAGGAGTGGGCGAGCGAGCGGGACTGCGACCGCGTCGCGCTGGCCTCGCCGCTGAACCGGGAGGCGGTCCACGACTACTACGAACGCCGCGGGTACGAGCGCTGGGGGTACGTCATCGAGACGGACCTCTGATCCCCGGCGTCATAGTGACTGCTGTAAGTCATTTCGGTATCGACCGCCCGACTGCGGGCGGTCGAACCGGTAAACAGTTACAGCAATCACTATCAGACGAACGCCAGCGGGACCATCAGTGCGACCCCGACGGCCAGTCCCGCGGCCAGCTCGGGCCGGCCGCCCCGCGGGAGTTCCCGCCCGTCCTCGAGGGCCTCGGGGATGAACTCGGTCGCGACGAGGTAGACCATCGCCCCGGCCGCGAAGCCGAAGCCGAAGGGGAGAAACTCCCGGGCCAGCGTCACGAAGTAGTAGGCGATGACTGCGCCGACGGGCTGGGGCAGGCTCGAGAAGACTGCCCACCAGACCATCCGCCACTCGCTGACGCCCATCGACCGCAGCGGGATCGACACTGCCACCCCCTCCGGGATGTTGTGGATGGAGATCGCGACGGTCATGAAGACGGCCAGCACCGGCAGCGTCAGCCCCAGGAGGGCGACGGTCTCCCCGTCCGGTACGCCTGCCAGCCCGAGTTCCGCGAAGGAGACCCCGACCGCGACCCCCTCCGGGAAGCTGTGGACCGTCAGGATCCCGAGGATGAGCACTAGCTTCTTGAAATCGGCCTCTTCGTACTCCGTGGGGTGGACCTCCGTCCGGTCGAGCAGCTCGTGGCCGACGACCACGAGCACGACTCCGGCGGCGAGCCCGGGGCCGATGGCCACCGCGGCGTCCACGAGCGTCCCGTCGACGACCGCGAGCCCCTCCTGGACCAGCCCGAACACCGACGCCGAGACCATGATCCCCGACGCCAGCCCCCAGAGAACCACGTTCCAGCGCGAGCTGATGTCGTCGAAGAAGAAAAACGGGAGCGCCCCCAGCCCCGTCGCCAGCGCCGTCGCGAGCCCGGCGAGAAACACCACCACCACGTTCTCGAGGACGACCATACCTGACGGTAGTCCCGCTTCCCCACTTAACTATCACGAAGTTGATGTTTTTGGCCGCCCTAAAGCTGTCCGGGACCCGCTCCGGCGTCACCCCGGATCGCCCGGTGAGAGGGGGACAGCGGAGACTGTCCGGTACTCCGGTCCCTCGTCGGTGAGCACGCTCTCGGTCAGGCGGATCTCGTCGACGTCCAGCCGGCCCGCGTCGGGGTCCCGGGTCTCGACGACCTCCTGGACGAGGTCCTTCCCGCCGGCGTGTTCCATCCGGGCGAGGGTGACGTGTGGCGTGAAGTCGTGCTCCTCCGGCTCGAAGCCCATCGCGACGGTCCGGTCCTCGATGGCCTCGTGGAGCCGGGTCAGCTCGTCGCCGCCCTCCCGGACCCCGAGCCAGACGACGCTGATGTACCCCAGGTGCGGGAACACCCCCAGCCCGCCGAATTCGGCGGTGAAGGGGCCGACGCCGCTGTCGGCGACGGCCCCGACCAGCTCGTCGGTCAGGTCGTCGGCGCGGTCCTCCTCGACCTCGCCGAGGAACTTGAGCGTGACGTGGGCCTGCCCGGGGTCGACGAAGTTCAGCCCGTCGGCCCCCTCGAACTGCTCCTGGACGGCCCGGACCTGGCTGGCCAGCCCGTCGAGGTCGACGCTGACGAACAGTCGCATACCGGACCTTCGGGACGTAGCCCTTAACCTTCCGCCTGCCGAACCGGAGGTATGGACGACCCACACGAGGACCGCGACCACGAGTTCTCGGAGGGGCAGGGCTTTTCCGACCCCTACGACCCCTTCGACCTCGACCCTCCGGAGCTGGACGCCGGCCCGGGCCAGGTCGACCCCGTCGACTCGCACGTCCTCACTGACCTGCTCGACGGCGAGCAGGTCGTCGCCGAGCAGGTCGACCCCGAGCGGCTGCTGGACGTCGGCCTGGAGTACATGGGGATCAACCGCCACGAACAGGCCGCCGACACCTTCGAGCGCGTCGCCCACTTCGCCGAGGACGACCTCGTCGAGCAGGAAGCCTGGGTGAACAAGGGCGCCGCCCACGCCGAACTCGAGGAGTACGACGCCGCCATCGGCGCCTACGAGGAGGCGCTGGACATCGACGACGAGTCCGAACACGCCGCCGCCGCGGAGACGAACCTCGCCTACGCGCTGTGGGAGTTCGGCCGGGCCGAGCAGGCCCTGGAGCACGCCGAGCGGGCCGTCGAACTCGACCCCCGCTTCGGCCAGGCGTGGTACAACCGCGGCTTCTTCCTCAACGAGCGCGGCCTCCACGAGGACGCAGTCAACGCCTTCGACAACGCCCAGCGGCTCGGCTTCCGCAGTGCCGACCTGCTGGAGGAGAAAGCCGTCGCCCTGGAGGCGCTGGGCGAAGACGAACGCGCCGAGGAAGTCGCCGAGCAGGCCGAAGAGCTGCGCCAGGAACAGGAACAACAGCTCGTCGACGGCGACGACGAGCGGCTGCTGGAATGACGCTTTTGCTCACCGAGCGCGACACCGACGAGGGGTTGCTGGTCTCGGTCTGTGACGCCGACATCCTCGGTGAGTCCTTCGAGAACGGTACGGTGTCGCTGACCGTCGAGGAGGAGTTCTACGGCGGGCAGGAGGCCAGCGAACAGGAGGTCGTCAACAGCCTCGCCAGCTGCACGACCGCCAACATCGTCGGCACCGAGGCAGTCTCGCTGGCCGTCGAGCACGGCTTCGTCGAGGAGGAGAACGTCCTCGACCTGGGCGGGACGCGCCACGCACAGTTGCTCTGGATGTGAGGCCAGCGGGGGCTTCGCTGAGTTCCCCTCGAGCGGGTCGCCACTTTGCGTTCCACAAACTGTTTTTCGGCGAACCGAAATGATGTTGGTCGTGGAGCCCGTCGTTCCGGTAATGGGAGCGCAATCTTCAGACCTGCTCGACGTCGAGCGGATACGCGAGGACTTCCCGATCCTCGAGCGGGAGTTCGGCGGCGAACAGCTCGTCTATCTCGACAACGCCGCGACCTCGCAGACGCCGGAACCGGTCGTCGAGACCATCGCGGACTACTACCGGACGACGAACGCCAACGTCCACCGCGGGCTCCACCAGCTCAGCCAGGAGGCCTCGATCGCCTACGAGGAGGCCCACGACCGCGTGGCGGAGTTCATCGGCGCCGAGGGTCGCGAGGAGGTCGTCTTCACGAAGAACACCACCGAGTCGATGAACACCGTCGCCTACGCCTGGGGGCTCGCGGAGCTGGGGCCGGGCGACGAGGTCGTGATGACGGAGATGGAACACCACGCCGCGCTCGTCACCTGGCAGCAGATCGCCAAGAAGACGGGCGCGGAGGTGAAGTACATCCGGGTCGACGACGAGGGCTACCTGGACATGGACCACGCCCGCGAGCTGGTCACCGACGACACCGAGATGGTCAGCGTCGTCCACGTCTCGAACACCCTCGGAACCGTGAATCCCGTCGGCGACCTCGCGGACCTGGCCCACGACCACGACGCGCTCTGTTTCGTCGACGGCGCCCAGTCGGTCCCACACATGCCCGTCGACGTTCAGGACATCGACGCCGACTTCTTCGCCTTCTCGGGGCACAAGATGTGCGGCCCGACGGGCGTCGGTGTCCTCTACGGGAAGGAACACCTGCTCGAGGAGATGCAGCCGTACCTCTACGGGGGGATGATGATCTCGAAGGTGACCTTCGAGGACTCCACCTGGCACGAACTCCCCTGGAAGTTCGAGGCCGGCACGCCCCCGATCTGCCAGGGGATCGCGCTCGCGGAGGCCTGCGATTACCTCGAGGACATCGGGATGGACAGGGTCCGCCGCCACGGCGAGGAGCTCGCCGCCTACGCCCACGACCGGCTCGAGGAGCTCGGGGACGTCGACGTGTACGGCCCGCCGGGCGACGACCGCGCGGCACTGGTCTCCTTCAACCTCGGTGACGTCCACGCCCACGACACCTCCGAGATCCTCAACGAGTTCGCCGTCGCGGTCCGTGCCGGCGACCACTGCACCCAGCCGCTGCACGACAAGCTCGGCGTCGCCGCCTCCGCGCGGGCCTCCTTCTACATCTACAACACGCGGGAGGAGGTCGACAAGCTGGTCGACGCGCTGGAGGCGACCCGCGAGCTGTTCGCCTGACTGGACGACCCCGAGCGGAGCGAGACGCGAACGGAGTGAGGGTCTCGGAAACGCGAACGGCGATGCCGTGAGCGGAGCGAGGGGTCGCTTTTTCGCCCACGGTTTTCGAGGAGTGGTCGCCGGCGGCGACCCGACGAGAAAACGGTGGTCTCACAACACGCGGGAGGAGGTCGACAAGCTGGTCGACGCGCTGGAGGCGACCCGCGAGCTGTTCGCCTGCGGCGCCGGTATCACCGCGACATTCATCCGTCCCCTCCCGATACTGTTAGTATGGCAACAGTTGGGCCCCGGGAAGCCCTGGCGTACGCGCTCGGTCGGGAGATGGCGGTCCTCTACGCCGTCGTGGTCGGCGGCTACGTGGGGCTGATCCTGGGCGCGTGGTTCGGAGCCAACTGGGCGCTCCGGGGTGGCGGTGCGGGTCTCGTCGGGCAACTCCTCGCGGCGGCCCTGTTCTTAGCTGGCTTCGTGGCCCTCCTCGGGGGGCTCATCGGCTTCGTCTACAAGGTGATCGCGGACGCGAACGACGCAGCACGAGCCTGAACCACGCGCGATGGCGTGCGCCTGAACTGTACAGACAGTGCAGACAGTGACTGCACAGACAGCGCAGACAGTGACCGCAGTCCGGGTGCTGTCCCGGCTACTCGAGCCGGACGGCGGTCCCGTAGGCGATGACCTCCGAGGCACCCTTGGTTATCTCCGAGGTTTCCATGCGGACGTTGACGACGGCGTCCCCGCCCCGTTCGACGGCGTCGGCCTCCATCCGCTCGATCGCCTCGTCGCGGGCCTGCGAGAGCAGCGTCGAGTAGGCCTTCAGTTCGCCGCCGGCGAGATTCCTGATCCCCTGGGTGATGTCCCGCCCCACGTTCCGCGCCTTGACGATGTTCCCGCGGGCGATCCCGAGCACCTCGACGACCTCGTGTCCCGGGACCGTCTCGGTCGTGACGGTCGCGACGAGCGAGGGCTGTACAGCTGCAGTTTGTGATTCAATTGACATTATACATCTGTACGGCGGCCGGTGATATAGCTCTAGCAGTGGCCCGTGTTCACACGCGGTGGCTCCGGGCGAGTCTCTGCTCGAGGATTTCACGCCAGTGGAACCCGCTGTCCGGCCGGGTCGTCGGTGGTAACCCGTGGCCGGCGGCCGGCCGGTTCAGGGCTCGATGAGGTCCTCGATGGCCCCGCCGGTCCCGGAGGCGACCCACCGCTCGACGATCTGTCCGTCTTCGAACCGGTACCAGGTGAGGCCGCTCTCCAGAGCTACCTCCTCACCGGTCTCGGCGTGGGTTCCCGCCCAGGAGTACCGCGCGGCCACCTCGTCGCCCTCGGCCATCACGGCCTCGATGGTGACTGTCAGGTCCGGAATGGCCTCCCAGACCGCCCGGTAGAACGCCGCCAGCTCCGCCAGTCCGTCGGCGTCCGCGCCGTGGAGGGTGAGGTCCTCGCTGTAGCTGTCGAGATACCGCTCGCGGGTCTCGGGGTCGTTGTGGTACTCGATGGATTCCCGCAGGACGGCCACGTTGTCGGACTCGGACATGGTCACCGAACCGAGTCCACGCACCTCAAACTACCGACCCGGACGCCACTGAAGGGGCGACCCCGCCAGCCGCCGACAGGGTTAGGTGGCGAGCGCCCGGCCGGCCGGGCATGGAGGAGATCACCACCGACGAGGCACCGGCGAGCATCGGCCCCTACTCCCAGGCGGTCCGGGACGGCGACACCGTCTACACCTCCGGCCAGGGCCCTATCGACCCCGAGACTGGCGAGGTGCTCGACGGCGACATCGCCGAGCAGACCGCGCTCACCCTGGAGAACATCGCCGCCGTCTTAGAGGCCGCGGGCACCTCGCTGGACAACGTCCTGACGGCCACCGTCTACGTCGGGGACATGGACGACTACGGCGCGGTCAACGACGTGTACGCCGAGTACATGAGTGAGCCGTTCCCGGCCCGGAGTGCGGTCGAGGTGGGCGAATTCCCCGTCGACGTCGGCGTCGAGATCGAGGTCGTCGCAACCATCGAGTGAGGTGTCGGTGGTGGTGTTTGCTGGACAGATTCCGAGAATGAACCGGTGGGCACGCGCTGTCGCGGCTCCGGCCGCGACGACACTGTGCGAGGGATGAGCGAGCGAGGGAGTCCCGTGACCGAGTGAGCGAATCGGCTGGGGAGGTACGTGGCGTGCGTTGCGCGAGCGGAGTAAGCGCAACGAAAGTGCGAGTGGCGTGAGTCGCGAGCAGAGGGTAGGACTGAAAGGGGCGAGGCGTTGCGGGAAGCACGCTGACGCAAGCACGTGAGCGCTGCGAGCGCGCGCAGCGAGGCGCGCGACCGCAACGCCTCGGGGCTTTCCTGCTGTACCGAATCATAGTCACGAATACGAGTGCTGTCCCGGAAGGTGCCGGAGGCTATTTGCCCCGGTCGGTGCTACCGGCGGACATGCAACTCACGGATACCGCGTGGGCGGCCCGCCCCTACGGCGAGGTCGTCGACCTCGCGGAACAGGATGGGTCCGTTCTGGTCGTCCCTGTCGGCAGCCTCGAACAGCACGGCCACCACCTCCCGACGGCGACGGACACGCTGCTCGCGGACGCTGTCGCACACGAGGGAGCGACCCGGACCGACGCACCCGTCCTCGTCACCCCGCCGGTCTGGACCGGGCTCTCGCCACACCACATGCCCTTCGGCGGGACGGTCTCCCTGGAGCGGGAGGACCTGGCGACGCTGCTGGAGGGGGTCGCCGATGCCGCCCTCGAGAACGACTTCGACGCCCTCCTCTTCCTGAACGGTCACGGCGGGAACGCGGCGCTCGTCGAGTCGGTCCGTGCATCCGTCGGCGCCGACCACCCCCAGGCCGAGGTGTCCAGTCTCACCTACTTCGCGCTCGCGGAGGGTTTTGCCGACGAGATACGGGACTCCGGGGTCGGCGGGGCGGGCCACGGCGGCGAGTTCGAGACCTCCCTCATGCTCCATCTCCACCCCGACCTGGTCGACATGGACCGCGCCGCGGGGACGGCAATGGACGAGCACTACGACCTGGCCCGCCAGGACCTGTTCGTCGGCGGGCCGCTGGCGGTCTACCGGGAGTTCACCGAGTACTCCGAGTCGGGCGCCATCGGTGACCCCACTCTCGCGACCGCCGAGAAAGGCACCGAGCTGTTCGACCGCCTGTCCGACGAACTCGCAGGTCTGTACGGGGCGATCCACGAGCACAACCGCGAGTGACGCCGGGAGCGGCGGGACAGCCTGCACCCACGCAGCCGACAGGATGAATATCCGAGCGCGACCAGCGTGCGCATGGAGATCGCGAGCGTCGAGGCGACACCGGTCGAGGTCGACATCGAGCCCCGTAGCGAGCCCTACGGCGTCTCGCCCTACGTCGCGGGGTACACCACCTTCGAGGAGATCCTCCGGCTGGTCGTCCGCGTCGAGACCGTCGACGGGGTCGTCGGCTGGGGGGAGACGATGGCCGGGCCTGAGCCCAACGTGGCGATGGCCGCCATCGAGCACGTCATCGCTCCAGAAC
This sequence comes from Salinirussus salinus, assembly GCF_009831455.1. NCBI lineage: Archaea > Methanobacteriati > Methanobacteriota > Halobacteria > Halobacteriales > Haloarculaceae > Salinirussus > Salinirussus salinus. Next base: position 1,180,367 of record NZ_WOWO01000002.1, on the reverse strand, counting down.
TCGTTGGCCGGCAGGTCTGGGAACTCGAGTCGGTGCTCGACGCCTTCGAGTACCCCTACATCGACCTCACGCCCTACGTCGGCGGCGTCGAGATGGCGATGTGGGACGCCCTCGCAAAGGAGAAAGGCGCCCCCCTCCACCAGCTGCTGGGCGGCAAGCGGACTGACGAGGTGCCCGTGGCGTACTGTCTGGGGATCACTGACCCCGAGGAGGCGGCGGCACAGACCCGGTGGGCCCGCGAGGAGGGGTTCGAGGTCCTCAAGACCAAAGGCGGACTCGACGTCGACCAGGACGTCGAACGCCTGACCGCGATGCACGAGGCCGTCGGCGGCGACGTCAAATTCCGGCTGGACGGCAACCAGACGATGAGCTTCGGCGAGGCCGTCGAGACCGGCGCCCGCCTCGAGGACGCGGGCGTCTACCTCCAGTACTTCGAGCAACCCCTCCGGGTGGACAACATCGGGGGGTACAAGCGCCTCCGCCAGCGGCTCCGGACTCCTATCGGCGTCAACGAGGACGCCTACCACGACCGCAACCTCTTCGAACTCGTCCGGGAGGACGCTATCGACGCGGCCGTGGTCGACATGGTCCCCGTCGGCGGCCTCCTCCCCACGAAGAAGCTGATGGGCCTGCTCGACGAGGGAAACGTCTCGGTGGCCCACCACTCGAGTTTCGACCTGGGGATCAAGACCGCCGCAGTCCTCCATTTCGTCGCCGCCTCGCCGGTGATGGACCTGCCGCCGGACCGGGTTAACTACGCGCTCGCCGACGACGTGGTCGAGGACCGCTTCGAGGTCTCCGACGGCGCGATGACCGTCCCCGACGGGCCGGGGCTGGGCGTCGATGTCTCCCGGGAGCGCGTCGAGGACCTGCGGGTCAGCGGCGGGGAGGGGATCACCTACGAGGTCTCGCTGTAGCTGTGCTGTTTTAACGTCACCGCGGTCCCGTAGGCGATCACCTCGGAGCCGGCGTTGGCGATCGAGGAGGTCTCCATGCGGACGTTGACGACGGCGTCGGCACCCATCGACCGGGCGTCCTCCTCCATCCGCGCGATCGCCTCGTCGCGGGCCTTCGTCAGCAGCTCGGAGTAGGCCTTGAGTTCGCCGCCCGCGAGATTGCGGATGCTCTGGGTGATGTCCCGGCCGACGTTGCGGGCCTCGACGGTGTTGCCCCGCGCGATGCCCAGCGTCTCCTCGACCTCCTCGCCCGGGATCGTCTCGGTGTTGACCAGTTCCATGCCAGCTCTTCCGGCCGCGCTCACTTCAAGACACGCCCGGTCGCCGGCCTGTCGGCGCCTCGACGACACCGCGAAATCCGCGTGAGGCCCCCCAAGAGCCCGCGTGCTCCTCCGCCAGTATCTCAACCATACCGCGTGTACGCCGCCTATACTTACGGCAGAGTCCGGTGTAGCGCAACGGGAACGTCCCATGGCCCGTCCGCTCCGGCGCGTGCTCCCGGCCGTCGTGCTCGTCATCGCTCTCGCCACCGTCCCCGTCGCGGCTGGCGCCCAGCAGGTCGGCGGGTCGGTCACCGTCCCCCCGGGAACGACCCAGACCGGCGACATCTCGGTCGTCGGCGGGACGGTCGTGGTCGAGGGGACGCTGGACGGCAGCCTCAGCGGCTTCGCCGGCTCGGTGCTGGTCACCGGGACCGTCACCGGCGACGTCGAAGTCGCGGCGGGCTCGGTCACGATAAGCGGGACCGTCGAGGGCGACGTCGAGGCGGCCGCGGGCGCGGTGACGGTCACCGAGTCGGGCCGGGTCGGCGGGTCGCTGTCGACCGGGGCCGGCGACGTCAGCATCGACGGGTCTGTCGACGGTGACGTCGCGGCCGGCGCCGACCGGTTCTCGCTCGGTCCCACCGCCCAGGTCGGCGGGAACGTCAGATACGACGCCGAGACGGTCGACATCGCCGACGGTGCGACGGTCGGCGGCACCACCGAGCGCGTCGACGGGGTCAGCGTGGACGTCGACGTCCCGTTCGTCGGGGGTATCGACCTCGGGGACTCGCTGATCCCCTGGCCGCTGGGCTTCCTGCTCTCCTTTCTGACCAACGCCGTGCTCGGGGTCGCCCTCCTGCTCGGCGCTCCGCGGTTCGCCCGGCGCGTGACCGACACCGGAACCGGCCGGCCGGGGGTCAGCGCCGGCGTCGGCCTCGGGACGCTCGTCGGCATTCCGGCCGTGCTCGTCGCCCTCGCCATCACCATCGTCGGGATCCCGGTGAGCATCGCCGGGCTGCTCGTCTACTTCCCGCTGCTGTGGGTCGGGTTCGTCTACGGGGCCATCCTGACCGGTACCTGGCTGCTTGACCGTGCGGGCTACGACTCCCTGTGGGGCGGGCTCGCCGTCGGGCTGGCGCTGCCGGCGCTGGTCTCGCTGGTCGGGCTGAGCTGGCTGCTCGACCTCGCGTACCTGCTGCTCGGGCTGGGGGCGCTCGCCCTGTCTGCGCTCGCGCTCCGCCGCGGTGGCGGACACCGCCGCGGGGAAGGTGGCGGCGAGTCGGCCGAGGCGGCGCCCGGGAGCGAGCCGGCCTGAGGACGCCAGCGAGGCGGGGCTCCCGGGGAACCTTCATTTCGGGCGGGGGCGTGTTGCGTGCATGGACCTGCAACTCGATGCGGTCCCGATGACGCGGACGGGGCTGCAGGTCAGCGAGATCGCCTTCGGAACGTGGCGGTTCGCCCGCGAGACCGACCAGGGACGGCTGGAGGTCGACCGGGAGACCGCCGCCGACCTGCTCGACACCTACGCGGCCGCCGGCGGCCGCTTCATCGACACCGCCGACGTCTACGGCGACGGCGAGAGCGAGCGCTGGATCGGCAAGTGGCTCCGCGGGCGCGACCGCGACGAGTTCGTCGTCGCCTCGAAGGTCTACTTCCCGACCGGCGACGACCCCAACGCCGGCGGGCTCAACCGCAAGCACGTCCGCCGGCAGGTGCAGTACAGCCTCGAACGGCTCCGGACGGACTACATCGACATCCTCTACATCCACCGCTGGGACGAGGAGACGCCCGCCCGCGAGCTGATGCGCTCGCTCAACGCCCTCGTCGAGGAGGGGAAGGTCCACCACCTCGGTGCCTCCACGCTGGCTCCCAACGCCTGGCGGATCGCCCGTGCCAACGGGATCGCCTACCGCGAGGGGCTCGAACAGTTCTCGGTCACGCAACCGCGGTACAACGTCGTCAACCGGGAGATCGAGGGGGAGTTTCTGGACTTCTGTCGCGAGCGCGGGCTCGACGTCGCCTCCTGGAGCCCACTCGCCCAGGGCTTTCTCACCGGGAAGTACGACCGCGACGGCGGCGTACCCGGGGATGCGACGGCCTCTGACACGGAGGGGTGGGAGGACCGCTACCTGACCGAGGAGAACTTCGACGCGCTCGACGTCGTCCGGACGGTCGCGGAGGAGGTCGGCGCGACGCCCGCGCAGGTGGCCATCGCCTGGCAGCTCGAGCACCCCCAGGTCACCGCCCCCATCGTCGGCGCCCGGACCGTCGAGCAACTCGAGGAGAACCTCCGGGCCGCGACGGTCGACCTGAGCGCGGACCAGTTCGACCGGCTCTCGGAGGCGAAGGCCGGCCCCTTCGAGGACCTCCTATGAGCCTCGAGACGGCGGTCGAGCGGGCGACCTGCCCCGTCGCCGACGACTTCACCATCTCGCGGGGGACGACCGAGACCGCGACGACGGTCGTCGTCCGGGTCTCCGACAGCCGACACACCGGTATCGGCGGCGTCGCACCCGCCACCTACTACGGCGAGACGCCCGACTCCGTCGAGGCGGCCCTCCCGGACCTGCTGACGGCCGTCGAGGAGGCCGGCGACCCACACGCACAGCAGGCCATCGCCCGCCGGCTTGCCGACCTGGCACCCGAGGCTCCGGCGGCGCGGGCGGCCGTCTCCGCGGCCGTCCACGACCTCGCAGGAAAGCGGGCCGGCGAGCCGGTCTACCGCCGGTGGGGGCTGGACCCCGAGGCCGCCCCACCGACCTCCTACACCGTGGGGATCGCGGACCCGGAGGAGATGGCCGCCCGCGCCGCCCGCGCCAGCGATGCGGGCTTCGGGGTGCTGAAAGTGAAGGTCGGCACCGAGGACGACCGCGCCCGCGTCCGCGCGGTGCGGGAGGCCGCGCCCGACACGCGCCTGCGCGTCGACGCCAACGAGGCCTGGGAACCCCAGCGGGCCGTCGAGATGGCGGCGTGGCTGGCCGACCAGGGTGTGGAGTTCATCGAACAGCCCTGCCCGACGGTGGCGGGGCTCCGGCAGGTCCGGGAGGCCGGGCACCTCCCCGTGGCGGCCGACGAGTCCTGCGTGACCGCGGCGGACGTCCCCGCGGTCGCGGACGCGGTCGACATCGTCGTCACGAAACTCGGCAAGTGCGGGGGGCTTCGACCCGCAGCGCGACAGGTCGCGGCCGCGAACGCCCACGGTCTCGAGACGATGGTCGGCTGCATGGTCGCCAGCGACGCGGCCATCGCACCGGCCTGTCACCTCGCGCCGCTGTGTGACTACGCCGACCTCGACGGCGCGCTCCTGCTGGGAGAGGACCCCTACGAGGGGGTCCCCGTCGTGGACGGACGGATAGACCTGCGGGCGGTCGACGCGGGGACGGGCGTGCGGCCGGCGGAGTAGCGGGCTCCCGGCGGCGGCCGGCGACGGCCCGGAACCGTCGGGCACAAGCCCCCGCCGGTCCGCCCCCCGTCATGGGCATCGACGAACCCGACATCGACCCCGCACGGTTCCTGGAGGACGTGGAGATGCGCGTCGGCACCGTCCGCTCCGTCCGGGAGTTCCCCGAGGCCCGCAAGGACGTCTACAAACTGGAAGTCGACTTCGGCGCGGAGGTCCGGCAGTCCGCGGCGGGGCTGACCGACAACTACAGCCGGGCCGACCTGGAGGGCCGGCAGGTCGTCGCAGTCGTCAACCTCGGAACGGTGACCATCGCGGGCTTCGAGAGCCAGTGTCTCGTGGTGGGCGTCGACGACGCTGACGGGGACGTCGTCCACCTCCAGCCCGAGCGTTCCATCCCCGACGGAACGCGGGTGTACTGACCCGTGGCTGCCCGGGCGGCCACAGCCCGGCCTCGCTACAGCCACTCCGCGAAGGTCTCGGTCTCCCGGCTCAGCCGGATGTACTCCCGCTGCATGCCGGTGATGGCTCCGGCGAGGTCGGCGCCCTCGGCCAGCCGGTCGCGGACCGCCCGCTTCTTCCAGTCGCTCGGCGCCATCGCGGCGTACCGGCGAGCCTCGACCGGTTCGAGGTAGAACTCGATCCCCTCTTCCGGGAGGCCGGCCTCCCGGAGCCCGCGACGGGCGTGGGCGAACACCTCGTCGAATATCAGGTCGGCATTTCCAGTGCGCTCGCCGCCCGCGGTCACCCAGGCGAGGTCCGCGCGGATCCCGTCGCTGACGGCGTTGTAGAAGGATTCTTCGGCGGCCGACCAGGGGAGCTCGGCGATGGGGTGGTCGGCCGCGACCAGCCCGCGGACCAGCCCGGCCGTGAGCGCCTGCATCCCGACCACGTCCCTGACCGTCGGCTGGGTGGGGATGGGGCGGTACTCGATGCGCAGCGAGCGCTCGTCGCCGCCGCCGACCGGCTGGCCGCCCGCCACACACCGGAGCCACCGCCAGTACGTCGAGCGCTTGTGGGTGAACTCCCAGAGGTCGTCCTCCAGCCCCGCCCGCTCGCCGTCTTCCAGCCATTCCCGCAGGAAGGGAGCGACCAGGTCGTCGGCGACCACGCGGTCGGCGGTCTCTCCGGCGTCCGCGATATCGCTCGGCACGCGAACCTTCGGCGAGGGCGTGTGGTTGACCGACTGCTCGAACACCTCGATCCGGAGTTCGTGGGGCGTTTCGGCGACCAGCCCCTCGGGGTCGTCGGCGTCGGTATAGAGGTCCGGCGGGAGAAACGGGGAGTTCGCCGACAGCGCGAGCACGGGCCCGAGCGTGCGGATGGCGGCGTTGTAGTAGTCGGGAAAGGCCCCGGCGTCGGGAATCTGGAGGTGGGGCTGGATCGAGGTGGCCAGCGACTCGAAGAGGATACTCGGGAAGGCCGTGTCGGCGCCCGGAACGGCGAAGGGGAGGTCGCCGCCGGCCGCCTCCCGGATGTCGGCGTCGATGGCGAGATACCGCGGGTCCGGGCGCATGTTCTCGGGGACCGCGGTCGGCGCGTCCGGCTCGCTTGCCTCGCCTGTCCCGTCGGTCTCGCCCTCCGGACCGGTGCCAGCTCCGTGGTCGCGGGTCGCCTCGAGGTACGCCCGGCTACCCTCCGCCGGCGGCACCGTCCACATCGCGTCCAGCACCAGCTCCAGCCCGGCCTCGTCGGCCCCCTCGCGGGCCCGCTGGGTCCGCTCGCGGATCTCCTCGGCCTGTGCGGCCAGTCCCGCCGCGTCGAGGGGGTCGGGGTCGGTGTTCAGCTCCGCGTTGTGCAGGCCGAGTTCCTTGTTCGCTCCCCCCTCGAACACCCGGTCGGGGAGCGGCGCCAGCCGCCCGTCGCCGTCGACGGCGTAGACCTCCATTTCCAGCCCGACAGCGAAGCCGGGGCTGTCGAACTCGCCGGCCGCGATGGCCCGCTTCAGGTCCGCGGCCTGTGACTCGACGCGGGCGGCGAACTCCGCGGCGGTCGCCTCGGTCAGCGACTCCGCGACGAGCCCCAGGTCGTCCTCATCCACGGCCGCTCACCCACTCCCGTGTCCCGGCGCGGCGCGGCCGACCGGGCGCGTACGAACCCATACCCGGGGGTCGGTCCGGGGGAGTAAAAGTGTACCAGTCCGTCAGTAGACGGCCTCGCGGATCTCCTGGGCAAGCGTCTCGAACTGCGCGAGGTAGGCGCGACGCTCGGCCCGGAGGTCGGCGAGCTCGGCGGTGAACTCGTCGTAGTGGTCGGGCGGGTACAGCTCCCCGACGGGGACGCCGGGGACGTCCTCGGGTACCTCGAAGCCGAAGCGGTCGTCTGCCCGCCAGTCGACCTCGTCGCGGGCGACGCTGGTGAGGATGTTCACCGAGTCCTCGACGCCGATGTCCGCCTCCCCGGGCCCGACGTGGCCGGTGTTGATCAGGAAGGTCTCGATGTCGTTGTCCCGGACCAGCTCGTAGAAGCGGTTACCCTCCTCGCCCTCCGGGCCGACGATGAAGGGGTTGGTCCCGACCACGCGGATGGCCTCGCCGGCGGCGTCGGGGTCGCCGGCGCTGGTCTGGATCGATTCACCGAGCATGAAGGCGACGGCAGCCTGGCGGTCGTCCAGCCGGGCGACCGGCGGCATCAGGGGGTTGCGCGTAATAAAGAACAGCTGGTCGAGCCGGTCGAGGTCGATGTCCGCGCTCGCGCTGTCCAGACACGCTCGCCGGATGACCGCCCGGCCGTTCGTGGTGAGCGAGCCGTCGTCGAAGTCGACGCTGCCGTCCGGGGCGACGTCGACGTTCTCGAAGACCGCCGAGTCATCGGTGGCGGCGTCGTAGAGGGCTGGCTGTTCCTCCCGGTCGAGCCCGATGGTCTTGATGTACAGCCCCGCGCCCTCGCTGCCGGCCACGGTCCCGTCCGGCAGCAGGGCACAGACGTCGTCCTGGAGCATCTCCGCCCCTTCGGGGTCGTCGAGCCAGCAGCGGTGGCCGGTCAGCGTCGACTTGCCGGTCGCCGACAGCCCGAGGAAGGCCTGCCCGACCGTGGTCAGGCCGTCGTCACCGTTCCCCTCCTCGTCGCCGTCGTCGGTCTCGTGGTCGATGAACAGCCGCTTCGTGCCGGCGTGGATCCCCAGTCCACCCCGCTGTTTCGCGCGGTACATGTACAGCCGGAGGAAGGACTTCTTGGCCTCGCCGGTGTAGTCGCTGCCGAGCACGAAGGTCAGTCCGGCCTCGGGGAGTACGCGGATACGCCGCTTCTCCCACTCGGGAAGCTGGAGCGTCTGGAAGTCCGGCTCGGCGCCCTCTGGCGCGGGCTCCATGAGCTTCCCCCAGGCCAGGGCGATCCGGGCGAACTCGCGGGGGACGAAGAGCCGGCAGACGAAGGAGGTCTCGTGGTGGCGGCCGACCTGCCGGTCGAGGCAGACCAGGTCGCGTTCGTCCGCCACCTCGAGCGCCGCGTCGATGGCGTCCCAGTCGGCCTCGTCGAACTCGTGGTCGACGAGGTTTTTCGTGCGGTCGGCGCTGCGGGACTTCTGCTCGCTGACGTAGGCCGGGCTCCCGAACTCCGTGGTCGTCTCGTCGTGCTCGGCGAACTCGCGGAGCTCGGCGAACGTCGGCTCGTACGTCACGTTCGGTGCGGCCGCCGGGTCGGGGAATTCCTCGTGTAGTCCGGCCTGCTCCGCCCGTTGACGCGCCATGTACCCTCTCCAGTTCAGCGACCCGAATAAAGCTACGGAATCGTTCGCCCCGTGGGTCGTGCTTACACGCCGCCTTCCCGACGTTCGCGGGCGTTTCCCGGGACCTACCACCTGGCTTCCAGGTCGGTAACGGGCGGGTCACGGCCCGCTTTTGTCCCCCGCGGACCGACGGAGGGGTATGCACGCACGCCAGCCGACAGCCGACGCGGAGCGGCGATGACCGACGACCCACACGCCGGCCAGCCCGTCCGGACCGCCGGGGCCGAGCCCGAAGACGCCCGCGCCGGCGTGGTGCTCTGTCACGGCCGCGGGGCGCGGGCGGAGTCGATGCTCGACATCGCCCGCCAGGTCGACGTCGACGGCGTCGCCTACCTCGCCCCACAGGCCGTCCGCGGCACCTGGTACCCCAACTCCTTCATGGCGCCAATCGACTCGAACGAGCCCTACCTCTCCGGGGCGCTCGCCACCGTCGGCCGGACAGCCGAGCGGCTCACCGGGGCGGGCGTCCCGACCGAGCGCGTCGCAGTCGGCGGCTTCTCGCAGGGGGCGTGTCTCGCTACCGAGTACGCGGCGCGTAACCCCACCAGGTACGGCGGTATCGTCGCCCTCTCCGGCGGGCTGATCGGCCCGGAAGGCACCGACTTCGACTACGAGGGGTCGCTGGACGGGACGCCCGCCTTCCTCGGCTGTAGCGACGTCGACCCGCACATCCCCGTCGAGCGCGTCCACGAAACCGCCGAGGCGCTGGCGGCACTCGGGGCCGACGTGACCGAGGAGGTCTACGAGGGGATGGGCCACACGGTCGTCCCCGACGAACTCGCTCACGTCCGCGAGCTGGTCGCGGGGATGGTCGACTGACCGGCCAGCCCGGGGCCGTCGACGCCCCGGTCCGCGCGCCTTCCCGCGGACCCGAACAGTCATTTTCGTACAGCCGTACTAGTGGCTATGAGTCAGGGACGCAGCCCCCCGCGTCCGCCCGAGGCCGGCATCGTCAACGCCCTGCGCTTCGCGCGCAGCCCGCTCCGCTTCGTGGAGGGGATCCAGTCGCGCTACGCCGACCTCGCCGAGGTGGACGTCCCGGCGGGCCCCTCCATCGTCGTCGTGACGAACCCCGACCTGTGTCACGAGGCCATGGCCCAGGTCGACGATTTCACCCGCCTGCCCGCCTCGGGCGCGGCGGCGCTCATCTCGGAGAACGGGCTCGTCCAGACAGAGGGGGAGCTCTGGCGCGACCAGCGGACGGCGGTCTCGCCGGGCTTTGGCAGCGGGCCGCTGGAGACCTACGTCGACGCCGTCGGCGAGGGGGCGGCGCGGCTCCGCGGGGAGTGGGACGACGCCGTCGCGGCCGGCGAGCCCGACCGGGACCTGCACCGCGACATGACGAGCGTGACGGTCCGGGCGGCCACGGAGGCCCTGTTCGGTGTCGACATCGGTCCCGACCGTGCCGCCGAGCTCCACGAACTGATGAAGCAGGCGGCCGTCGAGTTCGAGATCTCGACCACGACGGTCACCCCCGAGTGGTTCCCCCGTCGCCTCCCCGACGAGACCGAGGAGATGGCCGCGAGCCTGCGCCGGATGGGCGAGGAGATCATCGAGACCAAGCGGGCCGAGCGCGACCCTGCCGGCCCGCCGAGTGACATGCTGGATTTCCTCATGCTGGCGGAGGAATCCGGCGACCGCGAGTACCCCGAGAACCACCTCCGGGACCAGGTCGTCACCTTCCTGATCGCCGGCCACGAGACGACGGCGCTGGGGACGACCTACACCCAGACGCTGCTGTCCTGGCACCCCGAAATTCGAGAGCGGGTCCGCGCCGAGGCCCGCGAGGTCATCGGCGACGACGAGCCCGGCTACGAGCACGCCGCCGACCTCACCTACACGGGGAAGGTGTTCACCGAGGCCCTGCGGCTGTACCCGCCGGCCTGGTCGGTCTTCCGGCAGGCCGACGGCGACCAGCTACTCGGGGAGTACCACGTCCCCGACGGGGCGCTCGTGCTCATGCCCCAGTGGTCGGTCCACCGGGACGGCCGCTACTTCGAGAACCCCCGGCAGTTCGACCCCTCGCGGTGGGACGACCGCGACCCGAGCGGCCAGGGCCCGTACTTCGCCTTCGCCAGCGGCCCCCACTCCTGTATCGGCCGCGGGTTCGCTATCAACGGCGCCCGGGTCGCGCTTGCGACGCTGGTGAAGGACTTCGACCTCGATGTTCCCCGGGACCAGCTCTCGAACCTGACGGTGACGCCGACGCTTCGGCCTGGCAACGGCGTCGACGCGACGCTCTCGCGGGTGGAGTGAGGGTCGAGGCGGATCCGGTATTCGGCCGAACAATGCAGCTGTCGAGAGTATGGAGTACGGCAAGAAAGCCCCCGCTCGCTCGGCTATTGCGACTCGCTGCGCTCCTCAGTCGCTTTCGCTCCTTGCGGTGCTTGCGTCGTCTCAGGCGCCGAGCGAGCGGCCCCTTTCAGTCCCGCCCGATCTAGACAGTTGAATCGGGCGCGCGCTGTCGCGGCCCCGTGCCGCGACGACACTGCGCGAGGGATGAGGAGCGGAGCGAGCGAGCCGCGAGGCGCCTGCGGCGCCTCGGCCCGTGCGAACGGGCCGGAGGCTCGTGAGCAGACACCGCAGTCGGCTGGGGAGGTATGTGGTATCGGGCGGGACTGAAAGGGGCCGGGCGCTCGTCGAGCGAGACGAAGCAAGCACCGCAAGGAGCGAAGCGACTGAGGAGCGCAGCGAGGCGCAGCCGACGAGCGCCCGGGGGCTTTCTTGCTGTGCTCGGCTCTCCCGGACCCGGGACTTCTCAACACGCACTTCGGTTCCACTCCCCACACAGCTATACGCCCGGCGCCCTCAGGTGATCGCGTGCCAGACGCCGCCTTCATGCCGGGGTTTCGCTCGCTGGATGCCGAGGTCGAGAACTACCAGCTCCCGGTCCAGGGCACCATCCCGGAGTGGCTGTCGGGCTCGCTGGTCCGCAACGGGCCCGGAAAGTTCGACGCCGGCGGTCAGCGGCTCACCCACTGGTTCGACGGGCTGGCGATGCTCCGGAAGTACGACTTCGCGGACGGCCAGGTCCGGTACACAAACCGCTTTCTCCGCACGGAGGCCTACGCCGACGCGCAGGCTGGGCAGGCGACCGGGCAGTTCGGGACCGACGAGCGCGGCCTGGGGAAGGTCCTGGGGTGGCTGCGCCGGCTCGGACCCCCGGAACCGACCGACAACGCCAACGTCCACGTCGCCCGCATCGGCGGCGAGCACGTCGCGCTGACGGAGGTGCCCCGGTGGGTGAGCTTCGACCCCGGGAGCCTCCACAGCCGCGGCGACTTCGCCTTCGAGGACGGCCTCGACCTCGACATGACGACGGCCCACCTCAGCGAGGACCCCCGCTCGGGGGACCTCTTCGGCTTCGGGCTCACCTTCGGCCGGACCCACGAGTACCACGTCTACCGCATCCCCCGCGGCGAGCGCCGGCGCGAACTCGTCGCTTCCATCCCCACTGACGAGCCCGCCTACATCCACGACTGCGCGGTCACCGCCGACCACGTGGTGCTCGTGGAGACGCCGCTGCGGATCGCCATCCTCCGGGCGCTCTCCCCGTTCACGGAGGGCTTTTTCGAGATGCTGGACTGGCGCCCCGAGAGCGGGGCGCGGGTCCTGCTCGTCGACCGCGAGACCGGCGACGTACGCGCGGTCCCGGCTCCCAACGCCTTCAGCTTCCACGCGGTCAACGCCTACGAGGACGGTTCCGAGACCGTTCTCGACATCGTCGACTTCGAGGACGACGGCATCGTCGACGCGCTCGCGCTTGACACCCTCGAGGCGGAGGGCTTTCCGGGAGTGCCGGCGGGCCGGCTGGCCCGCTACCGGGTCGACCCCGGCGGGGGCGACGGATCCGGCGGGGATTCAGGCGGCGCGGTCACCCGCGAACGGCTCTACGACGGCGGGATGGAACTCCCGACGGTCCCCCGCGCTGTCCGGGCCCGCGAGTACCGCTACGCCTACGGGCAGGCGACCGACCGCGAGGGCGCGAACGGCCTCGTGAAGGTCGACACGAAGACCGGCAGCGCCCGCGAATGGTGGGAGCGCGGGGTCTACGTCGAGGAACCGCGAGTGGTTCGTCACCCCGAGGCCGGCGACCCCGTCGAGGGTGGTCCGGGGGACGGCGACGCCGCCGACGGCGAGGCAGACGACGAGGACTGGGGAGACGACGAGGACCGCGGCGTCGTGCTCGCGCCCGCGCTCGACGTCGACGCCGAGCGGTCGATGCTGCTGGTCTTCGACGCCCGCACGCTGGAGGAACTGGCCCGCGCCCCGCTCCCGCACCACCATCCCTTCGGCTTCCACGGGCGGTTCTTTCCCGAGTGACCGGGCGACTCGGTCACCGGTAGGCGGCGATGTCAGGGCCGTCGAGGCGGCCCTCGACCTCGTCCCCGACGGCGCAGGCGTAGGTGGCCCGGCCGACCGTCTCGACCGACAGCGGCCGGTCGTCGCCGAACTGTCCGGCGACGACTTCGAAGCGCCCGACGGCGGCGAGCAGGCGGTTCAGGACGGGCGGGAAGTGTGGCTGGTCGGGGCCGTAGACGGGGCCGGGCCGGAGGACGACAGTCTCCATGTCCAGCCCCTCGACGGCGGCCTCGGCGCGGCGCTTGGCCTCGATGTAGGCCCTTCTGACCGTCGGCGGGGTCGTCGAGGAGGAGACGTAGACGAAGCGGTCGACGCCCGCCCGCTCGGCCTCCAGCGCGACAAGGATGCCCGCGTCGCCGTTGACCCGCTCGAATGTCACGCCCGCCCCCGGCTGCTCGGCGATGATCCCGATGGAGTGGACGACGCTGTCCACCCCCCGGAGGTGCTCGCGGTACTCGTGTGGGGAGAAGACGTCGGCCGCGATCCAGGCCACGTCGTCGGCCCAGTCCCCGCGCTTGCCGGGGTCGGGCGGTCCGCTGCGGGCGACGCTGGTCACCTCGTGGCCCGCCTCGACGGCCCGCCGGCAGACCTGCCGCCCGATGAAGCCGTTGCCGCCGGTCACCAGGATGTGCATACCTGGGGTTGGCCCGGACGGACAAAACGGTTCAGATGCCGCGGGGCCATCTACTGCGCGGGCTGGCTCGGGCGGCAAGGACCCACACGCCGCCGGGAAAGGGCAACTGCTAAACCACCGACACGTCAGGCCCGATCCGATGTCCGAAACTGCCCTCCCGACGGTTGCCGTCGACAGGCGTGTCGAGGTCGGAGCGTCCCTGTTGGGGATCCTGGCGGTGCTGGGTGCCACCTACTACACGGGACAGACCGGGAACCCGTTTCCGCTGTTCGCAGCGACCTCGGCTCTCGCACTCGTCGTCCTGTTCGTCAACTCCGGGGAGTAACACCCCTGCTCGTGCGCACCGGCCCACGCGGAGGAACTGGCCCCTGACCGCCGGGCCGACCGCCCGGCCCCGGCCGCCGCGGCCGAACCGTTTTGAGCGTCCAGCCCTACCCATGGGTATGCCCTGTTGCAAGCGGTCGAAGGACAAGCACGCAAAGCGTGGCGCGTCGATGGGTGCCAGCGTCGGTGCGGCGCTTGGCAGCCGGCTCGGCCCCTTTGGCGCCGGCATCGGCGCGGGCTTCGGCGGCGCGACGGGTTACCTCGCCGGTAGCGCCCGCGACAGGCTCGGACCCTGAACCGCGGTCGCGTCACGCTCAGGGTGTCCGTTCTGCCCGCCCGGAGAGTTCCGACAGCGACGCGGCCGCTCGGAGGTCTCCGGCGGTGTGGTACCACGCGCCCCGAACGCCGGTCAGGTCGTTGACTACCGGGGAGTCGAGCGCGACCAGGTTACCGAGGTGGAAGACCACGACCTCCCGTTCCTCGGAGAACGGTTCGATCAGGTCCCGCCAGTCCCCGTCGTCCATCGTCGCCCCCTCGCTGCCGGCCTCGTCGGCCCGTTCGAGCGTGCGGTCCGTGACTGGCGCGTAGTGGGTGATGGCGGAGGTGGGCGCCGTTCGGTAGAAAGCCATGTAGTCGAACTCGCGGTCGGTTCGGGGGTACGAGCGCGGACAGGGGTAAAAGCCCTCGCGGCAACGCTGGAAGGTTTCGGTCTGGGTGGCGACCGTACAGACCGCCGCGTCCGCCGGCGCGTCGTCGGCCGGGTCGTCGCTCTCGCCAAACGCACCGAGGTCGGCGTTGCCTGGCATCGGCAGGGATAGGGCGGCCAGCAACAAGTCGGTTCTGTGGCCGGGCCGGCCGGAGGCCGACGGTTTTTGCCCTCGGGCGCTCGAACGGCGGGTGTGTCCGACCCCGACCCACAGCCCTACGACCACTACCGCCCCGTCGACGCCGACTACCCGGAGGGGGTCTACCGCGTCGTCGGCACGGCCGGAAACGGCGGGGGTGACGACACGGTCCGGCTACTCGAGGTGAGCGACGCGGACGGCCGTCGCGTGAACACCGGCCGCGTCCTGGCCGTTCCCCGCGAGGACCTGGGGGGGTTCGAGCCCGCCGAGAACCCCGACGCCGGCTTCCGGCCGATGCAGGTCGTCGACGGAATGGTCGAGGAGTTCCGGATGCTTCTCGACTGGCTGCGGTAGGAAAGCGAAAGACAGGACCCGTTCGGCCCCTTCCTTGAGGTATGCGACGCCGACGGCTGCTGGCGGCGCTGGGGGGGCTGGCGACCGGCGGGCTTGCGGGCCTGGCCGGCTGTGTCCAGCGCCGCGCGTCCGGCGGGGCGCCCCTGAGCGTCTCCAGCCCCGCGCTCACCGACGGCGGGCGGCTCCCCGACCGGTACGCCTGCGAGGGTGAGGGGGTGTCGCCGCCGCTGACCGTCGAGTCGACGCCCGACCCGACGGCGGCGCTCGCGGTCGTCGCCGAGGCCGACCTGGGCGTGTTCAACAAGCCGCTGTTCTGGGTGCTGTGGAATCTCCCGGCGGACACCGAGCGGGTCCCCGAGGGCGTCCCGCGGACGGCGACGGTCGATAGCCTGAACGGGGCCAGACAGAGCAGCCAGCCCGGCACCGAGCCCGGATACGACCCCCCCTGTCCGCCGCTGGGCCGGGAGACCACCCTGCTGTTCGACACCTTCGCGCTCGAGGAGCCGCTGGACCTCGAGGGCGGCACGCCCGCCGAGGCCGCCGCGGATGCGGTCACCCGGGCGCAGCTCGCCAGCACGCGCATCAGCGTCACGTACACGCGTCCCGCCGGGGGGACGCAGACGGGCTGACCCGGCCTCTCCCGGCGGGCGCGGCTCCTACTGGTACTCCCTGATCCATTTCCACGGGGCCGGAAACTGGCAGTGGCTACGACCACTCGTCGGTTGCGGGTGGCTGTTCGGGTCAGTCTCGCTGTAGGTACGCCGACGACAGCCGCGACCCAAGATCGCCGTTCCGGAGGGCAACGTATCCGACAGTGAGCGCAGCGACACAGAGCACCGCTGCGCCGTTGACTGCCCCGTACACCCCTACGAACTGTGCCGGGCCGGTGAACGTCGGCCGGATCAGCATCGCTGTTTCCGCAGCCTCAAGAAAGTTCGACAGGCCGTAGATGTTGTTCATCGCGAAGTTGACCAGAAAGTGAAGGCCGATCGGCAGCGCCAGCGAGTCGGTCCACACGTACGCGGCCCCGAGAAGGAGCCCTAAAGCCAGCCGGAATCCGAACTTTTCCAGCGTACCCGGGAAGTGCCCGAGACTGAATATCAGCGAGGACGCCACCACCCCTGCCACGACCGCGCCACGGTCGGACAGCCACCGACTCTGGAACCCTTCGACGGCACTCGTCAGGATGATACCCCGGAAGACCAGTTCTTCCCAGAAGGCTGTAAACGCCCACTGGATGGTGTACACTCCGAACGCGGCGGCAAACGGCAACACGTTCGTACCGACGCCACCCGAGAACACCTCGGAGACGGTCGCCCACCCGGCGATCAGACTCGCGGGGAGTGCCACCGCCATCCCCGCCAGGGCGATGACGCTGCCAGCGCCGAAGTCCTTCAGGAACGACGGGCTGAACGCGAGTCCGTAGTCGGTCAACGGTCGCCGGTCGACGTACTTCGCGACACCAACCGCCATGAGGAGCCCGGTAAGGGCAGCGATGAGGTTCTGGGCGGCTCCGGCCACCGACGGCGGGAGTTCGGTTCCCGCGAGCGCCAGCGCCGGGAGCACGAAAATCCCCACGAACGAGGCGCCGTACACTCCGAGGATCCGCCAGAGTGCACGGGGGCGATTCTCGGTTCGATTCCACAGCACGGAGGCGACGTGTCCCGTGATTCCACCGCGATCGGCTCGCCGGTCGTCATCGGCCGACCGGGATGCGGTTCGTTCGAAGTTGGTGTCGGTATCTGCTTCGGTCATCGACACCTGAAGATATGGACGCATGAGAAAAGGGCGGTTTTGCTGGCTTCACTCGCTGAAGCTAACATCCTGCTGGGGCTGCTGGACGGAGTTCCCCAAGAATGTCGACACCCACCAGATGTGGAATATCTATACGACTCCGGTATGCACTTGAGGCCAGTGTTGATGTCGCCGAGGTCGCCTGGTCTGCTCGCCCCTCAACCGGGCTACACACGAGAATTTATCGACGATAACACACGGTTAGTGCTCGTTCGGCCACCTGTCATAGACACGGATGTGAGCCGCCAGGTCAGTCCCGACGCGGCACCCACAGTCCGTAGAGAATCAGTCCTAGCCCGATGAACTCGGGTATCTGAACGATGCTGTTGAGAACCGGAGTTGGAAGCTCCAGCAGATAGAGCAGTATCAGACTCAGCGGAAGCTGAACAAACAGTACTAACACGAACCCGGCTGCGACGTATAGCATCGGACGACTCCGGTTTTGCCGGTATGCGGTGTAGGCGAGGTAACTGATCGCCAGTCCGAGGATCATAGGGATCAGCTCACTCACCTGCCGAACTGTTCGTAGCGTTTCGAGGTCGATCAATTGGAGCGGCGTATCGAGCATGTCAGGTTCCCTCTACGAACTGTGTGAAGCGGTCGACCATCCGTTCCCGACGTGAGACCGTGACCTCGAAGCCGTCTTCGCTGAGGTCGAGTTCAATTCCGTCGAGTTCCGTCCGATAGAGCTTGTAATTCTTTCCGTCGGTGACAGGCTGGATGTCTTCGGTAACCAGATCGTACTCGCGGAGGCGTTCCAGCCGCCGGTAGACCGTCGGTTCGGAAACTCCTGCAAAGTCGCTGAGCTCCTCCGCCGAGCGGGGCTCCCTCTTCGCTTCAACAAGGATCGTGCGCGCACACTCATCGCCCAAGAGGTCTGCGAGGGCTTCGGGGTCTCGCACGTCGGACACGATGATTGGTGCATCTCCTGTCGTGTCAATAGGTGTTGTGCCGTTCCAGGCGTTCTGATTGGCTTCAGTCAGTGAAGCCACGAGAAACCGCCGTTGACGTACGTACTCACAGTTCAGATACGGATGGGAGTGTCACAGAACGGTTGGCACCCCCTCCCTCCGGCGAGGTGAGGTCCCGGTAGCTACTCGAGACAGGGGGGATGTTTGCATCAAAGAACAGTTACTCTCTACACAACGGCACGGGGAAATCAGTTCATGGGTATCGGGGTGGCTCGCCAAGCTTCGAGTGCTGACGGAAGCGTCTTGCCGGCGACAGCACCTTCGTACCCGGGGGTGTCGTCATACCCTGTTTCGGACATCAGACTCGAAACGGAGGGGCCATCGGCTACGTATTCTTCCCCGTCGCTACACACGACCGTTGTCCCTGATTCGACCACTTCGAAGTTACCGATGAGGAGGTCATAGTCGGGATCTGGCTGTTTCGAGGCTGCTTCAGGTCGTTCTGGCAGGTGAGTACGTCAAAACGGACCGAGTCGGCGTGGTCGTCCGGACGGGGGAAGGTCCGATACCGTCCGGGACGGGAGGGGACGCCGTCGTAACTGAACCGGCAGTGGTACTCGGAGTCCGGGGCGAGCCGGCCCTCGAGATGGACCCGCGTCCAGAGGATGACACCCGTGGGTGTGGGGCCGCCGCTGGCGACCGACTGCGGGAACGCCTCCGCCGGGTCGGCGTCGGGCTCGAACTCGAAGGCGCCGGACTCGCTGGCTTCCACCAGGTCCATCCCGAGCGCGAGGTCGTGGGAGTCGAGCGTGGAGAGCAACTCGGCGTGGTCGTCGCCGTCCCGGGCGGGCTCGTCGCGGCCGTCGACGCCGGCCCCTCGTGACATGCTGTCCGGTCAGGGCGTGGCCGATTATCCCTCTTGTGGCCCTCCACCGAGGACCCGCGAGACACCGCGGCCGGGCCGGAGAGTAGCCTTCTTTTACCGGCGGCGGATGGTGTCCCCATGGACGAGCGCGCCGCCGAGTTCGGACGCCAGGCAACGGAGCGGTACGGCCTCCAGATCGACATCGAGGAGTTCCCGGAAGGGACCGAAACCGCAGCCGAGGCCGCCGACGTGGTCGGGTGTGACCTCGCACAGGTCGCGAGTAGCCTCGTCTTCGTCGCCGACGGGACGCCGGTGGTCGTGGTCACGAGCGGCGCCAACCGCGTCGACGAGGGGCGGCTGGCCGACGTCCTCGACGCGGCGGACGTGCGGATGGCCGACCCGGAGGAGGTCACCGAGGCGACCGGCTACAGCGTCGGGGGCGTCCCGCCCTTCTGTCACGACGGCGACCCTGAAGTCCTCATCGACGAGACGCTGCTCTCCCACGAGGAGGTGTGGGCCGCCGCCGGAACCCCCGAGACGCTCTTTCCGCTCGCGCCCGACCGTCTCGTCGAGGCCGCCGACGCCATCCCTGCGGACGTGACCGGCTGAGCGAGGGCCCGCCGACCGGACCCGCTCAGCGCGGCCATCACGGACGGGCCCGGACAAGCTCCCGCACGGACCCGCCGGCCACAGTTACTCTCAGACGTGTGACACGCTACCGCGGATTACGGAGTGTTTATCCCACGCCGTCACTTACTTGAGGTGTGAGTGAAACAGACGGGCGCCGGAACCTCCGGATGCCCAACGACGACGAGCTGTTCGCGGTCGTGACCCGCCACGACGGCGGGAACCACGTCCGCGTCCGCTGCGAGGACGGGAAAGAGCGGATGGGGCGGATCCCCGGCCGCATGAAGTACCGGACCTGGATCGAGGAGGACGACATCGTCCTCGTCGAGCCGTGGGACTGGCAGGACGAGAAGGCCAACATCGAGTGGCGCTACGACAGCAAGGACGCCGCCCAGCTGCGCGAAGAAGGCCACATCGACTGACCGAAGCCCCGGCAGGCACCTCGCGGCGAAAGCTGACCGACGGGAGCCCGTTTTTTCGGACGACACCGGCCCAGGAGCGGCGACACCGGGGTAACGGCAGGAGCCTGGAACAACCGCGCCGGGAACAACAGCGCTTAGTCTGTGCGCGGGCGACCGGCGGGCGTGACTCGTGGTATCGGTGGCGTCGAGTTCGCCGGTTCGCTTCCCGACGCGGTCGTCGCCGCCGGCGGCCTCCTCACCCAGCTCGGGGACATGTGGTTTCTGCTGCTCGCCATCGGGGCTCTCTACTGGCGGGCACGCGGCGGCGCGGCTCCGGGATTCACTCCGATGCCGTTCCGCGACTGTCTGTTGTTGCTGGCGCTGGCAGTCGGGTCCTACGCGGCCGCCGCTGCCCTCAAGTCCGCCTTCGCGTTTCCCCGTCCGCCCGGCGCGGGGACGGCCGTCCTGCCCGCGTGGCTCCCGCCGGCAGCGTCGCCGGTCTACGAGGCGATGGTGACCGCCGACGGCTACGGCTTCCCCAGCGGGCACGCGACGGCGGCGACGGCGGTCTACGGCGGGATGGCGGTGCTCCTCCGGGCGGGGACGCGCCGGCTGCGCTACGCCGCCGCCGCGGCGGTCGTGACGACGGTCGCGCTCTCGCGGGTCGTCATCGGCGTGCACTACCTCGTGGACGTGGTCGCCGGCGTCCTGCTCGGGCTCGCCGTGCTCGGGACGCTGCTCGCGCTCGGCCGGCGGCTCGGCGCGGAGCGCCGGACCTCCGACACCACCGACGCCGGCCGCGCCGACACCCGCTCGCCGGCCCCGGCGCTCGCGGGCGCGGCCCTGCTCGCGGCCGTCGCGCTGGCGCTCTCGCCGGGGTTCGAGCGCCTGCTGGGGCTGCTCGGAGCCGCCGGCGGCCTCGGGCTGTGGCTGGTTCGCCGGCCGTCGACGGCGCCGTCGCTCCGGGGGTCGTAGCACTCCGCTACGGAGCGGGCCATCCCGGTCCGGGGTCAGCCGTACAGCCCCTCGGTGACGCTGACGGTGCCGTTGCCGAGTTCGACGTGGACCGTCCGGTCCGGGTCCGGCCCGACGCGGCAGGTCGCGGTCTCGCGCCGGCGGTTGTCGAGTTCGACGGTCACCTCGTAGGTCCCGGGCTCGAGCAGGCCGCGCTCGCTTTCGACCTCGCCCGGCTGGAAGTAGTAGCGCCGCCGGAACACCCGTCTGCCGCTCTCGTCGCTGACCGTCACCGTGAGGTCGTACTCGCTGAAGGGGTCGTAGTTCCGGAGGTGGACGTCCTCGGTGTCGACCGACGCGCCGCCGGGCCGTCCGCCGGCGCGTTCGACGCTCCCGGCCGGGCGGCCCCTGGACTCGTTCGAGTGCATACGTACACGTTCCCGGGGGCATATCAAAGGAGCAACGTAAGCTCAAACCGCGCTTTTCATTTGCGGGACGATCACACGGACCGTCCCCGCCTCGGCACGGGCGTGGCGGGCGAATGCTGACCGGTCGTCGGCTGCCCGGTCAGTCGTCGTCGGCGGCGGCCGTCCGGCTCTGGGGCGGGTCGAACCGGAGGACGTGCTCGACCTCCTCGGTCTTGAGGTCCTCGAAGGCGTCACGGGCGATGGTGCGACGGTGGACCTCGTCGGCGCCGTCGAAGATCCGGAACGCGCGCACGTCCTCGTAGAAGTGCGCCAGCGGCAGGTCCTTGGCGATCCCGTTGCCGCCACAGCACTGCACCGCCAGGTCGATGATCTCGTTTGTGACGTTCGCGGTGAAGGTCTTGGCCATCGCGACCTCGATGCGGGCGTCGCTGCGGTCGAGCTCGCGGGCGGCGTGCCGGGAGGCCGTCCGGGCGACGTGGAGTTTCGTCTCGGCGTCGGCGATCCGGTGGCGCAGCGCCTGCTTGTTCGACAGCGGCTCGCCGAAGGCCTCCCGCTCGGCCATGTAGGCCTTGGCGATGTCCAGCGCCCGCTCGGCCATCCCCGAGTAGCGCATGCAGTGGGTCAGCCGGCCCCCACCCAGCCGAAGCTGGGCGAGCCGGAAGCCGCCGCCCTCCTCGCCGATGGTGTTCTCGACCGGGACGCGGACGTTGTCGTACTTGATCTCGGCGTGGCCGAACTCCGTCTCCATGACGCCGTGCCCGCCCAGCACCCCGTAGTTGCGGACGATCTCGACACCATCAGTATCCTTGGGCACGAGGATGATCGAAGAGCCCTCGTAGGGGTGGGCATCGTGGTCCGTGCGGGCGAACACCAGAAGGAAGTCGGCGATCTTCGCCTGCGAGGACCACCACTTGTGGCCGTTGATGACCCACTCGTCGCCGTCCTTGTGGGCGGTGGTCTGGAGCATCTTCGGGTCCGACCCGCCGCCGTTCATCGGCTCGGTCATCGAGAAACAGCTCCACTTCTCGCCCTGGACCAGCGGCCGGAGGTACTCCTCTTTGATGCGCTCGTTGGCGCCGATCTCCAGCGTGTGCATGTTCCCCTCGTCGGGGGCGTTCGCGCGGATGGCGAGCGCGCCGAACAGCGACCGGCCCACCTGCTCGAAGGAGGGAAGCATGTTCCGGAACTCGAACCCCTGCCCGCCGTACTCCGTGGGCGCCTGCGGGGCGAAGATGTCCCGCTCTTTGGCCATCTCCCAGTACTCCTCGAGTTCGTCCATCGAGACGCGGTTGCCGGTCCGCAGCGCCTCCCGCTCGCGGGGGAGGACCTCCTCCTCCATGAACGCCTCCACGCGGCTCGCGACTTGCTGTGCTTTCTCCGGGTCGTGGTATTCCATGACACGTCCACTTCGTAGGGGGGGATTGTAAGCCTGTGGCACACCCGGGCGCCCGAAGAGTGGGTGGGCCGGTGCCGACCCCGGCCCCGAGCCCCGGCCCGTCCGCCCCTTTATCGGTGCTCTGACCGTAGTGTTCACATGGTTTCCCGGATCCTCGTCCCGATGGACGACTCGGAGATGGCCCGGCGCGCGCTCGAATACGCCCTCGAGAACCACCCGGACGCCGAGGTGACCGTCCTGCACGTCGTCGGCGGTCCGTCGCTGATGGGCGGCGAAGCGACGGGGCTGGCCCTCGAGGACGACCCCGACAGTGCCGCCCGGGAGCGTGCCGGGGCGGTGTTCGCTCCCGCCAGGGAACTCGCCGCCGAGTACGGTGTCGAGGTCGACACCGAGGTCGAGTTCGGCCATCCGGCACGGGCGATCCTGAACCGTGTCGGGGAGTACGACGCGGTCGTACTCGGGAGCCACGGCGGGTCCCTGGCCGACCGGCTTCTGGTTGGGAACGTCGCACAGAAGGTGTTCCGCCGGTCTCCCGTTCCGGTGACCGTCGTCCGGTGAAGCGGCTTTGGACCTTCGTCACAGTCGTAGATTTCACTCCTCGCGTCTGGTCGTCGCAGAAAGCCGGTGGAGGGATTTGAACCCTCGGCCCCGCCGCTCGGGCTAACGCCCTCGGGCGGTTACGCTCCTTACAGACGCTTCGTGCTCGGGTACCGTGAGCAGAGGTTTGCGCCAATGGAACTGAAACCAATCCCGCCGCACGACGCCAAGACTCGCTACCTGAAAGAAAAACGCTCACACGTCACCGACAAGACCCTATACAACTACGACACCGCGACCAGCCAATTCGTGGACTGGCTCACCGACAACGGGTACACCGAGTTCAGAGACGTGGACTCAGATACCATAGACCAATTCAAAGAACACCGCCTCGACAACGTGAAGCCGATAACCGCCCGCAACGATATGCGGACAATCAAGAACTTCATTGAGTTCTGCGAGACCATCCAGGCGGTTCCGGTCGGGCTGAATGAACTTATCCGAATCCCCAAGGTCTCCGAAGAAGACGAAATCTGCGAAGAACTCCTGACCCGCGAAGAAGCTCAAGCCGTTCTGGACTACCTCGGGAAATACGACTATCTCAGCAACCGGCACCTGTCCGTCCTCATACTCTGGAAAACGGGAATGAGAATCAGCGGTCTTCGGGCACTTGATGTAGAAGACTTCGATGACGGCAGGCCCGCGCTCGAACTACGGCACAGACCTGAAAGCAGAACGCCACTCAAAAAGAAATCCAAGGGCCAGCGCGACGTTCTCATTCAGCCTGAGGTGGCCGACACAATAACAGACTACATCGAAAACGGGCGCCCCAACGTCGAAGACGATAGCGGCAGGAGACCACTGATTGCCAGCGACCAAGGAAGGGTTGCCCGGACTACCATCCAAAAGTACGTCTACACTGCTACCCGGCCCTGTACCTACAACAACGGCGACTGCCCATTCGGCAAAGAACCCGACGCCTGCGAAGCAACGCGGTTCGACCAAGCCAGCAAGTGTCCGGGTTCAGTCAGCCCGCACGCGCTCAGGAGGGGATACGTCACTGCTGCCCGTAACGCTGGACAGCCAAAGGACGTTACCGGTGAACGGGTCAATATGAGTGGGAAAATCCTCGAAAAGCACTACGACAAGGGCTCTTACGACGAAAAAGCCGAACGCAGGAGAGGGCACCTGAAAGACATATAGCTCATTCGGGCTCCTTTGCAACCCCCGGGACTGACAGTAAGGGTGTATTCAACAGAGCGTTACCGAGAGCACGCGTATCGGTCACCGTGGGGTGCCGGAATCAGTCCTATCCAAATCGGTTGATACGGAGACGACACCTGATGGTTAATGCGGAACGCACTTGTATTAACAGTCCAATATGTTTGGGGCAAATGGACGAGTATTTCCAGGCGTTAGCGGATGCTCATCGCCGGCGATTACTCGTCGCCTTACTCGAACACAATCCACAGCGAGACTCCATAGTTGTTCCAGAGGATGTTCACGAGGGGGAGAAATCGCTGGAGGCTCTTCAGATAGAATTCTATCACGTACACCTCCCTCAGTTGGAAGAGGCGGGATTCATCCTCTGGAATCGGGACACTCACGAAGTAATGAGGGGACCAAGATTCGACGAAATCCGACCGCTTCTTGAGTTGTTACACAACCACGCCGATGAACTCCCCGACGACTGGCTGTGAGTCCTCAATCTGCACGCCTACTGACCGGCTGATTCATCAAAACCGGGCTGAAACCAACGAAGGCCGACTGCTGCGTACACGCTCTGTATGGAACACCTGTCCCGTCGCAAGACCCCGCTCCCCATTCAGCACAGCTTTTGAAGCCCATCTCCAGTTGAGCTTCCCGGTTGTTCCGGCTCGGCCCTGGATATAGCAAGGAACCATTACGACGAAGCAACAGCAGCGGAGCACCGGTAGACAGGAGAACCAACTAAACGGTTGCGACCAGGAGTGATTGTATGAGCCCGGCAGCAATTTAATTACTTATGGTTATTATCTGTGGGGCCCGCTCGTCATATTAGCTCTCTGCCACGGTCGCAACACGCACCAGGCATTCAAATTGTATCTAAAGGCAGCCATATGCCAATAAATATAAGATATACTATGAGAATAGAATAGTGAGAGAGCGATTCTCCCGGGCTGCCGGTTAATCGCATCTTTGAGTTGCTGAACTCCTACTGGCCAAATTTGGCTTTCAGGTGAAAAATAGAATGAGCTCAAACACCCAATTGCCGAGCGGTACCGATTCTGACTACACAACGATTCTCAACACGGCACGCAGTCTCTGCGAGAAAGCCATTGTCGAGGCATTTCAGAACCCGTCGCCCGTTCTCTTGGACGCGCTTCCGGCAATGGGAAAGAGCTCGGGTGTCATCCGATGGGCGGCGAAGACAGGGGAGCCGCTCACCGTCCTGACCGCCCGACGTGACCTGTACCAGGAATATGCTGGGTGGTGCAAGGACCACGGCCTGACCTATCATATACTCCCATCGTTCCACCACGACTGCCCGACTGCAAGTGGCGAATACGGCGAGGAGTGGGCCGACCGTGTCACCGAGGCGTATGAAGGCACTGACACGGGCGGCAGGAGCATTCACACCCACGCGTCGGAATTATTCGGCAAGGAACTCCCCTGCGAGCGGGAGGGTGCGTGTCCCTACTGTGAGGCCCACTCAACTGAGACCGGTGATATTGATGTATTGATTGGACACTACAGGCACTCGTACGTTCGTGAGAGGATTGCAGGCCGGTATTTGGCCATAGACGAATTTCCGGAAGGGGAATATATGACCACGTTCGATGCTAATGCTGTTACCTCAGCGGTCGGTGACTATCTTCAGCAGCACGAAGACATTCCCTTCCGGTTCGCCAAGGACATTGTAAGCTGCGGGGACCTCAGTCTGGTTGCCAAGGCTATCGAATGGTTCAACGACCGAAACCCAGGCTTAAGAGTTGAGCAGAGCAGTGAATTACGAGATGGGCTCTATCCCATTCACCCTGACGGCGCTCGGTTGACCTACGCGCTTCTTGCTTGCCACGAACTTGAAAACGGCTGGGAACGGACAGAACTTCCAACAGGCGAAGTCACGGCACGCAACCCTTCAAATGGGGAACTAACCATTCTCCGCCGTCCGGATTTGACGGCCTCGGAGAGTATTGTGGCACTTGACGGCACCCCGACTGTAGAGTTGTGGCGGCTGGTACTCGGTGACCAGATGGAATCTGTGCCGGTTCTTAACGACAAAGACAAAGGAAGATATGTGCGAGACGGCCTCGGCCTGACCATCATTCAGACAACTGGTGATATAAAGCCGTATAATAGTGGAAAATGGGTCAGCCGCTCAAAGGACAGAGCGCTCTTCGCTGCCATCGAGCAACGAGAGAGCAGCAGCCCATCGCTCATCACCAGCAAGAAGGCAATTGAGCAGTACGAAGAAGCGGATGCGCTACGCCACATCGACCGGATTGGACACTACTACGATATTAAGGGGATGAACGATTTTGGAGAGATACGCTTAGGTGTGATAGCCGGTTCCCCTGCGCCCGGTGACCCACAATTGGTATTGCTCGGGGCATTGGCAGGCGAATCGATTGAGTGGAATGGGGAAAGGGGAGTCAAACGCTCATACGGCGACTTTGGGGATAGATTCCTACACGGGCTGCGTGAAAACGAGGTATTGCAGGCAGTCCTGCGGTTTGGACGAGAGGAAGTTGATGGCACACGAGGTGCGACCGTCTACGTCCATACTGGGGCTCTTCCGGAATGGGTTCCAGTATCCTATCAGCACGTCAATGTCCACCAATGGGATACCGGCAATCGAAACGGAATGGAACAAGTCCTGGCCGCCATCGGCTCTAAAGCGTCGGGTACGGAGTGGAAAACATCCGACATTGTTGATAACCCGGTAGTCGAACTCAGCCCGAGGCAGGTGAGACGCAATCTCAAGACGTTAGCGGAGTACGGGTACATTGGCAGAAAGCATCTGGGGGAGGGGATTGGGTATCGGTATTGGAACCTCCGTGCTGAGGAGGCCATTCCCTACGGTCACGTTACCTTTGGGCACACCACCCCGACATAGGCCATATACTATACAATATGGGGTGTGTCCGGGTTCAACCCGGGTTCCAGAACTCGGGAGTAGCAAGGAAGCCCCGCCGACCGCGTTCGTTGCTTCCCCGAACAGTACCGCCTCGTTGACTAAACCGCCTTTGCGTTTGGATTTTGGTGCATTTTATCGAGGTGGGCACCATCGGACACGGGCCAGCGTTCGGGTACGGTGTTCTAACCCACGCCCCCTCCTGTATTCACCCCTGTTCGGGGTCGTCTGCCAGCTCGTAGAGGCCCTTGTGGAGCCGTGTGACGTACCCGTGCTCCGTTAGACGCTGGAGTCGGTTGCGGACGTGCTGGCGCGAGTAGTCGGTCTCGGCGGCGATGTAGGCCGGTGTGGCGCGACCCTCCCGGAGCATTTCGAGAATGGCGCGGTCGGTCGGACTGAGGTCAATGTCTGCCATTAGTTCCTTGTTCGGGCGCGGGCGTGCATTAGTCTTATGAACAAATGCATACGTTCACAAGTGTTATATACTGACACGCTCCTACGAGTGAGTAGGAAGCCCGGTTCTGTCACGAGGAAAGTGGCCGCGTGGTGGGACACGCGACCGGTGCTTCTGTGGAGACCAGAAGCAATGCAAACCGACGCCAAGCCGGCAGAAAAGCGTACCGCTGTTGAATACCTCTCGTTCGACAAGAAGACCGCCAAACGGGCCGAGTGGGAAGCCTTCGAGTTCACAATTGTGGGCCCGCACCTGGTGGAAGTGGCCAACGCGAGTTACGGGTTCGAGAAAGCCGACCACACCTATACGGTCGGCGTGGCGGTGCGGGACGGGGTAGCGTTCCCTGCCGAATGCGAGTGTCCTGCTGATATTCACCGCGAGCAGGACTGCAAACACAAGGTCGCACTGGCACTCATTGGGAACCCGGTCGTACTTGATGCGGCCCGCACCTGTTCGAGGCCTGTGAAGTCTGGTGAAGCTGTCTCCGAGGGGAGCTGTCCCAACGGAGACTCGGACTGCGATGGGCCGGGCTCAGGCGACCTTCCGTGCTGGCCGTGCTATCGAGCCGATGTGTAGATATGTGGATATAAAATAACAAACATATCATTATCTGTTTACACACGCCATTACCCCCAGCGCCGTAAGTAATAATAAGCGCCGTAATTTTGTGCTTAATATCGAAGATGAGGGTTGAAGTTCATTTCGAGGATGGCCCAATATCAGCTGATATAGAAGCAGAGGACGGCGACGACTTCTGTTCAGCACTCGATGAACTTGCAGAGTTCGTGAGCGACTATCATCAGATGGTAAATGGCGACCTTCAAGCGACTCGTTTCGACTGGGAGGGTAAGGAAGAGCAAGTCACGTGGGATGAGATAGAAGATGATGGGAGCAGCTCGGAGGCGGTTGAAGAGCCGGAATCACACGTTGAAGAGCCGGTGGACGAGGCGGTAACTGGCGATACGGAACAAGACTCCGGAACCGAAGAGCCAGATGAAGATGACGAAAGTGATGAGTACCGTCTAATAGCAGAAGAGACGGGCTTGGACAAAAACCAGTTAAAGAAAGTAATTGAAATTGGGGATTCCGATTCTGGACCAAGAATACTGGCGAGCAACTTCTTGCCGGGGGATTCCAAGCGCGAAAAGACACTCAACGCCTCTGTCGTTCTTCTCACCCTGTGGTCCTCGGTTCACGACGTGTTCTGGCGGAATACCGTTGATATAGTGGATGACCTCGAACAGTCTGGTCTCAAGGACGACCGATTCAAACGGATATACAATCATTCAGATTGGGAAAAATATCTCCAGAAGAAAGGCGAGAAGAGAGGCACTGAACTTGGTATCGTACCATTGGGACAGGACCGCGGGTATGAATTAATAAAGGAAATGGCAGACAACGCAGGTGTCTGAATGTCGCGAGGAGGTACTATTTCATTCGACGAGTTCTTGCGACATTCTGAGCATCGCGATATTTCAAAAAAAGAATTAGTCGGATTAACGGGCTACTATCTTGATGAAATATATGGACGAAAATCGTTCACATCGGCCGATATTATTGATACTGTTGAATCCTCTCGAGAGACTATTAATTCCAGACACGTAAGCACGTATATCAACCGACTTGAAGAAGATGATGACCATTTCACCCAGGTCGAGAATGGCTATCGTCTGACATACCCCGGAATCGACCATTACGGAGAGTTAGTTGACATTCCAGAACATTCCAGAGAGGTTCGCCACGGCTCTTTCATTGAAGTGACCGAAGTTGATGAAGAGTTCTATGAAACCCTCATCCGTGATATTAATAAGTGCTATCGGATTGGGGTTGACGATGCAACGTTTGTTCTCACTCGTAAACTTCTCGAGAATCTCGTTATTGACCTCTTGCGGCGTCAATATGGCGATTCCAAAGATGGTGTTGGACTCTACTATAATATAGAAAACGGTCAGTTTAAGAAATTTTCTGATTTATTACAAAACTTGGAAGATAATATGGCAGACTTCGCGCATTTCTCGAACCGTATGGACGAGGAGTTAGTGAATAAAATGGATGAATTTAGAGACTCAGCCAATTCGGATGCACATTCCATTGAGATTGACCGGAATGAAGAAGAGATGGAACAGTTCTCTCAAATCGCGACTAATTCTACGGACACTCTCTTATATGTCCGCCGAGAATTGAATATATCTACAGAAAACGGACAGGGATAGGAATTGTTAATCGATTGGATTCCACTGCTACTCAGGCAGAACTCCCAACCCACCTCTCGCTAGGTATGGGCAAGCACCCTTTGCTTCAACTTTGCGTGAGTCACGCCCTCCCAGTCTGATGAAGGACCAGCTATCTCCTCCGCGTAGGCGATGTGGGGTAACTATCGGAAGACTTACTTGATACCTGCTGTCCCTTCCGCGTCAATCACTTGCTGTCGGTGCAAGAGCCGAGACACCCTGTAGCTCACAAGGCTCCCGTACCCATCACCGGGAGCAATTTCGCGCTTCTCCGGGCTCCCTCTCACTCTCATATCTGGTGAATTGGTAACGAGTGGGATTTTCCGAAAACACGGGACGGGTCGGCCGCAGGTAGTTCAGCTATTCAATTCGGAAGGCAGATTACCGGCAATTTCGGCTGGTAGAACTATTCAATTCGGGTCGTACTGAGGATACCCTGAGGCGAAAACTTATGTCTAGCGGGCTCTAACGGTTGGTTACGGTACTTCGCGAAGCGTAGCGGAGCGAGAGCCGGTGGAGGGATTTGAACCCTCGGCCTATTCCTTACGAAGGAATCGCTCTAGCCAGTCTGAGCTACACCGGCACTCATCCCCAGATGGGCGGATGTCCACAATAAGAATTGCGAATCGCGTCACCGCGACAGCCGGACATCCAGCACGACGTTCAGTTCATGGGGGGCGTACGACCGGACCGTGTGGCGGGTTTCGACCGTCACCTCGTACTCGGGTTCGGCGACCTCGCGGATGGCAGCCTCGCCCGGCCCGTGGGGGTCGTCCTCGCCCTGGATGTCGTAGTAGTGGAGTACGGCCTCCTCGCCTGCGAGCGCGACCGCAGTCTCCAGAAACTCGTCGGCGCTGTGGGGAAGGTTCATCACCAGCCGGTCGGCCCAGTCGGCGTAGTCGGGTACCACGTCCCGGACACCGTCACTTCGCTGTGCTCGTGACGAGCCCGAGACTACGTCTCGGACGTCCCCGTGGATGGCGGTCACCCGGTCGGCGACGCCGTTCCGGCGGGCGTTCTCCCGGAGGTACTCGACCGCGGTCCTGTTGATGTCCACCCCCACCGCCTCGGCGCCGCGGGCGGCGAAGGGGACGACGAAGGGGCCGACGCCGGCGAACATGTCGAAGGCGTGCTCGCCGGCGCTCACCTGCTCGGCGACGCGGTGGCGCTCGGTGGCCAGCCGCGGCGAGAAGTACACCGCCGCGAGGTCGAGGGCGAACTCGTGGCCGTACTCCCGGTGGACGGTCTCTGTGCCCTCGCCCGCGAGCACCTCCCAGTCGCGAACCCGCTTCTCGCCGCGGACCTTCGAGGCGCGATTGAGGACGGTCTCGACGGGTAGCGCCGACGCGACGATGGCGTCGGCCAGCGCCCGCGCCCGCTCGGGGTCGTCCTCGTCGACGATGGCGATGTCGCCGAGCCGCTCGTAGGAGGGCTCGAAGTCGAGCAGGTCCGCGGGCATCGTCTCGGTCTCGCGACGGGGGACGTCGCGGTCGACCACCTCGAAGGTCCCGGGGACCGCAGCGGGGTCTGTGACGGGGATGTAGAGCGTGCCGTCTTCGGCCCGGATCTCGTGGCTCCCGTCCACGAGGTCGCGCTCGGCGAGGCGCTGGCGGGCCGCTTCCCCGTCCTCGCGGGCGACGCGCACGCAGTGGACCATACACGACCTGGGCGACGGCGGGCGGTAAGCGTGACGATGTGGCGGGAAACCGTCGGGAAGAAACCGGGCACACGGTCCAAGCGGCGGAGCAAGGCCACCACTGCCTGTAGCCGGTGGGACCTACTCCCGCCTGGCGGATGCCGGTCGAGCGCGGCGAGGGCGGCCGACGTCTACCAGCGAGGTCCTTCGAACTCAGCCCTCCGGCCGCGGGCACACGACTTATGCCCTTCTCGCGTCGAGGGCGGGTATGCTCACCTTTGTCGGCCTGGGGCTGTACGACGAGCGCTCGGTCACGGTCCGGGGCCGGGATGCGGTCCGGGGAGCCGACCGGGTCTTCGCGGAGTTCTACACCAGCCGGCTGGCCGGGGCGACCGTCGCGGATCTGGAGGACGCCCACGGAGTCGACATCGAGGTCCGGGACCGGGCCGGCGTCGAGCGCGACCCCGGGCCGATACTCGACGCCGCGAGCGATGGCGACGCGGTCTTCCTGACCGGCGGCGACCCGATGGTCTCGACCACGCACGCGGACCTGCGGCTGCGCGCCCACGAACGCGGGGTCGAAACCCAGGTGATCCACGGAACCACGGCGAGCACAGCGGCGGCCTCGCTGACCGGCCTCCAGAACTACCGCTTCGGGAAGGCCACCACCCTGCCTTTCGAGTCCTCTCATGGCGGCGAGGGCGTCCCCGACAGCGTCCTCGCCACTATCGGTGACAACCGCGAACGCGGGCTGCACACGCTGGTCTACCTGGACATCGACCGGGACAAGGGACACGACCCCGGGGGGCGCGGGGCGGGCACGGGGGAACACGGGGACCGCTACATGACCGGCGACCACGCGGCCGGGCTGCTCGCCGACGCCGGCCTCTCGGGCGCGGGCGTCGTGGTCGGCCGGGCCGGCAGCGACGACCCGACGGTCCGGGCCGACCGGCTCGACGCGCTCGCCGGCGGGGACTTCGGTCCGCCGCTGCACCTGCTCGTGGTTCCCGGGGAGCTCCACCCGCTCGAACGCGAGGCGCTGGCGGCGTTCGGCGGGCTGCCCGACGGCGTCGGCGAGGGAGGCTGAGGCGGGAATCGCCGGCCGACGGCCGCCGCGCTACCGCGTGACGACCTCGATCTCGCGGCCGTCGCAGTCCCTGGTGAAGGCGTACATGTCGTTGCAGCTCTCGGGGTCGCGGTAGTCCTCCGCGTGGCGACCCATGAGTTCGTCCCAGGACTCGTGGAGGTCGTCGGCCCGGACCGCGACGTGGCCCCAGGCGTCGCCCAGGTCGTAGCTGCGGCCGTCGTAGTTGTAGGTCAGCTCCACCGACATCGCCTCGTCGGGGGCGTCGCCGGGCTTGAGGAAGTAGAGCGCGAAATCCTCGAACTCCTCGCGCCGGAACAGCTCGTAGTCGAACTTCCGGGTGTACCAGCCGATGGCTTCGTCGGCGTCCTCGACGCGGATCATGGTGTGGTCGAGGCTGTACGTGGCGCCGTGGTCGCGCTCGACGATTTCGATTTCGTGGCCGTCGGGGTCTTTCACGAAGGCATACGAGCCGCCACAGGAGTCGGGGTCGCGGTAGTCCTCGACGCCGCTGTCCATCAGCTCCTCGTAGGCGTCGTAGACGTCCTCACACCGGACGGCGATGTGGCCCCAGGAGTCCCCCATGTCGTAGCTCCGCCCGTCGTGGTTGTACGTGAGTTCGAGGAGGGCGCCGTCGTCGTGGGCGCCCGGCGCCTGGAGGAAGACGTTGGTGAAGGTGTCGGCCTCCCAGCGGCCGGTCTCTTCGTAGCCCAGGTGCCCGGTGTACCACTCCAGCGACGCCTCCAGGTCCTCGACGCGCATCATCACGTGGTCGAGCAGATAGTCGTTCATACGGACCGGAGTAGGCCCACCAGCCGCAAAAACCTGTCCGACCCGCCGCGGGTGGTCGAGAGTTGCCGGGACGCTCGCGGGCCGTCACGGGCCGTCAGGATTCCTCGACGGAGAGAGTTCGTCGGATGGCCGGCCAGTCGTACCACCAGACGGCGAGCCACAGGAGGGCCGCCCCGACGGGGACGGCGGTGGTCCCGACCCGCCGGGAGAACCCCAGCGCGAGCGTGACCTGCGTCACGCCGGCGAAGGCGAACAGCCCGGCGGTGACCCGGGGGTCCTCGCGGTCGAAGAGCAGGCCGGAGAGGACGCTCGCGAGCCCGGCGACGTAGAGTCCGACGCCGACCGGCCAGCCCAGCAGGAACTCGGGGAGCCGCTCGGTGTACACCGTGGCGAAGGAGACGACGTCGGTCAGTTCCAGCGGGGCGAAGTTCAGCAGGCCGAAGGGGAACACGAAGGTCACGACCCCGCGGGCGTTCACCACCGACCAGGGGACCAGAAAGAGCGCGGCGTAGACCAGCAGCCGACGGTGCTCGCGGTCCATGTCGTCACTTCCGGGTGACGATCCGGAGCACGTCCTCGTCGGCGAGTTCGTGGTCGCGGCCGACCTGCTGTTCGTCGTGTTTGGCGCTGGGGCCGGTCACGCGGGCGAACCGGAAGCGCTCCTCGAAACTGCCACCGAGCTTGTGACAGGCGTCGTCGACGGTGTCGCCCTCGCGTAAAACGAGCGGCTCCTCCTTGTCGACTCCCCGGCCGGGCTTGTCCATGTAGATACGGATCAGGCCCAGCTCCTCCCAGATGCGCTCCTTGAGGGCGTCGAGCCCTTTCTCCTGTTCGGCGCTGATGAAGACGGCCTCCTCGGGGTCGATGTCGCGCTCGCGCAGCTCCGCGTGGACGGTGTCGAGGTAGTCCCGCTCGATGAGGTCGACCTTGTTGACGGTGACGATGGAGGGCAGATAGACGCGGTTGTCCAGTACGCCGTCGAGCAGCCGGTCGATGTCCACCTGCTCGCCGATGGTCACGTCGGCGTTGACAAAGCCCCGCTCCCGGAGCACGCCCTTGACGGTCTCCTCGTCCAGGTCGAGGTCGACGCTGGCGGTGACCGAGATGCCGTCTTTGGCCTTCTTGCGGACCGAGACGCGGGGCGGTTCGGTGTCCAGCCGGATCTTGTTCTTCCGGAGCTCCTCGCGCAGGCGGTCGTACTGCTGGATCTCGAAGACGGAGAGCATGAAGACGACGAGGTCGGCGGTCCGGATCACCGACAGAACTTCCTGGCCGTCGCCGCGGCCGCTCGCCGCCCCGGAGATGAGGCCGGGGACGTCCAGAAGCTGGATGTTCGCACCGCGGTACTGCAACATGCCGGGGTTGACGTCCAGCGTGGTGAACTCGTAGGCCCCGGTCTCGCTGTCGGCGTTCGTGAGCGCGTTCAGCAGCGTGGACTTGCCGACGCTGGGAAAGCCCACGAGCGCGACGGTGGCGTCGCCGGTCTTCTCGACGGCGTAGCCGGGGCCGCCGCCGGAGGAGGACTGTTGCCGCTCGAGCTTCTCTTTTTTTTCGGCGAGCTTGGCCTTCAGCCGGCCGATGTGCTGCTCGGTCGACTTGTTGTAGGGAGTCTCGGCGATCTCCTGTTCGAGCTCCTCGATCTCCTCCTCGAGGCCCATCGACTGTCCGTCGGCCGCCGGCGGGGAAAAGCGCTTCCGTCCGCTCCAGCCCGGATTGTTTCGATACACTAATACGACGAGCGACGGGATCACCGACAATGACAGACGCGGCCCGTTTCCGCGACAGCACGCAGATCCTCCTCCCGCGGGCGGCGATGGACGGGTTCGACGGCGCCCTCGAGGAGCGCTTTACCGTCACCGTCCGGGAGGAGGACTCGCGGGTCCGCATCATTGGCAGCCCCGTCGAGATCAAGGACGTCTCCGACTTTCTGGCCCGTAACGGCGTCACGGTCGCGTGATGCCGCCGCGTCCCCCGGCGTCTCCGCCGCGTAAAGAAATCCTTAAACGCGCCCCGACGGACCTGATGGTATGGCTGAAACCATCGAGGTACTCGTCCCCGGCGGGCAGGCCGACCCCGGCCCGCCGCTGGGCCCGGAACTGGGCCCCACGCCGGTGGACGTCCAGGCGGTCGTTCAGGAGATAAACGACCGGACCGAGGCGTTCGACGGCACCGA
Organism: Salinirussus salinus; assembly: GCF_009831455.1. NCBI lineage: Archaea > Methanobacteriati > Methanobacteriota > Halobacteria > Halobacteriales > Haloarculaceae > Salinirussus > Salinirussus salinus. The sequence continues at coordinate 1,145,102 of NZ_WOWO01000002.1, read as the reverse complement.
GGTTCCCGTCACCGTCGAGTACGAGGAGGACGGCTCCTTCTCCATCGAGGTGGGCGTCCCGCCGACCGCGGAGCTCATCAAGGACGAGGCCGGCTTCGAGACCGGCAGCGGCGAACCCCAGGAGAACTTCGTCGCCGACCTGAGCGTCGACCAGGTCCGTCAGATCGCCGAGCAGAAACACCCCGACCTGCTCTCCTACGACCTGAAAAACGCCGCCAAGGAGGTCGTCGGCACCTGCACCTCCCTGGGCGTGACCATCGAGGGCGAGAACCCCCGGGAGTTCAAAGAGAAGATCGACGCCGGCGAGTACGACGACGTCTTCGAAGCCGAAGCGACAGCGTAGGCTTCGAACGGCTCGAAACGCGACTGGAAGGAGCGTTTCGGTGTGTTTGCGGAGGAGGCGGCGGCGTAAGCCGCCGGCGACGACGCAAACGCTCGAAAACGAGCGAAGCGAGTTTTCGGTGTCTTCGCCGAGGAAGCGGCCGCGTAGGCCGCTGACGAGGCGACGGCTCGACGGACGAGCGGTGTGAGTCCGCTGGTGTCCTGTCTTCGAAGCCGAAGCGACAGCGTAGGCTTCGAACGGCTCGAAACGCGACCTGAGGGAGTTTTTCGGTGTGTTTGCGGAGGAGGCGGCGGCGTAAGCCGCCGGCGACGACCCTCGGTGTCTCCGCCCGGCCAGTCGGTTCTGTGGCCCGTCGACCCGCCGGTTTCTCCGGCAGACGGGCCGACGAGCCTTCGACGGGTTTAAATTCGGCGTGGGCATGGACACGGACGAGACAGGCGCAGGCCTGTTTCACTGACCCGTAGGAGCCATCGGCGCACTACGGAGGTGAACAATGGCAGACCAGGACATAGAGGAGGCGGTTTCGCGCGCACTCGAGGATGCCCCACCACGGAACTTCCGTGAGACGGTAGACCTCGCGGTCAACCTGCGCGACATCGACCTCGACGACCCATCGAACCGTATCGACGAGAGTATCGTACTGCCGGAGGGGACCGGCCAGGAGACGTCGATCGTGGTCTTCGCAGACGGCGAGACCGCGGTCCGTGCCGAGGAGGTCGCCGACGAGGTGCTCAGCCCCGACGAGCTGGCCGACCTCGGTGACGACGACGACGCGGCCAAGGACCTGGCCGAGCGGACCGACTTCTTCCTCGCGGAGGAGGCGCTGATGCAGGACATCGGGCGCTACCTGGGGACCGTGCTCGGCCCCCGGGGGAAGATGCCCGAGCCGGTCAGCCCCGACGACGACATCGTCGAGCAGGTCGAACGGCTGAAAAACTCCGTGCAGGTCCGCAGCGGCGACCGGCGGACGTTCCACACCCGCGTGGGTGCCGAGGACATGTCCGCCGAGGAGATCGCCGACAACATCGACGTCATCATCAGGCGACTCCACGCCGACCTCGAGAAGGGGCCGATGAACGTCGACTCCGTGTTCGTGAAGACGACCATGGGCCCGGCCGTGGAGGTGGCCCAATGAGCGCAGAGAGCGAGCGCAAGACCGAGACCATCCCCGAGTGGAAACGGGAAGAGGTCGACGAGATCGCCGACTTCCTCGAGCGCTACGAGAGCGTCGGCGTCATCGACATCACCGGCATCCCGAGCCGCCAGCTCCAGGACATGCGCCGTGACCTGCACGGCACGGCCGAGATCCGGGTCTCCCGGAACACCCTGCTGGTGCGGGCCCTGGAGGAGGCCGGCCTCGACGAGCTGCCGGGCTACGTGAGCGGCCAGGTCGGCCTGGTCGGCACCAACGAGAACCCCTTCGGGCTCTACCAGCAACTGGAGGCCTCGAAGACCTCCGCGCCGATCAACGCGGGCGAAGTCGCACCCAACGACATCGTCATCCCCGAGGGCGACACGGGGATGGACCCCGGGCCCTTCGTCGGCGAACTGCAGACCGTCGGCGCGAACGCCCGGATCGAGGAGGGGTCGATCAAGGTGCTCGAGGACTCGACCGTCCTGGAAGCGGGCGGCGAGGTCTCGGCTGACCTCGCGAACGTCCTCTCGGAGCTGGGCATCGAGCCCAAGGAGGTCGGGCTCGACCTGCGCGGCGTGGTCGCCGAGGGCGTGCTCTTCGAGCCCGAAGACCTCGAACTGGACCTCGAGGAGTACCGCGCCGACATCGAGGCCGCTGCCGCACGGGGACGCAACCTCGCGCTCAACGCGGAGTTCCCGACCGCGTCGACGCTGCCGGCCCTGCTGGGGAAGGCAAGCGGCGAGGCCAAGAGCCTGGGGATTCAGGCTGCCATCGAGGACCCCGACGTCCTGCCCGACCTCATCGGGAAGGCCGACGGTCAGGTCCGCGCGCTCGCCGCGCGGGTCGAGGACCCCGAAGCCCTGCCCGAGGAGCTGCAGGGCGTCGAGGAAGTGGAACAGGCTGACGACCAGACCGAGTCGTCCGAGACCGAACCGGACGACACCGAGGACGCCGACGACGCCGATGCTGACGACGCCACAGAAGCCGATGCGGACGACGATGACGACGACGGCGGCGACGCCGGCGAGGCCCTCGGAGACATGTTCGGTGACTAACAATGGAGTACGTATACGCAGCACTCATCCTGAACGAATCGGGCGAGGAGATCAACGAGGACAACCTGACGGGCGTGCTCGAGGCCGCCGGCGTCGACGTGGAGGAATCCCGCGTCAAGGCGCTGGTCGCGGCCCTCGAGGACGTCGACATCGACGAGGCCGTCGAGGAGGCCGCCGCAGTCCCCGCCGCGACCGGCGGTGGCGGCGCGGCCCCCGCGGCCGAGGAGGCCGAGGAGGAAGCCGAGGCTGAAGAAGAGGAAGCCGAGGAGGAAGCGGCCGAGGAAGAGGAAGCCGGCGACGACGACGACGAGGAGGCCTCCGGCGAGGGCCTCGGCGAGCTGTTCGGCTGAACCCGCGACATTTCTTTTGGCGCCGTCGACCGACAGCGACAGCGCCGTCACCACGTCGCCGTCTTCCCTCTTCGTTCCCCCGGGCCGGCTGGCGACGGTCCACGCTCTCGCCGTCCACAGTCGGGTCTTGACGGTCGAGAGACGGGCGAGCCAGCCGTAGCCTTATGGCCGGTGACGGGGCCAGACTGCCCGGATGGACGTCGGTGTCACGGTCGTCACGGACCCGGGGACGGCGGCGGCCGCCCTGCTGTTTGTCTTTGGGGGTGTTGTGCTGGGCACCGTCAGCGGACTCGTTCCTGGCCTGCACGCCAACAACTTCGCGCTCCTGCTGGCGGCCGCGGTGCCGGTCGTCCCCGGGCCGCCCCGCTTCGTCGGCGCGGCCATGCTCGCGGCCGGCGTCGTCCACACCTTCCTGGACGTGGTGCCCGCGCTCGCGCTGGGCGTGCCCGACGCCGCGATGGCCGCGACGGCGGTCCCTGGCCACCGCCTGGTCATCCAGGGCCGGGGCCGGGAGGCGCTCCGGCTCTCGGCGCTGGGCAGCGGGCTCGCCATCGCGCTGGCGGTCCCGCTCGCGCTCCCCGTGACCGCTGTCATGTCCCGAGTCTATCCGGCGCTCGAACCCCACCTCCCGCTCGTGCTGGGGGCCATCGCGGTCCTCCTTGTCGTCGGGGAGCGAAGCTGGCGGGCCCGGCTCGGTGCCGCACTCGCGGTCGGCGCCAGCGGCCTGCTCGGGCTCGCGACCCTCGACCTCGAGACCGGCGGACTCGCGGCCGGCGGGACGCTCGCGCCGCTTTTCGCCGGCCTGTTCGGCGCGCCGGTGCTGGTCGAGGCGCTGGGCGGTGACGGCGTCCCGCCACAGGCCGATGCCGCGGTCACTGTCGGGAAGCGAGCACTGGCGGGAACCGCGCTGGTCGGTACCCTCTCGGGCGCCATCGTCGGCTACATCTCCGGTATCTCCAGCGGGGTTGCCGCCGTGGGGGCGCTTGCAGTCCTGCCCGGCCGCGGTCCGCGGACCTACGTGGTCGTCACCAGCGGCGTCAACACCGCCAATACGGTTTTTGCTCTCTTTGCGCTCGTCGCGCTCCGGGACGCCCACACCGGGGTGCTGGTCGCGCTCGACGGCGCGGGCGTCCCGCTGAACCTGCCGCTCCTGCTCGCCGGCTGCGCGCTCGCCGCGGCCGTCGGCTTCCTGCTGGTGCCCTGGGCCGGCGACCGCTACCTCGCGGCAGCCAACCGCGCCGACCAGACCTACATCTCCGTGGGGGTGCTCGCCCTGCTCTGCCTGGTCGTGGGTGCGCTGGCCGGCGCCGTCGGCGTCGGAATCTTCGCCGTCAGCGCCGCGGTCGGACTCGTCCCCGCCCGGTTCGGCGCCCGCCGGGTGTCGCTGATGGGGGTGTTGCTCGTTCCGCTCGCGGTCGGCCTATAGCCGGTAAGTCGGGCCGTCGTCGGTGTCCTGGACCTCCACGCCCAGCGCCTCGAGTTCGTCCCGGAGTTCGTCGGCGCGGTCGTAGTTGCCGGCCGCCCGCTCGCGCTCGCGCACCTCCAGCAGGAGCTCTGCGAGGTCCGCGGCGACCGAGACCTCGCCGCCCGGCTCCCCGTCGCCGAATTCGAGGCCGAAGACCCCGCCGCCGAGCTCCTCGATGGCCTCGACCGCCCGGCGCAGCCCGCGGTAGTCGTACTCCCCGTGGTCGTCGACGTGGGCGTTGACCGCCGATACGAGCTCCTCCAGCGCGGCGAGCGCCCGCCGGGTGTTGAAGTCGTCGTTCATCGCCTCGGTGAAGTCCTCGCGGGCCCCGTCGACGGCTCCCCGGAGCGTCGGGTCGTCGACGGTGGTCCGCGCGTCGACGCTGTCGCAGGCTTCGACCGCCCGCTCGTAGCCCCGTTCGAGACTCTGCCAGCGCTGGCGGGCCTCGGCCATCGTCGCCGTGCTGTAGACCGCCTCGCTGTGGTAGGCCGTCGAGAGCAGGAAGGTCCGGACGACGTTCGGCCCGTACCGGTCGACGGCCTCGGCGACGGTCTCGAAGTTACCGAGCGAGGAAGACATCTTCTCCTCGTCGGCGGCGTCCAGCAGCCGGACGTGCAGCCAGTAGCGGGCGAACTGCTCGCCCGTGGCGGCCTCGCTCTGGGCGACCTCGTTCTCGTGGTGGGGGAAGACCAGGTCCTGGCCGCCGACGTGAATGTCGATGGTCTCGCCGAGGTGGGTCATGCTCATCGCCGAGCACTCGATGTGCCAGCCCGGCCGCCCCTCGCCCCACGGCGAGTCCCAGGTCCGGGCGGTCTCGACGGCTTCCTCCGCGGGAGCGGCCCCCTCGTGGCGGTGCTCGGCGATGTCCTCCGGGGCGACGCCGTCGGCCTTCCAGAGCGCGAAGTCCGCGGGGTGGCGTTTCTCGCCGGTCTCCTCGCCCTGGGATTTGATCTCCTCGACGCGCTGGTTCGAGAGCTTGCCGTAGTCCTCGAAGGCGGTGACGTCGAAGTAGACGGACCCGCCCGATTCGTAGGCGTAGCCCTTCTCGACCAGCGTCTCGACGAGGTCGATGACCTCCCTTATCGACTCGGAGACGCGCGGGTAGACGTCGGCCCGCAGGAGATTCAGCGAGCGCATATCGCGGATGATCGACCCGATGTACGAGCGGGCGACGTCGGCCTCGCTGTCGCCGGCCTCGCCGACGCGGGCGACGATCTTCTCGTTGACGTCGGTGAAGTTCTCGACGTGACGGACGTCGTAGCCCAGGTGTTCCAGCCACCGGTGCATGACGTCGACGTGGACCCACCCGCGGGCGTGGCCGAGGTGGGCGGGGTCGGAGGTCGTCAGGCCACAGTAGTAGAGCAGCACCTCGTCGTCCTGTGGCTCGAAGGCTTCGCGTTCGCCCGTGAGGCTGTTCGTCACCCGCAGTGTCATCACCCGGAGGTGACACAGCCACGGTAAAAAAGGGAGCGACCCGCGGCCGCCCCGCTCGCCGCACCGCTCCCGGGGTTAGACTGCATCCTCGACCCGGCGGATCCGCCGGGTCTGCAAAGACCGTTCCGGATTTAAGTGTCGCGGGGCCGACGGGCCGCGTGTGAGTGAGGAGTGCGACGACCGGGAGGTACTCGCGTTGCTCAACGACGAGTACGCTCGGGCGATCCTCACGGAGACCAGCGCCGAACCCATGTCCGCCAAAACACTGAGCGAGCGATGTGACGCGTCGTTGACCACGGTCTACCGGCGTATCGACCGCCTCAAGGAGTGTGACCTCGTCGAGGAACAGCTCCAGCCCCAGCCCGACGGCAACCACTACAAGGTCTTCGTCGCCCGCCTGGACTCCTTCGCGGTGGAGTTCGAGGACGGCGAGATGCACACCGCGGTCGAGCGCGCCGAGGCCGAGGACCCCGCCGACCGCTTCACCGAGATGTGGGAGGAACTATGAGTTCGCACCTGCTCTCGATGGCGGTGCTCGGCGTTTCGCTGGGCTCGGTCGTGCTCGGGCTGGTCGTCGGGTACCAGGCCTACCGCGGCTTCCGGCGCAACGACAGCCGGTCGATGCGCCTGCTGTCTGCCGGGCTGATCCTCCTCACCGCGGTCCCCTTCACCCTCACGTTCCTCACGACGCTTCTCATCCGGCTGGACGCCTCGCTGGTCGGGTTCAGACAGCCGGCCTTCCTGCTCGCTCAGACACTGCAGTTCGCCGGCCTGGCCTTCATCACGTACTCGCTGTACCAGCGGTAGCGGCCGTGTCCATGGCGGGCATGGGGGCGGGGTCGGAGGCAGTGGCGGGGATACACGCGTCGGCGCTGTCGGCCACCGAGCGGGCCACTTCCGTGAGCGTCTCCCGCGGGACCGTTCCGGCGACCGCGTACTCGTAGTTCCCGCAGGTCCAGACGACCCGGCCGACCTGCCCGGAGACATCGAAGCGGCCGGTCCGGTTGCCAATCCTCACCGGCTCCCCGGTCGCGGTGTCGAACTCCGTGCCGTTGCCCGCGACGACCGAGATGACGTTCACGCCGCTGGTGTACCGGAGGACCGCCGCCGCCCGGTCGGGGCGGACGGTCAGCTGTGCCCGCGAGAGTTCGAACCGGCCGGGGACGGCGGGGTCGGGGACCGGGAACGCCGTCGCCGTTGCCAGGTCGGCCCGCGACTCGTAGGTGGTGACCGCCGCGGTCGTGCGCTCGGGGTCTCCGCCCGCGGGCGGGTCGAACTCGCACACCCCCGGCGGGAGGTCGGGCTCGAAGGAGACCTCGGTGGCCTCCTGTGAGATGACGGTCCGGTTCCCCTCGAACACGAGGGTGGCGTTGACCCTGAGCGGGACGAAGTACTCGGCGTCGAGCCAGAGCGTCTGCTCGGTGATCGACGTGGTGGCGTTCGCCGCGGGCGTCAGGGAGATGACGTGGGTCTCCCGGCCGGCGACCGTCGCGGTCCCCTCGTAGGACGCTTCCAGCTCACCGGTGGCGTTCTCGACGGCCGACCCGCCCTCCGACCCCGGCACGACCGGGAGCGGCGAGACCCGCGAGGAGGGGTCCTCGCCGTTGGCGGCGGCGACGACGCTCCGGACCACCGCCCGCTGCCGGGGGACGACCTGGGGCTCCGCCTGCGTGACCCTGGTCACGGTGTCTCTCGTCGCGTTGTAGAGCCAGGCGACGCTGCCATTGTACACGCGGAGGTTGCCGGCCCGGCTGGGCGGCGCGAGCGCCTCCGACCGGAGTTCACCCGAGTCGGGACTCACCGTGTTCCGGACTCTGACGGTACGCGTCTCCCCGGGCTCATCGAACGTGACCGTGTAGGTCGCGTTGTACGCGTCGAGTCCCGAGTACTGCTGGGCGGCCTCGTCGGCCGATGGCAGGGGGGTGCCGCCGGTCAGGAGCAGCCCCGCGCCGAGCGCGAGCGCCACCACGACGCCCACCCCGGCCAGGATGACACCCGCCGACCGACCGCGCGTTCCGGTTCCCATGGCGTCACCGATATGTTGCGTGCTCGAACTGTCGGGAACAAAACCCTGACGGGTCGCGACAGCCCGATGGCGGCCGGACCCCGACAGCGAGCGCGGGCGCCGGCAGCGAGGGACAGAGGCTAAGAGCGCGCCGGGTCTAGGGAGGCCGATGAGCGAGGCACTGCTGGTCGTCGCCCACGGCTCGCACCTGAACCCCGCCTCGAGTGCGCCTGCTCGGGACCACGCCGACCGGATCCGCGCCGCCGGGGCCGTCGGCGAGGTCCGGGAAGCCTACTGGAAGGAGGAGCCGTCGCTGCGAAACGGCCTCCGGACCGTCGTCGCCGAGGAGGTGTACGTCGTCCCCCTGTTCGTCAGCGAGGGCTACTTCACCGAGGAAGTCATCCCCCGCGAACTCCGCCTGGACTTCGAGGCTGCAGACTGGGACTCCGACGGGACCGGCGCCGGCTCTGTCACCCTCGAACCCGCCGACGTCGACAAGACCGTCCACTACTGTGGGCCGGTCGGAACCCACGACGCGATGAGCGACGTCATTATCCGCCGCGCCGAGACCGTCACCGGCGACCCCGGCGTGGGACCGGACGTGGGACTGGCGGTCGTCGGCCACGGCACCAAGCGCAACGAGAACTCCGCGAAGGCGGTCGAGTACCACGCCGACCGGATCCGCGACCGGGACCGCTTCGCCGAGGTCCGCGCGCTGTTCATGGACGAGGAGCCCGAGGTCGACGACGTGACCGACCACTTCCAGAGCGAAGACGTCGTCGTCGTCCCGCTTTTCATCGCGGACGGCTACCACACCCAGGAGGACATCCCCGCGGACATGGGCCTGAGCGAGGAGGGGTCCGGCCGCGGGGAGTACGACGTGCCGGCCCGGGTCGACGGCCACGACGTCTGGTACGCCGGTGCGGTCGGGACCGAGCCGCTGATGGCCGACGTCATCCTCGAACGGGCGGCCGACGCCGGGGCAGATGTCGAGGCACGGACCGGCGCGGACGCCGCGGGGTCGGCCCGCGCGGGTGGGGACTGAGATGACCGGAGCGGGCGAGGGCGACGGCGGCGACGCGAGCGGCGGGCGTGGAGACCGGCTGTCGGAGGCGGTCGCGGCGCTGCGGACGGTCGCAGACGACGGGGTCGACTTCGACGGGCTGGTGGTCCGGCGGGGCAGCGACGGTCTCCGGTTCGCCGTTCCCGGAGCGGAGCACCGCGGACTCGACGCCGCGGACTTCGACGCGCGCGCTCGCGAGCACGCCGCTCACGTCCGGGAGTGGTACGTCTGGCACCAGGAGATGCCACAAGAGCCAGCACAGTGGGACTTCCTGCGGTGGGTCGAACGGGCCGACGAGTACCACCCTCCGGACCGCCGCGGCAGGCTCACGCGGGGAGGCGGTGTCGCTCGCGAGTGGGGCCAGCTCTCGGTGCAGGTCCGGCTGGCCGACCCCGGGCGGGAGCGCGGCCGGGACGCTGGGGGAAGCAGTCGGGGTGCCGACGGGGACCGACGCCGGCGCCGCTACACGCTCCGGCACGTCGACGACGCCGACACGCCGGCCGGGCAGCTGGAGGGGTACACCGACCCCCACGACGCCCGCAGACTCAGGAAAGAGGACGACCGCGGCCGCTACCGGCCGCTCTCGACGGCCCCCACGCTCCAGCGCGGCTGGGCCTTCGTCGACCTCGAACCCGCGGAGCTCGTCCGGGCGGTCGAGGGCTTCTATCCGGCGACGGTGGCAAACTGGCACCGCGAGCGCGAGGGGGAGCTGGACGTGACCCACTGGGAGGAGACCGTCGCCCGGCAGACGGGGATCTACGGCGTCGTCCAGACCTGGAACCGCGGGGAGGGTCACGAGCATGTCGACTGGGTGGCCGAGGCCTGCTGTGACGACTCGCAGTGTCTGAAACGCCGGGAGTGGGAGTACGACGCCGACACGCCGCTCTCGGTCGACAGCGGCGACGGCGTCTTCCCCTGCCGGGAGCCCTGCTCGCTGGTCGTCGCGGCCGCCCGCCGGTGGACCAGGCTGGAGGCAGAGGAGTCACGCACCTACGAGTTCGAACTGACGCCGAGCGAGAAAGCCCAGGTCGAGGAGATCGTCGACGCCGTGGCCGACGGCCGGGCCGGGGAGGTGCGGGAGGCCGACTTCGCCGACGGCGCCAACCGCTACCGGGCCCGGTTTCTCCGGGCCAAGCGCTTCGAGGACGGAGACCTCTGTGGCGTCCCGACCGACCGGGACGAGGAGGATGGGAGCGGAGGCGATACCGACGACAGTGCTGGCGAGGAGGCCGGCGGGGACGGCGCGGCCGATGACGGCTGTGGGGAAAGCGGGAGGTAGCGCCGAGCCGGCGCCGTGTCACCGGGAGTCACGGACGTATCACTTACACAAGCCTTATCTGTTGGGTCCGCGTCTATACAGTTGCAATGGCGAAAGGTAAGGTTGATTTCTTCAACGACACCGGCGGTTACGGCTTTATCGACACTGAGGATGCGGACGAGGACGTCTTTTTCCACATGGAGGACGTCGGCGGCCCGGATCTCGAAGAAGGTCAAGAGGTTGAGTTCGAAATCGAAGACGCACCGAAAGGGCCGCGGGCGCAGAACCTGACCCGGCTGTAAGGTGACTTCCATTTTGCGTTTATTCGACCGGCTAGCGACGGCACCGTCTTGCAAGCCGGCGGTCGACGGCTGACGGCGACTCCTCCGACCGGAACGGCTGCTCAGAACGACGCCGACTCCCCCGCGAGCACCTCGTAGCTGTCGAGCGTGCCCGCCATCGAGGGGGCGTCCTCGTCGTCTTTCCGCTGTGCCCCGTAGTCCATCCACCGGCCGCGGCTGTAGCTGTACATCTCGAAGGCCTCGGCGGTCTCGAGGACGATGTCGACGACCGCGTCCTCGGGCGCGTCAGCGGGGACGACGCTCGACCGGACGCCGTCGTCGTGGTGCATCACCCAGACGGCGACGGCGTCGGGGCGGTCGTCGAGCAGGCTGGCGGCCTCCTCGGCTGACAGCGGCTCCTCCGGCCACCCTTCCGCGGGTTCGGGCTGGTCCATACCGCCGGCACGCGCCGGAGACTCTTGTGGCTGGCCCCGCTCACGACAGCCCGTTGTCCCCCACGCGAGCACAGGTTTTCCTCCGACGAGCCCCGAAAGGGCGTATGGCCAAGCAACCGGAGCGACTGGCGGGTGTCGACGGCACCGACCTCTCGGGGATGGAGGCACTCGTCACCGGCTCCACGAGCGGGATCGGCCGCGAGGCAGCGCTCGCGCTCGGCCGGCTCGGCGCCGACACCGTCGTCGTCCACGGCCGGGACGGCAAGGCGGGCGCGGAACTGGTCGACGACCTCGCCGGGACAGGTACCGACGCCGAGTTCGTCCGCGCGGACTTCGCCGACGTCGACGCCGTCCGGGAGCTGGCGGCGACGGTCCGCGCGGAGACCGGCGGGCTCGACCTCCTCCTGAACAACGCCGGGGGCTTCTTCCGGGAGAGCCGCCGGACCGGCCTCGGCGTCGAGTACACCTTCCACGTCAATCACCTCTCGCCGTACCTGCTGACGGCGGAGCTGCTCGACCACCTGCGCGAGGGAGCTCGCATCGTCACGACTGCCTCCGCGGCCCATACGGGCACCTCGCTGGACATCGAGCGGACGACCGAGCCCGACCCGGATGCCGGGAGCTGGGCCTACAGCCACTCCAAACTCGCGAACGTCCTCTTCGCGGCCGAACTCGCCCGCCGGCTCGAGGCCGCCGGCCGCTCCGTGACCTCGAACAGCGTCCATCCTGGCGCGATCCCCGGCAGCGGCTTCACCCGGTTTCTCCCCGGGCCGCTCCCGCGGCTGGTCCAGCTGCTCGACGCCGTGCCCGGAGTGACGTCGGTCGCGGACGGCGCCGCCGAACTGCTCTTCGTCGCGGTCTCGGACCGGGCCGCCGACGTGACCGGGCGATACTTCGCCGGCCAGGAGCCGACCCAACCCTCCGGGGCGGCCCGGAACCCACAGAACGCCCGCCGGCTCTGGGCCGAGAGTGCGCGGCTGCTCGATGTCGAGGAACCGCTGGCCGAGTACGCGAGGGCCGAAGAGACGGTCTGAGAACGGAGTGAGGACGCGGGAGGGGGGAGGGCGACTACTGCTCCTTGGCGCCGGGATTGGTCACCGCACCGTTCGCGGCCGACCCGAAGTCACAGACCACCTTTTTCCCGCTCGGGTTCGCCTCCGGCGAACCACTCACGGCAAAAACGTGGGCGAAAAAAGCCGCGTCCTCACTCCGTTCGGACGCGAGAGGGGGGAGGGCGACTACTGCTCCTTGGCGCCGGGATTGGTCACCGCACCGTTGGCGGCCGACCCGAAGTCACGGACGTACTTCGCGAGGATGCCGGCCGTGTACGGCGGGTCAGGGGCGTCGCGCTCTTCCAGTCGACGGTCGATCTCCTCTTCGGAGAGGTCGACCGCCAGCGTCCGGTCGGGGATGTCCACGGTGACCTGGTCGCCGTCCTCGAGGGCTGCGATGGGTCCGCCGACGTAGGCCTCGGGAGCGACGTGGCCGATCATCGGCCCCCGGGTCGCTCCGGAGAAGCGGCCGTCCGTGAGAAGGGCGACGTCCTCCTCGTGGCCCTGGCCGACGACCGCCGCGGTGACGCCGAGCATCTCCCGCATCCCCGGGCCGCCGCGGGGCCCCTCGTTGCGGATCACGAGGGTGTCGCCGGACTCGATGTGCCCTTCCTGGACGTAGCGCATGGCGTCCTCCTCGCTCTCGAAGACCCGGGCAGGGCCCTCGTGGTGGAACTTGTCGTCGCCGGTGACCTTCAGCACGCCCCCGCGGGGCGCGAGGTTGCCCTTCAGGATCTTGATGGCGCCCTCCTCCTGTTTGGGCTCGTCGACGGTGTAGAGCCAGTCGGCCTCGACCTCCTCCTCGGGCGGGAGTCGACCCTGGTCTTCCAGGTGGTCGATCTCCTCGGCGATGGTGCGGCCGGTCACGGTCATCGCGTCGCCGTGGATCAGGTCGGCGTTCAGCAGCCGGCGGAGCACCACGGGCACGCCACCGAGTTCGTGCAGGTCCTTCATCACCCGGGTGCCGCCGGGCTGGAGGTTGGCGATCTTGGGGGTGCGCCGGCTGATCTCGTCGAACTCCTCGATCTCGAGGTCGATGCCGGCCTCGGCGGCCATCGCGAGCAGGTGGAGCACGGCGTTGGTCGAGCCGCCGATGGCGACCTGGAGTGTGATGGCGTTCTCGAAGGAGTCCTCGGTCAGGAACTCGGAGGGCTTGCGGCCGGCCTCGACGGCCTCGACAGCGAGTTCGCCGGCGCGCTCGGCCTCGACGTAGCGGGACTGGTCCTCGGCGGGCGGGCTGGCGCTGCCCAGCGGGGCAAAGCCCAGCGCCTCGCTGATCGAGGCCATCGTGTTCGCGGTGAACATCCCGCCACAGGAGCCCGCGCCGGGGCAGGCGTGGCGTTCCATCTCGTCGAGTTCCTCCTCGGTCATGTCCCCGGAGGCGACCGCCCCCACGCCCTCGAAGACGTTCTGGACCGTTATCTCGCGGCCCTCGTGCTCGCCGGGCATGATCGACCCGCCGTACAGAAAGACCGAGGGCAGGTCGGTGCGGATCGCGGCCATCATCATCCCCGGCATGTTCTTGTCACAGCCCCCGATGGTGACCAGGCCGTCCATCCGCTCGCCGAAGGCCACCAGTTCGACGGAGTCGGCGATCACCTCCCGCGAGATGAGGGAGGCCTTCATCCCCTCGGTGCCCATGGAGATGGCGTCGGAGATGGTGATCGTGCCGAACTCGATGGGCATCCCCTCCGCGTCGTCGATCCCCTCGTAGGCGGCGTCGGCGACGTCCTCGAGGTGGACGTTGCAGGGGGTGATGTCGGCGGCGGGGTTGGCGATGCCGACCATCGGCGAGGCCAGGTCCTCGTCGTCGTAGCCCATCGCGCGGAACATCGCGCGGTGGGGGGCGCGCTCGGCGCCCTGGGTCACCTCGTTGCTCGGCAGGTCCGGGTCCTTGTCGTACTCCATCGAGTCGCTGTCGACCCGGCTGGGGCGCTGCTGGCTCATGCCCGGAGCCTCGCGCCGGCCGGACTTAAGTTCGGCTGTCGGCGGAAGCGTCGTGCCTCGGATGGAGTGCTCATACATCCCGGATCCATGCAGACTGAGCTGACCATCCGGCGCGCGCTGTCGCGCGTGTTCTCGCGCGACGAGCGCCGTGCGAGGTCTTCCCGAGTGCAACGAGGGAAGGCTCGGAAGGCGAGCGAAGCGAGTGAGCCGCGAGGCGCCTACGGCGCCTCGGCCCGTGCGAACGGGCGCGAAGCACCCGTGAGCAGACACCGCAGTCGGCCGGGGAGGCGTGTGGCGTGCGTTGCGCGAACGGAGTGAGCGCAACGGAAACGCGAGCGGCGAAGCCGCGAGCAGGGTGGGACTGAAAGGGGCCGGTGGCTCGCCGAGCGAGACGACGCAAGCACTGGACGGAGCGAACGGGGTGAGCGATGGAAGCGCGCAGCGAGTCGCAGCCCGCGAGCCAGCGGGAGACCACTGGTCTCCCGGGCAGTCGGGCACTTCGCGCCCGACGACACCGGGGGCTTTCTTGCTGTTGACAGCGGCAGTTCAATCAGAATCCACATCACCGAAGCGGGGTCGCGGGGTTGATACACCGGGGTCCACAGATCAGGGTATGGCGACCGTCGAGACCGGGGCGCGCCTGCACTTCGGCTTCCAGAACCTCGCGCTCGCCCACGAGCGCCTCTACGGCGGCGTGGGCGTCGCGCTCGACGAGCCACGCGCGGTCGTCTCCGCGGAACCCGCCGACGGCATCCACGCTCCCGACCCCCTCGAGGACTTCGCGACAGACGCCGTCGCCCTCCTGCGCGAGCGGGGCCACGACGTCGCGGGCTCCGAGGTCACCCTCGAGGAGGGCTTCGAGCGTCACGTCGGCCTCGGCAGCGGGACGCAGTACGCGCTCGCCACGCTGGTCGCCGTCGCCCGCGCCCACGGCACCTACGTCGACGCGCGGACGGCCGCGCCCACTCTCGGACGGGGCGGACGCAGCGGCGTCGGGGTCGCTACCTTCGAGTCCGGCGGCTTCGTTGTCGACGCCGGCCACCCCACCGAGCGCTTCACCACCGCCCCGCCCGAGCGCGGCGCCTGGGACGTCCCGGAGCCTATCGTCCGGCGCGACGTGCCCGCCGACTGGCGGTTCCTGCTGGTGACTCCCGGGGTCGAGGCGGGCCGCCACGGCGAAAGCGAGGACGCGAGCATGCGGACGGCCGTTGAGCGCGCGGACCCGGGGATCGCGGACGACATCGCGGGCCTGCTGACCCGCCGCATGCTGCCGGCGGTCGCCGAGCGGGACCTGCAAGCGTTCGGGAGCGCGGTGGCCCGGCTGGGCCGTCTCAACGGTGCCTGGTACGCCGACGAGCAGGGCGGGGTCTACCGCCCGCCGGCGGGGACGCTTGTCGACGCGCTGGGCGACGACCCCGCGATACGCGGGGCCGGCCAGTCCTCCTGGGGGCCGACGGTCTACGGGGTCACCCGCGCCGACGACGCCGCGGCGGCGCGGGCGGCCGGGGAGGCGGCGCTCGACGCTGCGGGTGTAGACGGGATCGCCCGTGTCGTCGCGCCGCGAAATACGGGTGCTGCCCTCGCGGAGTGAGTCGCTTCAGAAGGGGCGAATCGGTCCGGAAGAGGCGAACCGGCCCGGAAGAGGCGAACCGGCCCCAGTCCCGTGCGTGCGCACGGCGGTCCGCCTCTCCGTAGACCCGCTGCCGCTCCGGGTGCGGCTAGGGATTTAACCGGCTCGGCGGATTTTTCGGGGCATGGACCGCATCCCCTTCGGGATCAGCCGTCTCGACGGGCTCATCGACGGCGGCGCGCCGCCGGGAAGTGTCGTCCTGCTGGCCGGGGAGGCGGGCGCGGGCTCCCGGGAGTTCCTCTACACGAGTGCCGTGATGAACGGGCTCGCGCAGGCGGGCGAGGAGCTGTTCGACCTCCACTACGGCGACGTCGGGGACGGAGCCCGACTCCCGGAAGAGGTCCACTACATCTCCTTTACCGGCGAGGAGGACCAGCTCCGCGAGGAGATCGGGCTGTCGATGGACAGCGAGCTCGCGGAGGCGGGGCTGGAGCCGGTGCGCTTCGAGTCGCTGTCCCGGCAGTACTTCCACGTCAGCCCGGTCCCGCGGAGCTGGTACGCCGGGGAGACACCGGACATCAAGAACCTCCGGAAGCGCCACGAGGAGCGGGAGGGACTGCTCAGCGCGCTCGGCAACGCCCTGAGCGAGCGGGCGCCCAACAGCCTGGTCGTCGTCGACTCGCTGTCGGACCTGGTCGGGGCCGTCGGGGAGGAGCTGTCGTGGTCGGACATCACCTACCTCGTCTCGGGCATCCAGAAGGCTGCTCACCAGTGGCAGGGACTCATCCTGCTCCACGTCAACCACGAGACGCTCACCGACGTGGAGCTGGGCCAGCTGGTGGAGGCCTGCAGCGGGACGCTCCGGTTCCAGTGGGAGACCGGCGGCTCGACCCGCGCCCGGACGCTCGTGGTCAAGCAGTTCAGGGGGGTCCTCTCGCAGATCGAGGCCGAGAACATCGTCCAGTTCGAGACGGACCTCGGCCAGGCCGGCTTCGACATCAGCGACGTCCGCAAGATCCGGTAACGCAACGGCGGAGTAGCCACCAGCGGGACGCGAGTGTCCTCCTCTCGGAGCGGGTAGACGGGTCCTACTCTCCGCCGTAAAGACCCGCTACTCGCGCCGGAGCCGACGGCAAACGCTTAACTGGCTCGTTTGACAAAGGAGGACAATGGCGAGCGAGTCGACGGAGACGGTGACGGTTCGGCTGCCGTCGGAGCTCGACAGCTGGCTCGACGAGCAGGCCCGGGAGCTGGAGGTGACCCGCGAGACGGTGCTGGTCCAGATGCTCGCTTCCTACCGCGCGACGGCCGAACTCGACGGCGACCTCGACGCCGCGGAGCTCGAAGTCGGCGCGCCCAGCGACGAGGAGGTCGCGGAGGTGGTCGACTCCCGGGTCGACCAGCGGCTCGGCGAGCAGCTTGACACGCGCGTCGAGGCGGCGGTCGACCAGCGGGTCGAGGAGGCCGTCGAGGCGTCGCTCTCCGGGGCTACCGAGGCTGTCGAGGGGCGGCTGAAGAGCCGCGTCGACAGCGTCGAACGGGAGTTCCAGGAGAAGATCGAGGACGTCCGCGAGCGGGTGATCCAGGTCAAACAGGAGGCCGACGCCAAGGCCCCTGCCGACCACGACCACGAGGAGTTCGAGCGCCTCGTCGCCCTCGGCAAGCAGGTCGACGACCTCGAGGAGGAGGTCGGGCACCTGACCGAGCGCCTCGACGCCACGATCCCCGAACAGGAGACGGCTGTCGAGGAGATAGAGGCGGACCTGGACACGGTCCAGGAACGGCTCCGAACGGTCGCCTGGGCGGTCAGGGACCTGCGGGACAGCGTGGAGGCGGAGACCGGACTGGACGCCGTCGAGCGCGTCAAGCGGGCGGCCGCCAAGGCCGACGTCGACCGCGCCAGATGCGAGAACTGCGGCAACGGCGTCGACATCGCGCTGCTGACCGACCCGCACTGTCCCCACTGCGAGGCGACCGTCACCGACGTCGAGGAGGCGAGCGGTTTCTTCTCCAAGCCGAAACTGCTCGTCGCCTCGCAGCTCGAATCCGGTGAGGAGCAATGAGCGAGGAACCGCCCGACAACGACGACCGGCGCGACGGCGAAGACCGGGAGCGGCTGTCGGACGGCGCGGACACGGCCGACAACACGGACCCGTTCGCCGACGTGGCGACCGACCGGGCGGGCGACCCCTTCGACGGGCTCGGAGCCCCGTCAGGCGGGCCGGCGGGGGCGGCCGACGACACCGGAGACGAGCCCGTCGGAACGCGCTCCGACGACGACCGGTCCGGCGACAGTGGCTCCACGGACGACGCGAGCGCGTGGCAGCCCCTGCCGGAAGTTTCCGAAGCCGATGAAGCACGCGAGGCGGACGACGGCGGGATATCCACCGCGAGCGGGGCCGGCGCGCTCGGCGGGACCGCGGGCCTGGAGCCGGACGAGGGGGTCGAGGACCCGTTCGGCGACCCGGACCCCCGCGGGGACCCTTTCGGGGACGAGGGGGTCTTCGAGCGACAGGAGGTCGGTGACGTCGACCCCGACGAGGTGTGGGAGGCCCTCGAAGCGACCGAGCAGGTCGGCGGCGAGGAGGGACGCCGCTACGCCGAGGTGTCGAAACACACCTACTGCGAGAACTGCGAGTGGTTCTCGGAGCCTCCGGAGGTCTCGTGTACCCGCGAGGGCACCGAGATCGTCGAGTTTCTGGATATGGAGACGGTCCGGCTCCTGAGCTGTCCGGTGGTCGAGGAGCGACGCGCCATTCGCGAGGACTGACCCGGGACGGCCCGGCCCCCGAAACCTCTTTAGGTCGTTCGGCCGACAGTGTGGGTATGCTTCACGCACGAGGGCCGCTTCTCACTGTGGACGTCGGCGAACGGACGGCCGAGCGGGTCGACATCTCCGACCTGCTCGCGGAGACGGTCGGGGGACGCGCGACCGCGACACACCTCGCCCACGACCGGATCCCCTTCGACGCCGACCCGTTCGGGCCGGAGAACCGGGCGTACGTCTCGACCGGGCCGCTCCAGCTCTCCCAGATGAGCTTCACCGGCCGGATGAACATGACCGCCCTCTCGCCGCTGACAGACGGGCTCGCCTCGACCAACGCCGGCGGCTACATGTCCCGCAACTTCGCGGACGCGGGGATCAGCGTCCTCGAACTCGCGGGTGCGAGCGACGAACTCCTGGCGGTCCACGTCACCGACGACGGCGTCGAATTCGAGGAAATCCCCGACCTCGAGGGCGCGGAGGTCTCGGCGGTCAGCGACTACATGGAGGCCGAACACGGCCTCGGACCGGAGCACTGCCTGGCGATCGGCCCGGCCGGCGAGAACCAGGTGCGGTTTGCGAGCGTGATGACCTTCGACTCCCGCGCGTTCGGGCGCGGCGGGCTGGGGGCGGTGCTCGGCTCGAAGAACGTCAAGTGTGTCACCTTCGAGGGTGACGCTCCGCCGCAGGTGGAGGTCCCCGCGGAGGCCGCAAGCGAGATCCACCGGGAGGCCGCCACCGCCGACGACATCATGAAACGGCAGGGCACCACTTCGGGAACGGAGTTCATCAACGACAACTTCTCGCTGCCGACCCGCTACTTCTCGGAGATGCACTTCGAGCACGCCGCGGACATCGGCGGCAACGCCGTCGAGGAGAAAAAGTACAAGAAAGGGTCGTGTTCGGCGTGTGCCTTCGCCTGCAAGCTCCCCACCCGCGACGAGGCGGAGGGCGTCGAGACGGAGGGGCCGGAGTTCGAGACGGTCTACTCCTTCGGCTCGAACCAGGGCGTCGGCGACATCGTCGACGTGATGAAGGCAAACGAGCTGTGTGACGAGCTGGGGATGGACACCATCTCCGCGGGCGTGACGGTCTCGGCGTATCTCGCCAGCGAGGACGAGTTCGGCAACGCCGAGCTGGCCCGCGAGGTCACGGAGAAGATCGCCCACCGCGAGGGGGTCGGCGACCTGCTCGCGGAGGGGGTCCACCGCGCACACGACGAGCTCGGCGTCGAGGACATGACGGTCAAGGGCATGGAGTTCGCCGCCCACGACGGGCGGGTGCTCCACGGCCTGGGCCTGCAGTACGCCGTCGCCAACCGCGGCGCCGACCACATGTTCGCGACCATGCAGTCCATCGAGTACCGCGGCGGGCTGGACCCGGAGGGCACCGAGGGGAAAGCCGAGACCGTCGTCGAGCAGGAGAACTTCTGTGCGTTCCGGGACTCCGGTGTCGTCTGTGCCTTCTCGGGCAGCTACATCGACGAGGAAGGGTTCGAGGCGCTGTTCGACGCCGACTACGAGGAGCTGCTGGAGGTCGGCGCGAGCGTCATCGAGCGCGAGCGACACTTCAACAACAAGCGCGGTCGGGACGCCGACGACGACCGTCTGCCCTACGATATCCCGGACCTCGAGTCCTCGGTCCGGGAGTACTACGAGCTCCGCGGGTACAACGACGACGGGACGGTCCCGGACGACCGGGTCACGTCGACCTCCACGCCGGCGCCGGCCGACGACTGACGTCCCCGCCCCCGGAGCCGGCCGTTTCCTCCCCGCTATCCGCCGTAAACGGCGGGGGTCATCCGGAGGACATCCCCCTCGGATAGTTCCGTCTCGGCGCCGTCGATGTGCTGGACGTGAGTGTCGTTGAGCGTCACCGCGACCTCGGAGACGACCTCCTCCCCGTCCAGGAGCCGCCCCTCGAGTCCCGGGTACGCGGCCTCGACCTCTGCGAGGAGTTCGCCGACCGTCGCCGCGTCAGTCCCCCTGGTCACGGTCTTCTCGCCGACCTCGTCGCGGAAGGGCCCGAAGAAGACACACTCGACTTGCATACCTCCCGGTCCGTCCGCAGTCGTCTTGTAGCTTGGTCCTCGCCGGCCGGGAACGAGAGCCGCGGGGTCTCCCGCATGACGCCGGGTATATACCGTCCGGACGATAAGCTAGGGGCAGGAGAGAGGTGGTCACAGCTATGGTCCAGTTCTGCGACGAGTGTGGCTCGATGATGCATTCGGACGGCGACGAGATGGTCTGTTCTTCCTGCGGGGCGACCGTCAGCAAGGACGAGGAGCGGGCGGCCGCCTTCGTCACGACCGACGAACAAAGCGGGGAGGAACTCGTCGAGACCGAGGAGGGGGCCAACTTCGAGGGCAAGCCGACTTCCGAGGACGTGACGTGTGCGGAGTGTGGCCACGGTGTGGCGTGGTACACGATCAAACAGACCGGCTCCGCCGACGAACCTCCAACCCGATTTTTCAAGTGCACGGAGTGTGGCAACCGCTGGCGCGAGTACAGCTGATACGGGCTGCTGTGCTGCTCTCGGGGTCGACCGCACGACGCCGTGCGGTTGACCCGGGGACTGCGTGCAGTAGGTACGGAAGTCTGCGAAGTGTGCCGCAACCGGTCGGATTAAGCAGCTCTTACCATGATCGGCGCGCATGGAGATCACACGTCGTCTCCTGTTGCAGGGGCTCGGTGCCGCGAGTGTCGTCGGGGCCGGGGGGTTCGCAGCCAGCGAAGTGCTGGGGCCGCGGTCGTGGCTGTACGACCCGTCCGCGCGGACGGAAGCACACAACATGTTCTTCCTGACCGCCGACGTCGCCTCGTTTCTCGAGAACCTGCCGTCGGCGTACCGCCAGCAGGTCACCGGTGGCGGGAGCGGCGGGATGACGGGCTCGCCGGTCAGCCCGACAGAGGTCGACGAGGTGGCGATGGTCACCGGCGGGAGCTTCGTCGGCGACACCGGGCTGCCGGTCGGGATGGGGACGGTCGCGATGAGCGGGGGCTTCCGGACGGCACCGTTCCGCGGTCTGGTGAGCTCGGCTCCCTCGGTCGAGTCGGCGGGGGAGGTCGGCGACTACGAGGTGTACACCGCAGAGACGAACGCGCTCCAGACCGCCGGCGTCGCGGATGTCACGGCTGGCGGGCCCGGTGGGGGCGACGACGGCTCCGCTGTAGCGACACAGCCCGCCGCGGTCGAGGAGACCGCCATCGGAATCAAGGCCGACGGCGGCGGCCTGGTCGCCGGCAGCACACTCGCCAGCGGCGACCTCCCGGCGACCGCCGCCGTCGAGCAGGCGATAGAGGCAAAACGGGGCAACGCCCCGCTGTTACGGGACGCGAACAAGTACACCGGGAACTACCAGTCCATCTTCGGGGACCACACGATGTACATGGGGGCCGTCTGGGACCCCGCCTTCGTCACGCTGATGGTCGCGGGGACGAGCCTGCTGCTCGAGAACCTCGGGGGGCCGGGCGGAGCCCTCGCCGAACTGTTCCAGCGGCTCTACGAGGACGCCCGGGCGGCCGGCGCCGGGGTGAACGTCGGGCCGGAGGAAACCGAGACTACTGTCGTGCTGACCTACGTGACGCCGGACGCTGCACGGCAGACCGGACTCGTCCAGCTGCTCGATGCCGGGTTCGGATATGCCGAGCGGAACCAGGGTTTCGGTCCCGGGATCCGCGACGTCGACGCGGACTACCAGGGCCCGAGTATCGTCCTCAACGTCGTCTCAGACACCCGGACGGCACTCTCCGGTGGCGCGGGTACCGGTGGGACCGACGGTGACAACCCGATCGGCGGGTCCTGACCTCCCTCCCGCCGCGACCGGAGCAACTCCCGGAGTGTGAAACGACCGCTGTAGCCTCCTGAAAGCACTTTATCCGCCCCCCGAAACGCCAGTCCATGAGACGACGACACCTGCTCGCGCTCTGTGGGGCCGGCCTCGCTGGCCTGGCTGGGTGCGCGTCCGGACAGCCGGCCGAACCCGCGAGCCCGAGCGACGACGCGCCCGGCGACGGGACTGGTGGCTCCGACGGGGACGACACGACCCCGACGCCGGACGGGTCGACTCCCAGCGGCTCGCTGGACGCGTCGGTCCTGGCGCTCCAGCCGGCCCTGGTCCACCTCGCAACCCCGGACTCGCTTGGCGTCTCCAGCGAGGCCGACACGCAGTACCTGTTCCTCTCGCTGTCGGTCACCGGAGGGGAGCCGCCGGCCCGTTCCGACCTCGCCTTCCGGTTCGACGGCGAGCACTACGACCCCATCGAGGCCGACGGCCCGACGGACCTCTGGCGGCTCTACGACGACGAGGGGGGACGCTACGACGCCGACAGCGGCGAGGGGTGGGTCTGCTTCCCGCTGCCCGCGACCGGCGCGCCCGAGGGGGCCGGACTGACGTGGTCTGACAACGTCTGGGTCCCATCGCCGGATGTCCGGGAGCGGCTGGCCGCCGGGTCGCCGCCGCTGTCCGTGTCCTGGTCGGTGCCGGACTCGGTCGAGGCGGGCGCGTCGCCGGCCGTCGAGGTCTCGGTCACCAACGGGGGGGACCGGGACGGCCGGTTCGTCGGGGCGCTGAACCGCTCCGGACCGCGGGTCGCGTACACCCCCGTCGCCTCCGTCTCCCGGCTGGTCCCGGCCGGCGGGACCGAGACGTGGACCCCCGGGACGCACGCGCTGGGCGAGCCGGGGGAGTGGTCGGAAACGGACGGCCCGACGGAGGCGACCTACCACCTGCACTGGCCCGGCGACCGGTCCCAGCGGACCGTCGAGGTCGCCCCGCAGGAGTGAGACGTGGGGCCGCCGACAGCCCAGGTCGTGTCTTTTATCCGCCTGACCGGGCGTAGGTCGCAGGTGTGACACCCCTCGAGATCGCCGTCCGCCTGGTGGCCGGACTGCTGCTCATCCTGGCAAACGGCTTCTTCGTCGCCATCGAATTCGCGCTGACACGCGCCCGGCAGTTCACCGAGGAGGAGTTCATCGACGGGGACGCCAGGCTCGAGCGCGCCTGGGAGATGACACAGGAACTCGAACTGTACCTGACGACCTGCCAGGTCGGGATCACTGCCTCGAGTATCGCCGTCGGGATCGTTGCCGAGCCGGCGCTGGCGGCGCTGTTCGAGCCGCTGTTTGCCGGCTCCTTCTTCGCGACGGTGGGAGCCGGGGCGCTGATCGCCTACCTGATCATCAATCTGGTCCACCTGACCCACGGCGAGCAGACGCCGACCTACCTGGGCGTCGAGCGCTCGCGGGTGGTCTGTCGGTACGGCGCGGCGCCGCTGCACTGGTTTTACGTGCTCATCTCGCCGGTGATCAAGCTCGGGGACGGCGTCGCGAAGTGGACGCTGCGGCTGTTCGGGGTCGAGATGACCGGCGCGTGGCTGGAGACCGAGGAGGACGTCATCGAGTCCCGCGCGGACCTGCGCAACCGGCTGGGGGAGGTCCTGGCGGAGGGCGACCTCCCCGAGGAGCGCCGCGAGGAGGTGATGAACGCCCTGGAGATCGGCGACCGGACCGTCGCTGACATCATGGTCGCCCGGGAGGAGGTCGTCGCGCTGTCGACCGACGACGACTGGGAGACCAACGCCGAGCGGATCCGGAACTCGCCACACGCCCGGTTCCCGCTGGTCGGCGAGAGTCTGGACGACGTCCGTGGCGTCGTCTACACGCCGGCGCTGTTCGTCGGAGCCGAAGACGGGGCGGTCGACCTGGAGTCGGTCGCCATTCCGACGATGACGGTCAGCCCGGACACCGCCGTCAGCGACCTCATCGACCAGTTCCAGGCCGAACGACAGGAGCTCGCGGTGGTGGTGAGAGGCGAGCGCGTGGTCGGCCTCGTCACGGCGACCGACGCCCTCGAGGAGATCACGGGCGAGCTCAGCGACCCGCTCGACGACCGCTTCGACCTCGACTCGGAGTACACCTGAAAGACGGTCGGTCCGCCGGCGGCCCGGCCACGGGGTCAGGCCACTGCCAGCCAGGCGACGAAGACCGCGAATCCGCCGACGAACGTGCTCGCGACGGCGTGGAGCCGGAGCCGGTCGAGCTGTGCGTGGGAGTGTTCCGACAGCGAACAGACCTCGTCGACCTCGCCGCCGACCTCACACGAGGGCAGGAAGTCCATCGCGACGTGCAGGAAGATGCCGGTGGCGAAGCCGAAGACGGCGGCGTTGAGCGCAGCGACCTCCGGGACGGGCAGGAGCGCGGCCGGGATGGCCGTCAGCCCGACGCCGGCCGCGGGCAACAGCAGCGCGGAGACCGGAAACTCGCCGGTCCGAAGCCGGTGAGCGGCGGCATAGCCGGCCGGCCCCTTGTGGGAGACGATCGCCAGCCCGAGCAACAGCCCGAGTTCGGGCATCGCCCCGTAGACGAGCCCGATGATCGCCCCCGCCGAGAGCGCGTGGGCGGATATCTGGGCGGCCGTCAGGTCCAGCCCCACGTCGACGTGGGCCAGCCGGTGGCCGATCACGTGGGCGGCGTACCCCAGCAGGAGGCCGGCGGCGACGCCGAACCCGCCGACCCGGGGCGAGAGCCCGATCGCCTGCGGCAACAGGAAGACTGCCGAGCTGGCGACCATCGCGCCGCTCGCCAGTCCGTACCCCCAGACGAGCCGCGTCGGGTACGACGTTGTCGCGCGCGCACCCGCGAGTGCGCCGGCCGCCATCGCCACGAAGGCGACCCACGCGATGACTGTCACCTTCTCCGCCCCTGCGGCGAGCCCGACCGCCGACAGCACCACGAGCATCACCGTCGCGACGAGCCCGAGCGGCGAGAGCCAGTCGAACGGATTATTAATCGAAGTGCGTTCGTTAATACTCATTACCGGGAACGAGACGGTGTTTCAGTATAAGGCTGTCGGTCGGTTCACCCGGTTCGGAGGCGAGTCGGCCGGGGTGACAAAACCTAAGCCGACGTGTGCCGAGGGGTCGCGTATGGCAGATTCCGAGCCACCGATGACGCGCTTTCCCGTTCCGGACGTAGAGGAGTTGCCCGCAGACCTGCAGGAGCGCATCGAGGAGGAGACCGAGGAAGCCGGATTCACGCCCAACGTCTTCCCGGCGATGGCCTACCGGCCACAGCAGGCCCGGGCCTTCTTCGACTACCACGACGCGCTGCTGGAGGAGACCGCGCTGGAGCGAGAGGAGATCGAGATGATCGTCGTCACGATCAGCGGGGTCAACGACTGCCTGTACTGCGTCGTCGCCCACGGAGCGCTGGTGCGGATCTACGCGCAGGCCCCGCGGCTGGCCGACCAGCTCGCGACCGACTACCGCAGCGCCGAGATCAACGAGAAACACCGCGCGATGCTCGACCTGGCTGTCAAACTGACCGAAGAGCCCGCCGCCGTCGAGGAGGACGACATCGAGAGGCTGCTCGACCACGGGTTCAGCCGCGAGGCCGTCTGGGACATCGGCGCCGTCACCAGCTTCTACAACCTCTCGAACCGGATGGCACACCTCACGGACATGCGTCCGAACGAGGAATTCTACACTATCGGACGGTAAGCATCCACAGCGGGCGCCCGTCTTCACACTCGGCTTCCGGAGGCGGTCCGACCTCACCCCTCCTACGGAGCCCGTAGTCGGGTTTGATAATCGCGCCGCAACCGGCCGGCGCGAGCTGCATGTCGCGAACTCCGGCGAGTTGGGCTTGTACCGCCGGTTTCGCTGGTCCGGGAAGCGCTCGATAAGGCAGTCGTCGGTCACCTAGTCCGGGGCCGGTACGCCATTTTCAAGGATAGAAACCGCTCGGCGGGGTTTATTTCGATCAGCCAGCCAGTAAAGAATATCTATGCCCCTCGCCCGAACGCCACCGAACCTGCCCGGTCGCTCGGACGACCGGGGCCAAGCGTCGGTCATCGGTATAGTGCTGCTCCTTGCACTGGTCATCGGGGGGTCGACAGTTATCGTCGCGCTCAGCGCCGGCTTCTTTCAGGAAACGGAATCCCGGCTGTCCGCTGCACAGTCGGAGAAAGTCCTCAAACTCGTCGATTCGAGGGCTGCTCTGGTCGCGCTGGGTGGCCCATCTACCGACACGGTGCGGCTGTCGGACGGAGGGACGGGGGAGTACCGGGTTGACGGGTCTGCCGGCTGGATGAACGTCACCGCCACCGACCGGTCGGGGACGGCGACGCGAGTGATGAATCTGACCCTGGGGAAAGTCGAGTACGAGACGGAGGCGGTGACTCTCGCTTACCAAGGCGGCGGGGTCTGGAAGAACGCCGACGGCGGCGGACAGATGGTCTCGCCGCCGGAGTTCAAATACCGCAACGGGACACTCACACTCCCGATGATCAACGTGACCGGCCAGGGGTCAGTGAGCGGGAGGGCGACGATCGAGGCTGTCGGCAACCGCCAGGTGTTCCCGAACCCCGGCAGTCCGGACCTGCGGAACCCGCTCCAGGACCAGCGGATCAACGTCACGGTCCAAAGCGAGTTCTACCGCGCGTGGGGGCAGTACTTCGAGCAGCGGACCAGCAGCGAGGTCCGCTACGTCCCGTCGCGGGATATCGTCCACGTGACGCTCGTGCCCCCGCCCCAGCCCGTCACGTTCGATTCGGCGGTCACCGCGAGCGGGAACCTGAGCATCAAGTCGGGTGCCTCCGGCGTGGACGGCAACATCACCTTGGGGGGAACGACGGATGACGAAGGCAAGATTACCGGGACGACCAGAGAGAACGTCGACGCGGTGTCGCAACTCACACCCGCAGCCGACAAGATCAGTGCCGCGCGCACACGCCTGCGAAACGAGAGCGCGCCGGGGAACTTCTCGACAGTGACTGCCGGCCAATACTTCGTCGACGACGATACGATATTCGGGACCCAAACCACGTTCGACACGACCGACGGGGACATCGTGGTCTTCGTCGACGGGGATGTCGACGCCGGCCCGGGGAGTAAGGGGGGCGCCAATCCGAAAGTGACGCTCCAGACGCACGCGAAACCCGGCGGTTCAAAACCACCTCAGGCTGGTGGGGGCGACAGCAGCGATGAAGGAGAAAGCGGGAGTAACAGCGGTGGCAACCCCTCTAATCCGGGTCAGGGGGGCAACGACGGCCAGGGTGGCGGAAACGACAATGACGAGGGTGACGACAGTGACAACGACGACGGTAGTGACGAGAACGGAAACGGCAACAGCAACGGAAAGGGGAACGGGAATGGAAACGGCAACACGGGGACGCCGGATCTGCAGATCGTCGGAGACGGAACCGTTCGCGTGTACGTGAACGGAACCTACGACATGACGGGACAGGCGGTGTGGGGTAGCCCGGACGAGACCGACTCGCTGGTCACCTACTCGCGGGACGTCGACCGGTTCACGAAGTACTACGGGGCGATATACACGGGTGCGGTCGAGGTCGCGGGCGGAGGGAAGTACTCGCCCAACGTCGAAGGTGCTGTCGTCTCGACGGCAGACGACGTCGAGATGACCGGCAACGCAAATATCGGGTACGACGATTCCCTGGACGACCGCGTTATCGAATCTGTCGAGACCGAGTTCGCGGAGGTCTCGTATCTCCACATCAGTGCAAACACTGTCAGGATAGCCGACTGACTGTCGACGACACTGCAGGTCCCGCGCTTCTTATGCTACTCGTTCTCCCCGTCGTCAGCGGCGGCTTCGAGGAGCAGTCCAGCCACGCCGGCAGCCGCCATTCCGACCCCGAGCGCCCGTAGCTGCCGGAGGTACCCGGGCCTGGGTTCGAGACCACCGGCATTCTCGTAGTTCTGCTCGACCAGCTTCGACCCGAGGCGGGCACTCAACCGCGGCGCGACGGCGGTTGCGAGCCCCTGTGCGACTGCTGCGACTGCGCCGAACTTCTGGCAGTTCGTTCTGTCGAACACGACCCACGATAGGGGCTGCACACCATTTAATGTTTCTTTCACCTTGCAATACTACTACCGCACTATCCCGCAAAATGCGTACTTTTCTCCTTAACCGCAATTGTTATTGTGCACAAAATACAATATTAGGTGTGACAGTGACAACGACAGACGCCACGGACGACTGGGCCCGACAGCTCGAAGAGGCGCGGGAGGCGAAAGCCGAGCACTTCCGGGAGTCGGCGCGCTCGCCGCTCCCCCGGGACATGCAGGGGGAATCGTTCCCCGGGCTCGACTACTACGAGGTCGACCCGGAATATCGCTTCGTCGTCTCGCTCGACGAACACGACGAGAAAGAGCAGGTCACCGTCGAGACCACGGCCGACGGCGAACAGACGTACCTGCGGTGGGGCGAGTTCCGGTTCCAGGTCGACGGCGAGGCGTACGTCCTGCAGGCGTACCGGCCGGACCGCGACGCCGACCGCTTCTGGGTGCCGTTCCGCGACGACACCAACGGCGAGGAGACCTACGACGCGGGGCGCTATCTCGACCTCGAACCGGCGACCCACCGGACCGAGGACGGCTGGATACTGGATTTCAACGAGGCGTACAACCCGACGTGTGCCTACAACTACGCCTACGAGTGTCCGCTGATCCCGATGGAAAACTGGCTGGACGTCCGTATCGAAGCCGGGGAGAAGGATTTCCCGGGAGAGCCGGCCGACCCTCACGACCACACGGGCCACTGACCGGGCGGCCACCCGGTCCCGGTAACCTCACCGCGACTGACCGGTGCGACAGTCGGCCGGTATGGGGAGGCCGGCGTCATCGAGCCGCGGCTCCGCCCGGGGTCGGTTGAGGGGACCAGTCCGCCGAACTCCGGCCGGCCGTAAGGAGTTTATAAATTTACCCGAGCGCGGCCGTCACAACTCCATGACGGGTGTGACCGGTCCGAACGTCGTCTGGGTCACCATCGACAGCATCCGGGCCGACCGGACGACCATGGGAGGGCACGCGCGGGACACGACCCCGAACATCCAGCGGATCGCCGACCGGCCTGCGGGGGAGTCCTTCGACACCTGTATCGCGCAGACTCGCTGGACGCCGGCGTCGACGGCCTCGATCCTCACCGGGACGTACCTCTCGACCCACCAGGTGGGGATCCAGTCGCCGGACGTCCGTCGGCTCCCGGAGTCGCTGAAAACGATGCCACAGTTGCTCTCGGAGGTCGGGTACGAGTCACTCGGCATCGGGACCAACCAGTACGTCTGCTCGGCGACGGGGATGGACCGGGGGTTCGACCGGTTCATGTTCCCGACGCTCAGGAACATTCATCGCACGGTCGGGGTCCGGGCAGTCGGTGACTACCTCAGAAACATCCGGCGGTACGGGCCGGGGCTGTCGACCGACGTGTCCCTCCACAACGGGTCGTCGATGGTGACCCACGCGGCCGAGCGGTGGCTCGGGTCCACCGCGCGGAGCGGCACCCCCTGCTTCCTGTATCTCCACTACAACGCCACACACTACCCCTACACCCCGCCGAAACACTTCCTGCGGCCGTACGCCGAGGAGACCGGCCAGTCGGTCGACGAGATCATTGACATATCACAGCGCGTCTTCGAGGACGTGTTCGGTCGCGTCGCCGACGGCCTCGACCTGTCGAGCGCCGAGATGGAGGCGATCGAAGCCGCCTACGACGCCGAACTCTCCTACATCGACGACCTCGTCGGCCGGCTGTTCGACTACGTCGAGGACGCCCTTCCCGGTGAAACGGTGTTCGTCGTGACCAGCGACCACGGCGAGACGTTCGGGGAGTACGGCTGGCTCGGCCACCACGTCCTCCTGACCGACGAGCTGCTCCACGTGCCGATGGTCACACACGGGCTCTCGGGCGTCTCCCACGCGAGCGACGGCCCGGTCCAGCACGTCGATTTCACGAGAACGATCCTCGAGCAGCTCGGGGCCGGAAGCCCCCAGCTCGAGGGGGTCAACCTCACCGAACAGCGCCGGGAGTACGCCTTCGCACAGCGGGGGTCGCGGGCGTCCGACCGGGAGAAGCTGCTCGACCGGAACGGCTCTTTCGACGTGAGTCAGTACCGCTGGGACGCGCTCAACAGCGTCCACGACGGCCGGTTCAAGCTCCTGACCGGCGAGGAGGGCGAGGAACTGTTCCTCCTTCCGGGTGAGGAGGAAGACGTGGCGGAACGCTACCCGCGCGTGGCCCGGCAGCTGTCCGAGCAGCTGGCCGCGAGCGGTCTGACTCTCCCGACCGACACCGGCGACGACGACCGGATGGAGGTCACTCCGGAGATGCGCGACCGCCTCGAACACATGGGGTATCTGTGAGCCCTGCTTCGGGAATGCTGAGGCCGACGGGCCGACACCTGCGAACCAGCGGGCGTCTTGACCGGGCCAGCTTCCCGTCCCGACCCGCCTACAGCGAGCGCGTGGGCACGGACAGCGTGGCCTCCTCGCCGCTGGCGACCGGGTCGGCGAGAATGGCCGAGGTGCCCGGCGTCGAGTCGACGTAGAGCGCGCTCGGGACGAAATCCAGCGGGACGCTGGTCAGCAGGTCGTCGACCAGCGTCATCGTCAGCCGGAGATTGTGGTCCGGCTCGACGACGTGCTGGAGCCCGGCGAGGTCGAATTCGACGGTCCCGGAGCCGGCCACCTCGTAAGCCATGACCTGGCCGTTGATCGGCCCGCTCGCTCCGTCCGGGCCGACGTCCTCCAGCGCCGCGAACAGCCGTGCCCTGTCGTTTGCGGCGAAGGCACCGGCCTCGACCCGGAGGGTCGGCACGCCGACGACCTCCGTGCGGCCCTCGACCGGCAGGTCGATGCTGACGGCCGTACGGTTCGAGCCCCCGCTGTCCGGCCGCTCGATGTACCAGGCGTCGAGCTCCCCCTCCTCGCCGAGGTTGTAGGTCCGCTCGGAGGCGTCGGCGGGGGGCATCGACTCGGCGGTGCGGAAGTCCCCGAGCGTGTCGTCGTAGTAGGTCACCGTCGACAGGCCCGGTGGCTCCTCGCCGCGGAGGTGGTAGTCCATCCACCCGACGACTGCGTCCGTGATCACCGAGCGCTCGGTCTCGGACTGCTCGGGACTGAAGAAGTTGTGTCCCGTGTTGTGCATCAGGAGGCGCGTCTCGACGCCGTTCTCCCGCAGCCCCCGGAAGTTGGCGAACACCTGGTTGGGCGGGAACAGGCGGTCCTGCCAGCCGCTGATGAACAGCGCGGGCGTGTCTATCTGGTCGATAAAGGTGACCGCCGACCGGCTCCGGTAGTACTCCCGTTCGGCCTCGTTCATCGTCCCGCTCCGGGCGATGCTCTCGCCGATCTCGACCGCTTCGGCGTCGAGGTTGCCGTCCTGTTGCCCGGATACCCGCAGTGGGAGCTGCCAGCCCTCCTTGAGGACGCCGTTTGGCGCCAGCGACTGGGCGAGGTTGTGCCAGGTGATCCGCGGGATGAGCGCGTCGAGGCGGTCGTCCGCGGAAGCGAGCCGCAGCTGGATGCCGCCGCCGTAGGAGAACCCGTCCATCCCGACCCGGGGGTCGTCCTCCCCGTCGGTCATGACGATGTCGCGGTCGGCCAGCCAGGAGACCAGCGCCGCGGCGTCCTGCTGCTCGTTGGGTCCGGTCGAGGAGACCTGTCCGCCGGACTCGCCGAAGCCACGGGAGTCATACGCCAGAGCCACGTAGTCGTTGGAGGCGTACAGCGACGCCTGCGGGTCCCGGTCCTGTCGGGTTCCGCCCCAGCCGTGGGTCATCAACACTGCCGGCTGTGGCTCCTCGACCCCCGGGTCGTACAGCGTCGCGACGATGGTCGTCCCGTCGAACGAGTCGATCTCGACGCGCTCGGTCGTGAACTCGCCCTCGCTCTCACCCTCCTGTGCTGCTACCGGATCGGAGACCGCCGACAGTGCTCCCGCTCCGACTCCGGCGGCGACCCCCACCGACGCCAGGAACCGACGCCGCGTGAGGCCGATCGACTGTGCTAGACTGTCACTGTCTGTCATGGCCTCTCCATGCGTTGCCAGTCATAAAAGATTATTTACAACCTACGTCGAGCCATCAGCTACAGAGGTGTTTCATCCTGTCCGGGTGTGGGGAAACACCACCGCATTGCTCTTCACCCGTCCTCACGTATCCCGGGCACGGACCGACGCTGTCGGTCGACACTCACAGCCATGTCAGACCCAGAGACTGACCCGGGGACAGCGGACGACAGCGGGACCGACGAAAACCGCGACGACGGGGAGACCGAGCGGACGACGATCCGCCAGGGACGGGCCTACGAGGAGACCTTCCGGCTCGACGCCGCGGAGGCCGGCCGGTTCCTGGTCGACGTGGGCGAACAGCTCAAAGAGGGCGGCGAGCTGACACTGACCACCGACGAGTGGGAACTCCCCTTTGCCTTCGGCGAGCCGGTCTGCCTCGAAGTGGACTTCGACGGCGTGGACGACCCCGAACTCGAGATCGAGGTGGAGCTGCCGGGACGGACCGACGAGCGCGCGCCCGGCGTCGAGTGACTACCGCGTGGCCGCTCGCCAGGTCTTGAGGTCGACGACCTGCCCGTCGACCTCGGCGGCGGCCGCCTCCGTGGCGGCCCACTCGAACTGACCGGCGACGCTCTCGGGCTCCCGGCCCTGGCCGTCCGTCAGTTCCGTCGCGACGACCCCGGGGTCGACGACGCAGACGACCTGCTCCAGGTCGGCGGCGAATCCCCGGGCCAGCGCCTCCGCAGCGGCCTTCGAGACGCCGTAGGAGCCGTAGCCGGGACGGGACTCCCGCGCCACTTCGCCAGAGGAGACCAGTACCCGGGCATCGTCGGCGAGGTGGGGCAGCGCCTCCCGGACGGTCGCGAACACTCCGCGGACGTTGGTCCGGAGGTGGTCGTCGACTGCGGCGTAGGACTCCTCCTGGAGCGGCGTCTTGCCGGGGTCGCCGTGGTAGACGCCGGCGTTGGCGACCACGACGTCTATCCTCCCGCCCTCGCGTGCGGCGGTGTCCATGACCCGCTCGACGTCCCACTCGTCGCGGACGTCGGCCCGGACCCCGGTCGCCGTGCCGCCGCGCTCCTGGATGTCCCCGATGACCTCTTCCAGGGCGTCCGTGCTGCGGGCACACCCCACGACGTGCGCGCCAGCGTCCCCGAACGCCCGCGCGACGGCGGCGCCGATCCCTCGGCTCGCTCCCGTGACGACGGCGGTCTGTCCGTCCATACACAGGAGTTGGGCGGGAGCGACTTAGGTCGGCGGGTCGGTCCGGCGCCGGTCTGCCACCGGTCGAGCGGGGCCGCGCTGGCCGCCCGAAACGGCCCGTTTATTGGGACTCGTTCCTAACCGTGGACCGATGACACGGCTCTCGGAGTCGACGGTCGCGGTCGTCGGTGGCGGCTTCGGCGGGCTGTCCGCCGCCTGCTATCTCGCGGACGCCGGGCTGGACGTCACACTCCTCGAAAAGAACGACCAGCTCGGCGGCCGTGCCAGCCGCCTCCAGCGCGATGGGTTCACCTTCGACATGGGCCCCTCGTGGTATCTGATGCCCGACGTCTTCGAGCGCTTTTTCGGGCACTTCGGGCGCTCGCCCGAGGACTTTTATGAGCTCGAACCGCTGGACCCCCACTACCGCATCTTCTTCAAGGACGGCGACCGGGTCGACGCCCGCGGCGACGGCGACCACATGCGGGAGGTCTTCGAGTCCTACGAGCCCGGCGCGGGCGCGGCCTTCGACGAGTATCTGGAGACCAGCCAGCACCACTACGAGACGGCGATGGAGAAGTTCGTCTACGAGGACCGCTCGCGGCTGCGGGACTGGGTCGACCCCGACGTGATGCGCGCCGCCCCGATCGGCCTCCGGCTCGTGGGCTCGATGCAGAGCCACGTCGAGAACTACTTCGACCACCCCAAGCTCCAGCAGATCATGCAGTACACGCTGGTCTTCCTCGGCGGGGCACCGCACAACACGCCCGCCCTCTACAACATCATGAGCCACGTCGACTTCAACCTCGGCGTCTACTACCCCCGCCCGAAGGAGTCGACGGAGCGGGGCACCGGAACCGGCGGGATCGGCGCAGTCGTCGACGGGGTGGCCGAGCTGGGCGACCAGCTCGGGGTGACCTACGAGACCGGCACGGAGGTGACGGGGATCACACGCGCGAAGGAGGGCTTCGTCGTCGACACCGTCGACGGCGAGTACCGGCCCGACTACGTGGTCTCGAACGCCGACTACGCTCACACCGAACGGGACCTGCTCCCGACCCACGAGCGCCAGTACGACGACGACTACTGGGACTCCCGGACCTACGCCCCCTCCGCCTTCCTCATCTACATGGGCGTCGAGGGCGACGTCGACCCGCTCGAACACCACACGCTCGTCCTCCCCGAGGACTGGGACAGCCACTTCGAGGCCATCTTCGAGGAGCCGGGCTGGCCCGACGAGCCCGCCTACTACCTCTGTGTCCCCTCCGAGACCGACGATGCGGTCGCCCCCGAGGGCCACTCGAATCTCTTCGTACTCGTCCCCATCGCGCCGGCTCTGCACGACGGCGACGAGATACGGGGGGAATACCGCGAGAAGATCCTCGCGGACATCGCCGACAACACCGGCGTCGACCTCCGGGACCGGGTCGTCGTCGAGGAGCAGTTCGCGGTCTCGGATTTCGTCGAGCGGTACAACGCCACCGACGGGACCGCGCTGGGACTCGCCCACACGCTCCGCCAGACAGCGCTGTTGCGCCCCTCGAACCGCTCCTCGGCGGTCGACGGGCTCTACTTCACTGGCTCCTTCACGACGCCCGGTATCGGCGTCCCGATGTGTCTGATAAGCGGCGAACACGCGGCCGAAGCGCTGCTCGACGAACAGGGATGAAGACCAACCAGCAATGAGACGGGCCCACCAGGGAGCGGACGCGGGATGAGCGACGTCGGCGAGCGGCTGGCGGCGTTTGCCCCTTCCGACCAGTCGTTTTTCGGTTACCTGTTCTGGCTCTCGCGGCCCCGCTTCTGGCTGTATCTCGCCGGCCCCGTCGTCGTCGGCGTCGTCTACGCCGCCGACTCCCCGGCGGAGTTCTTCCAGCCGCTCGCGCTCGCGCTGTTCGCGTGGTTTCTGATTCCCGCGAACCTGTTTCTGTACGGTGTCAACGACATCTTCGACGTCGATATCGACGAGAAGAATCCCAAGAAAGGCGAGGGCGGCCGGGAGGTCCAGTACACCGGCGACGGGATCGTCGTGATGGTGGTCTACCTGGCCGGTGCCGTCGGGACCCTCTTCGGCTTCGCGCTCACCATCCAGGGGATCTACGCGCTCGCCGCGTTCTACTTCCTCGCGGTGGAGTACAGCGCCCCGCCGCTGCGGTTCAAGACCACGCCCTTCCTGGACTCGCTGTCGAACGGGCTGTACGTCCTGCCGGGCGTGGTCGCCTACATCGCCATCGCCGGGGAATCCCCGCCGCTCCTGGCCGTGGCCGGCGGCTGGCTGTGGACGATGGGGATGCACACCTTCTCCGCGGTCCCGGACATCGAACCCGACCGCGAGGCCGGTATCGACACCACCGCGACGGTGCTCGGCGAGCGCCCGACGCTCGTCTACTGTGGGGCGGTCTGGCTCGCCGCCGCAGTCCTGATGGGCCTGCTCCACCCCTTCCTGGGCGCGGTCTTCGGAGCCTATCCCGTCCTGACGGTCCTCTTTGCGCTCTCTTCGGTGTCGGTGGACCGCGCGTACTGGTGGTTTCCGGTCATCAACACGGTCGCCGGCGCGGCCCTGACGATGGGCGGGGTCTGGGTGGTTCTGAATGGGTGAGCCCGCGCGCCGCCGGCCACCCGGGGGTAACCGGCGATGAGCGAGGGGGTGGTCGCCTCGGCACGCTCTGTCGACCGCCGGGACGTCGAGGCGTTGCTCGACCGGCTGGTCCGGAACAACCGCTTTACCATCGCCGTCGTCTTCCCGGTGACCGGGGCACTCCTGCTGCTCGCGAGCGCCGAAGGGCTGCTCCCCGAGGTGCTCTCGTTCAACCCGTATCTGGTCCTGCTCGGGACGGTGGTGATGCGGCTTCCGCTGGTCGGCGGGCTCGCCCCCCTCCTCGACCGCCGGGCAGCGCTGGCACTGGGCGCGCTCGTGGCCTACGCCTACGGGATCGAGGCCGTCGGGCTCGCGACCGGGTGGCCCTACGGGGAGTTCTCCTACGGGGTCGCGCTGGGGCCGACCCTCGGCGGCGAGCTTCCCCTGGGACTCCCGGTCTTTTTCCTCCCGCTGGTGCTCAACAGCTACCTGCTCTGTCTCCTCCTGCTCGGCGAGCGGGCGAACAACCCCACAGTCAGGCTCGGGACGGTCATCGCCGCGGTCATCGCGGTCGACCTCGTGCTCGACCCCGGCGCGGTCGCGCTCGGGTTCTGGTCGTACGCGGAGGGGGGATACTACGGCGTCCCGCTGAGCAACTACGCCGGGTGGGTGCTGAGTGCGACGGTGTCCGTCCTGGCTGTCGACCTGGCGTTCAGCCGGGCGGCCCTGCTCGCTCGCGTGCGCGAGTGCCCGTACGTGCTCGACGACCTGGTGAGCTTCGTGTTGCTGTGGGGAGGAGTCAACGCCTTCTACGGGGCGTGGGTGCCGGTCGCAGTCGCGGGGCTGTTCGCGGTCGGGCTGGTCCGCCTCGACCGCTTCGACTTCCGGGTCTGGGAGCGGGTCGCCGGCCGGCAGTCAGGATAGTCGGGAACGGGAAGGCGAACGCGGCTCCGACCTACTCCGGGTGGGGGACGTGGGGACCCTCGTCGGCCCCGGGGGTCTCGCCGTCGCTGGTCGGGACGGCGCTGACCCGCCGGAACACCGAGACAGGGTCCTTGAGCCGGCGCCAGTGCCACCAGGTCTTCGCGACCGTCCACAGCTTGCGGCGCCGCGACAGCGACGGCCGGCGGGTCAGCACGTCGAAGTTCCGGTCGCGCACCAGCCGGTGGTGCTCGGCGTACAGCACCGCAGCCAGCAACACGGCGAACTGGCAGTCCTCCGGGAGGTACTCGATGCCCGCCACGCCCTCGCGGTACTTGTTCTCGGTGCGCAGAAGCTCCGCCCGGACCGCAGCCCGGAACTCCGGGGTGGGCTCGCAGTTCCGGATCTCCTCGACGCTCGACCCGTGGGCCTCCAGGGTCTCCAGAGGGAGGTACACCCGGTCGAGTTCGCGGATGTCCTCGCGGACGTCGCGGATGAAGTTGGTGAGCTGGAACGCCTCGCCCAGCGTGCCGGCGTGTGGGTGGGCGGCCTCGGGGTCGTCCGGTTCCATGATCGCGGTCATCATGTGCCCGACCGCGGCCGCGGAGCCGCGGGTGTACCCTGCGAGGTCCTCGCGGGTCTCGTAGCGGTCGGTGTCGATGTCCGCCTGCATGGCGTCGATGAACTCCTCGACCTCCCGGTCGGGGATACCGTTGCGCTCGCGGAGTTCGGCGAAGGCGTCGACGACCGGTTCGTGCGCCTCTGTCTGCCCGAGAGCCGCCTCGCGGATCTCCTCGAGCCGCCGGCGCTGTTCGTCGGGGCGCAGGCCGTTGTCGCCGTCGACTACCTCGTCCGCGATCCGGAAGAAGCCGTAGAGTACGTACGTCTGCTCCCTGATCCGCGTCGGGAGCAGACGGGTCGCATAGTAGAAGGTCTGGCCGGTCCGTTTGTGGATGGCCTTCCCTTCGGTGAGCTGGGACTCGTCCACACCTCTCCTAACGGGCTCCTGGTACTAAGTTAGTTACCCAATGCGTTTGGGTACCCGCCCGCATGCGGGGCCACGAGCGAGGGACGCGCGACCCGTTCGGGGTGCACTTTTATTTCAGCCCCCCGACTATCCCCGACCATGTCACGCCTGCTGGTCGGCACGGACGGACCGGAGACGAGTGAACGACTCCTCGGTTACCTCTCGGATGCGCTCGGGGCCGACGACGAGGTCTGTATCGTCACCTCCGAGCCCGGCGGCGACGAGACCACGAGCGACGAGATGGCCACAGGCGAGGAAGCCCTCGACATCCTGCAGGAGGGGCTGGGGGAGGCCGTCGTCGAGCGCCACCAGTTCGTCCGCGGGAACGAGCCGATCGAGGACCTGCTGGCCGCGGCCGACGACTTCGACGCCGACGAGTACGTCATCGGCATCCGCAAGCGCACCCCCGTGGGGAAGATGGTCTTCGGCTCGACCGCTCAAAACCTCCTGCTCGAGGCCGACCGGGCCGTCCGGTGTGTCCCGCTCATCGAGTGACGCGGGACGGCGTCCGGACCGGCCTGGCCGGTGCGCGCCGCGACTCCGGCCGTCGGACGTGTCGTGCACAACTGTTTTGCACCCGCTCCGCGGACTGTTGGGTATGCGCGAGAACCTCGCCACCGCCAGTGACCTGCTCGCATCGGCTGCAGACGACGCCGGCGACCACGCCGGCCGGCTCCGCGAGCTGAGCGACCAGCTCGGCTCGCTGGCCGAGGGGGACCGCGACGTCGACCACGGCCGGCTCGCACGGATCCAGTCCGGGCTCGACGAGATCCAGCCCGACCTGGACGACGACGCCGCCGCGACCCTCGACGAGGCCAACGACGAGATCAACGCCTTCCGGGAGACGATCGAGGGCGTCTAGACTACTTTTTGCTTCGTCGGGTCTCGCACTCGCGCCGGCAGGCGCGAGGCGGACCCTCCTCGCAAAAACATAGTGAAAAAGGCTGCTCGCGCTCGGTAGAGCGCTCGCAGGGAACCGCGGCGCGAAGCGCCGCGGATGCTTGTTGTAAGCCTACCCTTCCCCGGCCCGGCGCGCGACGGGACGCGCGCCGGGCCGCCGCCGACGGGCCACCCCTGGTAGGCCGCCGCCGACCGCTCCACCGCCGACTGCTTCGCCGCCGACCGCTCCACCGCCGACCACGCTGCCGACCGCTCCACCGCCGACTGCTTCACCGCCGACCGCTCCGCGGATGGCTGTCCTTACCGCTCGTCGAACAGGTGTTCCGCGAGCATCGGCACGAACGTCCCGATGTCGGTGACCATCCCGACCGCCTGGGCGCTGCCCCGGTCCAGTAGCTGGGTGACCGTGGCGGGGTTGATGTCGACGCAGACGGTCTTGGTCGTGGAGGGGAGGCAGTTTCCCACTGCGACCGAATGGAGCAGCGTCGAGAGCATGAGGACGAGGTCGGCCTCGTGGGCCTGCCCGCGGATCGCGTTCTGGGCCTCGACGGCGTCGGTGATGGTCTCGGGCAGCGGGCCGTCGTCGCGGATCGACCCCGCGATCACGTAAGGGGCATCGTTCCGGACGCACTCGTACATCACGCCCGAATCCACCAGCCCCTCCTCGATGGCCGCCTCGATGCCGCCCGCGCGGATGACCTCGGAGATGGTGTAGATGTGGTGTTTGTGGCCCTTCCGGGGGTGGTCGAGGCTCTCGGTGTCCATCCCGAGCGAGGTGCCGTAGAGGTCCCGCTCCAGGTCGTGGACGGCGAACCCGTTCCCGGTCGAGAGCATGTCGACATAGCCCTCCCGGACCAGCCGTGCGAAGTCCTCGCGGGCTCCCGAGTGGATCAGCGCCGGGCCACACACGGCCAGGACCTTCCCGTCCTTCGCCTTGGTCTCGGCGATGGCCTCCGCGATGTTCGAGATGGTCGTCTCGGAGGGGCGTTCCGACGAGACACCACCCTGCATGAAGCCGAAGGCGCCGTCCCGTCCGCGGGGGCGCTCCGGCGGGCGCACGCGGATGCCGGCCTCGCCGGTCACCACCGTGTCGCCCTCCTCGATGGCGTTGAGTACCTCCGTGTACGCGCGCGGCCCGTCGCCGTCGCGCTCGACGATGACTGCACAGTCCATCTCGATGTTCTCGACGGGGAGCCACTCGCCGTCGACCCGGATGTCGGTCGGGTGATTGGTCGTCGAGTAGAACCCCTTGGGGACGACCTGGTCGGCCGGCGCCGGCTCGAGGCGGGCGTCCTCCGGGTCGGAGGGGTTCGCGCCGTTCTGGTGGAGTTCGTGGATGATCGACTGGAGGTGGTCCGGGTCGTCGGCCTCCACCACCAGCCGGGCGTAGGACTCCTCGGTCTCGTGTCGACCGATGCGGAACTCCTCGACCTCGAAGGAGCCGCCCATGTCCATGATGATGCCGAAGCAGGTCCCCATCATCCCGGAGTCGATGATGTGACCCTCGAGTTCGACCTGACGGGACGCCATACCACTGCCAGATGGGGGACGCTCAAGACCGTTTTGGGGCCCCGTTACTCCGGGCACCCTCCCTGTCCTCGGCTCAACGCTCGGTCCGGCAGTCGACCCGCCACTCCGTATCGCCCCGTCCGACGAGGCGCTCGTAGAAGGCCCGTAGCCCCGCCGGCTCGGTCTCGGGGAGGACGTGCAGCCCGACGCGGCCGTCCCGGACCGAGACCCGGAAGACGTCACCCGTCCCCTCGTCCCGGACGAGGTACACCGGCATCGGCAGGTCGTAGTAGTCCCCGAAGCGGTACGGCCCCGCATCCAGGACCGCCTCGACGAGGGCGACCAGTGCAGCATCCCCGTGGTCGGCCGACGGGGTCAGCCGGAAGACCGTCGACCCCTCGTAGGTAACTCCCTCGTCGTACGGGTAGCGCCGCTCGGGGCGGACGGGGATCTCGAAGCCGTTCCCGGGGTCGTCGTCCCCAGCCCCATCGCTCGCTGCCGGGTCGCCGGCCATCACCGTCGGGTAGGGCGGCTTCCCTCTTAGTCCCGTGGGCGACACGCCCGCTCGCGGCGAGTCGGGGGGCCGGCCCATCCGCCGCCGACTACGATGCACGGGCTTGTAGTGGGTCCGCGCCCGAGACCTCGCCATGACGCTCCCGCCGTCGCTGTCGGTGCCGGGGCTTGCGCTCGTCGGTGCGACCGCCGGCCTGCTCGCGACGCTGGTCATGGACGTCCCGATGCGCGCCCTGCTCGCCGAGGGAATGACGCCCCCGTTCGTCGCCGCCGGCGCGCTGACGGGGTCGGACACTGCCGACGCATCCCGTCGTGTCGCCCTCGCCGTCCACTACGGCTCCGGAACCGCCGCCGGCCTCACCTTCACGGCGCTGACGCTGCTCGCGGCGACCCTCGGCGCGCCCGGCCCCGCGGTCGCCGGCATCCCGGTACTCGCGCTCGCCGTCGCCGCGCTCGTCCAGCTACCTGTGATGGTCGCCTTCTTCTCCTACTTCGTGCTCCCGCGGTACGGGACCGTCGCTCCGGGGCGCGTCCCGCAGGTCCGGCGGGAGTGGCTCGTCTCCGCGGCGGTCTACGTGGCGAGCGTCGCGGCCCTGTTCCCGGCGCTGGTGT
Organism: Salinirussus salinus; assembly: GCF_009831455.1. NCBI lineage: Archaea > Methanobacteriati > Methanobacteriota > Halobacteria > Halobacteriales > Haloarculaceae > Salinirussus > Salinirussus salinus. The sequence goes on along the minus strand of NZ_WOWO01000002.1, from coordinate 1,103,850 downwards.
GGCTCGTCGGGTAGCCGTCGGGAGGGACCTCTCACCGCGAGTGCGGGGGCCCGCCACCCTCGTCGTGCCGTGCCGGAACAGCCACGCGCTCGCCCGACTGTCGCGCCCGCCGGCGGTGCCTCTATACGACGGCGACCCCAACACAGCCCGTGACAGACGCCGACCACCCGGTACTCTACCCGAACGCTGGCGACGGCTCCGACGCCAGCGACGACCCCGACGGCGACGACGCCGCCCCTATCTCGCGCCGGGGGCTGTTGGGCGCGACGGCCGCGGCCGGCGCCGTCGCGACGGCCGGCTGCGCGTCCGGGGACGACGCCGGGACCCCCGGAGCCGTCGAGGGCGCGCCGACGGTGTTCGTGTTCAACACCGGGGACGGCAGCGTCAGCGTGGTCGACGCCGAAACCGACGAGGTCGTCGGGACGCGGGCCGCCGGCGTGACCTCGTCGTTCCCCTCGAACCAGTTCTCCCCGCGGCTCGTCGACAGCCCCGACGAGCACCTCTGGATCAACGCCGACCGCGGGGTCCGGGCGCTGGCCGCCGACTCGCTCTCGGAGGCGACCCGGGTCGGAACCGGCTCGGGCGCCAACTGGCTCGAACGGACGCCCGACGGCGCCCACCTCCTCGTCAGCGCCCGGGAGCCGGCCCACACCCAGTACCGCGTCGATGTCGACCCCGACTCGGAGCGCTTCGGCGAGGTGACCGGCGAGATCGACCGGACGCCCGAGGGTGGCCGCGGGCGAAACGAGGGGCCCGGCCCCTGCGACGTGACGGTCCACCCCGACGGCGAGGTGGCCTACGTCCCCGACCTCTTCGGGGACACGCTGACCGTCATCGACGTCGAGGCCTTCGAGATAGCCGGGCAGGTCGAGGTGTCGCCGGCCGGGAGCGGCCCGGCCGCGCCGTGGATGGGGACCGCCGCCTGGGACGGGGAGACGCTGCTCGTCGAGCACGACGAGGGAGCGACCGGTACCGAGAGCATCTGGGACGTCAGCGACCCCCTCGAACCCCGCGAGCGGGTCAGGCTGACCGCCGAGGACGGCCTCGGCGAGCGGCCGCTGACCAGCGAGGTCGGCCCCGACTCCGAGACCGGCTACGTCTTCACGCCCGGGTCGAACGACGTGACCGTTCTCGACCTGGCCGCTGGCGAGGTCCGCGACCGGATCGACCTCGGGGGGTCGGCGTTCGTCGGGACCTGGGGCCCCGACCGCGAGCGCCTGTACGTCCCCGTCCAGACCGAAGACGAAGTGGCGGTTATCGACCACGCGGCCGGCGAGGTGACGGCGCGGCTGGCGGTCGGCCCCCGACCCTACGGAGCCACAGCGGCGACCGTCCGACCCGCCGAGAGCGCGGCGTCGGAGCCGGCGCAGGCGCTGCGGCGGCTGGCCTTCCGCCACGGCGACAGCGGGACGACCTACTGTCTGGGCAACTGCGCCTGCGGCCACCGGCTTTGAGGGTCGTGTTTCGTTACGCAGTCGCGTTGCCAGTGGTACTGAGACCAGCAAGAAAGCCGCCGGCCCCTTTCAGTCCCGCCCGGCCTAGACAGCCGAATCGGGCGGGACTGAAAGGGGCGACCTGTTCGACGACGGCGGGCGACGCAAGGACCGCAGCCGACCGACGGGAGGCGAGGACCGCAGCGAGCCCCCCGAGTCGAACAGGTCGGGGCTTTCTTGCTGTACTGACCGGTAATCCTGCTAAAATAAACACTACTGCCCCGAGTCGCGGGCGACTTATGCCGGTGGCGCCCCACTCGCCGGTATGTGCGGGCGCTATAGCCTGTTCGCGCCGCCGGAGGTCGTCGAACGGCGGTTCGACGCCATCTTCCGCGAGGAGTTCCAGCCACGCTACAACGCGGCCCCGCGACAGTCCCTCCCGGTCATCGGCGACGACCGCGACGGCGAGGTCCGGACCATGGAGTGGGGGCTGGTCCCGTCGTGGGCCGACAGCCGCGACGACGGCGGCTTCATCAACGCCCGCGCGGAGACCGTCGCCGACAAGCCCAGCTTCCGGGACGCCTTCCGCCGGGAGGAGGGCGGCCGGTGTCTCGTCCTCGCCGACGGCTTCTACGAGTGGGTCGAGGAGGAGGGCGGCAAACAGCCCTACCGGGTGACGCTGGCCGACGAGCGCCCCTTCGCGATGGCGGGCCTGTGGACGCCCTTCGAGCCCGCGACCGAGCAGACTGGGCTGGCCGACTTCGGCGCGGACGCGGGCGGCGACGGACCCGGCGACCCCGGCGGACCCGACCCCGTGGAGACCTTCACTATCGTCACGACCGAGCCCAACGCGACCGTCGCAGAGTTGCACCACCGGATGGCCGTGGTCCTCCCCGAGGGCCGCGAGCGCGAGTGGCTGCGCGCGCCCGCCGGGGAGGCCGCCGACCTCCTCGAACCCTACGACGGCGAGATGCGGGCCTATCCCGTCTCGGAGGCGGTCAACGACCCGAGCAACGACACCCCGGCGGTGACGGAGCCGCTGTCGGAGTGACGGGCCGGTTCCGAACTCCGGGACCGGGTAGACCCGTCAGATATTGACCACCAGCACCGGAACGGAGCCGTTCTCGACGACGCGCTCGGTCGTGCTCCCCAGCGCCTCGACGCCCTGTCGCCCGGTCCGGCCGTGGGTTCCCATCACGACGAGGTCGATGCCGCTGTCCTGGGCGTACTCGACGACGGTCCGGTGTGGGATCCCCTCCTCGCAGACCGTCCTGGCGGTCAGCCCGGCGTCCTCGACTGTCACCGCCACGTCGTCGAGCGCGCGCTCGCCTTCCTCCTGCAGCGACCGCCGCACTTCCTCCTTCGAGCCCTCGTCGGCCGCCATGATGTGCCGTTTGTCGACGACGTAGAGCCCGTGGACCGTCGTCCCCTCCTCCGCGATGGCCAGCGCGTGGTCCAGTACCTCGGCGGTGCCGGAGCTCCCGTCGGTCGGCACGAGAATGTCGTCGTACATACCGCGACGTGATAGCGGGGGGCACAAAGAGCCTACCGGTAACCCGGGGTGGGGTGCCGCCCCGGCGGTCCTACCCGCCGGTGAAGGAGGGGTGCTTCGAGACGTACCGCGGGAGGTACCGCGAGCGCTGGGGGAGGTCGGCCACGTCCTCGCGGACGGTCTCCTCGAGTTCGGCCAGGGTCATCTCGCGCTCCTCGTCGGCGATGCGGACGTTGACGCCCATCCGGTCGCTCTCGATCTCGTCGTTGCCGACGACGATGTAGTAGGGTACCCAGTCGGTCTCGGCGCCGGCGATCCGCTTGCCGACGGACTCGTCGCGTTCGTCGATGTCCACCCGAACCTCGGCCTCTTCGAGGTGGTCGGCGAGCTCGTCACAGTACTCGAGGTGTTCGTCGGGGTTCACGGGAATGAAGCGGACCTGCGTCGGCGAGAGCCAGGTGGGGAGCTGTGGGGTGTCCATGTCCGCGGTCTCCTCGAGCAGGGCGGCCATCACGCGCTCGATGCCGCCGGAGGGGGAGTAGTGGAGGATCGGGGGGTTGTGGGCGCCCTCGCTGTCCATGTATTCGATGTCGAAGCGCTCGGCGCTCTCGACGTCGATCTGGACCGTCGGGTTCTCGATGGGCCGGCCCAGGCTGTCGATGGCCGCGAAGTCGATCTTCGCCGACCAGTAGTGGTGCCGTTCGGGGATGACTTCCAGCAGCGCGGGCTTGCCGAGCTCGTCGACGACCTCCTGCACCCAGGCCTCGTTGTCCTCGTAGAACTCCCGGGTCATCCGGATTGCGGGCTCGTAGTTGATGTCGAGGTCCTCGGAGGTCTGGAGGGCGAGCTTGGCCTGGGCCATCAGCTCCTCGCGGGCCTGGTCCATGTCCTTCGTCGCGGTGTGCATGTCCGGCATCGTGAACGCGCGCAGGCGCTTGAGCCCCGCGACCTCCCCCTGCTGTTCGCGCCGGAAGGAGTAGGTCGACATCTCGTAGACCCGGAGGGGGAGGTCGTTGACCGAGATGTGCATGTCGCGCATGATCGAGAACTGGCCGAAACACGCGGCAAACCGCAGCATCATCCGGCGGTCGCCGGACTCGAAGCGGTACTGCCGCTCCCCGAACTTCCCGGCGTGTTCGTTGATCGACCGGGCGCCTAGGTCGTACATGATCGGGGTCTCGACGGGCATCCCGCCGTAGTCGACGACGAGGTCGTCGACGTAGTCCATCAGGGCGTCCCGGATGAGCTTCCCGCGCGGGTAAAAGCGGAGGTTCCCGACGTCGGAGAGTTCGTCGTAGCCCACGAGCTCCTTCTCGCGCATCAGCTCGATGTGCGGGGGCTCCTCGCCGGGGCTGGCCGTGACGTCCTCGACCTCGTCCTCGATGAAGGCCCGCATGTCAGGGCTCGTCTCGGCTTTCGCGTCGAGGGCGTCGGCCGTCGTGCCGTCGGGACGCATGACCAGCCAGTCGCTGGGTTCGCGGTCCGGTTCGTCCTCCCCTTCCTCGTCGCGGTGGGCGGCGACGTGTCGGGAGAGCTCCGAGAGCGGGTGACCCTTGCAGGAGACCTCGAAGGACTTGTACCAGCCGAAGGGCGCCCGGAGAACCTCGTACTCCTCGCTCATCGCCGCCTCCAGATTCTGCATGACGGTCGTGGCCGAGTCGGGGCTCGCCAGGTCGTCGCTGAGGTGGGCGTACGGGTAGAGGACGACCCGGTCGGTGTTGAGCTGGCCGGTCACGTCGTCGATCTCCGCCAGGGCGTTCTCGACCACCCCATCGAGGTTCTCCTCGTCGTCGGACTCGACGCTGATGAAGACGGTGACACACTCCTCCATCCGTCCCTCCAGCGGGACGCCCTCCCGCTCGGCGAGGTCCTCTGAGACCTCCTCGCGGGCCTCGAACTCCAGATGGTCGGAGTGAATGAACAGCAGTCGCATACCCCACCAAACCCGATGGCCGGTAAAAAGCGTGCCGGATGGGAGGTCTGCCCTCTCGCCGGCGCCGGGGACGCTCCGGCGGCGCACTGGGTGTCGTACTCGAACGGTCAGCTGGTCTCGGACGGTACCGTCTTCCTGCAGGCCGCCGCGTCTCCTTAGCCCTCCCCTGCTGCATCGGGGAGTTGTCCGCAGGCGTTCCCGGGTACGACACACTTACCGAACATTGGGAACTCGTAACAATTGGCTTACGACTCCGTCCCGTCGAGCATGAGGCTTCTCGCCGTCGGCGTTCTCTTGGTTCTGGCTGTCGGGATGCTGGCCGGCCCACCTGCGGCGTTTGGTGGAGGGCCCGATGCGACTGGTAGTCCGTCAGTGACTGGGACACAGCTGTCGACGGTGGCAACCACGGGCACAGACCTCACTTTGCAGATGGACGACGCCGAAAAGGAAGAGGAAGAGGAAGAGGAAGAGGAAGAGGAAGAGGAAGAGGAAGAGGAAGAGGAAGAGGAAGAGGAAGAGGAAGAGGAAGAGGAAGAGGAAGAGGAAGAGGAAGAGGAAGAGGAAGAGGAAGAGGAAGAGGAAGAGGAAGAGGAAGAGGAAGAGGAAGAGGAAGAGGAAGAGGAAGAGGAAGAGGAAGAGGAAGAGGAAGAGGAAGAGGAAGAGGAAGAGGAAGAGGAAGAGGAGAACACCGGGCAGGATGAGGATGGTGAAGACGCCGACGAGCACAGCGACGATACGCCCCGAAAAGATCCCGACCGTAACAAGCGGGAGAACGACCCCGACGCGGGTACTGAGGACACCGGACAGGACAGCCACGACGAGACCGACCGGGACCGTCGCGACGAGAGCGATACTGACAGTGGCGAGGACAGGACCGCCGAGAACGGCGCTGACCGGGGCAGTGATGCTGATGCCCGGGACGACACCGGGGAGGGCGAGCCGGATACTGAAAACAAAAGAAAAGGTGAAGGTTCAGACGGCGCCCCTTCAGAGGAAACGCCAGCGAGGGTGACGGCACCGACGACAACTCGAACGCCGACCCCAGCACCGACACCGACGCCGATCCCTACACAGACGTCAACCCCAGCACCGACCGCAACTCCAGCACCGACGCCGACCCCAGCACCGACGTCGACGCCAACACCAACGCCGAGCACGACGCCAGCACCGACCCCTACACAGACGTCAACCCCCGCACCGACGCCGACACCGACCGCGGCCCCACCACCGACGCCAACACCAACGCCGACACCGACCGCGACCCCACCACCGACGCCAACACCAACGCCGACACCGCCCCCGACCTCAGCATCGACACCCGCACCGACGCCGACCCAACCACCGACAACACCGGCGGCTCCGGGCTCGGAGGCGACGCCAGCGCCAGCTTCGGCGCCGACGCTGAGCGACTCTGCGCCTGAGGCCGGGATTTCGACCCCGACGTCGACGACAGCCGCAACGCCACGGAACGCGTCCGCGGTGTCGGTCGTCGACGTCGGTGGACTGGCCGACTGGGTCCGGTCCGGCCGGACGACGAATGTCATCGCGACGGTGGTCAACCACGGTGACAGACCCGGATTCAAGACGCTTGCTGTGACCGTCGACGGCGTTCGAGTAGCCGAACGGACCGTCACGGTCCAGCCCGGCGAGCGCCGGACCGTCCCACTCGAGTTCGAGGCAAGACCAGGTACCGTCGCAGTCGAGGGGACGACAGTCGGTCGGCTCACGGTCAGTGAGAGCTACGAGCAACAGCGGGGAACACCGACCGATGAAGCGGCCGAAGCGGGCCGGGGGTGGACTCTCTCGGCTGGCACGCTCGTGGCCTTCCTGGCGGTGGCTGGCGCTGGTATCCTGTTCGGGCGCTACCGATAGCGAGCGTCGCGTTCGCAGGCTGCCTGCCCACCCCGGGCGCTCCCTCCGTGAGTCTCCCTCGGTCCCGCGCGACCGCGCTGTCCTTCATGGCTGATGGGCTCTCTCCTTCCGTGGCGGCTTACCACTCGCCTGCGCACCGGACGAATGGTTTTGAGGGGAAGCAGCGTAGTACACCCATGACAGTCCGAACCGAACCCCGGTTCCCGACAGTCACCGGCGAGACGCTCACCGGCCGGACGCTCGAGCTGCCGGGGGATTTTGGCGCGCCGCTGAACCTCGTGTTCGTCGCCTTCCGCCGGCGCCAGCAGGCCGAGGTGGACAGCTGGCTGCCGGCCGCCGCGGCCGTCGAGGCGGAGTTCGAGGGCGTGCGCTACTACGAGCTGCCCGTCATCTCCCGGCTGTACGCCCCGGCCCGGCGGTTCATCGACGGCGGCATGCGCGCCGGGGTCGCCGACGCCGATGCCCGCGACCGGACGGTCACCGTCTACACCGACAAGCGCGTCCTCCGCCGCGCGCTCGACATCGACACCGAATCCCGGGTCCACGCCGTCCTCGTCGACCGCGACGGGGCGGTCTACTGGCGCGCGGCCGGCCCGAAGACGGCGGCGGCGGTCGACCGGCTGCGCGAGACCGTCGCGTCGCTGCGGTGAGTGTCACCACAACCCCTTTGCGCGCCCCGGGCACACGCTCCGTATGGCACTCCCGACCGGGGCGCTCGTCGTCTTCGCGCTGGTCGGCGTCGCCGTTGTGCTGTTCGTCCTCGAACCGGTCCCGCCGGATATCACCGCGATCGGTGTGCTGGTCTCGCTGGCCGTGCTGGAGCCGCTCACGCAGGTGCCGGCCACCGAGGCTATCGCCGGCTTCGCCAGCCCGGCCGTGGTCACCATCGTCGCGATGTACATCCTCAGCAGCGGGCTCGAACGGACTGGTGTCGTCGGCTGGCTCGGCGGCCGGCTCGCCCGCTTCACACGGGGCAGCGAGCGCCGCCTGCTCGGTGCGACCACCGCCTCGACTGGCGTGTTCGCCGGCCTCGTCAACAACACGCCCGTGGTCGCGGTCTTCGTCCCGGTGGTGACCGGGCTGGCCGACGACATCCACGTCTCTCCCTCGAAGTTCCTGTTGCCGCTCTCCTTCGCCGCGATGCTCGGGGGGACGCTGACGCTCGTGGGCTCGTCGATCAACCTGCTCGCCAGCGACGTGCTCCGCGAGGCCGTCGGCCGCCCGCTCGGTATGTTCGAGATCACCCCCGTCGGCGTGGTCGTGCTCGTCGCCGGCCTGGCATACCTCCTGACGGTCGGCTACCGGCTGACCCCCGCCCGCCGCGCCCCGCGGGCCGACGTGGTCGAGAGCTACGGGCTCGGCCGGCGGCTCGCGCAGGTCCGGGTCCGGGAGGGCTCGCCGCTGGTCGGCCGGACCCCGACGGAACTCTACCTCGACGAGACGCTGGGTTTCGACTTCGACCTCGACGTCCTCCAGGTCGACCGCCGGCGCGAGCGTGTCGTCGAGGACAACGAGGAGGGGCTGCGGTCCCGGACGGTCACCGACAGCTACATCGCGGGCAGCGGCCAGCGGGTCGCCGCGGGCGACGTACTCACCGTCCGGGCCAGCCGGCAGGAGGTCAACCGTTTCGCGGAGGCCTACGACCTCCGCCAGCTCCCGCGCGAGCGGGTCGAGAGCGAGGACCTCGAAGGGGCCCACCCCGGGATCCTGACGGAGGTGGTCGTCCCGCCGTCCTCGGGGCTGGTCGGCACGACGCCGACGGAGGCCCGCCTGGCCGAGCGATTCCGCACCCAGGTGCTCGCGCTCCGGCGCGGCGGGACGGTGACCACCGCTGACCTCGCGGACCGCCCCATCGAGACCGGCGACACGCTGTTGCTCCGGACGACCGAACCCTCGGTCGATTTCCTCCGCGAGGAGGGCGACGTGATCCCCGTCAGCGACCGCTCTGACGCGGCAGCCGATACGATAGCCGACGCCGACAGAGCCGCCGGCCTTGCCGCCGACCTCGATGCCGGCCCCGGCGATGCCGACGGCTCGAGTGACACCGGCGACGGGGTCGGCCTGCGTGCCCCACTGTCGGTCGGCATCCTGCTCGGGGCGGTCCTACTCGCGGCGGCGACGCCGCTCGCCATCCCGGTGACCGCACTGGGCGGGGTGGTCGCCATGGTCGTAACCGGCTGTCTGAACGCCAACGAGGCCTACGACGCGGTCAGCTGGAACGTGGTCTTCCTCCTGGCGGGCATCCTCCCGCTGGGGGTTGCGCTCCAGCGCACCGGCGGCGCGGCGGTCCTCGGCGAGGCCATCGGCGGTCTGACCGGGGGGCTCCCGCCAGTTGCGGCGCTGGGGGCCGTCTACCTGCTCGCCGCCGGGGCGGCGTCGGTCGTCACGCCCGTGGCGACGGTCGTGTTGCTCGGGCCGGTCGCGGTCGACACCGCGGCCACCATCGGCGCGTCGGCCCTGCCGTTCGTGCTCTCGGTGCTTTTCGGCGCCAGCGCCGCCTACATCTCCCCCATCGGCTACCAGACCAACCTGATGGTCTACGGGCCCGGCGGCTACCGCTTCACCGACTACACCCGGGTCGGCCTCCCGCTCGTTGCGCTGCTCGCGGTCGTCTCCACGGCCACTATCGCCCTGTTGTACGGCGTCTGAGCCGTCCCTGACTCCGAAGACCTCTCGCCTGCCGTTCCGGGCCGTACCGTTCCCTCCTGTCAGGTCTCTTCCTCTTTCAGCTGCTCGAGCTCGGCGTCGACCTCGGCCTCGTCGACGTCGGGGACCTCGGCGTCGACGTCCTCCGGGTCGACGTCGGCTCCGGCCCCAGAGCCGGTCCCGGCGGGCTCGGTGCCTCCGGCGGGTTCCGTCTCGGCCTCGACGTCCTCCTCGTCGTCGGCCATCTCGGCTTTCAGCGTCTCCAGTTCCCGCTCGGCCCCGCTCTGCTCCGAGAGCTCTTCGAGCTCGTGGTCGAGCTTGCTCTTCTCGGAGACGCCGTCCTCGAGCGCCCCGGTCTCCCGGAGTTCATCAAGCGCCGCGGCCCGGGCCTCCATCTCCTCGGTGCGCTCTTCGGCGCGCTCGATTGTCCGGGTGACTTCGTCCATCTCGTCGCCGGCGCCGGTGATCGCCTCCGAGACGCGGGCGTTGGCCTCGGCGGCCTCGTAACGGGCCTTCATCGTCTCCTTGCGCGTGCGGAACTCCTCGATGCGCTGCTGGAGCTGCTCTTTCTTCTCGACGAGGTCGTCCTGGTTGCGCTCCAGGTCCCCGATCTGGGCCTCGAGCTGCTCGATCTGGCTCATCTTCTGCTTTTTTTTCTCCAGCGCCCGCCGTGCGAGGTCGTCGCGGTCCTGGCGGACCGCCTCGCGAGCCTGTTCGTTGTGGCGCTCGACGTTGTCCTCGAGGCGCCGTTTCTGGATCTCCAGCCGCTTCTTCTGGGTGGTGAGGTCGGCGATCCCCTGTTTGACGTCCTGGAGTTCGTCGCGGAGCTGCTCGTAGGAGTAGTCGAGCGTCTGGGTCGGGTCCTCCGCCCTGTTCACCAGGGCGTTGAGTTTCGACCTGATGACGTAGGACGCACGCGAGAGTATTCCCATACACCCGTTTGGCGGCGGCGAGACTTAAAATTCCGACACACGTAGGGGGGCCATGAACTCCGAGCGGCTGCGGATACAGGGAGCACGGGAGCTGAAGGCGACACTGGACACACCGGAGAGGGGGAATACCGACGCCGTCGTCGTCGCGTGCCCGCCACACCCGCAGATGGGCGGGGACCGCCGGGACGGACGGCTCCGGGCGCTCGGGGAGGAGCTCTGCGAGCGCCACGTTGCCTGCCTGCGGGTCGACTACGGCCCCTACGACGAGGGCCGCGCCGAGCGCCGGGACGTCCGCGAGGCCCTGTCGTGGGCGCGCGAGCGCTCCGACCGCGCGGGACTGTTCGGCTACAGCTTCGGGGCCGGCGTGGGCCTGCTCGCGGCGGCCGAGGAGTGCGAGGCGGGGACGGCCCCTGTCGCCACGTCGGTCCTCGCGCCGCCCGCGTCCTCCGGGGGGGAGTCCACTGTCGAGGCCGTCGACCGGGTCACCTCGCCGCTGCAGGTCGTCTACGGCGAGCGCGACGGCACTGTCGACTGGGAGCCGGTCGTCGAGCGCGCCCGCGAGCGCGACGCGAGCGTGACGGGCGTGCCCGCGGACCACTTCTTCGTGGGACAACAGGACCGGGTGGCCCGGCAGGTCGCGGAGTTTCTGGCCGCCGCGCTCGGACCGGAAACGGAACGCTGACCGGTCTGAGGCGGAGGGCAGGACTGGGGTGGCGAGGGCGCCGGAGTTTGGCGGTCGGTCACAAACGCCGGCGGGTCCGTAACGCATTAGGCGACGCCCGGCACACCGTCAGTATGCCAACGGAGCAGACGGGCTACGACCCGAGTCTGGGCCGGAAGTTCGTTTTCGTCACGGGGGGCGTGATGTCGGGGCTCGGCAAGGGCATCACGGCCGCCAGCACGGGCCGGCTGCTCGCCAACGCCGGCTTCGACGTCACCGCCGTCAAGATCGACCCCTACCTCAACGTGGACGCGGGGACGATGAACCCCTTCCAGCACGGCGAGGTGTACGTCCTCAAGGACGGGGGCGAGGTCGACCTGGACCTGGGCAACTACGAGCGCTTTCTGGACATCGACATGACCTTCGACCACAACGTCACCACCGGGAAGGTCTACCGGGAGGTCATCGAGAAAGAGCGTGCTGGTGACTATCTCGGCCGGACGGTCCAGATCATCCCCCACATCACCGACGACATCAAACGGCGCATCCGCGAAGCAGCGGAGGGCTCCGACGTCTGCATCGTCGAAGTTGGAGGGACGGTCGGCGACATCGAGGGGATGCCCTACCTCGAAGCCCTGCGCCAGTTCGCCCACGAGGAGGACGACGACGATATTCTCTTCACCCACGTCACGCTCGTCCCCTACTCGAAAAACGGCGAGCAGAAGACCAAACCCACCCAGCACAGCGTGAAGGAGCTGCGCTCGATCGGCCTCCAGCCGGACATCCTCGTCGGCCGGTGTGAGGACCCCCTCGAGGAGGAGACCCGCGAGAAAATCGCCCTGTTCTGTGACGTCCCCACCGGCGCCGTCTTCTCGAACCCCGACGTCGAGGACATCTACCGGGTCCCGCTGGTCGTCGAGGACGAGGGGCTGGACGAGTACGTGATGGACCACCTCGGCCTGGCCGGGGAGGCACTCCCCGAGGGACAGCGCGACACCACCTGGCGGGAGACTGTCACCCGCGAGTCCGAGGGGGAAGTCGAGGTCGCGCTGGTCGGCAAGTACGGCCTGGAGGACGCCTACATCTCGATCCACGAGTCGCTGAAACACGCCGGCCTGGAAAAGCGGGTCGACGTCGACCGCCAGTGGGTCCACTCCGAGGACCTGGCCGACGGCCACGACGGCCAGCTCGACGGCGTCGACGGCGTCGTCATCCCCGGCGGCTTCGGCTCGCGAGGAACCGAGGGGAAGGTCGAGGCCATCCGCTACTGCCGGGAACAGGACGTCCCCCTGCTCGGGCTGTGTCTCGGCTTCCAGCTCTCCGTCGTCGAGTTCGCCCGCAACGTCCTGGGCCTGGAGGGCGCCCACTCCGCGGAACTCGACGAGGACACGCCCCACCCCGTCATCGACCTCCTGCCCGAACAGAAGGAGACCGAGGACATGGGCGGGACGATGCGGCTGGGCGCCCACGAGACCGACCTGCAGGCGGGGACGCTGGCCCGCGAGCTGTACGGCGCGAGCACCTGTACCGAGCGACACCGCCACCGCTACGAGGTCAACCCCGAGTACATCCCCGACCTGGAGGCGGCGGGGATGGTGTTCTCGGGCACGTCGGGCAACCGGATGGAGGTGCTGGAGCTGCCCGACCACCCCTACTTCCTGGGGACGCAGTTCCACCCCGAATTCCGCTCGCGGCCGACGCGGGCGAGCCCGCCATTTGTAGGCTTTCTCGATGCCATCGTCACTGCCGAGCAACCCGCCCGCGTGGGGGGTGACGACTGATGGTCGACGTCGACTCCTTTATTCCTGAAGCGAAAGCCGAGATCGCCGAGGCAGTCGGCGACAGGAACGCGGTCATCGCCCTCTCGGGGGGCGTCGACTCCTCGACGGCCGCCGCGCTGGCCTACGAGGCTGTCGGCGACCAGCTCACGCCCGTCTACGTCGACACCGGGCTGATGCGGAAAGGCGAGACCGACCAGATCCGGGAGACCTTCGAGTACATGGACTCGCTGCGGATAATCGACGCCAAAGACCGCTTTCTGGGGGCGCTGGAGGGCGTCACCGACCCCGAGGAGAAACGCCACGCCATCGGCGAGCAGTTCATCCGCGAGTTCGAGGCCGTCGCCGGGGAGGTCGGCGCCGACTACCTCGTCCAGGGGACCATCTACCCCGACCGCATCGAGAGCGAGGGCACCATCAAGAGCCACCACAACGTCGGCGGCCTGCCCGAGGTCGTCGACTTCGAGGGGATCGTCGAACCGATGCGGGATCTCTACAAGGACGAGGTCCGGGAGGTGGCCCGCGCGCTCGACCTGGAGGAACTCATCAGCGAGCGGATGCCGTTCCCCGGGCCCGGCCTCGCTGTCCGGATCCTCGGCGAGGTGACCGAGGAGAAACTCGCCGTCGCGCGGGAGGCAAACCACGTCGTCGAGGAGGAACTCGCCGACCACGACCCCTGGCAGGCCCTGGCGGCGGTCATCGGGAAGGCGACGGGCGTCAAGGGGGACAACCGGGTCCACGGCTGGGTGGTCGCCGTCCGCTCCGTGGAATCGCGGGACGGGATGACCGCCCGCGCCCAGGAGGTCGACTGGGACACCCTCCAGCGCATCCAGTCCCGCATCACCGGGGAAAACGAGAACGTCTCCCGCGTGCTCTACGACGTGACCCACAAGCCGCCCGCGACCATCGAGTACGAATGACCGTGAGGATACCGAGAGCGGGACACCTATCCGGTAGCACTCCCTGGCGTCTGCCATGAGAGTTATCGTCGCCGGGCCCGACGAGCGCGACATCGCGGCCGCCATCGAAGCGGAGGGACACGAGGTCGCGCGGGTCGACGTGGCCAACCGGCCGGCCCTGGAGGAGGCCGGCGTGCTCGAGGCCGGTGCCTACGTGTTGACCGAGGTCCGGCAGGCGACCTCGATCCCCGTCGCGCTCGACCTCAACGAGGGCCTGAAGGTGGTCGTCTACGACACCGAATCGCTTCCGGACTTCGCCCGCGGACAGGCCGACCTCGTCGTCGACCCGGAACTGCTGGGCCCGGACGCGGTCGCCGCCGAGCTTTAGCCGGCTCCCGGTCTACGCGCGCGTTCCGGTCGCGTCGGTGCCGCTCCCGCTCTCCCCGGCTCGCCGCGCGGCGTCGGCGACGCGTTCGGACCCGCGGTCGACGAAGGGGGTACCGTGACCCTGGCAGGCCACAGCGAAGTCACCGGCCCGGTCGGCGAAGTCCACGAGGCTCTCGCGGGCCCGGTCCCCGTCGTAGTTGAGATACCACGGGGGGAGCTCGTACCGACCGTCGGACTCGACGACGAGGTCACCGAGCAAGCCCACCGAGAGTTCCTCGCTGACGAAGGCGGTGTGACCCGGCGTGTGGCCGGGCGTGTGGTAGGCGGTGAAGGAGCCGACGGTTTCGCCGTCCTCGACGGCCTCGACGGGCAGGTCCGGCGTCGAGCGCGTCAGGTCCAGCGCCCGCTGGAGCACGCCCTTCCGGTTGCTCCAGGGCGGGCGCTCGTCGCCGCGCAGGTAGGGGGCGTCCCCGGCTCCGACGTAGACGGTGGCGTCGAGCCCGCCGAGGCGCCCGAGTCCGCCGACGTGGTCGATGTCGAAGTGCGTGACGAGGACCCGCTCGATGTCGCCGACGCTGCCGACCTGCGAGATGGCCCGGGCCAGCCGGGAGCTGTGCCAGGGCATCCCGGCGTCGACGAGCGTCAGCGCGCCGTCGTCGACCAGGAAGGCGTTGGTCCCCTGCAAGTCGACCCACCAGACGTCGTCGGTCAGGGTCGTCACCATACCTCCTCGTTGGGGCCGAGCGGGCAAAAGGGGCGGGACCCGGAACAGCGGCGGGCCCGACGGTTCAGACGTCTTCGGGCGAGTCGCCGCCGGTTGCCTCTTCGGCGATGGCTTCGGCCTCGGCCAGTACGAGCCCCTCGACGCCGTGGCGCGCGGCGTCGGGGTCGCCGGGCAGACAGAAGACGGGGACGTCCCCCACGAGGCCGGCGGTCACTCGCGCGCGGACGACGGCCGTCCCCTCCCGCTCGTGGGCGAGGACGCGATAGAGTTCGCCGAAGCCGTCCATGCGCTTGTCGAACAGGGGCTCGACGGCCCCAGGGGTCACGTCGCCGGGGCCCACGCCGACGCCGCCGAAGGTGACGACCGCGGCGACCTCCGGGCGGTCGACCAGGTCGCCGACGGTCGACTGGACGGCGTCGAGGGAGGTCTCGACGCTGCGGCGGGTGACGACGCGCGCCTCGGTCCCGTCCAGCGCCGGGACCGCGGCGTCCGCGGGGTCGATGTCACCCGTCGGCGAGCCGACCGTCACGAGCGCGTACGTCATCTCCTCAGGGACCGGAACGGCGTCGGAAGTCTCCTCGCCGCCCTCGATTGCAGAATCCGTGGCCGTGGCTGTGTCCGTCTCGCTGTCCGGGTCTACCGCCCCGCTGTCCGGTGCTGTCTCGCCCTCCGCGTCGGCTGTCCCGGCACCCGCTTCGTCCTCGCCTTCGTCCTCGCCCTCGCCGAGGGTGCGGCGCGTGTCGCGGGACTGGAAGTCGACCATAGGGTGGCCTGGGATGCGGAGGTACAAAAACTCAGTAGTACAGCAGGTCCTCGACCAGCCTGTCGAGGTCGCCGTCGCCGACCCAGTCCGGCTCCCGGGCGTCGGCACGCCCCCACGCCGAGAAGCGGGTGACGACCAGGTAGTGGCGCCGCCGGAACTCGCCGTCGACGCGCTGGGTGACCACGCGGTGCTCGACGACCCGCTCGGGGCGCCCCGTCTCGGCGTCGAGAACGGCCCGGACTCGCGTGCCTGAGTGGACTGCCTGCGCTTTCATCGGGACGGTCGCGAAGACCGCCTCGGGGTCGTCGATGCCGACGACGACCGCGGAGTCGTTGCGCGAGCGAACCGCCCAGCCGCCGCCCCGCGGCGAGAAGTAGGGGCGGTAGAGGCCGGCCAGACTCTCGTTGGGGCCGAGGGTGTTCGTCCGGTTCCAGGAGACACCCGCGGCGCCCGGCGGGAGCGTCACAGAGCGGTTCCCGACGGGCTCTTCGGGGAGCAGGCTGGGGTCAGGGCTGAACCGGTAGCCCTGCGCGACGAGGCTGTCGTCGGCGTACTGGACCACCTGGACCGGCCCGTCGACGGACACCTCGGCGCGAAAGCGGTCGGCGAACAGCGCGGAGTCGTCGGGCATCCCCCGCCAGCGCACGAGCGTGGCGACGTACTGGTAGCGACTGAACTCCCGGACCGTCTCGTAGGTTGCGTAGGGAGTGCGGGTCCCGTTCTCGAGCAGGTACACCCGCGAGACCCGGCGGTGGTCGACCTCGCGGAGCTGGTCGGTCACGTCCTCCATCACGGCCGGTCCGGAACGGTCGGTATCGACCGGGTCCCAGGGAACCGAGCGGTGGACGTCGGCGACCAGCACCCAGGGGACCGCCGGCGCGAGGGCGAGGACTGCGACGGCGAGCAGGACCGCCCAGTGGGCCCGGACGAAGGCCGCGCTCGTACGCAGCGGTCCGAGCCGCCCGCCGCTGTCCGCTCCCCCGTCGGCACCGGCCTCGTCACTCATCCGCCACCACCTCGGTAGAGCGTACACAGGGTCGTGGCCGTCCGGGGCGAGGCGACGGTCACCCGGACGCGGTCCCGGTCCGCCTCGACCGGGACTGTGAGGCTGTCGCCGGGTTCGACCGGATACGAGCCCCGGGCAGCCCCGGGCGCGACCGTCGAGGCCCACAGGGTCGTCCCCTCCGCGGTCCCGGCGACCGAGAGGTTCAGTGCCCAGTCGGCGGTGACCGCGTGGCCGGCCGCGACCGTGATAGTGACCTCGCCGTCGGTCCAGGTCGCGTCACAGAGCACCCGCGGCGGCTCCTCGGCCAGCCCGGCGGGGGGATGCGAGGCGGGGAGGAGTGCCGTACAGCCACTCAGCGCGACGAGCACAGCGAGCAGGGCGGGCAGGGCACGTCGCCGCATGCCCGGGGGAACGGGGCGGCGGGGCAAATCTCTGTCTCCCGGCATGCGACGGAGTCGGAGGCGCCGGCCCGCCGGTCACACCGACCCCCACCCGACGGCCACCGTCAGTGTTTTTCACGGGCCACCCTACCTCCCGGGTATGCAGGCAGTTCAGTTCACCGAGCACGGCGACAGGGACGTCATCGAGTACGGCGAGTTTCCGGACCCCGAGGTCGACGACGACGAGGTGCTGGTCGACGTGAAGGCCGGCGCCCTGAACCACCTCGACATCTGGACCCGGCGGGGACTGCCGACGATCAACGTCGAGATGCCGCATATCCCCGGCAGCGACGCCGCGGGTGTCGTCCAGGAGGTCGGCGCCGACGTCGGGCGCTTCGAGGAGGGCGACGGCGTCGCGGTCGCCTCCGGCCTCTACTGCGGGGAGTGTGAGTTCTGCCGGCACGGGGAGACCACGCTGTGCAAGCGCTTCCAGATCCTGGGCGAGCACA
Organism: Salinirussus salinus; assembly: GCF_009831455.1. Taxonomy (NCBI): domain Archaea; kingdom Methanobacteriati; phylum Methanobacteriota; class Halobacteria; order Halobacteriales; family Haloarculaceae; genus Salinirussus; species Salinirussus salinus. The sequence goes on along the minus strand of NZ_WOWO01000002.1, from coordinate 1,086,435 downwards.
CCCGCGGCGTCCACTCCGAACTCGCCGCGGTCCCCGCTGAAAATCTCGTCCCGGTCCCCGAGCACGTCGACTGGGAAACCGCCGCGGCCGCGCCGCTGGTCTTCCAGACCGCCTGGCGGATGATGCTCTCGCGGGGCGACGTCAGTCCCGGCGAGAAAGTGCTGGTGCTGGGCGCGAGCGGCGGGGTCGGCCACGCCGCCGTCCAGATCGCCGATTACGTCGGCGCGGAGGTCTACGCCACGGCGTCCACCCAGGAGAAACTCGACTACGCCGCGGAGGTCGGTGCAGACCACACCATCAACTACGAGGAGGAGAACTTCGCGAGCGCCATCCGCGACGCGACCGGTGGCCGCGGGGTCGACGTCGTGGTCGACCACATCGGCGCCCAGACCTGGCAGGACTCGCTGGCCAGCCTCGCGAAGGGCGGGCGCGTGCTCACCTGCGGGGCGACCACCGGCGGCAACCCCGAGACCGACCTCAACCGGATCTTCTGGAACCAGCTCGAGGTCATCGGGTCGACGATGGGTACCCCCGGCGAGGTCGACGACGTCCTCGAACTGGTCTGGGAGGGGGCCTTCGAGCCCCGCATCCGGGACACGCTGCCGATGAGCGAGGCCGCCCGCGCCCACGAGATGATCGAGGAGCGCGAGGGCTTCGGCAAGGTCGTCGTGGTGCCCGACAGCGAGTACTGATGGCCGACGAGGGCGCCGACGCACCGACGGTCGAGCCCGGCGGGACTCCCGGCAACCCCGGCGCCGACGACGGCTCGGGTCGGGAGGAGGAGCCGTACATCCACGACCCGGAGGGCGTGCGGCCACACCAGGCCCCGCCCAGCGAGTCGGGCTTTGACTGGCGGGGCTGGCTGCTGGTCGGCGTCATCCTGGTTTGCTTTCTGGTCGTTCCGGCCGCGATCCTCTATCTCCCGCAGGCCCGGGGGTTCATCGAATCGCTCGGGCTGACGCTGCGGGACGCCTACCTCGTCTTGCCGCTGATCCCCGCGTTCCTGCTCGGCGCAGTGGCGGTGTGGGCGGCGGTGAAGTCGCGGACGTAGCCGCCGGAAAAGCAGCCGGTTTCAGTCCCGGACGTCCCGGCGCATCGCGATCTCGAACCACGGGCACAGGCGGAGCTGGCGGTACCACCGGGGGTTGCGGTGCAGGCGCTCGTAGGGCACCCACATCAGCCCCGCGACCTCCGAATCATCGGGGTCCAACACGGTATCCGAGAGGGTGGCCCGGAGCACCGCACACACCTCGTGTTCGACGCCCTCGTCGAGGTAGTAGCGCTTGTACTCGAAGCGGTCGGTGACCCGGAGGTCGTCGTACTGTTCGGGGGTGACGCCGAGTTCTTCCTCCAGGCGCTGCTCGGCGGCCTCGACCTGCGTCTGGCCGTCGACGGGGTGGGAGGCGACCGTCCCGTCCCAGTAGGTGTCCCACAGCCGCTTGTCCGGGCTGCGCTGTGCGAGCAGGATCCGCCCCTCGCCGTCGAACAGCAGGGTGGTGAACGCGCGGTGGCGGATCCCTTCCCCGGTGTGGGCGTCCAGCCTGTTGACCAGCCCCTGCGGGTTGTCGTCGGCGTCGACGGCGATGACGTCCTCGCCGGCGTTCGCGTGTGTCCGGCCGCCGGCGGGCTCCTCGACAGTCATTGGCCCACTCAAAGGGGAGCATCCACAAACCGGCTTCGGTTGCGGACAGCCGTTACCCGAGCCGCTCGTCGAGGATCAGCCGCGTCTTCGTGTTGATGACCTCGTCGAGTTCGCGGACGCGGGTGATCATGTCGTTGAGCGCCGAGGTGTCGGCGGCGTCGACCACGACCACGATATCCTCCTCACCGGAGACCTGCCAGACGAAGTCCACCTGGTGCCACTCCGCCAGCTCCCCCGTCAGCCCCTCCGTGCGGACGTCGACGTCGACGCTGACCTCCACCATCGCCTTCACGTTGCCTGTACGGGTCGAGACGGTAAAGCGCTCGATGATGCCGTCCTCGACCAGCTGCTCGACGCGGTTGCGGACCGTCCCCTCGGAGGTACCGACCTCGTCGGCGATCTCGGTGTACGGCGTTCGGGCGTCCCGGCGGAGGATGTCGAGGATCGCCCGGTCCAAGTCGTCCATCGAGGCCTGATCGTACCGGCGGTCGGTACTTCAACGCTACGAATTTCGTAACTCGTCTTCGAAAGCAACGCTTATCTGCCGGAGTGTGATACGCATCTCGTAATGTCGGACGCCTACATCGCCATCGAGGGTGAGCGCGTCGTCGAGGCGCGCGCGCGCTCGCCGGGCACCACGCGCGGGGAACTGGTCTTCACGACGGCCTACACGGGCTACGAGGAGAGCCTGACCGACCCCAGCTACCGGGAGCAGGTGCTGACCTTCTCCTACCCCCTGATCGGCAACTACGGCGTCCGCGAGGAGCGGTTCGAGTCCGACAGCGTCCAGCCCAGCGCCGTCGTCGCCCGCGAGATGACCGACGACGTCGCCGAGTGGCTCCGCGAGGAGGGCGTGCCGGGCGTCGACCACCTCGACACCCGCGAGATCGTCACCGAGATCCGCGACGAGGGGGCGATGAAGTGTGGCGTCGCGGCCGGGCCGGACGTCACCGAGGAGGACGCGCTGGAGCAGCTCCGGCAGTGCAAGCACATGTCCGAACACCGCGACATCGGCAAGCAGGTCTCCGTCGACGAGGCGGAGGTCCACAACCCCGAGGGCGAGGGGGAGCGGGTCGCGCTGGTCGACTGCGGCGCCAAGGGGTCGATCACCGACTCGCTGGTCGAGCGGGACGCGGTCGTCCACCGGCTTCCCTACGATGCGACCGTCGACGACGTGGCCGCCGTCGACCCGGACCTCCTGTTCATCTCGAACGGGCCGGGCGACCCGGAGAACTTCGAGCAGGCCGGCGAGGTCGTCGAGGAGTACGTCGGGGACCTGCCGCTCGCGGGCATCTGCCTGGGCCAGCAGGTCGTCGCCAACGCTCTGGGTGGGTCCACGGAGAAGATGGAGTTCGGCCACCGCGGGGTCAACCAGCCCGTTCGCGACCTGCGGACCGACCGCGTCGTGATGACGACACAGAACCACGGCTACACCGTCGCCGACCCCGGCGAGCAACTGGACGTCACGCAGGTCAACGTCAACGATGACACCCCGGAGGGACTCGAAAACGACGACCTGGGGATCATCACCCGGCAGTACCACCCCGAGGCAAACCCCGGGCCCAACGACTCGCTGGACTTCTTCGACGACGTGCTCGAACTCGCGGACGGCGAGAGCTGAGCCGGCCGACCGGGTTCGGACTGTTCCGTTCTACTTCTCGTCGACGTCGCGGACGATACCGGTCGTGGCTGGCTCGCCGCCGTAGTCGGTCACGCCGCCGTGGACCTCGACGCGCAGGGTCCCGCCGTCTTTCCGGCGCCCGGTGAACGAATCACGGAAGGTGTCGTCACAGCGCTCGGGGAGGTCGGAGAGCATGTCCGCGACGGCGTCGTGCTCGGCGTCGGCGACGAGCACCAGCGGCGACTCCCCGAGGAGTTCCTCCTGTCCGTACCCGAAGATGTCGGCGAACTTCCGGTTGACGTAGGCCAGCTCGCGGTCCTGGACGACGAACACCCCCGCCACACCCTGCTCGACGAGGCGCTGGTACCACGAGAGCGCGTCCCAGAACTGCTGTTGGGTGCGGTACTGGTCGACGGCGTTCTCGACCCGGTTCGAGAGCACCTCGTACTGGTCGGTCCCGCCGCCTTTCTGCATGTAGTCGGTCACGCCGGCCGCGATGGCCTCGCTCGCGATCTCCTCGCTGCCCTTGCCGGTGAAGAGCACGAACGGGAGGTCGGGGTACCGCTCGCGGACGAGTTCGAGAAACTCGAGCCCGTCGGTGCGGGGCATCTGGTAGTCGCTGATGACGCAGTCGAAGTCCCCCTCGCCGAGCAGGTCCAGCGCCTCGACGACGGTGGTCGTCGTCGTCACCTCGAAGTCGTCGTTGATCCGCTCAAGGAACGTCGCGGTGACGTCGGTGATCCCCGGGTTGTCGTCGACGTGAAGCACCCGCACCGGGTCGTGGTCCTTGATGTCCGCCAGCGGCGTCGGAACCTCGAGGGTCCGCTCCTCGGTCGACCCGAAATTCCCGCTCCGGACGAACGCGGGACGCTTCTGGCCCGCGCGCCGGCTCGTCCGGAGGGCCGCGCGCGGGATGCGCGCTACTCCCGGCTGGTCGTCACAGTCCATCGCCGGTCACATCCAGGGGGATCCAGCTTCTGACGGTCTGGGATGGCCGTCGCGACCGCCCACCCGGCTCTTCGGGCGGCCCGGACCGCGGTTCGACGACGCCACGCGAGCGAATATCTGGAGTGCCCCGGTGGCGTGCGCGCGAGCAGATTCGTGCCTCTGACATGTACTTCGGTCCTGATGGTGTTTGGTACCGGCGGCTGTATAACAGTATTGGTAGCCTCGAAATCCGAGGCTACTCTTGTCGTAGGCACCTGTTTATTTTGCCATCCCGTGTGACACACTCCCAACCACGGGCCCTGAGTGTCCGCGCGGCGCGAGTGTGGCTACCCATAACATATAATATGTAAGAAAATATCAGAAAAATTTAATTTAACGCGCACCATTTGTCGGAGTGTACCATGGCAGACAGCAAGGTCGCTTCGTACCTGGCAGAGCACCCGAAAATGATCGGCGTCCTGGCCACCGCGCTGCTGCTGCTCTCGCAGGCGGGGGCTGTTGCGGCGGGCGGCGGAAATACGATTTCTGGACCCTAAAATAACTCAGTTCAGTTCTTCTCGCACTGAATAACTCCACCTAAGTCCCCCGTCCATTCTTACCGGGGCATTCTCTAGCTTCAGAAACTCGGATAATTCAGTTTCTGAGACGTGGAACTCGGTGCATCTTCCAGGAATGACGGAGTACTTACTGCCACCGGTGAGATAAGGCATAAACACTGAACCGATACCAGCGTCATTCGTTGCGTACGTTTCGACACCGAGAATGTACCCCTGTCCGGCCTCTGAGATCTCAAGAAGATACGGAGTTCTACTTGCTGGCTGCGCGACCGTCATCCCACCGTCACCCACGACGGTATACTGCCCCCCGACAATACTCTCCTCGCCCGCGATGTCCAGCGCGGCATGGAGCGGGAAGCCGGCGTTGAGCAGCCGGGCGATCAGCCCGCCCATCTTCACCGCCTTGCCGTTGACCACGTCGTTCAGCGTGACGATACCGCCGATAGCGCCGGACTCGATGAGCTCCAGGCCCTGCCCGTAGGAGTTACAGGAGTTCAGCAGGAACGCGCCGACGCCGTTCTCCTCGAGGGTTTCGGCGTCGAGTTTCCCGTCGGCACACTCCAGGCCCTCCTCGTCGGTGTGGCCGATGTAGTGGAAGAAGTCCGTGCGCTCCTGGAGGGTCTCGCGGAGCTGTGCGACGGTCAGGTCCCGGCGCACGTCCACCTCGAAGGGCAGGGCCTCGCGGTTGCCGTACACGTCGTCGACCAGGTCCCGCTCCTCGTCCATCCGGGCGTCGTTCTGGACGATGGTGATCGCGATGTCGCCGTCGGTCTGCTCCCGGTCGAAGCGGTTCTCGAAGGCGGTGGTGGTCAGCTTGCTCGCGCCGATGGGCACGCCCTCGCCGATCCAGGCCTGTCCGAGCGTGTCCGTCGACTCCAGGGTAACGTACGGCGAGTCGGCACTTGAGGAGGAGGCTCCCGTCGAGCGGGTGGCGGCGTCCCCCGCCCGGGTCGCGGCGCCCGCCGACCGGGTGAAGACTTCGCCGCGGGTGTCCTCGGGCTGCCCGCCGTCGGTGATGCCGACCGCCTCGACCGTCGTCGTGCTGGGCGCCTCGGTCGTCCGGACGACGGCGAGGTCGTCGACCACGTATGGCAGTTGCTCGACGCTCGTGGCCAGCGGCTCGGCGTGGGCGGTCAGCCGCCACTCAGGGACGTGTTCGGCGACGAGTTCGTAGGGGACGTCGAGATACGCCTCGAGCTGGGCAGCCAGCGGCTGGTCGTACAGCGCCGCGAAGTCCAGGTCGACGAGCGGCTCGACCGCCGCCCGCTCGTGGAGGTCGATGTCGTAGTACCCCTCGGTTCGGGTCACGCAGTCGAGGAAGAAGACCTGCTTGAGGGTCCGCTCGACCTCGGTCTCGAAGCCCTCGGGCCCCGTCAGGGAGTACGCGAAGCCGTCGCCGGTGGCCAGCCGCGGGACCGGCCCCGGCACGACGTCGGCCCCCATGTAGTAGGCCAGCGGGGCCGCCGGGAGGACGTAGGAGAGGTCGGGGGGGAGTTCCAGGCGGACGCCGGTGTCCGGGGCCTGGACGGTCGCCGGGATGTCGAGTTCGTCGCCGACCTCGACGGCCGGCGGGTGGCCGCGCATCGTCGGGTACGAACGCTCCGGGGTGGTCGTCTTGAGCCCGGAGCCGAAGGCCTCGACCGCCCGCATGACGTCGCGGGGGTCCCCGGTCGTCGTGATGGTCGTCGCGGGCCGGCGGTGTCGCGAGCGCGCGCCGAGCAGGACCGTCGTCGGCTCCCCGAAGTCGATCCGGGTCTGGGTGATGTCCGCGGCGATGTCGACGGCGCCCTCGACCTCGATGTAGGTCTTGATCTGTGTCGAGAGCTCGAGGGTGTACCGCCCCTCGGGAAGTGAGGCCTGGTCGAGGTGCTCGACCTCGGCGACCATCTCCCCGTCGGCGTCGCGGGCGTAGACACCGACGACCCGCGGCAAGACGAGCTCGGCGGTCTCCAGACGGACTGCCCGGCCGACGGGGAACTGGAAGCTGCCGGTGTCGGCCACAGCCGGCGACACCGCCTCGGGCGTGTGTAGCCGGTAGCGACGCCGCTCGATGCGGTCGATAACCTCGACCCCGGGGCGCTCTGACAGCGGCGCGAACGTCAGGTAACTGTCGGTGTCCGACATTGGTCGTGACCGCGTAGTTTTTAGTGGTAACGACGAGCAGTAGGAAAAAGCTACTGCCCGGCTCGGCTCGCCGAACCGCCCGAGCCGGCGGCCGCTATCTGCCCCACTCGCGCTGGCTTTTGGGGCGCTCGGCGATGTCCTGGACGGCCATCGGCTGGTCGGCGGAGTCGATCGCTTCGAGTGCGGCCTCGGCGCTCTCGATGGTCGAGAAGTACGTGACCGTCTCCTCGACGCAGACCTCGAGCACCTCCCGGTCCCGCGAGATGACCATGTCGACTTCGCCGTCGCGGATGGCCTCCTCGATCGCCGCCGTCGACTCGAAGTCGTCGAAATCGAGCACGTCGAGATGTTCCTCGAATCCCAGCACCGGCAGGTCGACGACCGCGGTCCCCTCCAGGGGAATGGGCTTGTCGACACACATCTGGGCCTTCTGGTAGGCCTTCCCGAAGGAGCCGGCGGTACCCATCACCTCGCCCGTCGACTTCATCTCCGGGCCCAGCCGCGGGTCCGAGCCGGGCAGCCGGTCGAACGGGAGGACGACCTCCTTGACCGAGACCTGTTCGGGGATGTGTTCCTCGTAGTCCAGCCCCTCCAGGGAGGCGCCGGCCATCACCTTTGCGGCGATCTTCGCCAGCGGGACGCCCGTCGTCTTCGCGATGAACGGGACGGTCCGGGAGGAGCGTGGGTTGGCCTCCAGCACGTACACCTCGCCGTCCTTGACCGCGAGCTGGACGTTCAGCAGGCCGACCGTGTCGAGCGCCTCGGCGATGTCCTCGACGACCTCGCGGATCCGGGGCATCACGTCCCTGATCTCCCCCGAGCGGGGCGGGATCATGCACGCGGAGTCCCCGGAGTGAACGCCCGCGGTCTCGACGTGTTCCATCACGCCGCCGATCAGGACATCGTTCTCGTCGGCGACGGCGTCGACGTCCAGCTCCACGGCGTCGGCGAGGAACTCGTCGACGAGGATCGGCTTGTCAGGGCTCACCCGGACGGCCTCCTCGATGTAGGTCTCCAGGTCCTCGTCATTGTAAACGACGTCCATCGCGCGCCCGCCCAGCACGTAGCTCGGGCGCACGAGCACGGGGTAGCCGATCTCGTGGGCCAGCTCCAGGGCCTCCTCCTCGCTGGTGGCCGAGCCACCCTCGGCCTGGGCGATCCCCAGGTCGTCCATCAGGCGGTTGAACCGGTCCCGGTCCTCCGCCAGGTCCATCGCGTCCACCGAGGTCCCGAGGACCTCACAGTCCAGGTCGCGGCGGTCGAGCTCCTGCTCCAGCGGGTGGCCGATGTCCACCGACGTCTGCCCGCCGAACTGGACCATCACGCCGTCGGCGTCCGCGGCCTCGATGACATCCGCGACCTCCTCGGCGGTGACCGGCTCGAAAAAGAGGCCGTCGGAGGTGTCGTAGTCCGTCGAGACCGTTTCGGGGTTGTTGTTGACGACGTGGGCGTCGATACCCATCTCCTCAAGCGCGCGGACGGCGTGGACCGAGCAGTAGTCGAACTCCACACCCTGGCCGATCCGGATCGGGCCGCCGCCGACGACCACGACGCTCTCGACGTCGCGGTCGACCCGAAGCTCGTCGCGGTTGAGCTCCGAAATCGGGTCCCGCGTCGAGTAGTAGTAGGGCGTGGTGGCGGCGAACTCGCCGGCGCAGGTGTCGACCAGCTTGAAGTCGCGGTCGGTCGTGGCGCCGTCGACCTCGTCGACCGCCGGGGGTGCCGCCGCGGTCCCGCCGTCGGACCGTGGGTCCGACGAGGGCCCGCTCTCCGCGGACCCGCCGTCGGTCTCGACCGCGTCGCCCTCGACGGCGCCGCGCTCGTCGAGCAGCCGGTCGGGCAGCCAGGAGGCGTGGGTGTCGTCGAACTCGCCGCCAGAGAGGGCGGTGATCTCGTGGTCGGTAAAGCCCGCGTCGGCGGCGGTCTGGAACTCGCCCGCGCTCGCGGCCTCGGCGGCCTCGGCGACCCGCTTGTACCGCTCGACGTACCACTCGCGGATCTCCGTCAGCGCCGAGACGGTCTCCACGTCGTAGCCCCGCTCGAAGGCCTCGAACATGGCGTAGGGGCGGGCCGGAGTGGGCCGCTCCAGATACTCGGCCTCCAGCTCGTCGTCGCTCACGTCGCTCCAGTCGACGGCGGGGTCGTACTCCGTCGAGCGCAACGCCTTCAGCAGCGACTCCTCGAAGGTCCGGCCGATCGCCATCGCCTCCCCCGTCGACTTCATCGCCGGGCCGAGCTCGAACTCCACGTCGCGGAACTTGTCGACCGGCCACCGCGGGATCTTCGTCACCACGTAGTCGATGGCCGGCTCGAAGGCCGCGGTGGTCTCGCCGGTGATCTCGTTTTCGATCTCGTGGAGCCGCTTACCCAGGGCGACCTTCGCGGTCACGCGAGCGATGGGGTAACCCGTGGCCTTGGAGGCCAGCGCCGAGGAGCGTGAGACCCGGGGGTTGACCTCGACGACGCGGTACTCGCCGCCGGGGGTGCCGTCGTCGCGCCAGGCGAACTGGATGTTACAGCCGCCCTGGATACCCAGCTCGCGGATCACCTTCAGGGCGGTGTCGCGCATCTCCTGGTGGCCCTCGTCGGGGATCACCTGGCTCGGGGTGACGACCATCGACTCCCCCGTGTGGATCCCCATCGGGTCCAGGTTCTCCATGTTGCAGATGATGATACAGGAGTCGTCGGCGTCCCGCATCACCTCGTACTCCAGCTCGATCCAGCCGTCGATGGACTCGGTGATCATCACGCGGTTGTCCCGCGAGAGATTCAGTCCCTTCTGGACGGCCTGCTTCAGCTCTTCCATCTCCCCGATGACGCCCGAGCCTGCGCCACCCAGGGTGTAGGTGGTCCGCATGATGACCGGGAGTCCGCCCACCTCCTCGACGGCCGCCTCGACCTGGTCGACGGCGTCGATGGTCGTGGAAGCGGGCACCGGCTCGCCGATGGACTCCATGCGCTGGCGGAACTGCTCGCGGTCCTCGGTCGCGTAGATGGTGTCGAGAGGGGTGCCCATCACGTCGACGTCGTGCTCCTCGAGCACGCCCTCCTCGGCGAGCTCCGCGGTGACGTTGAGGCCGGTCTGGCCGCCCAGGCCGGCGATCACCCCGTCGGGCTGCTCTTTTCTGATGATCTCGGCGATGGCCTCCGTATTGATCGGTTCGAGGTAGACCTTGTCGGCCATCTCCGGGTCGGTCATGATCGTCGCCGGGTTGGAGTTGACCAGCACGACTCGCGCCCCCTCTTCCTGGAGCGCGCGGCAGGCCTGCGCCCCCGAGTAGTCGAACTCGGCCGCCTGGCCGATCTTGATCGGGCCGCTGCCAATCAGCAGGATCGTCCGGTCGTCTCCGGCTGTCATTACCCTGGGGCAGTCCGCACATCGTAATAAGGTCGGCGATACGGTACGAAGATCGAAGCCGGATTTCGAAAATCGTATCGATACGCTCTCACACGGGTTCCGTTCGCACGCCACTCACCCCTCGCGGTCGAGTGCGACCCGGCCCTGGAGTTCCCGCTTGGAGGCGGGGCTGAGGGTGATGTCGGCAGCCTCCAGCCGGCGCTTGACCGCCCGGGCGTACGCCGACCTGACCGCGATGACCTCTCCCTCGGAGGGGTCGTCGACCCAGTAGTGGATGCGGGCGACGACGGCGTCGCTGCCGAACTCCTCGAGATACGCCGCCGGGTCCGGCGCCTCGGCGATCCCCGCGACCTCCGCGGCTGCGGCCTCGAGTTCACCGAGCGCCTCGCCGGCGTCGGCCTCGTAGGCGAACTTCAGGCGCTCGACGATCCGGTGGCGCGACCGCCCGTACGGGCGGGCGACCGCCTGGTCGGTCAGGACGGTGTTGGGGACGGTCACGAGCCCCCCGTCGACCGTCTGGACCCGGGTCACCCGCAAGGTGATCGACCGGACCGTTCCCTCCCCGCCGTCCCACTCGATGTAGTCGCCGACGTTGAACTCCGGGTCGAGCACGAGCACGAGCCCGCTGACCAGCGACCCGAGGACGGTCTGGCCGGCGACGCCGACCGCGAGGGTCGCGGCCGCGACCACCAGCGCGGAGTCGGCGAGCACGCCGCCGTAGCCCGCGACGCCGGCGCCGACGACGACCGCGAGGACGACGACCAGCAGGCGGGTGTACCGGGTGAACGCCTCCTGGATCGTCCGGTTGTTCCGGTTGCGACGGCGGACCGTCCGCAACACGGCAGGCACGAACACATACCACCCGACGACGAGGACGACGAGCGCGCCAGCGAGGAACCAGCCGAGGCGGACGAACACCGGCCAGTAGTCGACGAGCCCCTCCGCACCGACGGGAACCGGGGTCTCGGTGGCCGTCGCGAGGAGGCTCGGAGAGACAGGCGTTCCCATGTCCTCCGGTCGGACCCCGAGTGTAGAAAAGCTCCCCCAACCGTGGAGGACACGGCACGCATCCGGACGTTTCTACAACGTATCCGGCGTGTATCCCGAGACATCCATCCGGCACGTCTCCGGGCGCGTCGCAGAGCGTGCCCGGTCTCGGGTCGGAGAGACAGCCAGAGCGGTACAAGAGGACGGCGGGCAGACGCGGGCGGCGGTGACAGGCCCGCGGGGGGGCTCACACTGTCGGCTGTAAGTCTGTGGAGAATTCCGCCACCCGGGGCGGCGAACATCTCAAACTACTCACAGCCGACAGTATCAGTTGTTCCCGTCGGCGAAGCGGTAGCGGTAGGGCTGGTCGCGGATGACCTCCACCTCGCCGGTCTCGGCACGCCGACCGAGGACGGTGGCGACGCGGTGAGCGCTGTCGAACTCCTCGCCGTGGTCCTCGAGGATCTGGAGGATCTCCCGGGCCGTCAGCGGTTCGTCGTGGTCGGCGCGCTCCAGGACCGACCGGATGCGCTCGTATTCACCCCGGCGGATGCGCATATCTACTGGATGAACCTACTCCCTCATTAAACAGCGTCAGACACGCGTCGGACGGCGATTCGGCGGAAATCGCCGGACGGTGACCGTCACCCGCCTGCCCGACCGTGTCATACGGAAACTCCCCGAAGAGATACGTACCGAACCCGATTCTATATAGTCGGCAGCGCTCAGACGGCCGTGTCGTGTTCGGTCTCGAACTCCCGCTCGGCGCGGTAGCGCTCGACGAACGCCTCGACGTCGAACTCCTGCATCCGGCGCTCGAACTCCGACACCGCCGAGCCGTCCTCGGCGTGGCTGACGGCGTGCTCCATCAGCTCCACCAGCAGCTCGACGACCACCTCGTGGAGCCGGCGGGCGTCGAAGTCGGCGACCCAGACGAGCGCGTACCCGACCTGCCCGTCCCCGGAGGTGTCGGCGCTGACGACCTGCTCGGGGAACTCCTCGGCGACCATTCCCATGACGTGGGGTGTCGAGAACTCCTCGAAGTCGTCGGCGGTGTCGACGGCCGCCCGGAGGACGTCGACGATCGACTCGGGGACGAACCGTGCCAGCGGGTGGGCGTCGGTCACGACGGCGTGGTCGGCCCCGCAGCGACACTCGAACTCCCGGACGCCGATGTCGATGTCGCGGACGCTCACCGTCCGCCCGCAGGGGAGGTCGAGCGACTCGGCCGCGCCGCCGGGCACGCCGGGCTCTGCCATACCTCCGCTTGGTGTGGCGCGGGAATAAAGACCGCGGAACGGGCCGACGCGGCCGCCCCCGGACCGCGGGCTCGCTGCGGCGGGCGGGTCAGGGCCAGTCGTCCCGGCCGCCGTCGTCGGTGTCGGTCGCGGCGGCGCCGGTGTCGGGCGGGTCCGGCTCGCCGAGGTCCCAGCCGGCCGCCTCCGCGGCCTCCTCGACGTCGAGATACTCCCAGCCGGTCGCCTCCGCGAGTCCGCGGTCTTCCTCGTTCGTGCCGACGTAGACGTAGCGGTCGGTCCCGAACTGGTCTTTGACGTTCGCGAGGCTCTCCTCCCGGCCCCGCGGGCCGGAGAAGAAGTCCTGGCGGATCCGGTGTTTGCGGGTGAAGTTCGTCACCACGTAGGTCGGCTCCTCCGAGACGACCCCGACGTACTCGCTCCACTGTCGGGCGTCGGTGAAGACGGCGTCGGGCTTCGCGAGCTCCTGGAGCGCCGTCAGGTCGAAGGCGAGCGTCATCTCGCCGCTCCCGTTCATGCCCCGAAGTGGGCAGCGTCCGGAGAAAAGACCGTCGGTCTCGGCGTTCGCGGGCTGGCGGGCGCCTTCACTGTGGGGTGCCCGCTACTCTGCTTCGGCCTGTGGCGGCGCGTCGAGCTTGTCGATGTCGACGGTCTCCTCGAGCAACAGCTCCTTCTGGTCGGCGACCTCCCGCTCCTCGCGGATGAGCTGTTTGTAGGTCTGCTGCTGGGAGAGGTCGCCGATGAGGACGCCGCCGACGATCCTGCCGTCCCTGAACGCGAGGCGGCGCCACTCGCTGTCGGAGAACTTCCGCTCGGCGGAGTCGTCGCCGACCGTCGGGTGACCGAAGGAGAGAAAGGGGAAATCGAAGTGGGTGATGGAGTAGGAGGAGACCCAGCGAAACGCCTCTGCCTCGTCGTCTGCGACCATGTTCTTCGCCGCGACGGCGCCCTGCTCCTTGGCCGAGCCCCAGGAGCCGTTCTGGCCGTGTTCGCCCAGGATCGAATCGTAGAAGCGTGTGATGTCCCCGGCGGCGTAGACGTCCTCGACGCCGGTCTGCATGTACTCGTCGACGACGATGCCGTCGTCGGTCTCGACGCCGGTCCCGCGGAGCCACTCGGTGTTGAAATCCAGGCCGATGGCGACGCCGCAGAACTCCCCCTCGTAGTGGTCGCCGTTGGGGTCGACCGCCCCCGTGACGCGGCCCTCGTCGTCGACCTCGAAGCGGTCGACGCCGGAGTCGAAAACCGGCGTGACGCCGTTTTCCTCCAGGGCGTCGTGGACGATCTCCGCGCCCTCCAGCGAGAGGGCGTAGCGCCACCAGCGGTTGCCCCGCATCAGGTAGTGGGCGTCGATGTCCTGGGCGGCACAGACCGCCGCGAGGTCGATCCCGAGCAGGCCGGCGCCGACGATGACGCCGGTCTCCGCTTCGGCGGCGGCCTCCCGGATCCCGCGGGCGTCCTGGAACGTCCAGAAGTGGTGGATGCCGTCGGCGTCGGCGTTCTCGACTGGGAGCTGGGCGGGCGTCCCGCCGGTCGCGACCAGCAGTTTGTCGTACTCGTAGGTCTCGCCCTCGTGGGTCGTGAGCGTGTGAGCGTCGGGGTCGACCTCCGTCACGTGGGTGTTGAGCTCGAGGTCGATGTCGCGTTCGTCGTACCACTCGGGTTCGTGGATCGAGATCGGGGCCTCCGGCAGCTTCCCCTTGGCGAACTCCTTTATCAGGATGCGGTTGTAGAGGGCCTCGCCCTCGTCGGTGAGGACGGTGACGTCCGCGTCGGGGTCCTCCTCGCGGAGCGTCTCGGCCGCCGAGCTACCGGCGATCCCGTCGCCCACGATGACGTGCGACGTGGTCATGGAGACTGGTTTGACCCCGTGCCTAATGTGGATTGCCATCTCGGGACCGCTTGCGACCCGGCACCAGACGGGCGCAGGACGGGGAATTGAAGGGTCTCGCGACCATATCGGTGACCGATGAAGATCCGCCAGAACGTCCGCCACTGGGCCGCGAAGAAGGCGCTGACCATGCCGGTCGTCGGCGAGTACACCAACGACAAGCTCGTCGACATCCACACGGGCGTCTTCCTCGACCGCGCAGAGGAGCGCCGCCGCGAGGAGCGCCGGGCCCACCTGGACGACTTCTTCGACGCGACGATGGACACCTACGTCGCCGCCCTCGAGGCGGGCTTTCCCGAGGCCGAGGCTCGCGAGATCACCCACGCCCAGGCCAACTTCGACTTCTACAACCACGGCTGGACGGAGATGATGGAGTTCCCCGCCGACGAGGTCGAGGCCCACTACGACCGCTACGAGGGCTTCTTCCGCGAGCACGGGATCACCATCGACGACCCGCTCGGCGAGTTCCGGCCCGCCGGCGGGATCGCCGGCGCGCCATCGACCCCGGAGAAACTCGACGACCCCGTACACCCCCACGCCGAGGGCGGATTCGCCGACGACGTCTACGTCGAGACCGCCGACGGCGAGGTGGTCGTCGGGGGAGGCGAGGAACCCGAGGAGGTCGAGGTCGACCGCGCCCCGGGGGTCGACCCCGAAGACGCCGACGGGGTCGACGAGGCCGACGGGGCCGGTGCGGACTGAGGCCGCGCCCGGTCAGCCCCGCTCCTCGGTCCGACTGGCTGTCCCGACGCCAGGCCGCGGAACCCAGAACGGCGCGACGACGGCCACGAGTTCGTCGCCGGCGTGTCCCGTCACGACGAAGGCGTGACCGCCGACACCGAGCCGGGTCGGAACCCGGGCTCGCAACCCGCTTGACCCGCGGCTCTCTTCGCTCCTCTGCCCGTCTGTCCCGGCCAGGACCCAGGTGAACGTCCCGCCGGTGGGGAGCGCGAGGTCCGCGCTGCTCCCGCCGGTGTCGACCGTCTGCCAGCCGCCGTCGGCCCGCCGGGCGAGCAGCCACCGGTCCCGGCCGGTCTCGAAGACCCGGTCCGTCCCGTTGGTCAGGGTAAAGGCCCGTCCGGCTGGCCCGCCGGCTCCGGCGTCGGTCGTCGGGCGCAACGCGAGCCCGGCAGCGGCCTCCGGCGAGCAGACGTACCGCTCGGCCGCTGCCGGCAACTCGGGACAGCCGGGGGCTTCGGTCTCCGTCACGTGCGCCCGCGGCGTACCGGTGTCGGTGGGGACGGGCGCCGGCGTCAGCGTCCGCCGCGGAGCCCCGTCGCCGGGCAACGCGGCGCAGCCGGCCAGCCCGGACAGCGCGGCACCCAGCGAGGCGAGGACGGCGCGTCGCTTCACGGCTCGCGTTCGGGCGGCCAGCCACATAGTTTCCGGCCTCCCGGCGGTGCGTGGCGGCGGGGTCGGGGCCACCGCGGCTGCCTCTCCGGCTCCGGGACGAGCCTCAGGCGATGTGGCCGCCGTCGACGACGAGCGTGTGGCCGGTGACGAAGGAGGCGTCCTCGGAGCAGAGGTACGCGGTCGCGCCAGCGACCTCCTCGGGTTCGCCGAACCGGCCCAGCGGGATCTCCTCCCTTACCGCCTCCCGCATCCCCTCGAGGTCCTCGGCGTCCATCGAGTCCGGGCTCATGCCGGTGTCGATCGGGCCGGGAGCGACGGCGTTCACCCTGAGCCCGGCGTCGGCGAACTCGAGCGCGGCGGTTCTGGTGAGTCCGACGACGCCGTGCTTGCTGGCGACGTAGCTCCCCCGTGCCGGCCCGCCGACCAACCCTTCCTCCGAGGTCGTGTTGACGACCGCCCCCCCGTTGCTCTCCAGCATCGCCGGGATCTCGGCTTTCAGACACGCCCAGACGCCCTTGAGGTTGACGTCGATCAGCGTGTCCCAGTCGCTCTCCTCGATCTCCGTCACCGGGACGAAGTCCGTGAGGATGCCGGCGTTGTTGTGCGCGACGTCCAGACTGCCGTAGCGCTCGACGGTGGCGTCGACCATGGCCTGGACCGAGTCGGGGTCGGAGACGTCGACCTCGACGAACGTTGCCTCCCCGCCGTCGTCCTCGATGCGCTCGACCGTCTCGGTGCCGCCCGCCTCGTCGATGTCGGCGACCACCACGCTCGCGCCCTCGGCGGCGAACCGCTCGGCCGAGGCCCGCCCGATCCCGGAGCTGGCACCGGTCACGACCGCGACGGCCCCGTCGAGCCCCCTCATCTCCCGTCCCCCGGGGCGCTCGCGGCCGGCGCGCGTTCCAGCCTCGAACTTCGAGGTGCGCGGTGCTGGTCGGCGGGTCCGTGGCCGTCCGGAACTGTCGCAATTTCCATGATATCGTGTCAATCTAAAGAATGGTAAGTGTTGGGTACGTATCGTCACTCGCTCGCGGGTGCCGCACGCGCCGGTTGTGTGTGGTACCGACCCGCACATTCAAGTGCCGGCGGGTGGAGTGTCTCGGGATGACCGACGACCTTCCACGGGGGTTTTCGGACCTGGTCGGCCTGGAGTTCACCGAGGTCGACCCGGAGTACAGCCGCGGTGAACTCGAGGCCACCGACGAACTCAGGAACCCCTACGGCGTGCTCCACGGTGCTGTCCTCTACGCGATGGCGGACACTGGGATGGGGGCAGCGGTGTCGGCCGGCCTCGACGACGACCAGCAGTGTGCAACTATCGAGGTCAAGATCAGTTACTTCGAGCCGGTCGAGTCGGGCCGGGTGACCTGCGAGACGAGCGTCCTCCGGGAGGGCGGGTCGGTCGTCTATCTCGTCTCGGAGCTCTCACAGGCCGAGGAGGGGGACTCACAGGCCGAGGAGACGGTCGCGCACGCGACGGGCTCGTACGCGGTGTTCACCCCATAGCGGTCGGCCGGACCCGGCCCGCGAGTACCCGGTTCAGTCGTCGGCCTGGGAGTGTGGTGGGTCGGCGACGCCGGCGACCCGGTCGGCACACTCGAAGCCGGCGACGACGCCGCCGTTCAGCGACCGCTCGGGGTACTGGGCCCGGGAGGCCATCCCCGCGTAGTAGACACCCTCCGCGACCGGGTCGGCGAGGTCGTAGGGGACCACCTTCTCCAGGTAGCCCCGCTCGTAGATGGGGGCCGTACGGGGATTCCGGGCCGTCCGTATCCAGTTGACCGCGTCGCGGTCGAACTCCGGAAACAGGTCCGCGATGCCGGAGAGCCACGCCTCCTCGACGCCCTCGTCGTCGGCCTGCCAGAGCGGGTCCGACGCCTCCTGGATGTACTTCACGGCGTACAGCAGGTGCTCGCCGCCGTACCGGTCGGGGGGGACGAAGTTGGTGTGCTCGACCAGCGCGCCGAAGGGCGCCTCGTCGGCGACGTTGAGCCAGTAGACGTCCGTCAGCGGCTCCTCGGTGCTGATCACCGAACAGACCGTCCCCTGGAAGTCGATCCCGCAGGTGTAGCCCGTCAGTTCCTCTAACACTGTGGGCATCGCGGCGACGACGACTCCCTCGACCTCGTGGGTCTCCCGCCCCCCGTCGGTCTCGGCGGTCAGCGAGGAGATACGGCCGCCGCTCAGGTCGAGGTCCGTCACGCGTGCGCCCGTGCTGACGTTCTCCCTGCCGACCGACTCGACCAGCGCGTCCAGCAGGACGGCAAACCCCCCCTCGAAGTAGCCGAGCACCTCGCCCCGGAGGATGTCCCGTTCGCCGCGGAACTTGACCCGGCCCAGCAGCCACGCCGCGCTCACCTCCTCCCAGCGGTCGCCGAACTTCGCCTCTAGGAGGGGCCGGAAAAAGCGCTCGAAACAGCCCCGGGAGGTATGCTCGAGGATGAACTCCTTCACCGGAACGTCCTCGAAGTCCTCCAGGCGCTCGTAGGTGTCGAAGGAGGGGATCCCGCCGCGGACGTCGATATCGAGGACGAGCATTCCGAGCCGGAACTTGTCGTACAGCGAGAGGTGGGGGTAGGCGAGGATCTCCCAGGGTTTGTTCATCGGGTGGGCGACGCCGTCGACGTAGTAGCCGTCGGAGCCGTAGCGCCACTCCAGGCGGTCGTCGACCCCCAGCTCGGCGGCCAGCTCGACGATGGTCTCCTCGGATTTCGAGAGGTGGTGGTAGAACGCCTCGATGCGGTCGCCGGCGGTCTCGTAGGTGGCGGCGAGCCCGCCCAGGTCGTCGCTGGCCTCGAAGACCCGCACGTCGTGGCCGTGGTCCTGGAGCCGGTGGGCCGCGGCCAGCCCCGCGATCCCCCCGCCGACGACGCCGATCATGGCCTCCCGTTCCGGGCAGGCGAGGATATGCCTTGTCGTTCGCTGTGCGGCCCCAGGACCTCGGGCCGCGAGCGCGTTCCATCGCGCGTTGCGAGGCCGACCGGAGGGAGGCCTCGACACGAACGGCGAAGCCGTGAGCACGGGGAGGGGCAGGCCCACAGCGAGCATCCGCGCGCCCCCGGCGCGCGGTTCCCGCGAGCGGCAGAGCCGCTCGCGCTTTTTTCGCCCACGTTTTTTCGGCGAGCGGTGCGCTTCGCGCACCCGAGCCGAAAAAAGGTGGTAGCGAAAGCCCTAACCCCCGAGGCGCGTAGCGGGGAGTATGAGCGAACCCCCGGGCGAGTACTACACCGAGGAACGCTGGCACAACTGGTTACAGCGCGTGGAGTCGGAGGAGCTCGACCCCGAGGACGAGGATTCGGCCCGGCTGCTCCTGAATCTGCAGGACGACACCGCCATCGCGGTCGCGAAGATCCTCACCGACTTCGAGAACGGAGAGATCGAGGAGGAGACTGCCCTGGGGGAACTCGAGGAGATCGAGGAGGTCGTCCTCGCCGAGCGGGAGTTCGACAGCGAGGAGACCGCGATGCTGATCGACGGCGTCCAGACCTCGCTGATGTGTGTCTTCTACACCGCCCAGGAGTACGTCGTCGGCGGCCCGGCCGAGGAGGGGACCGTCGCGGGATACGTCGAGGCCGCTGCGGAGGCCGAGGCCGAGGAGGACATGGAGGCCGCCCTGGGCTACTGTGTCCAGGCCGGGACGCTGGTCATCGACGGCGGGGAACTCGACCGCGAACTCGCCGACGACCTGGAGTTCGGGCTGGTGGCGGAGTGGGTCAACGGACTCGACAGCCTCCAGACCGCCCTCGCCGACCCCGAGGTCGTCGAGGAAGAGGACGGCGAGGACTGAGGGCGGGTGCGCGGCCGGCGAACAGGTTTTTGTCCGGCGGTCCGGAAGGAGGAGCAATGAGGCTGTGGGACGACGAGCGCGCCCAGTCGATTCAGGTGGGCGCGGTGTTGCTCTTTGGCGTGCTGGTGATCCTCTTCTCAGTCTATCAGGCGGTCATCGTCCCCAGCCAGAACCAGGAGGTGGAGTTCAACCACAACCAGCGGGTCCAGGGCGACATGGTCGAACTCCGCAACGCGGTTCTGGAGACGAAATCGACCGGACAGGACGGGTTCGCCAGCGTCGAACTCGGGACGCAGTTTCCCGCACGCCTCCTCGGACTGAATCCACCCTCCCCTTCCGGCGTCCTGCAGACGACAGCGGCACGACCGGTCGTGGTCAGGGACGCGAGCGGCAGCGAAATCACCAGCCAGGTCTGTCCGGGCAGCGACATCACCACTCGGACTTTCGAGTACACTCCCTCTTACTCAGAATTCGATAATGCCGGAACGATCCGGTATGAAAACTCACTCGTGTATCACAACTACAGCGAGAACGCAGTCTTGCTGTCCGGTCAGCAGCTGATACAGCCTGCCCCGAACAGCGCGGTCGACGGCAGGATACAACTTATTCCGCTGAACCGCTCGTTCCGGGAAGCCAGCAGCCGGACCGTCTCGGTCGACTTCAAGCCTGGGCAGCTGGACACCTCTCAGCGTGACGTGGACAGCATCACAGTTCCGACTCGACTGCCCCGGAGTGCTTGGGTAGATGCTCTGAGCGGTCAGGTCGACCCCGCGAACATCAATGTGACGACGGGCGCGTCCGGGCGGAACCTCACACTCACCCTGTCCGGGACCTACGCTATCGACTGCGGCCCGGTCGGCGTGGACGAAGCTCCCGAATCAGGAGGACGCGAAAGTGGCTCAAATGGATTTAATCCGGCTGGGCCAGGGGATATTCGCTTAGTCGATGAAAATCTTGGAAACAATGGAAATGTGACTATTTTCCTCAATAACTCTGGCGGTAATAACAGCTTCAGCGAAGCACGAATCAATTTTTACCGGTCACAAACCCCGAACAAGCCAACTGAGGCAGACCTCTATGCAGATGCTGATGATGATACGCTCCCTGAAATAATATCGCCAACACTTGATGTCGGTGGACCATTTGAGAGATTGACTCCGAATATCCCGCTTGAAGGCAACGGGACCGAAACGGAAGTGATTGTAAATTTCGACCGGGACCCGAATCCTAATGACTTCTTTATAATCACACTTGAGCTTGAGACAGGCGAGACAGCGACCTATTTTGTGCCGGCAAGATAGCGTCAAATCCGATTTTCTATTGAATGACCTCTTCGTGAGTGACGCCCCAGCCAACTTCATGTCTAATAATATTCATTTATGTAGAATTGTACCTGTTCACTGACTCTGCCCAGGAGGGTCACCACCCTGCCCAGGAGGGTCACCACCCTGCCCAGGAGGGTCACCACCCTGCCCAGGAGGCCCGCCTCCCTGACCTGAGGTTTCTGTTTCTATAACTTCGTCTTCAACTGTTCCATCGAAATTATAGATGCGGTAAGTGATATCGTAGTCACTTTTCTGATTGTTTTCATCAGTATATTTGAAAAAGTCTGTCTGTAAAGTAGAGTTGAATTCTTGTCTACCGCCGCCGTTCTGACGTTCCACGACGACAGTTACATTTTTAAATGCTGTATTGTTAGTCGCATAACTGATATTGAATTCTGCTGGAGAGCCCGAATTCGGGGAGGTATCGTCAACCTGAGTACTGGTGAAATTGGTCGGTATTCCATTAATTATGAAGCTCGCACTATCATTTCTGTCATCACTGGCGATTACTACCGTATATATACCTGCGTCACCCACTTCTGTGATGTTTTCGAGCGTGAAGGTTGTTGAATTACCGCCGTACAGACCGACACGCTCAGCGTCGAAGGGTTCGCCAATACCATCGATGTTTAGTTCGATGGCCTGAGAATCAGGGTTCTCACCTGTGTTTTCGACCGTAGTGTTAGTCGTCAGGTTGTCTCCTTCCTGGATTGGCGAATTAGTACCGTCAATCGTCACGTCAAAGACGGCCAGTTCCAGTACGCGAACAGGCGCTGAGTCCGAATCGTCCCCGCTTGCGACAGTGGTGGTGTAGGTCCCGTTGTCCCCCTTCGCAGTCGGCCAGGTCAGCTCGATCTGCTCGGACCGGCCGGCTCCGAGCGTGAGGCTCTGCGTATCCACCTCGGTCCCGTCGATAGTGAGGTTCACCTCCCGTGTCCCCTGGCGGTCACCGTGGTTGGTCACCGTCGGCCGAACCGTCAGCGTCTCGCCCTCCGCCACCGGGGAGTCGGTGTTGTCGATCCGGACCCGGAACTCCGGGGGGCCGGGCGTCGTGTCCGAGACATCGCTGGCTTCGCCGCGGCCGAGCACGGTCCCCCGTTCGATGTCGACGACCAGCACCGAGACGGTTCCGGTCAGGGAGTGCGAGAGGACCGCCCGCTCGCCGGGTTCGAACCGCCCGTCGCCGTCCCCGGTTCGGTCGGCGGGTGCGACATCCGACAGCTCGTATCGGGATTCGTCCGATCCGTTTCGGAGGATCACCTGGACCGTCGAGTCCGCAAGCGTGTCGCCGCCCCCATGGGTGACGGTCACGTTGTCACTGGTGATGGTCACGTCGGCCCGGGCCGCGACCTCGCCGGCCTGGGCCTGACTCGAAACGTTGGCGATGACCCCGGCGCCCACGACGCTGACGAGCACGACCACGACGGCGGTCAGGAGGAGCACCCCGATGGTCTCCGATTGGGCGCGCCTGCCCGCCCCGCTTGCGCGCGCGCCGCCGGAGCCGACCATGTGGATAGTAAGAGATCACTGCCGCTGCGGCTTAGTCGCTTGTGGTGCCCACGCGAAGTGAGTTCGACAGGCGACGAACTATTAGTCGACGGACTCTTATAGGAGCTACAAGCAGTGGTGCACATGACCGAAGTAGGTATCGACGGCATCGAGGTGCGAACCGGGAAGCTCAAACTCGACCTGGCCGAGGAGTTCGCGCCGGCACAGGGCGACGACCCGGAGAAGTACACGAAGGGGCTGGGGCTGAACGCCTCTTCGTTCCCGGACGTCTACGAGGACATCGTGACGATGGGCGCGAACGCGGCCTACCGGCTGATGGAGCGCAAAGGGCTGGAGCCCGAAGACATCGGCCGGATCGACGTGGCCACGGAGAGCGCCTTCGACCACTCGAAGCCGGTCTCGACGTACATCGCGGGCTGTCTCGAACAGCGGTATCCGGGCACGTTCCACCACGCCAACAAGGGCGAGCGGAAGTTCGCCTGTATCTCGGGGACGCAGGCGCTGGACGACGCGTTCAACTGGATCCGCGCGGGTCGGAACCGCGGCCGTGCGGGGCTCGTGATCGCGACCGACACCGCCCTCTACGAGCGTGACGACCCCGGCGAGGCCACCCAGGGCGCGGGCGCGGTGGCGATGCTCGTCGACGAGGACCCCGACGTGGCCGCCTTCTCCGTCGAGCAGGGCTACGGCAGCGCCGACGAGACGGACTTCCTTAAGCCCGACCAGCAGTTCCCCAGCGTCGACGGCAAACGCTCGGTCCAGGTGTACCTCGCCCGCATGCGGGAGGCCCTGGAGGACTTCGAGAGTGCCGGCGGGGACACCCACCCCGACAACTTCGCGTTCGCCCCGTTCCACACGCCGTTCCCGGGGATGGTCAGCAAGGCTGCCGTGCTGGGCTATCGCCACGCGATCCGCGGCACGGATGTCGAGGAAGAGCTCGTCGAGGAGATCGGCCGCCAGCCCCGGCGGGAGGCCTTCGACGACGACGAAGCGTACCTGGAGGCGGTCACGGAGTACACCGACGCGCTGGCCGAGACCGACCACTACCGGGACTGGTACGCTCGCACCATCGAGCCGACCCTCACGGTCTCCCGTGAGGTCGGCAACTGGTACACCGGGTCAGTCCACCTCGCCCGGGTTTCGGGGCTGCTGTACGCCGCCGAGGAGGGAATGGACCTGACCGGGAAGCGGCTGCTGGTGGCCTCCTACGGGAGCGGCGCGCAGGCGGAGATCCACGCCGAAACTGTCCAGGAGGGCTGGCGCGAGGAGGTCGGTGCCATCGACATCATGGACCGGGTCGCCGACCGGACGCCGATCACCTTCGAGGAGTACGAGGCGATCCACGACGTCCACAACCGCGACGAGGAGACCGACATGGAGCCCCTGACCACGCCCGAGGAGGAGTTCGTCTTCGACGGCTGGGGACGGATGGGCGAGCGCAAGTACACCTACGTCGAGTAGCGCCGTCGGCCGCCCGCCGGTACGCTGACCCGCGTCGGACGTTTCTCAGGGAAGGTCTCCGAGCCCGTCGAGCATCCCCTCGAGCGACAGCGTCGTCGCCGCAAGCGAGTAGCCGTCGATCCGGGCCAACTCGGCCGCGTGCTCCCAGACTTCAGTCTCGTCGAGCCCGTGGAGGACGACCGCGTTGGGCGTCGGCGTCACCACGCGCAGGGCGACCAGCGGCGACTCCCCGCGGGTGATCCCGGTGAACACGAGCGCGCGGTTGGTGCTCTGTCCGTACAGCTGGTAGAACTCGTCGCTGGAGAGGCGCTGGATTGCCCGGACGGAGTCGATGACGGTGTGTCCGGCGACTGTATCGCGGTCCCCGCGGACCAGTTCGGTCGCGCCGATGGCCCTGTAGAACCGCTCCAGCGGGACGTTCGCGGGGTATTCCCGGAGGTCGTGGACCACGTCGCTGTCGAAGCCCGCCGAGAGGACGCGGGCGTGCTGGCGGATCTTCGAGCCGCCGCGGCGCTCGTCGATGTCCAGCACGGCGTCGACCATCCGCCGGACGACCCCGATCCCGGGGTTCTCCCGGCGGCCGCTCTCGTAGTCCGACACGACCGAGGGAGAGACGTCGAGTTCCTCGGCGAGGTCGGTCTGGGCGACCTCGAAGTCGGTGCGCCACTTCCGCAGGGTCGCGCCGGGCTCCTCGCTCAGCGTCACCTCGCCGGCGATCTTCTCGGCCAGCTGGGCTCGCGGCCCGCGTGTCATGCCTGCCGCGAGGGACGAATTGGCAAAAAGTACATCGAAATCCCGATCGACAGACGACGAACTGCGGGCCGGGACCACGCCCGGGGCTACGTCTGAACCGCCTCCGTAGCCGCCTCACTCGACGCCGCCGACGCCGCTTGCGGCCTCCGAGAGGTCGTGGGGGTCGACCTCGATACCCAGTTCCTCCAGAGCGGCCTCCATGTGTTCCTCCTTGGCGTACTCGGCACCCGCCTGCTCGCGGTGGCGCTGGGCGGCGACGAGCACGTCCGCGCGGCGGTCCTCGGGGATCTCGTACTTGTCGGCCGCGAGTTCGATGATCAGCCCGTCGTTGTCCCGGGTATAGAGGGAGTGAAAGATGCCGCGGTCGAACTCGTTGTAGCCGCGGCCGTCGGCCTCCAGAGCCGCCTTGACCTCCTGGAACTCCTCGGGGTCGACGCTGAAGGCGAGGTGGTGGACGCCGCCGGTGGTGGTCTGCTGGGGGCGGCGGTTCGCGGGCCGGTCGTCGCTGACGAAGAAGGTGATGATCCGGCCGTCGCCCGTATCGAGGAACAGGTGGGTCTGGTCGGGGTCGTCGAGGTTGGGCTGGCGGAGCACGACTCGCATCCCCAGCAGGTCGCGGTAGAAGTCCAGGACGGACTCGGCGTTGGATCCCCAGATGGTGATGTGGTCGGTGCCGGTGGTGTGCATCGGGCTATCCGGAAGCTCGTCGTCGACGGGTACGTCGCTCATACCCCGCGTAGGGACCGGACGGGCAAGTAGTTATCCTGAGGTGATACGTCCGTCACCCACCTGTCAGCCTGCCGACCGCCGCTGGCCGCGGGACGGACCCGACGCCCTCACTCCTCCCAGTACTCGACCCCGGCGTTCTCGGGGAAATAGGCCTGGAAGTCCCGCCCGCTGCGGCCGCCCGGCGGCGCGCCGACGAACACGCCGACCTTGTCCATCTCGGGGTACATCGTCACGTCCGGTTCGCGCATCGTCGAGACGGCGAGATACCGCAGCTCCTCGTCGCCGTCGTTGACCACGCGGTGGCCACCCGACTCGTCGGCCGGCAGGGTCACGTAGTCACCTGCGACTATGTCGTGCTCGCCGTCTTCCGCCCGGAGGACCCCCGCACCCGCCAGCACGTAGATGGCCTCTTCGTTCGCGGTGTGGTAGTGGTAGGGCCAGGACCGTTTGCCCGCCGGGAGTTCGTAGAGGCTGCAGCCGATGTCCTCGGCACCGACGGCGTCGGCCAGCTGCTTGCGCCGGAACACCGTCTCGCCGCCCTCGTGGTCGTACTCGGTCCAGTCGAGGTCTCCCTCGTTGGTCTTTCGCATGGGACCGACCAGACCCGGTCCGATTAAAAATCCCACCCGCTCCGGCTCTGAGCGCGGGACGGGCGGCCTCCGACCCGGCAGGGGTCGCCGGCCTGCTCAGAGCCCCCGGTTCCGACCGGTGTAGAAGACCGCGAGCCCGAGGAGGCAGAGACCGACACCCCACCAGAGGTCGTCCCCCGGCAGGAGCGTGAGACCGAGTGTCACGACGCCCGACGAGAGCAGCGACCACCCGAGCGTTGTTCGGGATGACATGGCAGCCGTAGCGGCGGCGCACGGTTAAACCACGTGGCAGTCCCGGAACGGAGCCGCACTCGGTTCAGGAGCGGCCCCACGAGTACCACCTGCGGGCGGGCGACAGCCGACGGTAGGCGGTCCCGACGTACCGACGAGCGAACCTCGGGCCGGGACCCGCCGGCGCCGCGAGACGGATGGTATCCGTCAGAAGAAGGTATCAAAGAAGCTCGCGACCGCGAACACTCCTGCGACGAGGCCACCGACGAACAGGAGTGCGCCCCACAGGAACACGCCGTCGACCACCAGCGAGGCCAGCATCACGACAACACCCAAAAGCAGGAGCAGCCCCGCGAGCAGCGCCTGGAGCCCTCCCTCGACCAGTTCGCCGAAGTCGAACTCAAATATCTCTAACACTTCGTCCATGTGTGGGGTCTGCGGAAACGCGGTGAAAAGCCTTCTGTACGACCCGCCGGAGAGCCGCGACCGGACCGCCGCTCGGTTCCGCTGGGCGTGTGGCTGTGACCCCTCCGCAACCCCTAAACGGAGTTCGCGCCAAGGGGGGGCAATGACCGACTGGACGGAGAAGTACCGGCCGTCCTCGCTCTCGGAGCTCCGGGGTAACGACACCGCCCGCGACGAACTCCGGGAGTGGGCCGAGACCTGGGACCAGCACCGCGAGGCCGCCGTGTTGCACGGCCCGCCGGGCGTGGGGAAGACCTCCGCGGCCCACGCGCTCGCGGCGGACATGGGGTGGCCGACCATCGAGCTCAACGCCTCGGACTCCCGGACCGCGGACGTCGTCGAGCGGGTCGCGGGCGAGGCCGCGAAGTCGGGGACGCTGACCGCTGGTGGGACCGGCCGACGGCTGGTGGTGATGGACGAGGCCGACAACCTCCACGGCAACGTCGACCGCGGCGGGACCCGCGCGATCACGGAGCTCGTGAAGGAGGCCAGCCAGCCGGTCGTCCTGATCGCAAACGACTACTACGAGATGTCGAACACCCTCCGGTCGGCCTGCCGGGAGGTCGAGTTCCGGCCGGTCTCCGCGCGGTCGATCGTCCCCGTGCTGCGGGACATCTGCCGGAAGGAGGGGATCGAGTTCGAGAGCGAGGCCCTGGAGACGCTCGCCCAGCAGAACAGCGGCGACCTCCGCGGGGCGGTCAACGACCTCCAGGCGCTGGCGGAGGGCCGGGACCGACTCGCGGCCGAGGACGTGGTGACCGGCGAACGGGACACCACCGAGGGCGTGTTCGACTTCCTCGACCTCGTGATCAAGGAGGCCGGGCCACAGGAGGCTCTGGAGGCGTCCTACGACGTCGACGAGACGCCCGACGACCTCATCAACTGGGTCGAGGACAACATGCCCAAGGACTACGCGGGCGAGGAACTGGCGGCGGCCTACGGCTTCCTGGCGAACGCCGACCGCTGGCTCGGGCGGGTGCGAGCCACCCAGAACTACAGCTTCTGGCGGTACGCCGGCGACAACATGACAGCCGGCGTGGCGGCCGCCCGCCGCGAACCCAAGGGCGGGTGGACCCGCTACGGCCCGCCCAGTTACTGGTCGAAGCTGGGCCGGACGCGGGGGACGCGGGACACGCGTGACTACGTCGCCAGACAGGTCGCGGCCACGAACGGCGTCTCGACGGGGACCGCCCGCCGGGAACTGATGCCGCGCCTGGCTGTCATGACCCACCACTGCAAGAACCGCGAGCTGACGGTGGCGATGGCCGCCCGCTACGACCTGGAGGCCGAGCACGTCGCCTTCGTCACCGGCAGCGGCGAAGACACCAACAAGGTCCAGTCCATCGTCGAGGACGCCCAGCGGCTCCGGGAGGAGGCTGCGGTCGAGGGCTCCGAAGGGGCCTTCGAGGGCGGCAGTGCTGGCGGACGACCCGGGGAGGACCCCGACGCGGAGACGGGGACGGATGCGGGGCCGAGCGGCGGGGGGTCGGACGGCGGACCGTCCTCCGGGGACGCGGGTGTGGCGGAGGGAGCGGAACCAGCGGCTGACGAACGGAACGGCGAGGCCGGCGATGAGGGAGACGAGCAGGCGGGACTGTCCGATTTCATGTAGCAGCCGGCGGGAGCGGTCAGTGGCGAACGAGCCGGGGTTGGCGCCTCAGTCCCCGGTCGTGCGGGCGTCGCGTTCGCGGTCGCCGGGGTTCGCGCCCGCGGCGTCGGCGTCGGCGTCGGTGCTCGCGGTCGGCCCCCAGAATGCCAGCGTCGTCGCGACCAGGAGGCCGGTGAAGATGACCAGCGCGGCGCCGTGGTGGGCCACCTGGGCGACGGCGCCGTAGTTGAAGACGGTGTTCGCGCCCAGCAGGACCTGAACCGGGAGCACGGCGAGTGCGATGGCGGTCGCGTACCGGATGCGGCGGTCCAGCCCCCCGCGCCAGGCGGCGACGGCCGTGCCGAGGATGGCGAAGCCGGTCACCATTGCCAGCGCGCGGTGAGACCACTCGATGAAACAGGGAACGTCCGCCGGCAGCAGCCCGAGGAAGCCGTTCGTGCCCGGCCACTGGGCGTTGCAGGCCAGTCCCGCGGCCGTCGCCTTCGTGTAGATCCCCACGAGGATCAGCGCGAAGGTCAGCCCGGCAGTGACCGCCGCCAGCGAGCGAAACGAGGGCCGTCTCATACTCGGCGCTCAGGACCGGACGCATATCAACCCCACTCTTGCTGTCTGCGCGCCGTCCCGTGCTCCGCGTGTCCGGAGCCGCCCCCGCACCGACCGTCAGTGGTCCCGGTCGGTCCGGCTCTCCGTCCGTCCGGGTTGCGGGCGGCCGGTCCAGCCCGGGGAGTTCGACAGCCAGCGAAACCCCGTCCGATGGGCTTTTGCTACGGGGCCCGGTGATGCCTCCATGGGACTAGACGAAGACGCACTCGACTATCACCGGGAGGAGCCCCCCGGGAAGATCGAGATCTCGACAACAAAGCCGACGAACACACAGCGGGACCTCAGCCTGGCGTACTCGCCCGGCGTCGCGGCCCCCTGCCGGGAGATCCGCGACGACGCCGAGCAGGCCTACAGCTACACCGCCAAGGGGAACCTGGTGGGCGTGGTCTCGAACGGGTCGGCGGTGCTCGGCCTGGGTGACATCGGGCCGGAGGCCTCCAAGCCCGTCATGGAGGGGAAAGGCGTCCTCTTCAAGCGCTTTGCCGACATCGACGTCTTCGACATCGAACTCGACCAGGACACCGCCGAGGAGATGGTGACCACGGTCAAGGCGATGGGGCCGACCTTCGGTGGCATCAACCTCGAGGACATCAAGGCTCCGGAGTGTTTCGAGGTCGAGGAGCGGCTCCGCGAGGAGATGGACATCCCGGTCTTCCACGACGACCAGCACGGGACGGCGATCATCTCGGGGGCCGCGCTGCTGAACGCCGTCGACATCAGCGACAAGGAGCTCGCGGACCTCGACATCGTCTTCTCCGGCGCCGGGGCGAGCGCGATCGCGACCGCCCGCTTCTACGTCTCGCTCGGCGCCACGAAGGAGAACATCACCATGTGTGACTCCGGGGGGATCATCACCACGGAGCGCGCCGAGGCGGGCGACGTCAACGAATTCAAACAGGAGTTCGCCCGCGACGTTCCCGAGGGGGGGCTCGAGGAGGCCATGGAGGGGGCCGACGTCTTCGTCGGGCTCTCGATCGGCGGCCTGGTCGACGAGGAGATGGTCCGGTCGATGGCCGAGAACCCGATCATCTTCGCGATGGCCAACCCCGACCCCGAGATCGGCTACCACGACGCCAAGGAGGCCCGCGACGACACCGTCATCGTGGCGACCGGACGCTCCGATTACCCCAACCAGGTCAACAACGTGCTGGGGTTTCCCTTCATCTTCCGGGGAGCACTCGACGTCCGCGCCAAGGAGATCAACGAGGAGATGAAGGTGGCCGCGGCGGAGGCGCTGGCGACCCTCTCGCGGGAGGACGTCCCCGACGCCGTCGTGAAGGCCTACGGGGACGAGCCGCTGCAGTTCGGCCCGGAGTACATCATCCCGAAGCCGCTGGACCCGCGGGTGCTGTTCGAGGTCGCGCCCGCCGTGGCGCGGGCGGCCATGGAGAGTGGCGCCGCCCGCCGGACGCTGGACCTCGAGGCCTACGTCGAGCGGCTGGAGGCCCGGCTGGGCAAGTCCCGCGAGATGATGCGCGTCGTCCTGAACAAGGCCAAAAGCGACCCCAAGCGGGTCGTGCTCGCGGAGGGCGACGACGAGAAGATGGTGCGGGCGGCCCACCAGCTGCTCGACCAGGGGATCGCCGAGCCGGTGTTGCTGGGCGACCGCGAGGAGGTGTGGGCTCAGATGGAGGAGCTGGGGCTGAGCTTCGACCCGGAGATCGTCGACCCCGACGAGGACAACCTCGGGCCCTACGCCGAGCGCCTCCACGACCTCCGCAAGCGCCACGGGCTCACCCGGCGGGAGGCCGAGGAACTCATCCAGGACGGCAACTACCTCGGGAGCGTGATGGTCGAGATGGGCGACGCCGACGCGATGCTGACGGGACTGATGCACCACTACCCGGCTGCGCTCCGGCCGCCGCTGCAGGTCATCGGGACCGCCGAGGACGCCGACTACGCCGGCGGCGTCTACATGCTCACCTTCAAGAACCGTGTCGTCTTCTGTGTCGACGCCACGGTCAACCAGGACCCTTCCAGCGACGTGCTGGAGGAGATGACCCGCCACACCGCCGAGCTCGCCCGGCGGTTCAACGTCGAGCCCCGGGCGGCGCTACTCTCGTACTCGGATTTCGGCAGCGTCGACAACGAGGGCACCCGGAAGGTCCGCTCGGCGGCCGACAGCCTCCGGGCCGACCCGACCGTCGACTTCCCCGTCGACGGGGAGATGCAGGCCGACACCGCGCTCGTCGAGGACATTCTCACGGACAGCTACGAGTTCTCGGAGCTCGACGAGCCGGCGAACATCCTCGTCTTCCCGAACCTGGAGGCCGGCAACATCGGCTACAAGCTGCTCCAGCGGCTGGGCGGCGCGGAGGCGATCGGTCCCATGCTCGTCGGGATGGACGAGCCGGTCCACGTCCTCCAGCGCGGCGACGAGGTGAAGGATATCGTCAACCTCGCCGGGGTCGCCGTGGTGGACGCTCAGGACGAGGAGGAGTAGCCGGCGGCACCGGCCGCCGGGAGCCGGCGCAACGGACCCACACGGTTTTTTACGGCGGTGTGTGAGGCCGGCGTATGGACGACCAACAGCGGGTCGCGGCCTTCGTCACGGAGCACGGCCTGGAGGCGCCGCCGGCCTACCGGCTGCTCGACCTGGTCTCGGAGGTGGGTGAGCTCGGCAAGGAAGTTACCGAGTCGACGGGCTACGGCGCGTCGCCGGGGACGGTCGACGTCGACCGCGACGAGCTCGGGGACGCCCTGTTCGCGCTGCTCGCACTGGCTGAAGAGCTCGACGTCGACGCCTCGGCAGCGCTGGAGGAGTCACTCGAGAAGTACGAGCGGCGGCTCGACGAGCGGGGAACTGCCGGGTCGGGCGAGTGACCGCGGCCGCGTCAGACGGCGAGTTTCTCGCCGAGTTCGCCCCGCTCCTCCAGCTGGGCGAGGATGTCGCTGCCGCCGACGAACTCGCCATCGACGAACGTCTGGGGGATGGTCTCGCGGCCGCTGTGTCGCTCGAGGGCGGTCCGGAACTCCTCCAGGGACTCGAGGACGTCGACGGTCGCCACGTCCTCGCGGTGCTTGCCGAGCAGCCCCAGCGCGCGCTCGGAGTAGCCACACTGGGGCATCATCGGCGTTCCCTTCATGAACAGCACCACCTCGTTCTCCTCGATGGCCCGGTCGACGCGCTCGGTGACCTCCTCCTGGGGGAGACTCTGGTTCGGGTCGAACGTCATATCCCTACCCAGCGGGTCCGCGGGGAAAGGCATTACCCCGCTCGTCGGGCGCGGGGGGGTACTCCCGCGCGCTGAGGGTGTGGGTCACCCCCGCTCGTCAGGAGTGTACGTCTCGACCTCGAGGGCGTGGATATCGGTCGTCATGTGCTCGCCGAGCGCGTCGTAGACGCGCTGGTGGCGGTCGACCAGCGACTCGCCCTCGAAGGCCGGCGAGACGACCGTCGCCGCCAGGTGGTCGTCGTCGCCCTCGTGGCGGGCCCGGCGCACCTCCGCCTCCGCGTCCGGAACCGCGTCCTCGATGAGCCGCTCGACTTCGGTCAGGTCCATACTTCATCCAGTACGCCGGCCGGCAAAACGCTTGCCGCGTCACTCCGGCCGGTCGGGACCGGTCGGCGGGTTGAAAAAGAGGGCGTCGAAGACGACGACGGCGCTGAACAGAGCCCCCGTCGCGACGGCGGCCCTGAACGGCACCCCCAGCGCGGCGTGGACGGCAAGCACGACGGCGAACACCAGCGGGATGGCCGCCAGCAGGAGGTCGTACCGGGACAGGTCGGGCAACCCGTCCCGGAAGGAGCGGAACGGGGTTTCTCTGCTGTGCCCGGAACGACGACTGGTTGCCATGGTTGCCGTCACCTCCTGTCTGAATATACGTTTCTGATCCCACTAAAACGTTACTCCAGTCACGTTGGGGGAACACACTTCAAGAGTCTTCCAGGGTTCCGAGTTATATATACATAAGTTGCGAAAATAATATAAGCAGACCTCTGTCCGTGGGTAGCGACCGAGCGGGAAGAAGAGAACGCCCGGGTCAGTCGCCGGCGCCGCGGTCCGACCGCGAGGGCGGGGGGATGCGCTCTTCGCCGGGCGTGCCGGGGGCTTCGGGGCGCAGACAGCGGTCGGGTTCGCCGTTGACGTGGGCGTACCGGCCGGGCGCGTTGGCGAGCGGGTGGGCGGGGTTGCGGTCGCTGGGGATGCGGGCGGCGCGGACCTCGCCGAAGCCGTGCAGGCGGGCCCGAATCCCCCGCCAGTGGAGGCCGGTGGCCCGGGGGACGCTGACGCGGTGGGGCGTCCCCGGATGCCCGCCCCGGGCCGCGAGGATGGCGGCGTTGACGTTCGCCGCGAGGTCGTCGTGGTCGACGAGCACGCCCACGCGGGCCCCGGCGGGCGAGCGGGCGGCGAGCACGTCGAGCCCGAGATGCAGCGCCCGGTACTCGGCGACGTTGTTGTCGGGGGCCTGGTCGGAGAGCGCGACCCGCGCGACCCGCTCGCCGTCGCGGGTCTCGATCACGGCGCCCAGCCCGCCGCCCGACTCCCGGAAGGAGCCGTCGGTAGCGAGGTAGAAGTCTCGGTGGTGTGTCCGGGGCGGGTGGGCGATGTGCGGCGTCGGTGACTCGTCGAACAGGTCCCGGAGGTCCGGCCGGCCGTGTGCGGCCATACGACGGCTAGGACAGGCGGGATTGTAAGTGTACTGTCCGCGGCGACCGCTGCGAGCCGCCCGTTACTGGAGCGACCCGCGGTCACTCCGGGACGTCACCGAGCAGCGACACCCTGACCGTCACCGTCCCGGCCGGCGTCTCGACGGCGGCCTCCTCGCGGACCGACCCGAGTAGCTCGCGGCGCCACTCCTCGACGGCGGCCTCGTGGCGGGCCCGGTGGCGCTCGACGGTGTACTCGCGGTCGGGGTCGGCGCGGAGGGCGTCCTCGGTCTCGGCGGGGGTCGGGTACGCCGGCGCGTCCTCGGCGACGAGCGCCCGCGGCGGGACGTGGACCGGTCGGGGCTCGTCGTACTCCTCGCCGCCCTCGACGTGCAGGCGGGCGCGCATCCGGCCGCTGAACGGTGGCGTCACCCGGAGGACGGCCGTCCGGCCGGTGGTGCGGTTCGTCTCCAGCGCCGCCACCAGGTCCGACGCCGTCACTGCCAGGCGCTCGATGGCCGTCGGGTCCGCCTCGCCCATGCAGTGGGGTCGACGCAGGGAGGCAAAGACGTTCCGGGTCCCGGGCACCGCCCGCCGGCCCCGCCGCCGCCCTTCCCCGGAATCAAGACTGAGAACGCGGCCGGTAACTTTAATCTCGCCCTTTGCGAACCGGGCGGTGGTAACCCGTGTCCGACGACCGCACGCCGGGACGGAGGGCGAGAGACGCGTCCGGAGACGCGACGGTACTCGTCGCCGACGACGACGGGGACGTCGCGGACCTGTACGCGACCTGGCTGCAGGGACGGTACGAGGTCCGGGTCGCGTACGGCGGGACAGAGGCACTGGAGGCGCTCGACGGGAGTGTGGACGTGTTCCTCCTGGACAGACAGATGCCCGGACTCGCCGGCGACGAGGTGCTCGAGCGGGTCCGCGAACGCGGGCTGGACGTCCGGGTGGTGATGGTGACGGCCGTCGACCCCGACTTCGACATCCTCGACATGCCCTTCGACGACTACCTCGTGAAGCCGGTGACCCGCGAGGACGTCACCGACGCCGTCGCGACGATGCTCGCCCGCGCCAGCTACGACGAGACGCTCCGGGAGTACTTCGCGCTCGCGGAGAAGAAGGCGACCCTGGAGGCCGAGAAACCGGCCCGGGAGCTGGAGCGAAGCGAGCGGTACGCGGCGCTGACAGAGCGCGTCCGGCGGCTGGAAACGCGGGCCGACGTCGCCCTCTCCAGGGTGGGCGACGATTACGAGGCGGCCTTCCGGGAGGCCGGCGCCGGGGACTGAGCCGGGCGCCCGGGTCACCCAGTCGAACACCCCGGCGTGGCGGCCGAGCACCACGCACTTATTCCCCCCGACCGAGGCGTAGCCAATGGACGACCGACAGCCAGTCGTGGTGGCGGGCGTACGGACCCCACAGGGCCGGGACGGCGGCGTCTACGCGGACGTCAAAAGCGAGCGCCTCTCGGTGCCCCTGGTGAACGAGCTACTGGCCCGGACGGGGATCGACCCCGGGGACGTCGACGACGTCGCCTGGGGCTGTGCCAAGCAGGTCAAAGAGCACAGCAACAACATGGGCCGGGTCATCGCGCTCTGCTCGGAGCTTGGCGAGGGCGTCCCCGGCCGGACCATCGACCGGCTGTGTGCCTCCTCCGCCCAGGCCATCATGGACGCCAGCGACGCCATCCGGGCGGGCCAGCGCGAGGTCATGGTCGCCGGCGGCGTCGAGCACATGACTCGCGTCGAGCGCGACTACGGGATCGACTCCTACGACTGCATCGCCGCCCAGTACGACGCCCGCGACCTCCAGATGGGGCAGACCGCCGAGGAGGTCGCCGAGCGCTACGATATCCCCCGCGAGCGCCAGGACGCTTACGGCGCACGCAGCCAGCAGCGGGCGTGTGAGGCCACCGAAGCCGGCAAATTCGACGACGAGATCGTTCCCATCGACACCGGCGAGGGAGTCGTCGAGGAGGACGAGGGGCTGCGGCCGGGCACCACCAAAGAGAAGATCGCCGGGCTCCCGCCCGCGTTCCGCGAGGACGGCTCCGTCACCGCCGCGAACGCCGCCCAGATCTCCGACGGCGCGGCCGCGGTCATGGTCACCTCCCGGGCCTACGCCGAGGAGCACGGTCTGGCGGTGCTGGCGGAGGTCGGCGCCCACGAGGTCGCGGGCGTCGACCCCGAAGTGATGGGGATCGGCCCCGTCCCCGCGGTCCGCCAGCTCTGGGAGCGGACCGGCCACGCTGCCGACGACTACGACCTCGTCGAACTCAACGAGGCCTTCGCCAGCCAGACGCTGTACTGCCAGGACGAACTCGGCTTCGACGACGAGGTCTTCAACGTCAACGGCGGCGCCATCGCCATCGGCCACCCGCTCGGTGCCTCCGGCGCCCGGTTGCCCGTGACGCTGATCCACGAACTCCGGCGCCGGGGCGGCGGCCTCGGACTCTCGACCATGTGTGTCGGCTACGGCCAGGGTGCGGCCATCGAGTTCCGCGTGCAGTAGCAGATGACCGAGGCCGAAGAGATGTCCCGGCCGCCCGCGGGGGAAACCCCGCCGGGGGAGTCGCGGCCGGACGACGAGACGCGGGCGGAGCACCGGGAGAGCGTCCCGGCCGACGAACGGGACGCACTGGTCACCATCGCCCACGGCGCGGTCGTGACCTCGGGCGGGCTGTCGCTCCAGCGCGTGCTCGCCACCGCCACCGAGTTCGTCCTCGCGCGTGCGCTCGGCCCGGTCGTCTACGGGGTCTACGCGCTGGCCTGGCGGCTCGCCCAGCTGCTCTTTCGCTTCGTGAACTTCGGGACCGTCCAGACCCTCCAGCGGTACGTCCCCGCGTACGAGGACGACCACGGACGGCGCGCCCGGGTCGCCGGGCTGGCCTACCTGACGACCGCCGCCGTCGGGGCGGGGCTGGCCGTGGCGCTGGTGGCGACCGCCGACCGGCTCAACGCGCTCACCGTCGCCCACCCCCTGTTCCCGCCGGCGATGGCGGCCGTCGGGGCGGTGGTCGCGCTGACGGGCATCGTGCGGACCCACGCCTCGCTGCTGCGGGCGGTCGGGTCGGCGCGTGGCGAGGTGACCTTCACCCGGGTGTTACTCCCGGCTGTCCGGCTGGCGACGGCCCTGCTCGCCGTCGGGCTGGGATACTCCGTGGTCGGGGTGATGGGCGCGCTGGCGGTCGGGACCGCCCTGCTCGTCGCCATCGGGGCGCCGGCGGTGGTCTCCGCGACCGGCATCCGGCCGACCGTCCGGGGCGCCCGGTCGGAGCTGCGGGCCTTCTACAACCACGCGACGCCGGTCGCGCTCAGCAGCATCGGGAAGGTGTTCCAGAACCGGGTGGACATCCTGCTCGTCGGCGCCCTGCTCACCGCGACCGCGACGGGGGTCTACGGCGTCGTGCTCGTCTACGTCTCGCTGGCCTGGATCCCGCTGCTGGCGTTCAACATGCTCCTGCCGCCGGTCGCGACGGAGCTGTACGCCGAGGACCGGGTCGACACGCTGGACCGGGTCTACACGTCCATCACCCGGCTGATCCTCACTGCCGTCGTCCCCATCCTGGCCGTCCAGACGGTCTTCGGCCGCGAGCTCCTGGGGCTGTTCGGCCCGACCTACACGGCGGGCTATCTCCCGCTCGTGGTCTACCTCGCGGGCGTGCTCGCCGGCAGCGCGGTCGGGGCGACGGGGTGGCTGCTCGTGATGACCGACCACCAGTACATCCGGATGGCGCTCGACTGGCTGCTCGCGGCCGGGAACGTCGCCCTCACCTACCTGTTCATCTCGGCGTTCGGGCTCGTCGGCGCGGCACTGGGCACCGGGCTGGCCATCGCCCTCCAGAACGGCCTCCAGGTCCTGGTCCTCAGACACTACGAGGGGCTGTTCGCCTTCGACGCCACCTTCCTGAAGCCGCTGGCTGCGGGCGTGGCGATGGCCGGCGCGATGTGGCTGACGCGAGCCGCGGTCGGCGGGCTCGCGTCGCTGGCCGCCGGCGTCCCCGTCGGCGTGGCGGTGTACCTCGGGACGCTCGTCGCCCTGGGCGTGACCGCCCAGGACCGTCTGGTCGCCCGGACGCTGGCCGCCCGCTACCGGCGCAGCCTCGGGGCCGTGTTGCCCTGACGGTGGTCGTTGCCGGCGGGACGACACCCCAGCCGGCCCGACCGGGGACAGAGTTATTCGAGTGCCGGCGCTGTCCCCGTCAATGGACTTCCAGCTCAGCGAGGAACAACGGCTCATCCGCGACCAGATCCGCAAGCTCTGTGCCGACTTCGGGGACGACTACTGGCGCCGGAAGGACAGAGACCACGAGTTCGCCTGGGACTTTTTCGAGGCCTTCGCCGACGACGGCTGGTGTGGCGTCACCGTCCCCCGGGAGTACGGCGGCGAGGGCTACGGCGTCCAGGAGGCCTCGCTGGTCCAGCAGGAGATCGCCCGCTCGGGGGCGGGGATGGCGGGCACCTCGATCACCTCCCACCACGTCTTCAGCGCCGCCCCCCTCGTCGAGTACGGCGACGACGACCACCGGGAGCGGTACCTCCCCGACATCGCCAGCGGGGACGTGATGGTCTGTACCGGCGTCACCGAACCCAACGCCGGCACGGACACCTCCCGCGTCGAGACCACCGCGACCCGCGAGGGCGACGAGTACGTCGTCGACGGCCAGAAGATCTGGACCTCGAAGGCCCAGGAGGCCGACGTGATCATGCTGCTGGCCCGGACCGGCGAGCGCGACCCCGACGACCGCTTTGCCGGCCTCTCGCTGTTTTTCACGGAGTTCAGCCCCGACATGGACGGCGTCGACGTCTCGGAGATCCCCAAGGCCGGCCGCGGCGCCGCCGACTCCAACGAGGTGTGGTTCGACGGGGTGCGGGTCCCCGCCGAGGACCGCATCGGCGAGGAGGGGGAGGGGTTCCGGTATCTGCTCTCCTTTGCCAACTCCGAGCGGATCTCCATCGCCGCGAACGCAGTCGGTGTCGGCCAGGCGGCGGTCGAGAAAGGCGCCGACTACGCCCGCGAGCGGGAGGTCTTCGACGCGCCGATCGGCTCCTACCAGGCCGTCCAGCACCCGCTCGCGGAGTCCTGGAGCAAGCTCGAGCAGGACGAACTGATGGTCCGGAAGGCCGCCTGGCTCTACGACACCGACCGCGACGCCGGCGCGGCCGCGAACGCCGTGAAACTGCGCGCGAGCGAGGACTCCCTGGAGGCCTGCGAGCGCGCCATGCGCGTCCACGGCGGGATGGGCTACGCCGCCGAGTACGACGTCGAGCGGTACTGGCGCGAGACGATGATCAACGTCATCGCCCCGGTCTCCAACGAGATGGTGAAAAACTACATCGCCCGCCACGTGCTCGACCTCCCGCGGTCGTACTGACACCCGCCGCGACGACCAACCTTGATGTGTCGACCCGGCAAAGCGCGACCATGCCAGTCACGCTCTCCCGGGACCCGGACCGCGAGCACGTCGCCCACCTGGAACTGTCCGCCGGCGACCTGAACCTCCTGAGCCCCGCGCTCATCCGCGACCTGCGGGAGACGGCCGCCGACGTACCCGAGGAAGTCGCGGTCCTCACTGTCACCGGCGACGGCGACGGCCTGACCGGCGGGCTCAAGCTCGACGAAGTGCGAGGGTTCTCGGCGACCGAGGCCCGCGACGTGCTCAGTGACCTCCGGGGTGCCATCCGGAACGTCCGGGACGCCGACGCCGTCACGGTCTGTGGCTGTGGCGGCTACGCGCTGGGGGCGGGCCTGGAGCTGGCGATGGCCTGTGATTTCAGAGTCGCCGAACGCGAGGCCGCCCTCGGCCTGCCCGAGGTCGACGTCGGGCTGGTCACGGGGATCCAGGGCGGCCTGCTGGTCCGGCTGGTCGGCCTCCAGGCCGCGAAAGAGATGATTTATACCGGCGAGCCGGTCTCCGGCGAGGAAGCCGCGGAGCTCGGGCTCGTCAACCGCGCGGTCCCGGCCGACGACCACGACGAGGCAGTCGACGACCTCGTCGGGACCCTCGCCGCGAAGAGCCCGCTGGTCATGCGCCGGCAGAAGGAGGCCTTCCGCGCCTGGCGCTCCGTGGGGGTCGAGCGCGGAATCGACCACACGATGGAACTCATCGCCGCCTGCTTCGACACCCGCGACCAGTCCGAGGCGATGGGGGCGTTTCTGGAGGGTCGGGAGCCGACCTTCCGGGGGGAGTGAGCGGCGGCCTCCGGCGGGGGTAGCCCCCGGTCTCCGCGGCGGAGGAGTGCCGATATTGCCGGGAAACGAGCACGGGCTGGCCGCCGGAGACTGGTTCAGCAGCCAGCCGCGTCGCAGTCCAGAAGAAAGATCCGGTCGGCGGTAACCCGGACGACCAGCCCGGCGTACTGGAACCGGACGGAGACTTCGGCCGGCGGGTCGGTGGCAGCCGAGGCGAGCAGCCGCTCAAGCGGTTCCGGGTCGAGCACATCGGCCAGCGGCGGGAGCCGGGTCGGCTCGACCCCCCGGACGGCTGCGACCGCACAGGCGAGCCGGACGGCCAGCGAGTCAGTCGCGGGGTCGTAGCTCACGGTCGAGACGTCCCGGCAGTCGAGTGGCATCGTTACCCGCCCGGTCACTCGCTGGGGTGGTATCGGGAGTCGGCCAGACAGCGGTCCCACGCCTGGCGCAGTTCCGAGAGCGGTCGAAACGACTCGCCCGGACTCACCTCACCGCGCTCCCGGTCGTGGCTGACCAGGTCGGCATCCTCGAGCTTGGGGAGGTGGACGTGGACCAGGGCTGTCCGCATCCGGAGAGCGTCCCGGCTGGAGTGGCGGCCGTCGGTCCGTTCGGCCGCGAGCGAGTCGCCCAGCGCCTCGACGTCGACCGGGCCGGGGGCGGCCTCAAGCCGAGCGAGCACGTGGATGCGGTTCGTGTCCAGCACGGCCCGCATCAGCGCCAGGGGGGGCTCTCCGCCCGTCTCGTCGATGTGGGAATTCCGTGACATCGTCAGTCGGACCGAGGGTTGGACGCTCCTAAGGGATTCTGACGGAACTCTCGAAAGGGTCGAAAAACGGGAGGCGGCGTGGCGACGGGGAGCGGTCACGCACGGGCATCGACGCGGCGTCAGTTGGACGGCCCGCGGAGGGCCGCCCTGGTCGCCGGCGTCAGCGAGACGCGGACGGACGTGCCGTCCCGGGCGCGCTCGACCAGGTCCGCGTCCTCCAGGCGCGCGAGGTGGTACGAAACCGTACTCGCCGCCCGGTCGACCGAGTCCGCGAGCCCCGACACGCTGACGGGTTCCTCGCGGCGGACCGCCCGCAGGATCGGCTCCGTCGACGCGTCGTTGAGCGCGGCGTCGAGCGGGCCGGTCGCGGCGTTCCCGGGAAACAGCCGCCGTTTCCCGCGGATCCGTTCGGTCTCGACGACCCCCTCGCGTTCGAGGACCCGGACGTGATACCGGGCCGTCGACACCGGCACGTCGGCCGTCGCGGCGAGTTCGCTGAGGTAGGTCCCCGGCGACTCGGCGACCGTCTCGTACAGTCGGGCCCGGAGGTCACTGTTGAGGGGGTCGGAGTCGTCGAACCGGCTGTAGCCGGCCAGCGGGACCAGCACCGTCGGCGGCACGTCCGACACCGCGAGCGACGTCACGTCGAAACCGAGCGACACCTCGGAACCGACAGGCAGCCTCGGACCGGAGTCACCCGCCCCGTCGGCCGGGAGCGGGGCACCGTCGTCGGCGCCGGTCGGTGGTTGGGTGGCACAGTCGACGGTCGTCGGGCCGTACTGCCCCGCGGGGGTGGCCGCGGCCGGTCCGACACCGGCCGCCAGCAGCGCGACCGCGGCGACGACCCCCGCGGCGTAGGTCGGAAGTCCTGACATGAGTCCGGAGTTCGACCGATACCTCGCTACCGATACCGGGCCGTGCGGGCCAGCATGTTCCGTCGCCGCACCACCGTATCCGACGGACGGCAAAAAGCGAACGTACGGGGTCGGGCCGGGTTACTGTCAGGTCGTGTGTGGGTCCCGTACCGACTGCTGCCGGTTTGCCCGACAGTCTCAGTCGGCGGTCCGTTCCCCGACCAGTCGGCTCTCCGTAGCGCCCCCAATGTCGACGAGGGCACCGTCGACCATCCGGGGAACGACGCTCCGGCCGTTCAGGTCCATCGCGAAGTCGAGGACGTCCCGGCGCCGGAGTTCGTGGCTCTCGACGTAGTCGACGCCCTTCGCGTCCCGCAGTTGCTGGCGGAGCAGGTGACGTTCGGTCTCCGAGACCGGGAGCCCGTCGAGGTAGCGGCTGATGAGTGCAGCGCCGACGTGGTCCTCGACGGCGACGTCGCCTCTCGTGCCCGCGCTGACCAGGTGGACCGGGCGGTCCTGCTCCCGAAGGTGGGTCGCGAGCGCCGCCGCGTTCAGCGGCGAGCCGACGTAGACATCGACCCCGTCGCCCCCCCGTTCGCGCAGCGTCGTGACAGTCCGGCCGCCGTTGGTCGAGGTCATGCTGACGGGCCGCCCCTCGACGGTCAGGTCCTGCACGTAGCTCGGGGAGTTGATGAAGTCGTAACCCGGTGCGGGCTCGTACGCGGCGGTTGCCTCGCCGCCGACCAGCGTCCCGGGATTCGAGGCGCGGTAGTCGAACTCCAGCCCGCGCTCGGCAGCGACGTGGACGTGGTCGGCCCCGTTCGCCAGCAGTTCGATGACGGTGTTCGAGAAGTGCATCGTGTCGATGACCACGTACACCCCGGGGGCGGGCCGGTCCGGGAGCGCCTCACACCGCTCGATGAGTCGGTCGTCGAGGCGGTTCGCCGGCCGGCCGCCGCCGACGTCGGTTGCCATCGTATATTTTTTTCCGGGCGTTTATAAATAAAATCTGCTAATATACACATAGAGCAATATATACCGGTCAGTCGAAAGCCCCGCGCAACGGGCCAGGTCCGTGGACGGTGGCCGACAGCAGGTGGGACGACCCCGCGGTCCGGACCGTTTCACTCCGGGGCGCCGCCGTCGTCGGGCCGGCCGCCCTCGGCGGCTTCGGTCCCGCCAGCGAGGGGGTCGGCCGACCCGTCTCCGGCCGTCTCGGAGCCGGCAGTCGGCTCAGCCGGAGTCGTCGACTCCCCCTGGCGCGACGGGGCCGTTTCACCCCGGCCCTGCGTCGCCCCGGTCGGGGTGTCCGGGGAACCGGAGCCCGCGGGCGGTGCGGGCTCGCCACCGGTTGGACTGGCGTCGCCTTCCGCCAGTGCCGCACTGAAGGTCCAGTAGAACGCGGCCGTCTTGCCGACCTGCCAGACGAGCACGCCGACGGCGACGAGCGCGAGCGTCAGCGGGAGGTTCGCGGCGTCCATCGCCCGCCCCATCACCCCCTCCTGGAGGAAGCTGTCCAGCGCGACAGAGACGGCCTCGCCCAGGCCGAGCCAGACGCCAGCCAGCGCGATGCCCATCCCGACCAGAAAGGAGACCGTGGCGACTGCCCGGTAGTACACCGCGTACCGGAACACGGTGGATGCGCCGGGCGCGCCCCGCCCGTCGGGGTCGCTACTCCGGCTCATCGGCGTACACCACCCGTCCGGCCGTCTCCCCGGCAAGCGCCCGCGAGCGGAAGTAATCGGGTCGCGGTACGGGGTAGGAATCGGGTCTGGCGTCCGGGTAGTAGTCGGGTCGCGGCACCGGATACCCGGTCGACTTTGCGCTGCCGGCCGGCGTCCGGTGAACGCCGGCCGCGATGACGGTGTTGCCGTCGCTCCGCACCCGCGCGACGTGGATGCCGACGGCAGTCGGTCCCTCGCCGCCGCCGATGACCCCCGCGAAACTCTTCACCTCGGCGTCGGCCCCCAGCACGGACAGCGAGTCGAACTCGGGCCAGGTCTTTGGCACCTGGGTCCCCTCGTTCCCGAGGGTCTCGGCCACCCTCTCGGCGGTGGCCTCCTCCGGCCCGGCGAGCCACTCGAACTCCCCGGCCCGGTCGAGGCCCGCTTGCTGGAGCAGCATCCGGGCGCGGTTCCCGCCGAGCAGCGTCCCCAGGTCCTCGCTGGCGAAGGGGTTCTGGATTTCCCCGCCGACTTCCGCGGTCGGCGTCGACAGCACCCCCATCCCGAAGGTCGCCCCGCCCAGCGGGGCCGGGAACCCGGCGCCGAAGACCGTCTCGGCTCTCATCGGCCCGTGCCGGTCGGCCCACGTTCGACCCGGGCGGTGTGCGATCATCGTGCTCTCGGGGTCGAACTCCGCGCCGCTCTCGACCGGCTCGGCGTCTACCGCCTCCGCGGATACCCCGACAACCTCTTCGAGAGACTGCTCGCCGGTCTCGACGACGACCCCGATACTCCCCGGGTCCTCTGGGACCCAGGTGGTACTCGGGATCCAGAGGCTCGGGGGTATCTCTTCCTTGAGGGGCCCGTGGCGGTCGGGCATCCAAGTGGTACTCGGGATCCGCATCGGTCCGTGGCGGTCCGGGACGCGCATCGGTCCGTGTCGGTCGGCCCAGGTCCTGCCGGAAATCAGCGCGAGCGTCCGTGTGGGGTCGACGCTCTCGCCGTCGCGTGCACCGGCAGGGACGACCAGGCCGACGCTGTCGCCGGGCAAGAACGGCGACGAATCGACATCGAAGGGGAGCCGCCCGGGGTCGGGCCGAACCTCCTCGACCCCGGCGGCGCTGGCCGACATGACCTTCGCCGGCCCGGCGCCCTCCGTGCCGTTGACCCCGCTCAGGAACGCTTCCGTCGCGGTGGGCGTGCCCCGTGCCGGCCCGCGGTGGTAGGCCACGGCGTGGCTCGTGACCGAGACCTCCCCCTCGACACCGCCCGCGGAGGGGGTCCGCGAGACCGTCCGGGACTCGCTCGCGACTTCCGAGAGGACCAGTTCCTCGCGTGCGTCCTCCGGAAGCACGACCCTGTCGGCGGTGAACTCCTGGTCGGTGATCTCGCTGCAGCCGGCGAGTGCGAGCGTCCCGCCCACGGCGGCCGCGGT
This sequence comes from Salinirussus salinus, assembly GCF_009831455.1. Classification (NCBI taxonomy): domain Archaea; kingdom Methanobacteriati; phylum Methanobacteriota; class Halobacteria; order Halobacteriales; family Haloarculaceae; genus Salinirussus; species Salinirussus salinus. The sequence continues at coordinate 1,042,131 of NZ_WOWO01000002.1, read as the reverse complement.
CGCGAGGAACGCGCGGCGGGAGTGTCGGCCCGTCGCGGTCGACGGCGCTCCACCGGAGTCGGCACACTCCGGGTCGCCCGCGTCGTCAGTGTGTTCGTCGGAGTCGGTTCCGTCCGCTGCTGTCCGCGTGCGTGGTACCCTCATCCCGTGCGTTGAGGTCCGTTGCGATCTACCGTCCTAAATGGGGGCGCTAGATACGTAGTGACCGGGCAGCCTGGCGGACATCCGGGAGCCGTGGCGGGTCCGACGGGCGTGCAGGGCCGTGGCCGTTCGGAGGAGGAGCCGTGGCTGGCGGGTCCTGTCGCTCGACATGGAAAGAGTGCCCGGGGAGGGCTCCGAACCCTCGATCTCCGCATATCCCAGGTCCGAGGACGAACCTCGGGGGACGCGTGCCGCGTGTGTGAGAACCCTATGAGTGCGGCGCTATGTCCAGCTAAGCCACCCGGGCGCAGACGGTCGTAGCGCTGTCCCGGTCTTTAACCTTCCCATCTCGCTCAGAGGAGCAGCGGCAGGCCGAAGGTGACCACCAGCCCGACGAGCGTGACCAGGGCCCCGACGCCGACCTGGCCCGAGGTGAACTCGCTCTGTGGGGCCGTCGAGCGCAGCGGCGGCTCGCGCTCGGGCGGGGTCGGTGCATCCGGGTCGTAGGCCGGCCGGTCCTCGTCGTGGTCGTCTGCCATACGCCGGCCTTCTCCGCTCGACCACTTCCGTGTGTCGGTTCCCCGGCTCGCAGCCGATGGGGGGCCGTGGCCAGCGCCGCCGCTCGCGGCCGTCTACCCGCTCTCGGGGTCGATGGTCCGCTGCTCGTGGGCCCCCGCCCACGCGAGCTCGACCTCGAGGCGCCGGCCGCTCCAGGGGAGGCCGTACTCCGTCGCCGTCGTCTCCCCCGCGGGGACCGACACGGAGAGGGTCTCGGAGGCGTCTACGGCGCCCGCGTAGTTCAGCGCCGCACGGAGCGTGCCGCCCCGGTCGCCGCCGTTTGCCACCCGGAGGGTGGCCGTCGGGTCGGCGTCCGCTCCGGCGGTTGCCGGGGTCTCGAAGGCCTCGACAGTCAGCGGGGGGAGCGACTGCCCGAGGGCGGCCCGCTGTCGGTCGCGGAGCGGCCAGTAGGCCGGTTCTCCCCCGGACGGCGTCCAGACGACCGCGGCCGTTTCGCCCGCACTCCCGGCCGGAACCTCGAACAGCAGCAACCGGCCGTCGGGGTCCGGCTCCGCGTCCGGCGTGTAGGGGCCGTACCGGGTGAGCAGCGCCGAGAGCGGCTGCCCCGCGACCGAGGTCAGTGCGGGGTAGGACTCCTCGCCGACCCGGAGCTCGAAGGCGGACAGTGGCGGGCGCTGCTCGCCCTGGGCGGTGACCCGGACGGAGACGAGGTAGCTGTCCGGCGGGGCGTAGACGTCGAGCGCCCCCGACCCGGTGCGGTAGTGGTCCGAGCGTCGGACCGCCACGTCGAGGGCGGCGACGGCAGTCAGCTCGGCCCCGGCTTCCTCCCCGAACCCGTAGGTCGCCTCCGCGGGAAAGCCGGACTCGTCGCGCAGGGGCGTCGGGAGCGTGCGCGTCCCGGCGGGACCGGCACACCCGGCCAGTCCGGCCGCCGCACCCGACAGCGCGAGGAAATCGCGTCGTCGCATGCCAGTCCGTCTGACGGGCACCGGTAAATGCTTCGTGGACTGTGCCCGGCCCACGGCCGGCACGGCAACGGGTCGACTCGTACGGATTGCTGTGAGTCAGTACCGGACCGGCTCACAGCACTCCGTATCAGACCGCGACGGTCTCCCCGTCCTCCGGGATCTCCACGCCGTCGACGGCCGCCAGCAGCTCCTCGCGGGTGAGCAGGCAGTGGTTGATCGCCTCCATGTGGTCGGCGACCACCGGCACGCCGTCGTCGACGTACTCGCGCACCCGGCGGACGTCGTCGGCGTCCATGGTGATCGGTTCGCCCTCGACGAACTGTGCGGCGCCTGCGTTGACCACGACGGCGTCCGGGTCGTGGCGGTCGAGCGTCTCCGGGACGGCGTCGTACCAGACGGTGTCGCCGGCGAGATACAGGCGCTTCTCTCCCTCCAGAACGAACCCCGACACGGGCCCCATCTGTTCGGCCAGCTCCCCGTGGCCGTGTCTGGCTGGCGTTCTGGTGATATCGACCCCCGCGTAGTCGAGTGCCTCCTCGACCGGGCGGACGTCCTCGAAGCCGTCCCCGCGGAAGGCTTCGGCCTCCGCGGGCTGACAGAGGATCGGGTCGTCGGCAGCGAGGCGGTCGGCGGCCGCGTCGTCGAAGTGGTCGCGGTGGCGGTGGGTGACGAGGACGGCGTCGTACTCCAGTCCCACGTCGGGCATCGGGACGAGCGGGTTCTCGCGGTCGTTGGGGGAGTTCGGGATCGGCGGGATATCGCCGGGCGCGCTCAGCATCGGGTCGACGAGTAGGGTCGTCTCCCCGACGTCGACGAGCAGCGTGGCGTGTCGGAGCAATCGGATCTCGGCCATGCCGTGACGGGGGCCCGGGCCGGCATAAACCCCGGTGTGCAAACCGCTAAGTGGCTACTGGCCAACCGTCACCCCGTATGGACCAGTACCACAAGCTCGAACCCGAAGCGGGGGAAGTTCTCGACACCGAGCTCGTCGTCTCCGAGGACGTACTCGTGAAGGCGTTCGCGCTCGGGCCGGGCGCCGAACTCGACGCCCACGACCACCCCGACTCGACCAACGTCTTCCACGTCGTCGAGGGAACCGTGACGGTCCTCCGGGACGGTGAGGAGGAGGCCATCGAGGCACCGGGCGTCGTCCACCACGACCGCGGCGTCCCCCACGGGGCGCGCAACGACACCGACGAGGTCGCGGTCTTCACGGCGAGCCTCTGTCCGATGCCAGGGTAATCCCTCCGGGGGTCGTCACACGCCACGGGCCGACCCCGGACGGACCGTCGGGGTAGCCGCTTTGCCAAAACATAACAGGGCCGCATCCGAGCACACGCACATGGAGAAAGTATCCATCGACAGCCTCGACAACGAACCGCGCGTCGCCGACGTCCAGAAGCACGCGAGTTCGCCGCTGAACCTCTCGGATATGGCGATGAACTACTACGAACTCGAGCCCGGCGATTCCTTCTCCGGCGGGCTGCACACACACATGAACCAGGAGGAGGTCTTCTACGTCATCGAGGGGACGGCCACCTTCGAGACGATGGACGGCGAGGTCGAGGTGGGCGCCGACGAGGTCGTCCGCTTTGCCCCCGGCGAGTACCAGGAGGGGAAAAACGAGAGCGACGAGCGCATCAAGGCGCTCGCGCTGGGGGCGCCCCAGGACGCCGGCGAGACGCGCTCGGCACTGCCCTGCGAGGAGTGTGGCGCTGACTACCACGTCGCCGTCGTCGACGAGAGCGGCGTGACCCTGGAGTGCCCCGACTGCGGGAACGTCATCGAGATGTAGCGCCGGAACGGCTATCCCCGGTCCCGCCGAAGCCGTGGTATGGAGAAAGATGTGCATCGGTACCACGGCACAGATATCGAGGTAAGCTACGACTCGAACCGCTGTATCCACGTCAGAGCCTGCGTTGAGGGGCTCCCGGAGGTGTTCGACCCGGAGGAACGGCCGTGGGTCGACGCCGACGGGGCAGACGCCGACCGGACCGCAGCGGTCGTCGAGCAGTGTCCGACGGGTGCCCTCCAGTACACGCGCCCCGACGGCGACGACGGCGAGCGCCCCCCGGACCGGAACACCGTGACCGCCAGTGCCGACGGCCCGCTGTACATCCACGGCGATGTCGATGTCCGGACCCCGGACGGCGACCCGCTGCTCGCGGATACGCGCCTCGGCCTCTGCCGGTGTGGGCGCTCCGGAAACAAACCCCTCTGTGACAACAGCCACAGCCGGGTGTTCGAGTCGGACGGCGACGACGACGGCGCCGAACCAGATGCTGAGGACTCTCCCTCTGCCGAACAGGAACGTAGCTCGGACCCGGGCCGGGAGTCCCACGGACCGCTGACGGTCACTCCCAGCCGGAACGGCCCGTTCGTGCTCGACGGCCCGTTCGACCTCCGGGTCGGCGGGACCGAAACGACCCAGGACGGGGCGGCGCTGTGTCGGTGCGGGCGGTCGGGTGACAAGCCGTTCTGTGACGGGACCCACGCCGAGGTGGGGTTCACCACCGGCGAGGGCGAGTGACTCCGGGCCAGGGTTCCGAAGATACTCAGTTCCCGTCCCTATCACCGACCAGCGCCGCCTCCAGCAGCTCCAGCGGGTGTCTGACCTCGTAGCCGGTGCCGTGTTCCATCTGCATCGCGCAGGTCGGACACTCCGTCATTCCGGTCTCCCCCTCCGCAGTTTCCATGTGCTCGAACATCTCCGCGCCGATCGCCATCGATTTCTCGTACTTCTCGGCCTTCCAGCCGTAGGTGCCCGAGATGCCCGAACAGGAGTCGCCGACGTCCTCGATGCCTACGTCTTCGAGCTCGCGGAACAGCTCGACGGCCTGTCGGTCCAGTCCCTGGTTGCGGGCGTGACAGGGGGCGTGGTAGGCAAAGTCGGCGGCGAGTTCTCCCGAGACGTCCGCCTCCCGGACCTCCCCCCGGATGTCCTCGTGGATCCGGAGGTACTCGACGGCCTCGAAGGTGTGGCTGGCCACCTCCTCGACCCCCTCGAAGTCGAAGAGTTCGGGGTACTCCTGGCGCAGCGACATCGAACAGGAGGTACAGGAGGCGACGGCGTCGTACCCCTCCGCGACGAGGTCGGCCATCGAGGAGACGTTGACATCGGCGGCGCGGCGGGCGTCGCCCAGCATCCCGTTGGCGAACATCGGCGTCCCCGAACACCGCTGCTCGGGGACCACGAGCTCGTAGCCGAAGTGCTCGAAGGTCCGGACCAGCGCCCGCCCGACTTCCGGGGTGTTGTAGTTGGCGTAGCAGCCGTGGAAGTAGGCGACCTTCTTGTCGGTCCCGGATTCACCACGCCGCTCGCGGGCTTCTCGAGCGCGCTCCCGGGAGGCGGCCGCGCCGCCGCGGGCCGCCCACCACTCCCGGAAGGTCTCGGTCGCGAAGGCGGGGAACTCACGCTCGCCCGAGATACCCAGGAGTTTCTCGTTGAGCCACCGGACCGGCCGGCTGTTGAGCACTGCCGTACTGAGCCGGGGGAACCGACTGGCCAGCGAGGCGAAAAAGCGGTAGTTCGCCAGCACGCGGTTGCGGAGGTACTCCCGGGAGAGGCGGCTCATCTCCTCCTCGACGTACTGCCCGCGGGCAGTGTTGTGCATCTGGGAGAGCGGGACCCCCGAGGGGCAGGCGTCGTCACACCGCATGCAGTTCGAACAGTCCATGATGGACTCGTCGACCCCGCGGTCGTCGTTCTGCTTGAGCCGCCACTGCTCGGGGCCCTGGAACTTCGGCCCGGGGAAGTCGTCGTCGACCTCCGCGACCGGACAGCTCACGTCACACGCCGAGCACTTGTAACAGGAGTCCGCGCCCGGCCGGAGGTCGAAGTCCTCGCCCTCCTCGAAGACGGCGGTGGGGTCGAGGTCCGTCTCGGTGGGGTCGACCCCCTCGGTCTCCGGCACGCCGGGCGCGCTCCCGCCGGGGTCGCGGTCGGCCCCGCCCTCGGCCGGGTCCGGGCTGTCGCTCACGCGACCACCTCCGCGGCCGCCCGCCCCGCCGCGTAGCCGGTCGCGATGGAGACCCCACTCCCCGACTTCTCGGCGGCGAAGTCGTAGCCCCCGAGGACGCTCCCGGCGGCCCGGAGGTTCCCGAACTCCGGCTCCCCGCGCGCGTCCACCGGCCGGAGGTCGCCGTCGGTGTCGACCCCGAAGCGAGCGAAGGGATGGTCGCCGAAGGCGTCGTCGGCGAACCACTCGTAGCGGTCCTCCGGATGGGGGACGTGACAGCCGAAGACCGGCTCCCGGACCGTCTCGCGGTCGGAGTCCAGCCCCTTGCCGACCAGGCCGCCGGTGGCGAGGATGTACTGTTCGGCGGCGTACGGGATATCGGCGCCGTTCTTGTCGACGAACACGCGCTCGACGCGGGTGCTGCCTCTCCCGCTGGCGTCCTCGGCCTCGTAGCCGACAACCGGATTGCCCGTCTCGATGCTCGCGCCGGCGGCGTCGAGCGCGTCGAACAGGCGCTCGGCCAGCCGGAGGCCGGGCAGCGAGGGCGGGCCCATCGGCACCTCGAAGACGTCGGCCCCGAGCGCGTCGGCGAGACCCTCCCGCACACCCGCGGGGTCGTCGTCGCCGAGTACTGCGGGAAAACCGGCCCGTTCGGCCTCTCCGAGATGGGGCTTGACCTGCTCGGCGAGTGCCTGGCGGGCGCCGACCGAGCGGCCGTCGACGGTCACCCCGTCCCCGTCGAGGAGTGCCGCGTACCGGGTGACGCCCGCGTCGGCCCGCAGGTCGCCGGGGAACCGGACCGTGACGCCCCGGACGTCGAAGGGGACACCCGCGGCTTCCAGGTGGGCGGCGGCGTGGGCGGCGTCGAAGTCGGTCAGCGCCTCGAACCCGACAAGCAGCGTCTCTCGGGCGTCGCTGGCGAGGCCGGCTTCGGCACTCGCGGGATAGCGGGCGGTCGGCTTGACTGTCCCGCCGTGAGTCGGGACGAGGGCGTTGCGGTCGGTGTGGCCGCCCCGGTAACCGGGGACGGCATCGTCGAACAGTGCGAGCCCCTCGCGAACTGTCTCGACGCCCACAGTTCGATAGGGGTGGCGGTCGGGCAACTCGGGGATGGCTCCGAAGGGGTCGACGAGCGGCCCCTCACCGTCGGGCGCGTAGCCGAGCACGTCCACGAGCCCGGAGGCGTTCCGGAGCGTGCTGCGCTTATGCGAGAGCAGGCGCACGTCCGCGCCCGCACGGGCGGCCGCCAGAGCGCTCGTCAGGCCCGCCAGCCCGCCGCCGACCACCAGCACCGCCGAGTCAATCGCCATCCCGGTCACCCCCGTCCGCGGCGGCGTCCGGGCGCTCCGTCCCGTCCGGGCCGCCATCGAAGGCCGCGAAGTCGACCTCGCCTTCGTCGGCGGGGTCGCGGTCGCGGTTGCCGGTCGCGGCCTGGAGCGCGTAGTTCAGCGCGGCCTGGGAGAGCTGTTCGCCCCAGAGGGCGTGTCGTTGGCCCCTCCAGCGCTCCTCGATGAGCGCGTCCCAGGCCTCGCGGACGACCGCCTCGTCGTAGTCGCCGTACCCGTGGAGCTCGCCAGCCATGCGGTGGACACAGAACCCGCCCTGGCAGTTGCCCATCGAGGCGCGGGTCCGAAGCCTGACCGCGTTGAGGTCCGGGCCGGCCCCGGCGATGGCGTCCTGCACCTCGGCGCGGGTGACCGCCTCGCACTCGCAGACCGTCGGGTTCGGGCCCTCCGTGTCGAGCACCTCGTCGGCCCGCGAGCCCAAGCGCTCGACGCTCCGGCGGCCCACGGGCGAGCGGAGGCCGAACTCGTCCATGTGCTCCCGGAGCACCGAGAAGTCCTCACTGCCCGGCAGCGGCTCGTCGGCGGTCCGGCAGTCCGCGCGCACCCCGAAGCGGGCACAGACGTGGTCCGCGACGGCCTCGGCCATCATCCGGTAGGTGGTGAGCTTCCCGCCGACGATGCTTGTCAGGCCGCCCAGCCCGTCGCGGTCGGCGTGGTCCAGCAGGAAGAAATCGCGCGTGATGTCGGTGGGGTCCTCGCTGCCGACCTCCGGGGGCTCGTACAGCGGGCGGACCCCCCAGAACGACCGGAGGGTGCGGGCCTCCCGCAGCGCGGGCACGAGCTTCGAGAGCTCCTCTATCATGAGGTCGACCTCCCACTGCTCCTCCGGGAATTCGGCGGGCTTCTCGACCTCCTCGTCGGTCGTTCCGAGGATGGCAGCGGTCTCGTGGGGGACGATAATGTCGGCGTCACCCTTCGGACGGCAGCGGTTGACCACGGTGTCGACCTGGCGGACGTTCATCACCGTCATCACCCCCTTCGAGGGCCGGACGTCGACGTCGACGCCGGCCATCTTTCCGACCTGTCCGGCCCACGCCCCGGTCGCGTTGACGACGTGGTCGACCCGCAGGGTCTCGCGTTCGCCCTCCCGGCCCCGGACCCGCTTGTCCGGGCCGGAGCCGTGTTCGAGTTCGGCGCCGACCACCTCGCCGCCCTCGACGAGCAGGTCCGTGACTGTGGTGTGGGTCTCGACCCGCGCGCCGTTGGCCTCGGCGTCGGCGGCGTTCGCGACGACTAGCCGGAAGGGGTCGATCGCGGCGTCGGGCACCGAGATGGCGCGGTCGATGTCGGGGGCGAGACGGGGTTCCATCCGCCGGGCGTCTGCCCCCGAGAGCACTTCGGCGGGGATCCCGCAGTCCTCACACCCCCGGAGCTTGCGCTCGAAGTAGTCCTCGCTGTCCTCGGGGCGCTTGACGAACAGGCCGCCGGTCATCTCCACGCAGTGGGCGGCGATATCCCGGAGGACCCGGTTCTCGGCGATGCATTCGGCGGCGCTGTCGGGGTCGGCGACGGCGTAGCGGCCGCCGCTGTGCAGCAGGCCGTGCATCCGGCCGGTGGTGCCGTGGGTGAGGTTGCCCTGCTCGACGAGGGTGACCTCCAGCCCCCGCATGGCGAGGTCCCGGGCGACGCCGGCGCCCGTCGACCCGCCGCCGACCACCAGCACCGACGGCGTCGATGACACACGCCTACGTTCGGAGCGACCGGTTTATTCCTGTCGACGGGCGACAGCCGCGGCCGCCCCGGACCGACGAGCCGGCACTGCCCCCCCGGCGCCGGTCAGGTGTGATCCTTTATGCCCCTCATACGAAAACCGCGATCCCGGAACAGAGCGCAGGAAGCGACGTCTGTGAGCCGGCGGAACGGCCGATCACCGCCCAAATCCGCTCTGATGGCGATCTAGACGACCTAATATTGTATTGTCAATATCATAACAACACTCATATTCCTCGGTGTCTCAGGGTGAAGTGATGGCAACGACCCAGGAGACTCCCGCTGGAACGTACCGGTGTCCCGAGTGTGACGGCGCAGTCGTCTTCGACCGCGAGTGGGCCTGTACGGACTGCCGGTACGTCCCGAAGCAGAGCGCCGACTGACCGGCACAGACCGGAGTGACCGTACGAGCCCCACCGCCCGACCGGCTCTCCGCCCCGCACGGCCGACGCGACTCATTTATGAGGCGGCGGGGCATCCGTGGAGGTGTGACCCGCCGCTGGCCCCGACCGCTCGCCGGGGCCGCGACCCCAGACCTATGACGCTGACAAAACGCATCATCCCGTGTATCGACGTGGACATCGACGAGAACGGCGAGGCCGCGGTCTACACGGGGGTGAACTTCGAGGAGCTGAAGTACACCGGTGACCCCGTCGAGATGGCCAAACGCTACAACGAAGCCGGCGCCGACGAGTTCGTCTTCCTCGACATCACTGCCTCCGCGGAGGGCCGGGAGACGATGCTCGACGTCGTCGAGGGCGTCGCCGACGAGGTCTTCATTCCCCTGACCGTCGGCGGCGGCATCCGCACCCGCGATGACGTCAAGGAGACGCTCCGTGCGGGCGCCGACAAGGTCTCGATCAACACCGGCGCGCTGGAGCGCCCCGAACTGGTCGGGGAGGGCGCCGCGGCCTTCGGCAGCCAGTGTATCGTCATCTCCGTCGACGCCCGCCGTCGCTTCGACGAGGAGGGCGAACACTACGCGCAGGTCGACGGGGAGTCCTGCTGGTTCGAGTGCACCGTCAAGGGCGGCCGCGAGGGGACCGGTATCGACGCCGTCGCGTGGGCACGGGAGGCCGAGCAGCGCGGGGCGGGGGAACTCTTCATCAACTCCATCGACGCCGACGGCACCAAGGACGGCTACGACATCCCGCTGATGAGGGCGGTCTGTGACGCCGTCTCGACGCCCGTCATCGCCTCGTCGGGGTGTGGCGGGCCGGAGGACGCCTACGAGGTGTTCACCGAGGCCGACGCCGACGCGGCGCTCGCGGCCTCGATCTTCCACTTCGGGGAGTACTCGATCCGCGAGGTCAAGGAGTATCTCGACGAGCGCGGGATTCCGGTGCGGCTGTAATTCGTCCGCCGAACGGAGTGAGGCGGTTCATTCCGCGCGAGGCCGCCGGCCTCGCGCGGAAACGTTTTTCCCCACGTTTTTGCAAGGAGAGGTCGCGGCGAGGCCGCGACCCGACGCAGTAAAAAGTGGTCGTAGTACCTCGACGAGCGCGGGATCCCTGTGCGGCTGTAGGTCAGAGGTATTCTTTAAAATCACAGGCGGTGCACTCGACCTGCGTCCAGGAGATGCCGCTGCTCCCGACGAGCGTTCCCTCGCCGCAGTACGGACAGCCCAGGTCGGGGAGGGTCTCGGACTGCTGGCCGGCCGCGAGGATACTGAGCACCTCCCGCTGTTCCTCGACCTGCTCGCGCAGCCGGTCGACCTCCGCCTCCAGTTCCGCGACCCGGTCTCGCTCCTGCGTGTTGTCGCTCATAGCCCGCCTACGTACTGGACGTACATAGCGGTCCCGGCGGAAAACCCGTAGACACGTCGGGGCAGGAGCGAAGCTCGAGTCCGGCGGCACGGAGACGGGGCGGCGCCCGTGGCACGGACGGCCGGGAGCGTGGCCGCCAAACGGCAGCCTTTTCGCCCGGAATCCACTACGTGGAAGCGATGGAGTGGCGGTGTGAGTGGTGTGGCAAACCTCACGAGGAAGACGACCCGCCGTGTGACAACTGCGGTCACGGGAGTTTCGAGCGGGCGGTCGTTCCGGTCGCGAACTCCGAGGAGACGCTGGGCTCGGAGGCGACGGTCTGGGTCTGCACGGCGTGTGGCCGCGAGCACACCAAGCACAACCCGCCCTGCAGCCGGTGTGGCAACGCCGACCTCGAACTGCAGCGCCAGGAGGTCAGCGACGACGAACTCGAGGTGCCGGGGTATTTCGACCTCCTCACTCCCAGGTACATCCTCGGGCTCGTGGTGGTGCTCGCGGTCGCGGGCATCTTCGCCCTCGGCGTCACCGGTATCGTCGACATCCCCGGCTTTGGCGGCGGCGTTCCCGAAGTTTCTGACGTGCCGGGCGACGCCGCGGCCGCCGGCAACGTCTCCTTCGACGACGCCGAACGGGCGTACCTGACCCGCCTGAACGACGCACGCGAGTCGGCGAGTGTATCGCCGCTTTCCCGGGACGGCGACCTGGACGCGGTCGCAGCGTTTCTCAACCAGAAACGCGTGAAAGAGGAGGGAGTCTCGCGCGAGGAAAACGACCAGATCCGGGGCGTTCTGGAGGGTGCCTGCGAGCGGTCACCGGAGGTCGCCATCGCGAACGTCGGCACGGGCTCGGTTACCTCGGCGGCGTCGCTCGGTGACGCGCTGGTCACCGCCACAGTACAGAACCGTGGGACCGACACGATGGAGGGCGCGCGGACCGGTCTCGACCTCCACGCTACCCCCGACGGACGGGTCTACCTGCTCCAGGTCGTCTGCTGATCAGACCGCCGCCTCGTAGGCGTCCCGGAAGTCGGCGGACTTGTCGATGACCCGCTGGGCGCCCGCCTCGAGCGCGTCCAGCGCGTCGGTCTCCTCGTCGGTCTTGACCGTGAGGATCGGGTCGGTCTGGCCGCCGGACTGCTCGGGGTTCATGTCGTAGGTCGCGGCGGCCACGCCCTCCGTCTCGAGCAGCGCGCCCTTGAGGACGTTCAGAAAGGTGTGGTCCTCGCCGGCGATCTCGATGGAGAGTTCCGTCGCCTCGTTCTCGATGACCCGAAGTTCCATACCTCTCATACCGCCAGTTGGACACCTCAACCTTTCGACTCTCAGACGAGGGCGTAGACCATCAGAAGCAGGAAATAGAGGAGGATGACCGCCCCGGCGGCCTTGAGCTGGAAGCGCCGCATCTCGGTCGTCTCGGCCTCGTAGGCCGCCTCGAAGGCTGCCTGCTCCTCCGCGGTGAGCCGGTCGTGGTGGGCGTGGCCCCGGTGGAGCGCGAGCAACTCCTCGTCGGCGAAGGGCCGACCGCAGTAGCCACACTCGACCGCGCGGGCGTCGGCCGGGAGGTCGAACTCCCCGTCGAGGGTTCCGGGACCCGTCCCGACGTGGGTGGGTGCCGCCGGGCTCGCCGCCGCCTCCTGCCCGTTCCGGCCGGGGGCCTCTTCGGCGGCCGCGTCGCGTTCGCTCACGGCGTCGGCACCTCCGGCTGGGCGAGCAGCCACAGGCTCGTCATCGTGTAGAAGACCATCACCGCGATGAATGGGTACTGGCTCCGGACCGCCTGCAGGCGGCCGGGGAAGAGGTCGTAGGCGGTTGCGTGGGCCACCCAGACTGCCAGCACGTGGCCGAGGAGGATGGCAGCCATCCCGACCAGGTCGAACCAGCCCGGGAGCGGGAGGACGGGGACCTGGGCCGGCACCGACAGCGGCGTCGCCGCCAGCACCACGATGGCCGGGGCCAGCGAGAGCAGAAAGCCCAGGTAGTGGGCGAGGTGGTAGCCGGCCGCAATGGCCAGAAGCGAGGGGGCAAAGCGGCGGGCGACGACGCCCGCCGAGAGGTAGGTGTCGCCGGTCCGGCGCGCGAGCCGCGAGGACAGCCGGTAGCCGCCGAGGAAGAGCCCGAACCCGCCCGCGAGCACAGCCAGGTACGCGAGCGCGAGCGGGACCCCGGCGGCGCGGACCCCTTCCGCAACACCGGCCCACGCCGCAGTCGAGACGAAGCCGTCGAAGGTCGTCGCCCATAGCAACGCGACCACGAAGGCCACCTCGCTGCCGTCCTCGACCTCCAGCTCGGAGAGGGCGCCGCCGGGGAGCCGGACGGAGAGCCCGTCGCCGGTCCGCTGGACGGGCGCAACGGCCCCGTAGTAGCGGAAGACCCGGGCCATCGGGTCCGCGCGGCGGAACCACTGGTCGGCCCCGTAGACGGCCGCACCGGTCAGCGTCACGAGCGTGTACGCGAGGACGACGGCCGCCATCGGGCGCGGGTCGTCGGTTATCGGGCTGACGGTCTCGACCCAGATGAGCGCCAGCAGCGCCAGGGTGGCCGGCCACGACCCGAGGCGGTCGGGGTAGGACTCGTCCATAGAGGGGAGCAGGCCGGCGAGGGTTCGCCAGGGGTTCACCGCCGGCCAGGAGTCGCCCACCAGGTAGGTCGTCATCGTGTAGCCGGCCCACCAGCCAACCCAGACGAAGAGGACGGCGGCGTTGTTCCCGGTCGGGCCGACAGCCGCGACCGCCAGGACGGCGACCAGCCCGAGGACGCCGACGGCCTTCGCGACCCCGCGGGCGAGCCGGCCGGGCGCGGGCACCAGCCGGCGCCAGCCGTCGACCGCCCGGACCATCGCCCGGTCGGTGACGAACGTCGCGAGCAGGAACGAGGCGCCGACGGCCGCACCCCCGGTCAGCAACACGAGCCAGGTGGGGACGGTCACCGGTTGGCGGTTGGCGGCGATGGCACCCCCGTGGGCGAGGGCGGGGTCGGCCACGGCGAGGAGCGCGAGCAGGCCGGCGGCGGCGCCGGCCAGCCGGACCCGGAGCCGGGACATGTACGCGCTTGGGTCGGCGGGGACGAGTACCTGTCGGGACGGGCGGAGCGGGAGAGCGGCGGCGGACTCCGCCGCGGTCACATTGGGAGGGTTTTTGGTAGTCGACTCGCAACGTCGGAGCATGACCGTCGCAGACGACTCAGAGGATCACGGCGGCCACCACCTGCCGGCTGTCGAGGACTGGCCGCGCGGCTTCGGCGAGGCCTCCTGGTGGCCCTTCATCGCCGCGCTCGGGGTCGGCGGGATCTACGTCGGGGCCGCACTGTTCGTCATGGGACACAGCTACGACGTCATCGGCCCGCTGGTCGGGCCGGGCGTGCTCGTCGGCTCGACCGGGCTGTTCCTGGTCGGGCTGTACGGCTGGCTCTACCACGGCTTCATCGCCGGCTTCCTGAAACACGGTACCGAGGGCCACAGCGGGAGCAGCCTCAAGTTCGCGATGCTCCTGTTTCTGGGGTCGGAGGTCGCCACCTTCGGCGCCGGCTTCGTCTACTACTTCTTCATCCGGTCGGGCCCCTGGTCGCCCGAACTCCCGAACCTCCTCTCGAGTCTCGTCCTGGTCAACACCGCCATCCTGATCGCCAGCAGCTTCACGCTGCACTTCGCCCACGTCGCGCTCCGGAAGGGCAACCAGCAACGGTTCGTCCGGCTCACCGGCGTGACCCTGCTGCTTGGGGTGGTCTTCATCGGCGGCCAGGTGCTCGAGTACTACGAGTTCATCGTCCACGAGGGCTTCGACCTCTTCACCGGTGCCTTCGGCTCGGCCTTCTACGGCCTGACCGGCCTCCACGGCCTGCACGTCTCGCTGGGCGGCGTGTTGCTCGCAATCGTCTACTTCCGGGGACGGCTGGGCCACTACTCCGCCGACCAGCACACCTCCGTCTCCACCGTCTCGATGTACTGGCACTTCGTCGACGTCGTCTGGGTGTTCCTCGTCGTCGTCCTCTACGTCGGCGCCTCCGTGTCCTGACCGATTCCTCTCGGTTTCTCTGTCGACCCGCAGGGCTCAAACCTGACAGACGACCCGTTCTCAGTTCGTTCGGTGCCGAGGACACCTCTCGCTTCATACCTCTCGCTTCGGGATCGCGCGAAGGCGTGCATGGTGCGTGAGAAGGTCGTCCGCGTGAGAAGGTCGTCCGCCGGCACGGAGCCACTGTCGAAGAGTTGGTGCAAGGGCCAGGGCGACTCCGCTCCCGCGGCGGGCGTGGTCTCAGCCTTCCCGGGTGTTGTGACTCGGCGAACGGGGCAGCGCAAAAAACGGGACGCGAGAGTTCGGATGGGGATGTCCGGAAGGGTGGCGCCCGGAACGTCTCTCCGGTCACCCGTTGCCGGCTGTACCGTTCCCCGCTGTTCCGTTGCCCGCAGTTCCGTTTCCTGCCGTGCCGTTGCCCGCAGTTCCGTCACCGGCCGTGCCGTTCCCTGCGGTTCCGTTGTCGGCCGGCGGAGTCATAGCCGCCACGGTCACCAGCCCGGAGTCGACGACGGGCTCCCCGTCGACCAGGAACGGTCCGTCTTCCATGCCGTCCGTCGCGACGAAGTCGTAGACGGTGTTGTTATTCGTCTCCTCGTGGGGCATGGCGATCAGGGTGTCGTTCTCGGTGAGCACCGTTTCGTTGAACGTCGCACCCGGCACGTCGAACAGCGTGACCGTGAGGTTCTCGTAGGTACCGTTCCCCAGGTACTCGGAGACACCGACGACGCTGCCAACGACCTCGCCGTCGAGCAGCGAGGAGTCGTGGATCGCCACGTAGCCGTCATCAGGGAGGGTCGCGTTGGCGACCGTGACGCTCGTGCCGTCGGAGGTCTGGTTCTCGAAGACGACCGAGGCCTGGGTGGTCGCGTTCGGCTCGGTCACGTTCGGCCCCGGCGCGACCGTCACGGCTGCCGAGTCCGTCACCGGCTGGCCGTCGGCGACGAAGGGACCGTCCTCCATGCCGTCGGTCGCCACGAAGTCGTAGACGGTGTTGTTATTCGTCTCCTCGTGGGGCATGGCGATCAGAGTGTCGTTCTCGGTCAGTTCGGTCTCGTTGAACTCGGCACCCGGCACGTCGAACAGCGTGACGTTGAGGTCCTCGTAGGTACCGGCCTCCCGGTACTCGGAGACGCCGATGACGCTGCCCACGACCTCGCCGTCGAGCAGCGAGGAGTCGTGGATCGCCACGTAGCCGTCCTCGGGAATCGTCACCTCAGCGACGGTGACGGTCGTCCCGTCCGAGGTCTGGTCCTCGAAGGTGACGGAGGCTGTCGTCTCCGCGAGGGTCTCGAGTGTCAGTGTCGCGAACGCTCCCCGGTCGCGCGTGAACGCGCCGTGGATGTACTCGCCGGGGTCCAGCCCCTCAGTCGAGAGCTCGAAGGAGACCGTCGTCGAACTGTCCGCCTCGAGTGTCACGTCCTGGCTGGCGAGGGGGATCCCTGCGACCCGGAACTCGACCGCCTGGGTCGTGGTGAACTCGTTGGGGTTTGCGACCGTCGCGTTCACCGTGACGGTGTCACCGACAGTCGCCGTGGAGGGTGCCTCGAGGGAGTCGAGCGTGAACGAGTCGGAGACGGTCAGCTGCCCGACCGCTCCACCGCTGTCGGTGAAGACCGCGTAGACGTAGTCCCCGGGTTCGACCTCGGTGGTGTTGACCGAGCCGGTCACTGTCGTGGTCTCGCCGGCGTTAAGCGTCACCGTACTCCGGTCGACCACGTCACCCCCGAACCGGAACTCGACGCGTTCGGTCAGGACCCCGTCTGTCGGGTTGCTCAGCGTCGCCGTGACCGTTACCTCCTCCCCCGGCGGGGCGCTCTCGGGAGCCGTCAGTCCGGTGACCGCCACCCCCTGGTTCCCGACACCGCCGATGCCTCCGCCATTGCCCGCCTGTGCCAGTGCCGGCGACTGGACGGCGGTCGCCTGCGTGGCGACTCCGCCCAGCGCGACGAGCACAAGCGCGATCGCGAGTAGTTTGAGTCGTGTCATTTTCGGCAGAGAACCGCTCGGCTGGAGTCTGCATAAAGCGAGCCGACAGTTCAGTTCCGAAGGGGAACCCAACCGTTCACTAACGTGAGCTTAGTCGCACGGCTTCCGGCCCTCCTCCGGGGCCACGGGCGAGCACGGCACCGCTACCTCCTGGCACTGGCCCCGCTCCGTCGGTCGATAAGCTGATATTTCTGGACCGACGGCGGTCGGTCCGCAGGCTCTCTGCGTCGCCGCAGCCGACAAGCGACGGAGTTACTAATTTCACAGAAATAACACAAATAGCTACAAAATTTGTATCTAATACGGAATTAGAACGAAAATACAAGTACCGTGCCGTGGTCTGTGGCGGCATGACCCTCGACGGGACCGACAAGGCGATCCTCTACATGCTCCAGCGCGACGCCCGGGGGGCGACGACCAGCGAGATGGCGGAGCGGGTCGGCATGTCTGCGAGCACGGTGCGGAACCGGATCAAGAAGATGGAGCGGACCGGCGTCATCAGGGGGTATCACCCGATCGTGGACTACGACAAGGCCGGGCTGCAGCTGCACGTCTTTTTCATCTGTAGCGCCCCGAACCCCGACCGCGGACAGCTGGCCACGGACGCACGCGAGGTCGAGGGTGTCGTGGCCGTCTACGAGGTGTTGAACGGCGAGGACAACATCCAGGTCGAGGCCGTCGGCACCGACACCGACGACATGGCACGCATCAACGACGAGCTCAGCGACCTCGGCCTCGACGTGGTCAACTCGAAGGTGATCAAAAGCGCCCACCTCCAGCCCTACGACCACTTCGGGCAGGGGGTGGTCGAGGGTGACGGGGCCTGACCGCCGCGACGCCGTGGAGTTCTGTTCAGATGGCTCCGAAGGGGGGACGTACCGGGCGACCTACGACCGGAGCGTCGTCTCCCCGAGCGAGGCGGTCATGCTCGTCCTGACCGAAGCCGACGGGGGGGACATCTCTGACCTGCCGCCGCTGTACGACGCAGTAGACACGGACGCGCTCGACAGGCTCTTCGAGGAGGCGGCGGCGCGGCGCTACGGGGAGCGTGGACTCGTCCGGTTCACGTACGACCGGTACGAGGTGTCGGTCCGGAGCGAGGGGGTCGTCGAAGTGCACGACACCGGCGGCGAACACGACCGGCGCGAGCGGGAGTGAGAGAGTCCTGACTGGAGGGGATACAGCACAAAAAACCGCCGTCCGGGTGCCGTGGGGCACCGGGGTCAGCGCTAGTTGCGGACGAGGTTCGTCGCGCGGGGGCCCTTGGGGGCCTGTTCGATGTCGAAGTCGACATCCTGTCCTTCTTCGAGGTCCGGGCCGCCGACATCCTCCATGTGGAAGAAGACGTCATCGTCCGCGTCCTCAGTCGAAATGAAACCGTAACCGCCAGTGTCGTGGAAGAAATCCACCTTACCGTTTGCCATTGCGAATGGACAGATGGGTGGTCACCGGATAACCGTTCCGATATCCGTATCGCATCCGGTCCTTAATCTGAAAAACGTTGAAAAATACTCGGAAATTTCTGATAGGAGTACAATAGCCGGTAACGGTGGGCGGACGTGTGGTCCCGGCGCGTGGAACGGCCCGTCCGTCGGATCGTCGGCTCCGGCGTCACTCACTCCCGGACCTCGCCGGCAGGGTCGAGCCGGCCCAGCTCCTCGCGGAGTTCCCGGCGCTTGACCAGTGCGAACCCGAGGAGGACGAGCGCGAACCCGGCCGCGGTGTGGACGGTCGGCTCCTCCCCGAGAAAGACGAGGCCGGTCAGGACCGCGACGGCCGGCGCCGCGTAGGAGACGAGGTTGATCTCGATGGGGCCGAGCCGCTCGAGCAGGTCGAAGTAGATCAGAAAGCCGAGCGCACTGGCGACGACGACCAGGTAGCCCAGTGCGAGAACGGCCTCGCCCGTCCACCGGACGGCGGCGGGCGACTCCCCGACTGCGACGCTGGCGGCGTGCATCAGAGCCGCGCCGATCACCATCGACCACGCCTCCATCGTCTCGACGGGCAGTCCGGCGTCGATCCGCCGGGTGAGGACACTGCCAAGCGCGAACGAGGCCGCCGCGAGCAACACCAGAAACAGCGAGACGGTCCGAGCAGTCAGCAGGTCGCCGGGGGCTGGCGCGCTCAGGACGGCCACGCCGGCAAAGCCCAGCCCCAGGCCGAGCAGACCGAACGCGGTGAGTCGCTCGTCGGGTAGAAAGGCGCGGGCGAATCCGGTCGTGAGCACCGGCGAGAGGCTGACGACGACCGCCGCCGCGCCACTCGTGGTCCCCTGCTCGCCCACGAACAGGAAGGCGTGGTAGGCGGCGATCAGCAACGCCCCGCCGACGGCGACGGAGAGCCACTCCTCGCGCTCGCGGGGTCGCCACCGGTCGGTGGCGTAGGCCGCGTACGCCAGGACGAGCACGCCCGCGAGGTCGTACCGGAAGGCCGCGAACAGCACCGGCGGGAAGAATTCAAGGCCGGCTTTGATGGCGGTGAAGGCGCTGCCCCAGGCGGTCGCGAGCGCGAGAAACAGCAGCGCGTTCCGGAATCTCATTCCCCGGCCGGGGCGAGCGGTCCCGCCGGCCTAAACGATACGATCCGCGCCCGGGTCGAGTTTTTTGTGGAGTACGGCCACTCTATGCCCTTCCCGACCGACGTCCTCGCCCGTGTCCCGTACCCGCTGCCCGGGGCGCCGTCGTCCTCGTTCGTGCAGAAAATACACACTAATTGACATGATTCCCCGAACGCGCTGAACCCGGGGCTCACATGCCGCAGCCATCCACGGGGACCGGCTATTTGTCGCTATCCGCACACCTAACTTTTTTTATCCCTTCCCGAAAACCGGACCTGATACTGACAGATGACACGCACTTCAGGTCTGTTGCTCGGAAGTATCGTCATCATCGCGTTCGGTGTCGCCGCTGTGAGCTTCGGGGTCGCCGAGCCGTACGTCTCCTCCTCGGCGGTGCCCGTGGAGCCGCCGGTCGCGTTCGGCGGGGCCATCGCACTCCTGTTCGCCGCCGTCCTGCTCAACAGCGTGATCAACGCGCGGATCTGGCGAGGAATGGGTCGTGGTCTGGGATTAACGCCGGAGGGCGGCATCAACGTCTTCGCAAAGCACGACCTGACCGGAGAGGTGGAGGGCCGGCCGGTTCGCGTCCACACCTACACCGAAAGCACCGGGGGCGGCGGGGACTCCGGCTCGAGCCGGACCTACACGCTCATCGAGACGGAACTCGAGTCTCCGGTCGAGTGGAGCGCTATCGTCGGCCCTCCGGACGGGGAGTTGACCGACCTCGGACGCTCCGGCGGCGCGACCCCTGACATCGGTCCGGAGGAGGAGTCGCTGGCCGCCGTTCCCGAGATGGGTGAGACCCAGACAGTGACCGTCCGGGACGGGCTGGCGGTGTGGGGCGGCCTCTCGGCGGAGCGCGCAGAAGCGCTACTCACCCCACGCGTGGAGCGCGCAGTGACGGACATCGAGGGTGGCGTCAGCGTCGGGGATGCCGCGGGAACGATGATCGACGCGATGAGCGAGATGCTCGAGGATGCCGACGGGCTCGGCACCGGCCTCGTACAGGGAGTGCTGGACGCCGCAGAAGGGGGTCAGGGGGACACCCCGGAGGCGACGGTGACACACGAACAGCGAGGCCTGCTGCTTGACGACTCGACACTGGAGCGCCGCGTCGAGGCGGTGGTGGCCGCCGCGGAGGCTGCAGAAGAGGCCCGTCCAGGGACGTAGAAGCGGGTCCCCGCGCAGCGCACACCGTCCGACGTCTCTCCGACAGGTGGACCGTGCGATACCCGCTGTATCCACACACCAGTACTGTCAGCCGATAAAAATTCAGCGGGACCTCCCCTTTCTGGAGCGAGGAGTGCATCAAACGTCGCGAGCAGTTCGAACGAATCAACTTCGGCGAGATGGAGGGCGCTATCACGACCACTGAGAGACCCCGCGGGAGATGCCGTCTGCTGTCAAAAATCGGTGGCCTCTGCACTCACGACCCGCAATCTATCCATAGCGGCTGTGTTTAGCGCGTCTATAGAGGGCGCTCGTTCCATTACTGCTCGTCCAACATCCGGATGCCTCGCTCCACGACTGCGTCGGTCACAAAGAGGCTCGTCTCACGCTGGAGTGCTCGCATACGGGATGCCGCTTCGTCTCTGTCGAGTAATCCGCGGCCGTAACCGAGCGCGATGACGCCGATGGAACCGCGTACTTCGATGTCAGCGCTGGATGCCGCCTCTCGAGCGGCGAGGTCATCGGTCAAGAGAACGACTCCCCGCTCTTTTGCGACCGCAATCGCGGCGCGTTCCCCAGCGTCCAGTTCTTCGGCTTCGACTCGGCTTTCATCGGCTTCGACGAGTTCGTACGAGAGGTCAGCCAGTTCGTCCGGAACACCACCGACCTCGACTTCCTCGTAAACCGTCTCTGGAACGAGGAGCGTGTCAAACGCCGAGAGCAGTTCGAGTGAATCGGTTTCGGCGAGGTGAATGAGTGGTCCGGCATCTGAAACGGCCGCAAGCGTCACGCGTTCAGGCCCCAGTCGACGTCATCCTCGACCACCTCACGCTCGCGCTCAGCTCGCTCGACTTTCGTCCGACCGACGCGCTCGATCGCTCCCTCGCGGTCGAGTTCTCCGTCGAGGTACTGTGCGAGCACGAGGTCTTCCCACAGGTCTTCGAGACCGCGTTCCAGTGCCCGTTCGAACACCTCGGACTCTGGAAGGCCGCGTGCCTCCGCGATTTCTCGTACCCGGTCCGAGATTTCGGCGGCCATACAGTGTGGTTGCTCGGCAACGTTCATAAATCCGTGTCTGCCTGCCCGACGAGAATCTGACCGGGGCCTATGTCTACCGTGGCCACAACCAGATATCCCCAGAGACGCCGTCTTCCGTCAAAAACCAGTGGCCTCTGCACTCACGACTCACAATCTATCCATAGTGAATGTGTTTAGCGCGTCTATAGTGGCCCCTCGTTCCGTCATTCTACATTTAGCGGCCGCTACCGCGTCTAGGTCTCGTGGTTTGTCGTACCGTCGAATATCAGCAGTAGTGAATGCAGCGGTCGTCTTCAGGACGTGATTCGAGGTGCGCGTCGACCGTTTTCACGACGTCCCCGATGTCTCGGCCAGCCTGCTGAACGTAGATGATTCCAGCGTGCTCGAATCCGGATCCTTCGACGAGCGAGAGGAAGTCGTCGTCGAACGTCACCAGTATCCAGTCGTTCTCGACTGCATACGAGAGGTGTTCCCGGTCGGGGTCGCCCAATCGTCCCTCGTCCCGAGCAGTGTAGACGGTCCAGCCACGACGGCGGAGTCCGTCCGCGACTGGAATCCATATACTCTCGTCACAGTACAGCGACCTCATGCCGTCGCAGATTCGGCGGATCTGAAGTCGTCGATATGGTCGTAATAGTACGCGAGGGCACGGTGGACATCACCGAGCGAGAGGTCCGGGTACAGCTGGGTAATCTCGTCGGGCTCGTACCCGCTATGCTCGTACGCGACCGCGACGTCTTTCACCCGGATACCAGTGCCCTCGATGGTCGGGGCACCGTCGCTGTGCTCGGGGTCTTGGACGATGCTCATGGATGGCCTTCGCGCTCTCTCGGTAATAAAAACGTGGTCGACGCCGAACTGACCGGGGCCTCTGTCTACCGTGGCCACAGCCAGATATCCCCAGAGACTCGTTCTACCGTCAAAAACCGGTGGCCTCGGCACTCTGGTGAATATCAACATAGATAAGATATTAAAAAGTTGATAGTAAATTCCAGAGTGTACGGAGGCGAAGCGGGTTTTCCCGCCTTCTCCTGTCCGCAAGAGGTGTCAGTATGTCCGACGACAAAGACCAATGGAAACAGACCGCAGGCCTCGCAGCCGACTCGACGGTCGCCCAGATCGTCTGCAAAGAACCCGACAAGGAAGAGTGGGATGAAGAAGCAGAGGAGAAGGGCTACCGAAGCACGAGCAAATACCTCTACGAACTGGTACAGGAGGCCCGCGCCTATCGACAGCAAGGGTATCTCGCGCACCACCAGAGCGAGGAGGAGATAGCCGAACTCAAATTACGGATCGAGGAACTGGAGACGCAGCTGGAGCGAGAGCGGAAGAAGGAGAGTGGAACCACGAAGATCGACGACATCGACTTCCTCGAACAGTTCCTCTCCACGGAGTACCAGACGCTACCCGAGATTCTGCAGGACATCGTGGAGAGTGGTGCGCTGGACAACTTGATCCGGAAGCCGGTTGAGGACGAACTTTACTTCCTGGCCTCGCAGGAGCGCGTGGAGTACGAGCGTGGTCACGGCTGGCGACTCACTGACGGGGGTGATGGCGATGGCCGATGACTGGTACGAGACGGTCTACGAGAACAAACACGACGTGGTCAACGAGTTCATCCGGAAGAAACAGAGCACCGGCTGTAGCCACCGGACGCTCAACTCCTACAGCCGGACACTGAAGAAGTTCTTCCACGAGCAGTTCCCGGACCTCACGCCGTCCGAGGTAACGGTGCGACACGTCGAGGACTACGTAGTAACGCTCGACCAGCGTGGCCTGTCGCAGAACACGAAACGACGATACCTCGAATCGCTCTCGGCGTTCTACGACTGGACGATGAAACGGCCCCGATTCGAGGACATTACTGGGAATCCGGCTGCCGTCGTGTTGGAGGACATCCCGAAGAAGATCCGCAAACGGCCCGACTGTGCGACCTGGGAGAACGGTGCCAAGATAATCCGGGAGATGACCGATCCACGGAACAAGACGGTCGCCGTCCTCCTCGCCAAGACCGGCTGTCGTGTCAGCGAGGCCTTGGAAGTGAAGATGGATGACCTGATGTTAGACGAGGGATTCGTTCGTCTCCGAGAACGGAAAGGTGGCAAGCAGACGGTCGTGCCGGTAGACGAGGAGACGATCCAGACCATTGAGCGGTTCAAATTCACCCGGCCATCGAACGACGATTCGGACTACTTGTTCCTCAGTATCCGTGGGAACCGTGTATCGAAGACTCAGGTGCAGCGGGCAGTGAAGGATGCCACCGTCAAGGCAGGTGTGATGGAGCGCAGCGAGGACAGATTTCACAAGAAGTTCACGCCGCACACCTATCGAACTGTATTCACAACGCTGATGCGGAATCAAGGAATGAAGCAACACATACTGCGGTACATCCGTGGTGACGCGGCAAGTGAAACGATGGATATCTACACGCGAGTCGACCGAGAGGATGCTCGCAAGGAGTATCTAGACTGTATCAAACCCCTCAATCTCTAAATACCGGAGGTGAACGATCTACCAAATGCACGAATTGATGGAATGGAAGAATAGGGATGGTGACCTCGTTGGTGCGTCTGTCTTTTTGACGACTGAAGAGGTCAAAGAAGCCCGTGAAGAGGGCTCGATAGAAATCGAAGTTACTGGATGATAGTCATCTAATCATCAATTTTTAACATGGTCGAATATGTTCCCTGCACTGTATATTACAAAGGCGCTCAAAGCCAGTGGGTTCCTTGAGCTCGCAACGATGATGGCTGTCGGACTGTACCAGTTCACCTTGTTGGCCGGCGGCAACGGGAGTCCTGGCTGGATGATCGGTGGTCACGCACACCTTGGAGTAATCTCGATCCTCGCAATCGTGATGGGCTTCGCTGTACCAGCACTCGAAGTCACCGGTAATCTTCGCACCGCGGTCACGGCCTTGTTCATCGCTGGTCAGTGGGGTATTCCTGGTATCGTCTGGCTTGGAGAAGGCTTCGACCTCGGTTTCCTCATGCCCACCGGCTTCCTTTGGGGAATAGCACTCATAGTGTCCATGCTGATCATGCTGTACGCAACTCTGAGCCAGGATTCTTCAACTGCTGGAAGCGGGCCGACCGGAGCTGCACCGGCCGACGACTGAAAAACCTCTACTTTTAGAGCGGTTGGATAGCCGCAATACCACCCAATCGAACGGATCCCGTGCCGGTTCACGGCGGGCTGTTTCCCGTTCGATCTGCATCGGCCGGAAGAAATCCACTCCGACTCAATAGGGAATCGTTCTCAGCGACGATGTCAAGGAGTGGTGCTGGTGCTATCGAATAGACCGATTTTGTCGAAAAGGCTGGATTTAATAGCCACTGGACAAATACTTGGTAATGATTTGGAGCTGATGGGATACTGATGGATAGTGAATTGGGGGTTCGAGAGGTATCTCTTCCGGAATCGGTTATTCAATTAGAAGCCGAGTATGACGAAAATGTCGGGATCCGAGACGACTATGTCTGGAAATGGTTGCATTCACTATGGCCGAATTTCCGACTTTCTTCTGTTGTCAATAAGGGGGGAGAGGTGCGGGAGCAGAAAACCCTACTCACGATGTATATCACGCTCCTGGATGACCTGGCAGACCAGATTCACGACAAGGAAACCTTCGAAGAGGGTGCAAAGATCCCGTTCGAGCAGTACAGCAGTGAGACGGGTCACTCCAACGTCGACAGCGAGTATCTTTCCGTCGTAAGGGACGTGTGGGACGAGTTCGAGACAGCGCTCCAGGCAAATCCACTCTATGGAGAATACGAAGACGTCTTTCTCTTCGATCTCCGTCAGGCTCTGCAGTCGATGCGGTACGGATTTCTGGTCAACCACACGCCAACGATGGCGAATCTCTCTGAAGCGTACGCCCTCGGGAGTTACAACATGGTCATGTTCCCGTACGCCGATATAGACTTGACGTACTCGCCCTCGTTCGATCCGACCGACTTGGGTCGACTCCGAGGATTGATCTACGAGTGCCAGCAGATGGCCCGTATCGGCAACTGGGTAAGTACGTGGCGACGAGAGATTCAGGAAGGCGATCTGTCGTCAGGGGTCGTGATCCGAGCAGCAGAAGAGGGGCTTTTCGACCCACAAATGCTTGTCGATGAGAAATCAGAGGTCTCTCCGGAAGAGGTTATCGCAGCTATCGAAGAGGCCGATATCGCTGATTGGTTCCTCTCAGAGTGGGAAACACGAAGAGAGCGACTCGAGGATGAGTATTCCATCGAATCCATCGACGTCACGGAATTTCTCACAGGTATGGATACGATATTGGAGTACCACCTCAAAAGCCAAGGGAAGAAGTAGCCGGGTGAAAACAGCCAACTGTGACTCACCTTTCCGTTGATCCGTCCGAGATTCACCGTATCGATCGACGTGTGGACAAAAACTGAAACCTCGTATCGAACGCGAAATTGTAATTTATTAGCTCTGTTCTCCACGCTCTGCTGTTCATTCGTCCAATAACGAATGCATCTCTTAGGTAAGAGATGCAGACCTCGGCACTCATAGGGTTCGTCATCGCCGCGGGAGAATGCGGCTCGGAACACACGGTTCGTCATCGGCCGGCCGGGGGTACCGGCCGGCCACGGAAGACGGTTCCGGGCCCGGCCGGATGACATAAGTAGTTGTATCCTACAGGTTCGCACATCCGTGACGTCAGACGAGCAGTCAGTCGGCGGTGCCGTCCGAGTCGTGGCTGATGGGGGTGGCCGTCAGGGGGAGCCACGGGACGGCCGAACAGAGGCACAGACACGGTCTGGCGACCGGCCGGGCCGACAGTCCGGTCGCGAGAGCGGGACGGAACGCCGCGGCGGTGGTTCCGAGGGAGGCGGCGGACCGGCCCCTCCCGGCGGCCCGGGCGGCACCCGGCCGCCCGGCGACGAGGGTCCCTCGACGGCCCGGCGGGTCGGGGTCTTCGTCCTCGGGTTCCTGCTGGCGGTCAGCGTCATCGCCACGAGCGGCATCTTCGCCGCGCAGGGGACGGCGCTGAACGCCGACTACGTCTCGAACACGCTCGAGGGGACGGACGCGACCGCCGAGATCGAGGTGCAGGCAGAGGACGTCATCATCGAAGAGGCTGGCTCGCTGGGCGGGGCCGACTACATCCCCAACGCGGACGGACTCGTCGAGGGGACCGTCCGGGAACTGGTGACCGAGGAGTACGTGAGCGACGTCATCTCGACCAACCTCGAACGCTTCTACGCCTACCTCAAGGGCGAACGGGCCGACCTCGTGCTGGCCGTCGACACGACACCGGTCACCGACAACATCGAGCCGACCGTCGAGGAGCAACTCCAGGAAGTCCCGGTGACCGACCTGCTCCAGCAGGAGGCCTTCGCCGGCGCCTTCTCGCTTCCGGGCGCCGAGGTCGACCCCGACCGGCTCGCGCGCGCTTACGAGGACCCGGAGACCTACCGCGAACTGCAGAACGAGTACAGCCAGGCCCTCGACCGGACCGGCGCCACCCGCGAGGACCTCAACCGGACGGTCGTCGACAACACCCGCCCGCAGGTCAGCGACCTCCCGCCGTACCTCCAGGACTCCATTTTCCGGCTGGAGACGACCTTCATCCTCGGGTTCACCAGCGACCTCTCCCACGAGGAGTTCCGCCAGCGCGTGCAGGCCGCCCGTGACGAGTTCTACGGCAGCGTCGCCCGCTACGCCCAGGAGCAGGTGGGCGGGCAGGTCGACGACACCATCGACGTCACCGAACAGCTCTCCGACGACCAGCGCCAGGCCGTCGACGAGGCACGGGGGACGGTCCAGCTGGTGAGCACGCTCGGGCTCGTCCTTCCGGTCGTGGCCCTAATCTTGGCGCTCTCGATCCTCCTCGTCTCGCACTCGGTCAGCAAGGCCGCCCGCGCCGTGGGCGCGAGCCTGCTCGTGGCCGGGGTGCTCGGGTTCGTCGCGGGGACGGTCGGGAGCGGCGAGGCCGACCGGCAACTCGGGGACGCCCTCGCGGACGCCGACCAGGAGTTCGTCGTCGAAACCGCGCAGGCACTCGTCGACGGGGTCTTCTCGGGACTGAACACGAACTTCCTCGTCGTCGCCGCCGCCGGGGTCGCCCTGCTGGCCGTCTACGTCGTCGTCGACCGCCGCCAGCCCGAGGCTATCCCGGCCGGCTGGCGCTGACTCTTACTCCCCGACCCGTTCCCGCGCCGCCGCGACCAGAAGCGGGAGCGTGATCGTCGCGTCGGCGTAGACGGAGACGTTCCGGGCCGCTCGCTCGAGTTTCCCCCACGAGCGGGCCTCGTCGAGCGTCGCCCCGGAGAGCCCGCCGGTCTGTGGCGGGTCCATTGTCAGCTGGACCGCGTAGTCGTAGGCATCGGGCGAGACGAGCATCGTCTGGAGCACGAAGTTCTTGGGCACGCCGCCGCCGACCACCAGCGCCCCGGCCTCCTCGGCGTGGTAGGCCTGGTCGGTCAGCCGGTCCATATCGGCCAGCGCATCGAGCGAAAAGTCGGAGGTCTGGCCGTACATCCAGGCCTGCAGCCCCAGCACCGAGTCCTGGACGGCCGGACAGTAGACCGGCACGCCGGCCTCGTACGCCGCGGCCGCGATACCGGGGCCGGCGTCGATATCCTCTGTGACATTCGTGTCCGCGTTCGCCCGCCCGAGCTCCTCGGTCAGCCGCTGGATGCTCACGGTCCCCTCCTCCGCGAGGGCCGGGAAGACCTCGCTGCGGAGGTGTGACTCGAAGGCGGTGAAGTGTTCCTGAGGGAGGTAGACGTCGTAGATGCGGTCGACGCCCTCCTCGCGGAGCTGTTCGTCGTGGGCCCGGCGCTCGGCTTCCGGGGGCTCCTCGCCGTGGTGGTGGTGGCCGCCGATGGCCTCGATGGTGTCGTGGGTGAGGTTCGCGCCCGTCGTCACGAGGGCGTCGACGTGCCCGTCCCGGACCAGGTCGGCGACGAGCCGGCGCATCCCCGCCGGGACCATCGCGCCCGCCAGCCCGACGAAGTTCGTCACCCCGTCGCCGAGCATCTCGGCGTAGATGTCGACGGCCTCGTGGAGCGCCCCCGCCCCGAAGCCGGCAGAGCCGTACTCCGCGGCGAGTTCGCCGACGGTCATCCCCGCTCGCGCCTCCGCGTGCGCCACGGGGTCGTGGTCGAACGCCTCGCGGCTGTCCTCGCTCATGTCCCCGCATCGACTGCGAGCCGGCTAAAGCCGTGCGGTCCGGGGGTGACGACTCCGGTTGCGGTCCTACAGCCCCGTCGGGTGGTCGATGTACGTCGTCTCCAGTCCCCACTCCTCGAGCCGCCCGGCGAGCGCCCGCACGCCGAAGGTCTCGGTGGCGTAGTGGCCCGCGAGCACGACGTGAACCCCGGCTTCCCGGGCCTCGTGGTAGGCGAACTGCTTGCCCTCGCCGGTGACCAGCGCGTCCGCCCCGACCTCGATGGCCTCCTCCAGCCAGTCGACGCCGCTCCCGGTGACGACGGCGACGTCCTCGACGGCCTCGGGGCCGAAGTCCAGCACCTGCACGCCCTGCCCGCCGGTGTTGAGTTCCGCCGCGAGCCGCTCCCGCAGGTCGCCGACCGCGGCAGGCTCCGGGAGCCGCCCTCGCTGGCCGATCTCCTCCGGGCCCATGGTCCCGAAGGGCTCCCGGTCTGCCAGACCGAGCACGTCGCCCACGCCGGCGGCGTTGCCCAGCTTCTGGTGACCATCGAGCGGGAGGTGGGAGACGTACAGCCCGACGTCGCCTTCGACCAGCCCCGCGACCCGGTCGTAGTCGCGACCGGTCACCCGCTCCAGCCCGTCCCAGACGAGGCCGTGGTGGGTCAACAGAAGGTCCGCGCCGGCCTCGCGGGCTGCCTCGACTGTCGCCTCCGCGGCGTCGACCGCGACCGCGACCCGGTCGACCTCCCGCTCTCGCCGGCCGATCTGGAGGCCGTTCGCGCTGGCGTCGAGGTCGGCGTAGGCCGCCGTGTCCAGCAACTCGTCCAGCCGGTCACAGAGGTCGCCACAGTGCATGTCCACGTCTGTGGCGTCGGCGCCCTTCTATCCGTCGGGCCGGACGAGCTGGCCGTCCCGTTCGGCGATCAGCCCGCGGTCGACCGCCAGGTCGATCACCGCCGCACACTCGCTCTCGGAGAGCTCGTAGGCGCTGGCGGCGACGGTCTCGATCTCCGCCCGGTCGACCGGGAACTCCCGGTTCTGGAGCAGCCGCATCACCTTGTTGTACTCCAGCGCCGAGACCGTCGCCGTCACCTCCCTGTCGGGGTCCGTTCCGCCTCTCTCGTCCGCCGTGTCGCCGGCCGTCGCCGCCTCGGTTGCCGTACTGTCCGTCCCCGTGTTCCTGCCGTCTGCCGGCGACGGCGATCCCGTTCCGCCGGCCCCGTCGCTCCCGTCGTCGGCCGCCCCACGGTCCGCGTCCGACGTGTCACCGTCGGCGTCTGGGGGGTCCGCGCCGGCGTCGCGCGAGTCCCCGGCCGTCTCGTCGTCCGGCCCATCGGCGTCCCTCCCGCTCTCCGCGTCCGCGCTGTCGACAGCGGGCGGTTCGACATCCGGTTCGGCCCCATCCCCGGCTTCGGTCTCGGCGTCGGTCGGGGCCGCCCCGCCGGTGTCGCCCTCGCCGCCTTCGCCCGCGCCACCGACGCTGCCCGCGTCGCTCGCCCCGTCGCGCTCCTCGCTGTCGCTCTGTTCGCCGTCGCCCAGCGCGATGGGGTCGGGCCCGCTCTCGGTCTCGGGTTCGGTCAGCGCCGCGGGCGACTCACCCTCGAGGGCAGCCCGGTCTGTGTCCTCGAGCGCGGGGAGGATCTCGTCTTCGCCGACTACCACGTCGAGGACGGTCTCGAGCTTGTGGTGACAGCCCGGGCACAGCGTCACCACAGCCCCGTGCTCGCCGGTGTCCCCCGCGACCAGGGAGTAGTCCTGCAGCGGCTCGTCGAGGGCCGTCCCGCAGAAGTAACACGAGGAGAGGCGGTCCATACCGGGGGCAGTGGGGCTCCGGGCAAAAAGGCCACGCCACCGACGCCACCCGGGCGGGCGCGGGACCCGCAGTCGCGCCCGCCGGCCTACGCGTCCGAACCCGCGGCGTGTGCGAAGACGAACTCGCGGAGGAGCTTGGCGGCGAGCGTCGCCGCCTGGCCGTCGTCGCGGTCGTTGACCTCGACGGCGTCGAACCCGACGGCCCGGGGGGCGACCCCGCGGACCACACCGCGCATCGTCGCCGGCTCCAGCCCGAACGGCTCCGGCGTGCCGGTGCCCGGCGCGTACCCCGGGTCCGCGGCGTCGACGTCGACGCTCAGATAGACGTCCCCCTCCAGTTCCGGCTCCCACTCGCTCACCGCGTCCGGGCCCACGACGGTCACGTCGTCGGCCTCGGCCCGCTCCCACCCCTCCTGGCTGCCGGCCCGGGCACCCAGGACGACGACCTCGTCGACGACCGAGAGCAGCCGGCGGGTGACCGTCGCGTGACTCGTCCCGGCGTCCGCGTACGTCTCCCGGAGGTCCAGATGGGCGTCGAGAACGACCGCCACGTCGGGCTCGAGCGCCCGCACCGCCGCCAGCGCGACGGTATGCTCGCCGCCGACCACGAGCGGTACCGTCCCCTCCACTGCGTAGTCCGCGAGTGTTCCGCGGAGGTACTCGAGATACTCGTCGACGTCGGCGCGGGGGTGGACGTCGCCGTGGTCGTGGACGGCAAGATCCGAGAAGGAGCGGCCGGAGCGGTGGTCGAAATCCTCGAAGCCGCCGGCAGCGTGCCGGACCTCGCGGGGTCCGAAGCGGGTCCCCGGCCGGAAGGAAGTCGTGGCATCCAGCGGCGCCCCGACGAGGGCGTAGTCGGCGTCGGTCCGGTCGGCCGTTGCCCCCGGGAACATTCAGACGATCTTCCGTTGCTCCTCGTACTCCAGGAACTCGATCTCGTCGTCGGCCTCGGCGTCGACCCCGTCGGCGCGCATCACGAAATTCTCGTAGGTCTCCAGGTCCATCACCTGGATCTCGTCGCCGTCCACGTTGATGACCTGGCCCTGTTTGCGGTTGATGATCGGGACCCAGACCTTGGCGTCGACGGGCTGGGAGAGCGAGCGCTTCTTGCCGTCGAAGACGCCCTCGGCCTCGATACGGGCTTTCGCGCTGCCGTGTTTGCCCGGCTTCGCCGTGCTGTAGGAGTTGATCTTGCAGGGGGCGTCGTCGATCATGACGTAGCTCCCCTCGTCGAGGTCGCGGACCTCGGTCTGCTCTCGTGGCATGCCTCCCGGTTGTCGATCCCCGAGTATAAACGGTTTGGAACGGCTCCGTTCGGCTCACGGCCGTTCGACCGCTCAGGCTTACCCCGGCCCGCTTCCGGGGCGGTCCTCCGGGTTCCCGGTGTCGGCTCCGCTTTCCGGCCTGCTCGGGCTGGCACTCTCTCCCTCCCCGGCGTCGGCTCCGGGCCCGGTACCGGCTCCCGACCCGGGGCCGACTCCGGGTCCGGCGCCACCGAGTCCCAGTGCCGGCCCCTCCGACTCCGTTCCCTCGTCGCGCTCGCGCATCGCCTGCCGGGTGAACTGGGGCTCGGCCCGGATACCGCGGCGCTTGCGGAACGACCGCCAGATGAGAACGCCCACGACGAGCGTGAGGCCGGCGGCGATACCGGTGGCCTGCGCCGTCTCGAAGACGTACAGGACCGTCGTCGCGAGGACCCCAGCGGTGAAGACGAGCCCGAGGATCACTCGCTTTGCCAGCCGCTCGAACCGCCTGTCGGGGTCCTTGAGCTCCGCCTTGACCGTCAGTGCGTCACGTTCGATGGTGTCGAGCGCCGACTCCAGCTTCGGCGGCACGCGCACCGCCGACTGCGCGGCGTCGGTCACCTCGGTCACGCGGTCCTCGACGTACTCCCGGACGCCCTCCTCGATGAACCCCTGCTCGCCGAGGTACTCCGTCGCCACCGAGATGAAGTCGAACTCCGGGTCCAGCGTCACACAGACGCCCTCGACGACCGTCGCCACCCGGAGCACGAGCGCCAGATTCGAGGGCAGACGGAGGGGGAACTCGTAGATGGTGTCCTCGACCTGCTGGACGATCTGCTGGACGCGGTACTGCTCGATCTCCTCGCCGCGGGCGTCCGCGATCGCCAGCTCCATCACGTCGGCCATCACCTGGCGGTCGGCCTCCGGGGAGAGCGTCCCCATCTCGATCAGCGTGTCGAGGATCGCGTCGATGTCCTGGGCGGCGACAGCCGCATAAAAATCGACGATCCGGTCCTGGATGAACGGGTCGACGTAGCCCGACATGCCGAAGTCGTAGAAGACCAGCGTCCCGTCGTCTTGGACGGCGAGATTGCCGGGGTGGGGGTCGGCGTGGAAGACGCCGTCCTCGATGATCATATCGAGGTAGGCCCGCTGGAGGGTCTCCGCGAGCTCGGTCCGGTCGAGCCGGCGGGTGTCCAGCTCCTCGACGTTGCTGATCTTCGTGCCGGGGACGTACTCCATGGTCAGCACCCGGCCCGTCGAGCGCTCGTCGACGACCG
Organism: Salinirussus salinus; assembly: GCF_009831455.1. Lineage (NCBI taxonomy): Archaea > Methanobacteriati > Methanobacteriota > Halobacteria > Halobacteriales > Haloarculaceae > Salinirussus > Salinirussus salinus. The sequence continues at coordinate 1,009,495 of NZ_WOWO01000002.1, read as the reverse complement.
ACGGGATCCGGATCTCGGGGTTGTCCGCGAAGTTTTCCTTGATCTCCTCGAGCATCCGCGCCTCGCGGGCGTAATCCATCTCCTCGCGGATCGTCTTGGCGAACTCGTCGGCCAGCGTCTCCAGCGAGAAGGACTGCGCCTCGCCGACGAAGCGGGAGAGTATCGGGATCGACCACCTGATCACCCGCAGGTCGGCCTCGACGAGGTCCTCCACGCCCGGCCGGCGGACCTTCACGGCCACCTGCTCGCCCCCGTGTTCGGCCAGGTAGACCTGCCCGAGGCTCGCGCCGCTGATGGCGTCGGTGTCGAACTCGTCGAAGGCTTGCTCGACGGGCCCCAGGTCGGCCTCGATGACGCCCCGCGCGTCCGCCCACTCCGCCGGCGGGACGCTGTCCTGGAGCTGGGTGAACTCGTCGATGTACTCCGGGGGCAGGATGTCGGGCCGGGTCGAGAGCAGCTGGCCCAGTTTGATGAACGTCGGCCCGAGCGTCAGCAGCGACTGCAGCAGCTTCCGGGCCCGCCGCCGCCGGGTCGCCGGCGAGACCTGCCGGGAGCGGCCGAACAGCAGGAACCGCCTGCGGTCGCGGGCGTAGGCGACGATAAGCGGGAGAAACTGCTTGACGACGACCAAAAATCGCCAGTAGGAACGGAGGTTCACCGCGCGGGTCCCCCCGTCACCCCTCGTGAACCGGAACCGCCGTCTCCGGCGTCGCCGACCGCTTCGGCAGGCGAAGCTCGAGCACGCCCCCCGCGACGCTCCCCTCGGCGTCCGTGCCGGTGGCATCCGGCGGCAGCGGGAGCCGGACGTCCAGGAACAGCGACCGGTCCTCCTCGACGAACCGGAACTCCGGGGGCACGTCCTTCTCCCGGCGGGCCTCGATGACCAGCGTCGCGCCCTCGACGCGGACGTCGACCGTCTCCGCCGTCGCCCCCGGGAGGTCGATCACCAGGAGGTAGGCGTCGTCACTCTCCAGCAGGTCGGCGAACACCGCGTCTGGCAGGTCCCGCAACGCGTCTCGGAGCGCGGACATACACCGGGGTTGGGCGTCGTCGGCGTTAAAGCCCCCGGTACGCGGTTCGCACGGTCCACGCGGGCCGTGCTGTCGGCTCCGCCCGATGCCCGCTCAGTCCCACAGGTCCGTCAGCGTCCGCACCCGGGTGGCGCCGTCGAGGGCTGCTGCCTCGGCGCCCGCCGGGTGGTCGTGACGGGCCACGTGGATCCCGTCCAGTCCCGCGTTGTGGGCCGCCTGCACGTCCCGCGGGCCGTCACCGGCCATTGCACCCGTCCGGGCGCCGCGTATCCCGAGGTCGGCGATGGCCATCTCCACCGGCGTCGGGTCGGGCTTCCAGCCCGTTTCGTGGGTACAACAGACGACGGTGTCGAACCAGTCCCCGATGTCCAGTGCCTCCAGCACCGGGCCGGTCAAATGCTCCTGGCAGTGAGTCACGACTCCGACCGGCCCCGAGAGGTCGGGGACCGTGGCGGCCGCGTCCTCGTAGACGTAGGAGGCCTCGGCGCGGTTCTCCGGCCGGTCGACCTCGTGGAACACGCCCCAGAACGCCTCCGCGTCGACGTCCTTGCGGGCGAACATGGCCTCGCGCGCCCGGCCGGGACCGTACCAGATGAGGTTCGCCTCCCGGTCGGTGAAGCCCACGCCCAGCCGGTCGCCGACCTCCTCGACCACCTCGTGGACGTAGGGCTGGCGGACGTCCACGACGGTGCCGTCCAGGTCCAGCAGCCAGAAGTCGTAGTCGCGACCGGTCATCAGGGTGCAGGGTAGGTCACCGGCGGTCAAGTACCTTCTGGGGCCCGCCGAGTGGACCCGACCCCACAGGTGCCCCGTGGTCCCCCCACACGGGCATCCTCCTCGAACTATCCTCCGTCGGCACCGCGCTGCTGGGCGGCGAACTGGCGGCGCTGTCGCTGTGACCGGCACGGCGCCCCGTCGCGAGCGGTCAGTCGTATATCTCGTTGAACCGCTCGGCGAGGTCGATGTCCTTCCCGGTCACGGCGTCCTCCTCGTGGGTGGTCAGGCGGACCTCCACCTCGCCCCAGGTGACGGTCATCTCGGGGTGGTGCCAGGCCTCCTCGGCCAGCCCCGCCGCGCCCGAGAGAAAGCCCACGCCGTCCAGGTAGGAGTCGAACTCGAAGGTGCGGACGATTTCGTCGCCGTCGTGCTCCCAGCCGCCGGGAAGCTGTGCCTCGACCTCCGCGTCGGAGAGTGGGTCGGCCATGCTCGGGGACACGGCCGCCGGGACAAAGAGTCTACCCCCGGCAGCGAGCGGGGCGGGCCCTGCCCCGGCTGGCCGGAGGCCGCTCTACTCCTCGAGCTGGTCGAGCACGGCCGCCGGCATCTCCTCGCGCATGGCCTCGGGGATCTCCTCGGGGCTCATCCCCTCGACGAACGAGGGCGGCTCGGTGGCGTCGGGCCCGAAGTCGGGGTCGAACAGTTGGAGGGCGGTGTTGATCGTCGACCAGTCGTCCTGCTCGGCGGCGTCCCGGAGGCTGTTCGTCGGCGCCGCCAGGAGCTGGGAGACGATTGAGTCGGCCATCGCCTCGACGGCCGCCCGCTGCTCGTCGTCGAAGTCTCCCTCCTGAACGGCGCGCTCGACCTCCGCGGCCTTGACACGCTCGGCGCTCTCGTACATCGCGGAGATGACCCGGTCGGCGCGCTTGCGCTTGTAGCCGGCGAGCAGCCGGTCGAACTCCTCGTCGATGATCTCCTCGACGCGCGCGGCGGCCCGCTGGCGCTGCTCGCGGGTTCGCTCGGTGACCGCCTCCAGCGCGTCCAGGTCCCTGACCGTCGCGTCCGGTACCTCGGCGGCCGCCGGGGGCACGTCCCTGGGCTGGCCCAGGTCGACGACGAACGTCTCGCCAGCCCCGGCCAGCGTCTCCCGGCCCAGCACGGCGTCCTCGCTGCCGGTGGCCGTCACGACGAGGTCCGCACGATTCACGGCCTCGGGCAGGTCGTCGAGCCCGACCGCGTCGGCGTCCTCGTGGTCGACCTGCTCGGCCACGTGCTCGGCGTGAGGGACGGTCCGGTTGGCGACGACCAGCTCCTCGACCCGGCCGGCGAGTGTCTTCGCCGCCAGCGTTCCCATCTCGCCGGCGCCCACGACGAGTCCGGTCGCGGTCCCGAGGTCGACGTCCTCCGCGGCGAGCCGGGCTGCCGCGCTGGCCAGCGAGACCACGCCCTCGTTTATCGCCGTCTCGGTGCGGGCGCGCTCGCCGACGCGGATCGCCTTGGTCACGCCGTCTTCGAGGATGGTGTCGATGCCGCCGACGCCGCGGGCGTCCTCGTAGGCGTCCCGGACCTGGCCGAGGATCTGGTCCTCCCCCACCACCAGAGATTCGAGGCCTGCGGCCACCCGCAGCAGGTGGCGCAGGCTCTCTGTGTGGTCCATCCGGGCGACGAGCTCCTCCGGCGTGTCACCGACCAGCGCCTCGAGGGCGGCCTGTCCGTCCTCGGCGGTATCGGCGACGACGTACCCCTCGACGCGGTTGCACGTCTGGAGGACGAAGGCCTCCTCGGCGCCGGCATCGAGCAGGTCGAGCACGGCCTCGCGCTGGCTGGGGGCCGCGGCCGCCTCGAGCTGGTCGACCGTCGCCCGCGTGTGAGAGATGCTCGCCCCGGCGATGGTGCCCGTCGACGTCATCCCGGGTCACCCGTCACGTCTGAGATCACGGCTCTTGCTGTCTTCCGGAGGTTGTCGTCGGGGGTATCTAAAGCCTTCCAAACGGCGTCGCTGTCGACGACCGCCCGGACCGCTGCCCGGCGCTCTTCCGGCGCGCTGTCCCGCAGTTCCGCGCGCAACTCGGCGGTCACCTCCGCCAGCTCGCCCGCTCCGTCAACGACCCCCTCGAGGTCACGTCTGAGCCGCCGGGACAGCGCCGGCGCCCGACCCCCGGTCGCGACGCTCGCGACGACGGGGCCGTCCCGGACTGTCGCCGGAACGACCACCCGGGCGGCGTTCGGCGTCCCGGCCTCTTCACCCCGGTCGACACGGGACCGGTCGGCCCGGTTCACCAGCACGCCCCGCTCCCCGGCCGCGCGCTCGACCGCGTCGTTCACCGCCGCGTCGTCGGTGGCGGCGACGGCCAGCGCCGGTTCCACCCGGTCGAGCCACCCGGCCACGTCCCCGGGAGCGGGCGCTGCCCGCACGAGTTCGAGGCTTCCGGCCCCGCCGCCGTCCCCGAACTCGCCCGGGAAGTCGGGTGCGAGCACCACGACCTCGGCCTCGCGGGCGAACCGGCGGGCCTTCCGGGCCCCGACGGCCCCGCCCCCGAACACGAGCACGCGCTCGCCGGCGAAGTCGTGGAGCAGCGGTATCATCCCCTGGATTTCGGGGCTCGGCGGGGTTAAACCGTTCGTCGTCTGCGGCGCTCGCTGCCGAGGCGCGCCCGCCGGTCACTCCAGGGCGTCGGCCGGGCTGTCGGCGTCGCCGCGGACGCCGGTCACCTCGTAGCCCGCCTCCCGGGCCGCCGCCTGGACCGCCTCGTGGTCGGCACTGGCCTCGTAGTAGAAGACGACGTCGAACGCGCCGTCGCGGAGCAGTTGCTGGCACTCCCAGACGAACTCCTCGCCGTCGAGTGTCAGCCCCTGGTGCTGGTTCGAGGAGAACTCGGGGTCGTCGTTGCCCGACTCGACGTACGTGTCGGTCGGGTCGTGACCCGCGGCCTCGGCGATTATCTCGCCGACCTCCAGCGTGGCCTGGTGCATCTGTGTCTCCTGACTCCCGTCGAACCCCGTGTGGACGACGAGCCCGTTGAGCTCGATCTCGCCGGGCTGGAGCAGTTGCCAGGTCCGCTGGACCAGGTCGGTGTCCCGCCGCCCGGCGCTCTCGTCGGTCATACCGGTAGGTTCGTCCCCCGGGGCTTACGCCTCACGATCACCGGAGACCACTCACGACCACCGGCTACCGCTCACAGCCGCCAGTCGGCGCCGGTACGCCCGCGACCGCGCCGGCGTTCGCTGTGGTCGAACCGACGAGCGTGCCTGACGGCGCCGCCGCTGGCGCTGGCACCACCGCTCGTCGTCGGTAGCCGTCGGCTACCGCGGTTCGACCCGCGTCTACAGACGCTTGAGGTTGGTCGCGCGCGGCCCCTTCTCGGCCTGTTCGATGTCGAATTCGACTTCCTGCCCCTCCTCGAGGTCGGGGCCGCCGATGTCCTCCATGTGGAAGAACACGTCCTCGTCCGCGTCGTCAGTCTCGATGAAACCGTAACCGCCGGACTCCTTGAAGAAGTCCACCGTACCTTTCGCCATTGCACCCGAAGGGTCGTAGGCAGCGTATTAAAAAATGACGGCTCGACTGACAACACAAGACTCATAGCCGATCCATCATGGGTATCCGACAGATGCGAACGTACCTGCGACGGCTCGCCGACGCGGCCTACGAGCGGCTGCTCCGGGCCGAACTCTCCGAGACCCCGTCGCACGTGGCGGTCATCCAGGACGGCAACCGTCGGTACGCCGACAGGCAGGGCGGGGACGCCGCCGACGGCCACCGCGCGGGTGCCCAGACCACCGAACAGCTGCTCGACTGGTGTGACGAACTCGGCGTCCGGGAGGTCACCCTCTACGCATTCTCGACGGAGAACTTCGAGCGCCCCCCCGAGGAGCGCGAACACCTCTTCGACCTGATCACGGAGAAACTCCGGGAGTTCGCCGACGCCGACCGGGTCCACGACGCCGAGGTCCGGATCCGCGCCATCGGCGACCGCGACCGCCTCCCCGAGCGGGTCCGGGAGGCCGTCGACTACGCCGAGGCCCGAACCCGCGAGTACGACCGGCTGCACCTCAACGTCGCGCTGGCCTACGGCGGCCGGGCGGAGCTTCTGGGGGCCGCCCGCGACATCGCCCGCGAGGTGGCCGCCGGCGAGCGCGACCCCGGCGAGGTCGACACCGGGGCCGTCGAGGCGGCACTGCCGGAAGGGCCGACCCGCGACGTCGACCTCATCGTCCGCACCGGCGGCGACGAGCGCACCTCGAACTTCCTGCCCTGGCAGGCCAACGGCAACGAGGCCGCCGTCTACTTCTGTACGCCCTACTGGCCGGAGTTCCGGAAGATCGACTTCCTGCGGGGGATCCGGACCTACCAGCACCGCGAACAGTCCTGGCGCCGCACCCGGGCCCGCCGCGCGCTGGCGCTGGTGCGCGCGCTCGGCGGCGACGCCGAGACCCCGCGTGCCCGGCGGGTGCTCCGGCGGTTCCGGGATGCGCTCCCCAGCGGCGAGCGCGAGGCCGTCGAAGAGGAAGTCGAACAGCCGGCCGACTGACGACATTGCCTCAGGGCCACGCCGGCTCCGCCCGCGCGCCGTCGACGAGCACCACTCGCTCGTCGGTCACCGTGACCGTGTGCCCCGGGACCTCGAAAGAGAGCGTCCACGTGGTGTCCGAGTATCGCGCGATCGCCCCCACCGCGTCGGCGTCGACGTGGTTCTGGAGGACGAAGTCGAGCTCCGCCGGGTCGACGCCCTCTGCGTCGGCGAGCGCGCCGACGACCTTCGACACGAGCGGTGAGCGGTCCATACCGGGTGCGGGCCCGACACCGTGAAAAGCCTCGTGGCCGTTCGCGGGACTCCGTCTCCCGCCGGCTGTCACACTGCCCGTCATACGTCTTGTCTGACTAACATTTATACTGCTGTCGTGCCGATCGATCGGTATGTCAGACGCTTCCGAGCTGTTCGGGATCCTGGCGGCGGCCCACCGCCGGCGCATCCTCTTTTTGCTCTGTGAGCGCGAGGCGGTCAATCTGCCGGAGGGGCTGCTCACGCGGGGGGCGTCTGCCGACGACGGAAACGCCGGGGGGCGACGGTCAGTGTCGGCGTCCGGAGGGGAGACACGGCCGGGGGACGGCTCACCTTCGAGTGCCACGGCGCGGGAGGAGGACCTCGAACTCGCGCTCGTCCACAAGCACCTGCCGAAACTCGAAAACCGGGGGCTGGTCGAGTGGGACCCCGACGAGAGGTCCGTCTCCCGGGGTCCCGGCTTCGAGGAGGCCGAGCCGGCGCTTCGCACGCTCGCCGAGAACGCCGACGCCTTCCCCGGAGACCTGTACTGATCACTCCCGTCGGGGCGAGGCGGGGTCGCCGGCCGCCGCGGGCGCCCCGGCGCTGACTTCCCGCATCCGCTCGGTGAAGTCCCACGTGTACAGCCGGTCGGGCTCGACGGTGATCCGGACCTCCTCGCGGTCCTCGGCGAGCAGGCGGCGGGCCATCGCCGACCCCGTCCCGCCGAGATACCGCTCGACGAGCGCCCGGATGACGGTCTTGTCCGCGTCGGGCTCGACGGTCGCGGTTCCGTTGCCCCGGACACCCATGTAGGGCGGCGTGTTGGTCGACACCTCGAAGGCGACCGAGCCGTCCGCTCGCAGGTACTCGACCACGTTCGCGCCGGCGCCGGTCGCACACTGCAGGCGCTCGCCCTCGCGGCGGTACCACAGCGACAGCATCCATAGCCCGCCGTCGGGCCGGCGACAGCCCAGCCGGACCGGGACCACCGCGCTGTCCAGAAACGCGTCGAGTTCCGCTCGCGACCAGGCGCCCGTGGGTTCGGTCATCGTCGGCACGTGGGCGTCACCGGGCTTACCGCTTGTGTCGGACCGCCCCTTACTTCTCGCCGCCGGTGACCGACACCGGGCGGTCGGCGTCGAGCAACACCGCCTGCGTGACGCTGCCAAAGAGCAGCGACCGCGCCGGCGAGCGCTTGCGCCCGCCCAGCACGATGTGGTCGGCGTCGACCTCCTCGGCCACCGCGAGGATCTCCGCGGCCGGGTCGCCGACCCGCGAGACCTGCTCGACGGCGATGCCTGCCTCCTGCAGCCGGTCGTAGGCGACGCTCCCGCCCGGGATCTGGCGGGGTGCGGTCTCCTCGCCTCTGTCACCGTCGTCGAACGCGTACAGCAGCGTCACCGTCACCTCCTCGCCGGCGTTCGGCAGCGCCGCGACGGCCTCCGCCTGCGCGGCTCCCCGGGATTCGCTGCTGTCGATCGGCATCAACACGCGATACATATGGTAACGTGTCACATCAACCGAAATAACGCTTCCGGCGAACGCCCGGCCGCGTCCGGCGTTCGACCGGAGCTGCGGAGGGCGCGTCGCTTCGCACTGCTCGCACGTGATCCGGCCTATCGGCCGAATCGCCGCTGGCGGTCCTGGTAGTCCCGCAGCGCGCGCAGGTAGTCCCGGCGGCGGACGTTCTGCCAGTTCACGTCGGTGAAGTAGAGTTCGGAGTAGACCGACTGCCAGATCATGAAATCCGAGAGCCGCTCGGCGCCGGTCTTGACCACCAGGTCGGGGGCGACCGGGAAGACGAGGCGTTCCTCGACGTCCGCCTCCTCGATCTCCCCGGGGTCGAGCTCGCCGGCGTCGACGGCCTCGGCCAGCTGCCGGACGGCGGTCGTGAACTCGTGTTTGCCGCCCAGCCCGATGCTCACCTGGATGGGGGCGTCGGCGCGCTCGTCGTCGTCGGGACTCCGGACGGCCATCCGTCGCGGCGCCTCGACCCGCTCGAGCCCCTCCCGGAGCCGCGGGACGGCTTCTTCGTCGAGGACACTGACGTAGACGACCACGCGGTCGGCGCCGAACTCGACGGCCCAGCCCAGCAGCTCCTCCAGGGTCGCGTACCCGCCGTCGAGCAGGTCCCGCTCCGTGAGGACCACGGCGACTGTCTCGGGGAGGGCGGCGTCGCTGTGCCGGATGCGGGCGGCGAGGTAGGCGTCGTAGATACCCACGGCCGCGCTTGGCCCGGCCGTGGGGTAAATCCACCGGGAGCGGCCCCACGAGTCGGGCAGGAGCCCGGAACGGGTCCGGAAGGGGTAAGTGCGACTCGGCAGTACCGCAGGTCGTGACATCGACAGTCCGGCGTGCAGCCGCCTTCGCGCTGGTCGGCGGGCTCTCGCTGGTCGTTCCCTGGGTCAGACGGCTCGAGGAGCCCGCCTTCGCCACCCTCACTGCCGTGCTCCCCTTCCTGCTCGTGGCGGCCGTCGCGCTCACCGTCGGCTCCGGAACACGGCTGTTCGAGCTGTTCGCACGCCCCGGCGACCGCCAGGACGGCAAGCTCTACGGGCTGGCCGGCTTCGCGCTCTCGGCGGCCGGGCTGGCCATCCTCGCCGTCGAATTCGGGATGCCGGTCACGGTCTACGTCGGGACCGTCTTCCTGCTCGCAGTCGGCAACTTCGGGGGCCACCTGGTCGCCCGGTACCGCCAGGGCGCGCTGCTGACCACCAGCGGCTTCGTCGTCGCCGGCTTTCTCGCCGCCGCCGCCAGCCAGCTCGCCGCCGCCCGGCTGGCCGACCTGCCGGCCTCCTGGCCGATGGTGCTCTTTCTGGCAGCCAGCGGCGCCCTGCTGGCCGCGCTGCTCCGCGAGGCGCTGTTCCGCCGCGACGACCCGCTCGTGATGGTCTCGGTCGCCATGCTGCTGTGGCTGTTCGCCGCCCTCCCGCTGTCGGTGACGCCGACCCGGATCGTCGTCGCCCTCGGCGTCACGGCCGTGCTCGGGGGCCTCTCGTACGCCCTCCAGACCGCCTCGCTGCCGGGGATGCTCACCGGCGTCCTCCTGAGCCTCCTGACTATCGTGCTCGGGGACTACGGCTGGTTCGCCATGCTGGTGGCCTTCTTCGGGGTCGGCGGCCTCTCGACGAAGTACGGCTACGAGGTCAAACAGCAACGCGGCATCGCCGAGGAGAACGAGGGCGCCCGCGGGACGGGCAACGTCCTCGCGAACTCGCTGGTCGCGCTGGTGGCGGTGCTCGCCGCGGCCGCCAGCCCCTGGCTGTCGACCTCCCCCCGTCTGTTCCTCTTTGCCTTCGCCGGCTCGCTCGCGGCCGCCCTCGCCGATACCCTCTCCAGCGAGGTCGGCGGCCTGTACGACAACCCCCGGCTGGTCACCTCCTTCGAAGTGGTCGAGCCCGGCACCGACGGCGCGGTCACCTGGCAGGGCGAACTCGCCGGCCTGGCCGGCGCCCTCCTGATCGCCGCCATCGGCTTCGTCGGGTTCGCCGAACTCGGCGTGCCCGGGGCGGCCGTCGTCGCCGCCGCCGGCGTCGCCGGGATGACCGTCGACAGCCTGCTCGGGGCGACCCTGGAGGGGTGGCTGCTGGGCAACCAGGGCGTGAACCTCCTCGCCACGCTGGCCGCCGCCGTGGTCGGCGCCGGGCTGGCCGTCGCCGTCGGGCTGACCGCCTTATGACCGACTCCGGGCCCGACGCCGGTCCCACGCCCGGCGTCCGCCGCGGCGAGCCCGGCGACCTGCCCCACCTCCGCCGGATACAGGCCGCTGCACTCGCCGAGCCGGCGCCGGACCTGCTCCGCGCCGCGACCGCGGAGGGCCCGCCCGCGCTGTTCGTCGCCGACGACGGCGAGCCTGTCGGCTACGCGGTCCTCGTCGCCGGCGCAGTCGCCTACCTCCCCGAACTCGCGGTCGCGCCCGCCCGCCAGGGCGAGGGCGTCGGCACGGCCCTGCTCGACGCGGTCGTCGCGGACCTGCGCGGGCGCGAGGGCGGCCCCGACCGACTGCGCGTGACGGCACGCGCCGGCGACAGCCGCGCGAGACGGTTCTACGAGTCACGGGGCTTCGACGTCCTCGAGCGCCTCCCCGACTTCTTCGAGTCGGGGGATGGGGTCGCGATGGTCCGGGACCTCTGAGGCCGTGTCGACGGACCGGCCGGTCCGTGGCGACTGGCCGACGCTGACGAATCCCTGTCTGCCGGTCCGGCCCCGCAGTCAGGTCGCTGCCTCGAAGTCCGCGGCCGTGCGGACCCGGACGCCCGTGGGCTGTTTGACGAAGGAGTCGGTGTCCGCCGCGACGACCTGTCCGACGCCGCGCTGGGCGGCCACGTCGAGCACGCGCTGGCTCAGCGGCCCGTCGAGGACGACCGCTGCGGGCACCGCCTCCGCGTCGGCGACGGCGTCGAAGACCCCGTCGGCGTCGACCTCGGCGAGCGTCCCGAACCCGGCGTCGAGCAGCCGCGCCCGGCCCGTCTGCCCCCCGATGACGGCGCTGACGTGACCCGGGAGCGTCTCCGGCTCGGCGGACGCGTCACGCTGCTCGACCGACTCGGCCCCGTCCGGCGGGGTCGCCCCCTCCCCGTCCGGCTCGTCGCTGGCGTCCGTCTCCCCGTCGTCCTCGCTGGCTGTCGTTCCCTCGCCGGCCTCCGCCTCCGTGCTTTGCCCGTTCGTCGAGCTCCCGGCCCGGTCGTCGCTCCGCTCGGGCTCCCGAGCGTCGGTCGAGCCGTCCGGCGAGTCGGGTCCGGTAGCGTCCGCGCTCCCGGCCTCAGCCGCGACCGTGCTACCGCCGTCGGCGTCGACCGGCGGCGCGGACTCGTCGCTCCCCGAGGGCGCCTCCCGCTCGAACTCCTCGTAGGGTACCTTCTCCCGGAGTGCGTCGAGGACGGCCTCCCGGGAGAGGTCTTCGACGGACTCGCCGGTCGGGGCGATGGCGACGTAGTCGACATCCCCGACCTGGGCGAGTTCCCGGAGGATCAGGTCGCCGCCGCGGTCGCCGTCGAGGAAGGCAGTGACCGTCCGGTCGGCGCTCAGCTCCGCGACGGCGTCGGGGACGTCCGTCCCCTCGACGGCGACGGCGTTTTTGATCCCGTACCCCAGCAGCTGGCGGACGTCGGCCCGACCCTCGACGACGATGACCGCGTCGCTGTCGGCCACCCGTGGGCCGGCGGGGAGCCCCTCGTAGTCGGTGATGTCGCCGACCTCGGCGCGCTGGCGGACCTCCGCGAGTAGCTCCTCGCTGGTGAGCTGGCGGTCGTCGAACTCCGCGAGCAGCTCGACGGCGCGGTCGACCAGCTCCCGGCGCTTGGCGGCGCGGGCGTCCTCGATGTTGCTGACACGGAGTTCGGCCCGGCAGGGACCGACCCGCTCGATCGTCTCCAGGGCTGCGGCGAGAACGGCGGTCTCGACTCTGTCGAGCCCGCTCGCGACGGTGACCGTCCCGAACGAACGGCCGCCCTCCGAGTCGATGTCGACGTCGATGCGGCCGACCTTCGAGGACTCCTGGAGGTCCCGGAGGTCGAGGTCCGACCCCAGCAACCCCTCCGTCTGCCCGAAGATCGCGCCGACGACGTCACTCCGTTCGACCACCCCGCTCGCGCGGATGTTCGCGTGAATGAGATACTTGGCTGAATCCTGCATGGTGAATCTGCCCCTGGCGGGACGGTGATGGTGTGGATGGTGATGCCATGAATCGGCTCATGGACAGCGTACATACGGGTCTGTCACCCGAAATACCTGACGGGTTCGCCCACGCTTGCGACCGCTGGAACCGAAGGACCGGCCAGCCCCACTCCGGGACCGCTACTTCGACGCGACGCTTCTCGCCAGGCTGCCGACCACAGGGAGCGCGACCGTCCTGCCGGTGTAGGTGCTGTACATCATGTACAGCCAGAGAACGAACCCGCCGACCCCGACGACCAGCCACACCAGCGAGAAGAGGAGCCAGAGGACGGTGGCCACGACGAACGTGCCGCCGAACAGGCTGGCGAACAGCACCGTGTTCAGGACGGTCAGCAGGACAAACGACCCGATAGCAGCCACCGAGAGCAGGACGCTCTGTGCGGCGTGGAACCGGACCTCCGGCCGGTCGTCGATGACGAAAAACAGCACGCCCGTGAGGAAGCCGAACAGGTACGACAGCGCCCCCGCGACGTTCTCGTTCAGCCCCGCGTCTCCGACCTGTTGTCCCGCGGGCTGTGCGCTGTCTCCGGCCGGCTCGGGGTCCGTGACGGTTTCGGATGCCATGTTGGTCGTAGCACTAGATGTCTGTCGGGGGCATAACGTCGTAGTACCCGTTACTGGCACCCGGAAGACTCCTATCAGGACACAAACTGTTGTGTATGTGGTACGTACCGTCTCATCCCCGGAACCCCCCACTCGTCACCGCCCGGACGGATAAGACTGGGGCCGCCGCCCGGGACGGATATGAATAGAATTCCTCTTCAATAAAGCCCATTGAGTGCTACCAACATTCTTTTTGCATCTCCGTCGTTAATTCAGCGTACGGATGCCCGCTTCGGACGCGAAATACGCATGGAGTATCGTCGCGGTAGTGCTCGTGGCGCTCGCCGTCCCGTGGTTCCTGTGGGGGTCCAGTCAGGTCGTGGCCGGCCTCCCGGTCTGGGTCTGGTGGCACGTCGGCTGGATGGTCCTCACCGCGGGGGTCTTCTACGTCTTCACGCGGACCGCCTGGGGGCTGGGCGTCGAGTCGCGGGGTGAGGTCGATGGCTGAGACGGGGCTGCAGGTCGGCATCATCGTCGCCTACCTCGTGCTCACGCTCGGGGTCGGGCTGGTAGCCTACCGGCTGACCGACCGCACCGCCGAGGACTACTTCCTCGCGAGCCGGACGTTCGGGACCGTCGTCCTGCTGTTTACCACCTTCGCGACGCTGCTGTCGGCGTTTACCTTCTTCGCTGGCCCGACCGCCGCCTTCGCCAACGGCCCCGAGTGGTTGCTCGTGATGGGGCTGATGGACGGCGTCCTCTTCGGGATCCTCTGGTACGTCGTCGGCTACAAGCAGTGGCTTGTCGGGCGCAAACACGGCCACGTCACCCTCGGCGAGATGCTCGGAGACCGCTTCGGGTCGCGGCGCCTGCGCGTGCTCGTCGCGGGGATCAGCCTCTTCTGGCTCGTCCCCTACATCACGCTGCAACAGCAGGGCGCGGGGACGGCGCTGGCGGCGCTGACCGACGGGGCCGTGCCCTACTGGGCCGGCGCCGGCGGGGTGACCCTCTTCATGATCGTCTACGTCGCCCTCTCGGGGATGCGCGGCGTCGCCTGGACGGACACCCTCCAGGGCATCTTCATGCTGGGGATCGTCTGGCTGGCGGCTGTCTGGATCCTCGGTGCCGTCGGTGGCCCCGCCGCGGCGACGGCGCTGCTCGCGGAGAACACTCCTGGACACCTCTCGCTCGGCGGGGGGCTGTACACCCCGGCGTACATCATCTCGACGGCCGTCAGCATCGCCTTCGGCGTGACGATGTTCCCGCAGGTCAACCAGCGCTTTTTCGTCGCGAAGTCCTCGGCGGTCATCAAGCGGACGTTCACGCTGTGGCCGGTGCTGGTGCTTCTCCTGTTCGTCCCGGCGTTCATGCTCGGCGCGTGGGCCGCCGGCCTCGGCGTGACGCCGAACGTCAACGGTCGGATCCTCCCGCCGCTTTTGACCGCGTACACGCCCGGCTGGTTCGCGGCGCTGGTCATCGCCGGCGCGGTCGCCGCGATGATGTCCTCCAGCGACTCGATGCTGCTGTCGGGGTCGTCGTATCTCACGCGGGACGTCTACCGGCAGGTCGCCGAGGGCGTCACCGAGCGCCGCGAGGCGCTGGTCGGCCGGGTCGGCGTCGTCGCGCTCGCGCTGGTCTCCTTCGTCATCAGTCTGTTCCAGCCTGCCACGCTCCTGCAGATCGGCGAGACCGCATTCGGCGGGTTCGCACAGCTGGCACTTCCCGTCGCCGTGGCGCTGTACTGGCGGGGGACGACCCGCGACGGCATCCTCGCGGGGGTGGTGGGGAGCCAGACGTTCTACCTCGCCAGCGTCTTCGTCCCGGCCGTTCCCTCCTCGTACCAGCTCCCGGTCGCGCCGGGGCTGGGCGGCTGGTCGGCGTCGGTCCTCGGGATGATTCTGGGGCTGGTCCTGACCGTCGGCGTCTCGGCGGCCACCTCCCCGACGGCCGACGAGGACGCCTCGGTCTACGAGCGCCTCTCGGCTGACTGACGGCTCCCGGCGGACTGACCCGGAGGCTTAACGACCTCCCGCGGCCAACGGCGGTCCATGCAGACCCACATCGTCCCGGTCGGCTTCGATTACGACCGGCTCATCGCGCCGCTGGTGCGCGAGCAGATGGATGTCGACCGAGTCATCCTGCTGGAGGGGTCGGTGGGCAGCGAGGCAAACGTCGAGTACTCCCGCAATCTCGCGGAGAAACTGGAGCAGGACTACCGGAACCTGCTGGGCGCGAACACCGAACGGGTCGCCATCGAGGACGTCTACGACTACGACACCGCCTTCGAACAGGCGTTCGAACTCATCAACGAGGAACTCGACCGGGGCAACGAGGTCTGGGTCAACGTCTCCGCGATGCCCCGTACCGTCTCCTTCGCCTTCGCGACTGCCGCCCACTCGATCATGGTCGAGCGGGAGGGGGACCGCAACCGGATCCACACCTACTACACCGTCCCCGAGAAGTACCTCGAGACCGAGCTGGCCGAGGAGCTGCGCGCCCAGCGCGACCTGCTTGCCGACCTGCAGGACGACCTCGAGGGGGCGACCGCCGACCGCATCGAGGAACGCTTCGAGAGCGCCCGGTCGCTTCTGAGCGAGTTCGACGAGCGCGGGACCACCATCGGCGCCAAGGAGATCGACGGCAGCCACATCGTCGAGCTCCCCGTCGCCTCCTTCTCGAACGTCAAACCCTTCGAGGAGGTGATCCTCTTCACTCTCGGGGAGCACGGCGAGTTCGAGTCGGTGTCGGAGCTCGCCCAGCGGCTGGCCCGCGAGCTCGGCGAGGAGTACACCGACTCCTTCCGGTCGAAGGTCATTTACAATGTCGACAGGCTCGGTCCGGGCGGCAAGGGGTACATCGAACAGGAGGCACACGGCAAGTCCTACCGGACCCGACTCTCGCGGATCGGGCAGCTGTGGGTCCGCTCTCACTCCCGCAACGGCGAGGACGCCGACCTCGACCTCTGAGCCACGGGCGGCGCCCCTCTGCGGGCGGCGGTCGCGTGCCGCGGACCCCGACCCGGCCGCGCCGACCCGCAGGCTGATTAGGCAGGCGCGACACCTCCCGGTGATGCCGGAGATCCCGGAAACATTCCACGACCTGTTCGAGAAGCCGACGATCGCCCACGTGGTGACGATGCTCCCGGACGGCAGGCCACACAACACGCCGGTCTGGGTCGACTACGACGCCGACGACGACCGGCTGCTGGTCAACACCGAACGACACCGCCGGAAGGCGAAAAACGTCGCCGAGGACCCGCGGGTGGCCGCGAGCATGGTCGACCCCGACAACCCCTACCGCTATCTGTCGGTGACCGGTGAAGTCGAGGAGACGACGACCGAGGGCGCCCGCGAGCACATCGACGAACTCGCACAGCGGTACATGGACCAGGAGTACCCCAACCCCATCCAGTCCGAGCGGGTGATCCTGCGGATCCGCCCGGACGAGGTCTTCAAGCGCGAACTGAGCTAGCTGGGCGTGCCGCCTGCCGGGCCTGCCGCGTCGGTTCACCCGCCGGCCTTCAGTTTCTCGACTCGCGTCGACAGCGCGAAGAAGATGCAGGCGAAGGTGAGCACGACCGCACACGCGGCCGCGTAGCCGTGTGCGGGCAGGGCGTGGCTGATGCCCGTCCCGGTGGCCTCCGCACGCAGAACCGTGTGGTGGAAGTCACCGACAAGGGGCCAGAAGTAGTCGACCACGTCGTTGAAGCCGTACCAGAGGGCGGCGACGGCCACCGACCCGACGGTGAAGCTGGCGTACCGGTGGATCAGGAAGGCCTCGACGACCATCGCGGCGTGGCTGAGAATCAAAAACCAGTACAGCCAGGCAGCGATCCCGCCGGGACCGTTCAAAAAGAGCTGGACGTAGGGGGTCCAGGCCCCCAGCTTGATACAGCCGAAGAAGGCGAGGACGTGTAGCGGTCCGGCACGGACGTCCAGCCGCCAGGCCGCCAGCGAGAGCGCGATGAACAGCGTCGCCACCGGGCTGTCGGGAACCACCGGCCAGGCGACCAGTGAGGTGTCCGCGAGCTGGAACCGGTAGTACCAGAAGCCGAAGGCGGTGCCGGCGAGATTGACGAGGACGACCGGCCAGGCCAGCCGGAGCCCGATGTCCTCGAGCCACTCGGGGAGGGGTGCGACGTAGCGGGGCAGCCCCTCGCTGTCGGGAACCCGGCCGCCGACGTAGCGCGCGACCAGCTTCTCGACCCGGGCGCCGACGCCAGCCGTTGCCATATCTCCTCCCCGGGCCAGCGCGTCCAAAACCCTACCGGTCGTCCGCCGGCCGGCGGGCCGACAGGCCCGTTTCCACCGGGGCGTGTGGGGGACAACCGATTGGTTAAGTGAATCCAGACCCTCGGCTCCGGTATGAACGACGACACGGACCTGGAGGAGTTGCAGCGCGGGACCGAGCTGGTCAAGCGCGGCTTCGCGAAGATGCAGAAAGGCGGCGTGATCATGGACGTCGTCAACGCCGAACAGGCCCGCATCGCGGAGGACGTCGGCGCGGTCGCGGTGATGAACCTCGAAGCCGTTCCGGCGGACATCCGCAAGCGCGGCGGCGTCGCCCGGATGGCCGACCCCGCCTCCCTGCAGGAGATCATCGACGAAGTCTCGATCCCGGTGATGGGCAAGGCCCGCATCGGCCACACCAAGGAAGCGGAGATCCTCGAGGCCGCGGGCGCGGACATGGTCGACGAGTCCGAGGTGCTCACGCCCGCGGACGACCGCTACCACATCGACAAGCGCGACTTCACCGCCCCCTTCGTCTGCGGGGCCCGGAATCTCCAGGAAGCGCTGCGCCGGATCGACGAGGGCGCGGCGATGATCCGCACCAAGGGCGAGGCAGGGACCGGCGACGTGAACCAGGCCGTCCACCACCAGCGTAACATCAAGGGAGCGATCCGAAAACTGGAGGGGATGAGCCACGAGGAACGCGAGAAGTGGGCCCGCGAGCACGAGGCACCCGCGAGCCTCGTCCACGAGACCGCCGACAGGGGCCGGCTTCCGGTGGTGAACTTCGCCGCCGGCGGGATCGCCACGCCCGCCG
Source organism: Salinirussus salinus (assembly GCF_009831455.1). Taxonomy (NCBI): domain Archaea; kingdom Methanobacteriati; phylum Methanobacteriota; class Halobacteria; order Halobacteriales; family Haloarculaceae; genus Salinirussus; species Salinirussus salinus. The sequence continues at coordinate 991,716 of NZ_WOWO01000002.1, read as the reverse complement.
ACGCCGCGCTGATGATGCACCACGGCTGTGACGGCATCTTCGTCGGGTCGGGTATCTTCGGCGCCGAGAACCCCCGGGCGATGGGAACCGCCATCGTCGAGGCCGTCAACAACTGGGACGACCCCGAGACGCTCGTGGAGATCGCCTCCAACGCCGGCCAGGGGATGTCCGGCGACGCCAACGTCGACCTCCCCGAGGAGGAGAAACTCCAGGGCCGCGGCGTGTAGATGGTCGAGATCCCCGTCACCGCCGAGGGCGAGGAGCCACGCACCCCGGCGGAGGTCTCCGAGGAGGAACCGGGGTCCTCCGGTACGGGTGGCGACGCCCTCGACACCGACCGCCCCCCGGAGGAGGTCGTCGACGACATCGACCGGCCGGTGCTGCTGTTCGACGGGGTCTGTAACCTCTGTAACTGGAGCGTCCGGACCATCGTCAGGCTGGACCGGGAAGGAAAGGTGCTCTTTGCCCCGCTCCAGTCAGACGTGGGCCGGGAACTCCTCTCGCGGGTCGGGATGGACCCCGAGTACTTCGACTCGGTCGTCCTGGTCGACGGCGACGAGTACTACACCAAGTCCGAGGCCGTCCTCCGGGTCAGCCGGCTGCTCGACGGGCCGGTCCCGCTTCTGTACCCGCTGATATACCTTCCCGAGGGACTTCGGGACGGCGCCTACGACCTGGTCGGCGAGTACCGCTACGAGGTGTTCGGCAAGCAGGAGGAGTGTCCGGTCCCCGACGAGGAAGTGAGAGAGCGGTTCCTCGAGCGGTCGCTGGCGTAGGTCGCGAGCACCCGCTTTTCATCCCCCGGCCGGTCCGCCATTGACGCCCGCATAGCTGAGGCGAAACCCTCTGTGTGGCGCGGCCCTTACGCCCGCCATGCCCGACTTCGAGATGGAGTGGCGCGACGCGTTGTTCGCGAGCTGGCCGGTCGAGCCCGACCTGCTCGCGCCCCGCCTGCCCGACCGGCTGTCCGTCGACACCTTCGAGGGCGACGCCTACCTTTCGGTCGTGCCCTTCGCGATCCGGAACATCCGCCCGGAGGGGCTGCCGGCGGCCGTCGGGCTGTCGACGCCGGAGCTGAACCTCCGGACGTACGTGCGCTGCGAGGCGCCGGCGGGGCGACGCACCTCGGACAGCCAGGCGGCGGAGCCGCGAGGCGGAGACGACACTCCCGGCGTCTACTTCTTCAGCCTCGACGCCGACGACCTGCTCGGCGTCGTCGGCGCCCGGCTGTTCAACCACCTGCCGTACTACTGGGCGGACATCGACTACGAGCCCGGGGGACCGGATGGGCGGGTCGACTTCGCGAGCCGGCGGCGCACCCCCGGGGCGCGGGCGGCCCGCTTCGACGCCACCTACGGCCCCGACGGCGAGCGGTTCCAGCCCGAGCCCGGCAGTGTAGAACACTTCCTCGTCGAGCGGTACCGCTACTTCGCGGAGGGGTCCGACGGGGAGATCCGCTACTCGGCCATCGAGCACGACCCCTGGCAGCTCCGGCCGGCGACCTGGGACGTGCGGGAGAACACGCTGTTCCGGACCAACGGCTTCGACGCGCCGACCGGCGACCCCCACCTCGTCTACGGCGAGCCGCTCGAGGTGTGGGCCGGGGCGACCGAACGGTGGCGGTGAGGGAGACGGCGAAAATACCCGCCTGAGCCCCGGCGGCCGAAGGGAAAACCCCCAAGTTCGCCCGTCACATCCGGCCGGATATGCAGCCAGCGGCCGTGCTCGCACAGTCGGTCCCCGTCGAACTCCAGCGCTTCGTCGACAGCGTGAGTACGGCCGAGGCCCGGGCCCTTGCGACCGTCCTGGTCGTGTTGGTCGCGCTCGGGCTCTCGTTCGTCGTCGCACCCTACCTCGTCGGGCTCGCCGGGCGGTTGCTCAGCCGACTCACTCCCCGCGGCCGGGCGAGTGACACCGCCGGCCTGGTCAACGACTACATCCCGACCACGGTGAGCACGGTCGTACTCCGGGTGCTGCAGGTCGGGCTGCTCGCCGCCGCCGGGATCACCTTGCTCGGGATCTGGGGGCTGGTGGCGCTCGCACTCGACATCCTCCGGTTTCTCGGGCTCTCCCTGCCCCTGCTGACGAAGCTCGGAACCACGGCGGTACTCTTTCTGCTCGCCTACGTCGCCGTCGACGTCTTCGAGGAGTCGGTCGCGCGGTACAGCCGCGGCGCCGACCGGATTACCGAACACCAGGAGGAGGTCGTCTACCGGGTCGGGAACCTCGCCATCATCGCGGTCACCGTCGCCACCGCCCTCACCGTCTGGGGGATCAACCTCTCCGGGTTGCTGGTCGGGGCCGGTTTCCTGGGGATCGTCGTCGGCCTGGCCGCCCGGCAGACGCTCGGCTCGCTCATCGCCGGTCTCGTGTTGATGTTCGCCCGCCCGTTCACGATCGGCGACTGGGTCGAGGTCGGCGACCAGGAGGGGATCGTCACCAAGATCACCGTCTTCAACACCCGGCTGGAGAACTTCGACGGCGAGTCGATCGTCATCCCGAACGACAAGGTGAGCGACAGCGCCGTCATCAACCGCAGCGAGCGGGGCCGGCTGCGGGTCCGGGTCGACGTCGGCGTGGACTACGAGGTCGACCCCGAGCGTGCCCAGGACGTCGCCCTCGACGCCATCGACGGCGTGGACGCGGTCGCGCCGACGCCGCCGCCCCAGGCCATCCCGAAGGCCTTCGGGGACTCCGCGGTGGTGATCGAGCTCCGCTTCTGGATCGACCGCCCCACCCCCCAGCAGAAGTGGCGGGCCACCTCCTCGGTCGTCCGGGCGGTCAAGCGCGCCTACGACGAGGAGGGGATCAAGATCCCCTTCCCCCAGCGGGAACTCTCCGGCCGGGCCGAAACCGATGGCTTCCGGGTCCGGGACGGCGACGCGGCCGACCGGGACCCCGGCCGGTCCCCGGCGGTCGACGCCCCCGAATCCGAGGACTGACTCGCTCCCGGCTCCGGCAACGGCACGACTCAGTAGAGGGTCGCGCCGCCCCCGATCGCGGTCTGGTAGACCCAGGCGTCGACCCCGCGGTCCTCGAAGGCATCCAGCATCGCCACGCCGACGGCGCGGCGGTCCCCCTCGTGACAGGCCGCGATGACCGTCGGGCCGGCGCCGCTGATCGTGACGCCGGTCGCACCGGCCTCGAAGGCCGCCTCCCGGACGGCGTCGTAGCCGTCGATCAGCTCCGCGCGGGCCGGCGTCACGACGGAGTCGTACATCCCCTCCCCCACGAGTTCGGGGTCGTCGCGGTGCATGCCCGTCGTGAGCGTGGCGGCGTTGCCCACCGTCTCGACCAGCTCGCTCACCCGCATCCCGTCGGGGACGACCCGGCGGGCGTCCCGCGTGGAGACGACGATGTCGGGCAGGCAGGCCACGAGCGGTACGTCGGCGTCGACACACCGGACGCCCCCGGGCGTGGCGATGGTGAACCCCCCGAGGATCGCGGGGGCGACATTGTCGTCGTGGGCGTCCCCGGAGACGACGGCCTCGCCCTCCGCGGCGACCGGCACGAGTTCCTCGCGGGACTTCCCGCGGTCGTAGAGCTCGTTCAGCGCGACCGCCGCGGCGGCGGCGCTGGCTGCCGAGGAGCCCAGCCCGGAGGCCGGTCGGATCCCCTTGTCGATCCGGATGTGTGCCGGCGCGTCCAGCGCCTCCGCCACGGCGCCGACGGTGTTCTTCTCGGGGTCCTCGGGGATGTACTGGCTGCCCGCTCCCGTCACGTCGATGGTCGTCCGGTCGGCCTTCTCGACGCGGACGATGTCCGCCGGACGCTCCAGGGCCACGCCGAAGACGTCGAACCCGCTGCCGAGGTTCGCGCTGGTGGCCGGCGCCCGGACGGTTAGCATACCCCCGCTTCCGCGGTGGTACGCAAAAAACTCACGAACCACCTTTTTTCGCCTCGGGTGCGCTCCGCGCACCGCGTGGCGGCAAAGCCGCCACGGCATGTGGTTGCGGGCCGGCGGCCCGCAACCCGCTCGGCGAAAAAACGTGGGCGAAAAAAGCGCGAGCGGCGCCGCCGCTCGCGAGAACCGCGCGCCTGCGGCGCGCGGATGCTGGTGTCTGCCTGCTCCCAGTACGCCTGCCTTTCCCCGTGCTCGCGCGGCCTCGCATTGCGCTCGGCACGCGCTCGCGGCCCACACGGTTTCTGTGTCGCCCCGCGCTACTCCTCCAGCTCGGCGTACAGCCGCACCAGCCCACACTCCGGACAGACCAGCGTCTCGGCCCCGTAGGTCTGGTTCATGCCGAGTTTCCCGAGAATGCCCTCGCGGTTCTCCCCGGAGACGACCTGGAGGTTGTGCCCGCCGGTGCTCCGGAGGGTCATCCCCTCCATGGTAACGCCGCAGTCCGGGCAGCGACGGTCAGGCACCGCCATCCTCCGGCTCCTCCAGGGTCTCCTCGGTGTCGATCCCGTACACCCGTGCGGGCGTCTCGACGTGTGCGGTCCGGAGCGCGTCCTCGTGGCCCTCCTCGGCCAGCCAGCGCGTGCGGCGCGGGACCGTCTTCGGCCCCAGCACCGCCCCCGGCCGGTCGGGGTCGTCGATGAAGTCCGTCTCCATCATGAACGGCTCGCCCGACTCGACGGCCGCCCGGAGTTCGTCCTTGCGGGAGATGACGCTCGGCACCGGCCCCTCGACGGGCCCGGAGGAGTAGTGTTTGACGACGCGCTCCCGGGGCAGGCCGGCGTCCTCGGCCCACTCGACGACCTCGGTGAAATCCTCGCCGCCCTCGGTGTGTAGCTGGACTGCCGACCCCACCTCGGCGCCGAGTTCGAAGGCATAGCGCATCACCTCGTTCGAGGCCGCCCAGACGGCGTCGTCGACGTCGTAGTGCGGTCGGCCGGATTTCAGCGCCAGCGCGGGCCCGTCGGCGACGAACTCGGCGGCGACGTCCAGCCCGGCCTGCATCAGGTCGCGGGCCCCCTCGGGGTCGTAGCCCCGGTCGACCAGCTGCGAGACCAGCGCGGGGTGGACGCCGAGCACCGGCCAGGCCCGCCCTTCCAGTTCGTCGCTCGCCTCCCGCGTCACCTCGCAGGTGAGCTCGAAGGCCTCCCGGAAGTCCTCGCCCTCGTCGACCTCGCCGACGAGGTCCCACGAGGGTTTGTTGAGCACGAGCAGATGGGTCCCGCCGGCGGCAGCGAAGTCCTTCGCGGCGGCGGCCCCGCGGCCGTTGACGGGGTCGAGGTGGAGGTGGTCGTCGAGTACTGGCTGGAACATGCCGCCCCGTCGGCCGCCGCCGGGCAAAAGCGATCCGCCTCGGTGACTCTTCGGGCGGGGCTCGGCGGCTCCGCCCGACCCGCGGCCCCGCGGACCGTGGCCCGGCAGACCCCTCGCGAGGCTACCTCCCGCTCACCCACTTACGCCGCTGTCAATCACGTTGAAACGGGATTCTGACGTAGGACGGCCTATGCCGAGGCAACCGAGGGTCGAGCCGTGACCGAGCCCCCCAGGCTGGAGCTGTATCTCCGCTCGCTGGCTCCGGCGACGGGCCGGGACCAGCAGGACCGGGTCGTCCGGCGGCTCCACGACCTCGACGACGACGGCCGGATCAAGGGCTTCGACGTCAGGCTCTGTGGGGACTGTGTCTGCCCGCGTGCCGAGACGGCCCGCACCGACCCCGGACGGCGACTCCTGGGTCGCTACGAGCGCTTCGAGGAGTGGGCGGGGGAGGCCGGCTACGACCTGACCGGCTTCGAGCGCCGCGAGGTCGAGTCCGTGCTCACCGGGACGACGGTGACCGGCATCGCCTTCCCCCGGATGGTCCTCGCCGAGTACCGCGGCGGCTCGCTGACGTTCGTTGCCCCCGCGGCCGACGGGTCCGAGACGGTGACCGTCCAGGACCGACTCGACTCCCTATAGCGTCAGCGACCGCTGGGCGGCGTTGCGCAGCGCGTCCGACCGGCCGTACTCGCCGGGCGCGAGCGCCACCGTCTCGACGCCGCGGGCCGCCGCCCGCTCCAGGACCGGTTTGAAATCGCTGTCCCGGGAGACGACGACGAGCGTGTCCACCACGTGCTGGACGGCCGCGGCGGTCGCGTCGACGGCCAGCCGGACGTCGACGTCGCCGCTGGTGACTGTCACCTCGAACCCCCGCTCCTCGGCGGCCTGGACCAGGCTCGCCGGCGCGTTCTCGTCGAGATAGAGCCGCGCGAGGCGAACCGCCCCCTCCTCGGCTCCGAACGCTCGGATGTCGTCGAGGTCCACGTCGAACTCCGAACGGAGGACGTTCGGGCCGTCGACGAACAGCCCCACGCCCGGGACGTCCTCGCGTCCGCCCAGACGGTCCAGCAGTCCCATACCCGGGGTTTGCTTCCGCGACGGTATAGCGGTGACGGGTGTCTCGACTGTCCACACGCTTTTGTCCCCGGTGTGCGATGGGAAGCCATGACACTCGACCCCGCGGTCGCCTCGGGGCCGGAGTACGGCGTGACCGTCCACCAGGACGTGATGGTCGACACCCGGGACGGAACCGCGCTCGCGACCGACGTCTACCGCCCAGCCGACGGGACGGGTGCGCCCGTCGGGGAGCCGCTGCCGGCGCTGCTGGTCCGGACGCCCTACGACAAGCGCAGCCGCACGTTCGTCGACATGCAGGGCCGGTGGTTCGCCAAGCGGGGCTACGTCGTCGCCATCCAGGACGTCCGCGGGCGCTTCGAGAGCGAGGGCGATTTTTACTTGCTCGTCAACGAGCCCGAGGACGGCTACGACACCGTCGAGTGGCTCGCCGACCGGGACTACTGCGACGGCCAGGTCGGGACGATGGGCACCTCCTACATGGCCTGGGTCCAGAGCGGGCTCGCCACCCTCGACCCGCCCGCGCTGTCGGCGATGTTCGTCAACCAGGGGGCCGCGGACGCCTGGGACGCCGTCCTCCGGCAGGGCGGCGCCTTCGAGTTGCGGTGGCTGACCTGGGCGCTGACCATCGGCGGCGGCTTCGCCAAGCGTGCCCTCGAGGACGCGGACGTCCAGCGCGCGCTCGCGGACGTGGACACCCGGGACGTGCTCGCGAGCGAGCCGCCCGTCCGGGGACAGTCCCCGCTGCGACACATCCCGAACTACGAGGAGTGGGTCTTCGACTTCATGGAGAGCGACGGGACCGACGAGCTGTGGAGCCGGCGGGGGGTGAACTTCCGGCGCTACCGCGAGGAGAGCGCCGACGTCCCCACGGTCTACTCCGGCGCGTGGTACGACTCCTACACGAAGGCGACCTGCGACAACTTCACCGCCTTCGCCGACATGAAAGACAGCGACCACTACCTCCTGATGGGGCCCTGGACCCACGGGGGGACCTCCTCGTGGAGCAAGCCGTACTCGGGGGAGGCCGCCTTCGGCGACGCCGCCCGGGTGGACTTCCGGGAGACGAAGCTGGCCTTCTTCGACCGGTACCTGAAGGGGGCGGACACCTGGGACCGCGAGCCGGTGACCTACTTCCGGATGGGCGTCGACGCGCCCGCGGAAGCGACCGCGAGAAACGGCCGGCTCCGCCACGGCGGCCGGTGGGCGGGCGGCGAGGATTGGCCCCTGCCCGACACCGAGTTCCGGACCTACTACGCCCAGCCCGACGGCCGGCTGGCGCCCGACCGGCCCGCCGCGGAGGAGGCGAGCACGACCTACCAGTTCGACCCCGCCGACCCGGTGCCGACGCTCGGGGGCAACTGCTCGTCGTACTACACCTTCGAACCCCGCGAGGAGAACCTGCTGGAGCTGCCGCTGGCGGACCGGCCGACGCTGAGCACCACCGGCCGGGGCGGCTACGACCAGCGCACTCGGCCCGAGACCTTCGGCGCGGAGCCGCCATACGGCCCCCTCGAACAGCGCGAGGACGTGCTCGTCTTCCGGACGCCACCCCTGGAGGAGTCGGTCGAGATAGCGGGGCCGATACGGGTCCGGGTCCACGCGTCGACGGACGCGGTCGACACGGACTTCACCGCGAAGCTGGTCGACGAGTACCCGCCGAGCGAGGACTACCCCGGGGGGTTCGCGCTGAATCTCTGCGACGGGGTCTGCCGGGCCCGCTACCGGAACGGCCGCCGCGAGCCGGACCCGGTCGCGCCCGGCGAGGTCTACGAGTTCGAGGTCCATCCCTACCCGACCGCGAACGTCTTCCGGGCGGGCCACCGGATCAGACTCGACGTCTCCTCCTCGAACTTCCCGCGGTACGACGTCAACCACAACACGGGCGACTCCCCGGGCGGGCGCGAGCGACGCGTCGCCACCAACACGGTCTACCACGACCGCGAGCGGCCGACCGGCGTCGACCTGCCGGTCCAGCCGCGGCGGTGAGGCGGGGGTCGCCACGGGCGCCGGGGCGGGCGCCTACCGGAGCAGTCGGGACTGTCGCTGTCGGCCCTCCGGCGGCTCGCCGGCCAGCCGCCGGATCCGCTCCTCGACGGGTGGGTGTGTCGAGAGCAACCGGTAGTCGTCCTCACTGTGGGTGTACAGAAGCGAGCGCAGCCCGTACATCGACTCCGTCGCGCGGCGGATCTTCCAGAGCGCCCGCGCCAGCGCCTGCGGTTTCCCCGTCGCCTCGGCGGCGCGGGCGTCGGCGACGAACTCCCGGCGCCGGGAGTAGGCGAGCACCGCGAGCGTGAACATGCTCAACAGGAGCCCGACGGCGAGCACCGCACCCAGCCGGACCCACTCGCCGACCGACCCACCCCGCGTCGGCCGGCCCGATGCCCACGCCAGCCCGCGGTCGAGCCCGTACGCGAGCAGCAGGAGCGGCAGCAACAGGACCCCCACGAGGGCGGACAGCGACCGGACCAGGCTCACCGCCATCGTCTGGACGAAGGTGTCGTAGCCGCGGATGTGCGCGAGTTCGTGGGCCAGAATACCTTCGAGTTCGTCGACGGTCAGCACCTCCAGCAGCCGGCGGTCCAGCACTACCACGCTCCGGCGGGGGCCGCCGACCGACAGCGCGTTCGGCATTCCGAGGTCCGCGACCAGAAGCGGCGGCGGGTCGACCCCCATCCCCGCGGCGAGGCGGTCGAGCCGGCGGTAGACGCCCGGCGCGCGCCCCCGGGGGAGTTCGCGAGCCTCCAGCCCGGCGACCAGCCGCGCCGGGCCGGACCGGTAGTTCAGGTACGCTCCGACAGCCACGAACACCAGGAGGACGGCGGCAGTCGCTCCCAGCGCCGCCCCGCGCACCAGCCACTGCAGGAGCAGGTAAAGCCCCACCGCGCCGAGGGCGTAGAGGGCGAACACGCCCAGGCCGACGAGGACCATCGCCACCCGGAGCCCGAGCGACATACCGAACCCACGGACGGGGGAGGGAAACGGCTGTCGGGACAGGTCCGGGGTGTGCCGGTGCCGGTCACGAGTGGAGTCGGAGTCGGGCGCGACCGGAGCGGGTTACGACTGGAGTCGGGCGCGACCGGAGCCGGCGAGACCCGCTGACCGACGGTTCACCGGAGGCCGACCCCGGGCTCGGTCCGCCGGATCCCCTGTGGCGGGCCGCTCTTCTGGACGATGTTGAACGCACGCATCAGGTCCGTCTGCGAGATGATCCCGACGACCCCGCCGTCGTCGTCGACGACCGGGAGCCGGCCGACGCCGTTCTCCTGCATCCGCTGGAACGCCTCCATCGCGTCGGCCCCGGGGTCGATCGTCGGGACGTCGGTCGACATCACGTCCCCGACGCGGTAGGCGTCGCGCTCGACCTCCTTGATCGCGCCCGCGTCGTCGAGGGTGACCATCCCGACGAGCCCCCCGTTCCGGACCACCGGGTAGCCCGTGTGGCGCTCCTCGAACATCCGGTCGAGGAGGTCGCTGACCGGCGTGTCCTCGCTGACGGTCATCAGCCGGTCCTCGGGGGTCATCACGTCCCGGACGGTCACGCCCTCGAAGGCGGCCTTGAGCGAGGTCTGCTGTGCCTCGCTGGAGGCGGCGATGTAGATGAAGAAGGCCAGCAGGATGAGAAAGAAGTTAGCGAACAGCCCCAGAATCGCCATCCCGAAGGCGAAGGCCTTCCCGACGGCGGCGGCCTGCTGTGTCGCCTGCGCGTGTGACTGGTTGCGTGCCAGCAGCGCCCGGAGGATGCGTCCCCCGTCCATCGGGAACGCGGGGAGCAGATTGAACACGGCGAGGACGACGTTGAGCACGGCCAGGTAGCCGAAGACGAACCGGGCCGGGTCCAGACCCGCGGGGAGCCCGAGAAAGACGGCGTAGGAGCCGATACCGACGAGCACGCTCACGGCCGGCCCCGCGACCGCGATCACGAGTTCGTGGCGCCAGTCCTCGGGGAACTCCTCGAAGCTCGCCACGCCGCCCAGCAGCCAGAGGGTGATCGACTCGATCTCGTAGCCGTAACGCAGGGCGACCAGCGAGTGGCCGAACTCGTGGAGCAGGACGCCCCCGAACAGCCCGAGCGCCGAGGCCAGCCCCAGCGCCAGCGCCAGCGTTCCTTCTCCCAGCTGGCCGGGGTCGATCGCCGACCCGAAGACCTCGTTTATGATCCCCGTCAGCGCGGCGACGTCCCAGGCGATAAACGCCGCGAAGAAGGGGAGCACGACCAGGAAACTCCAGTTGAGTCTGACGGGGATGCCGAACGCCGAGCCGATCCGGAAGCCTCGCATACGCGGTGGTTGTCGGCGGAGGGTGTTAAAACGGTCCGTCGGCGGAACAGGAACGGCCGGCGTCACGGCTGGCAGCGGAACGGGTCGGTCGGTGTTCGCGTCGGCGGAACGGTGCCGGCTGGCGCTCGCGTCGGTGTCGGCGGAACGCACATTAGCGGCCGCGGCGTAGCCGGACGTGTCATGTCCTCAGAACGTGTCGTCGAACTCCTGCGCGAGGCGTACAGCGACGAGATCGAGACGGTGATGAACTACCAGACGAACGCGATCGTCTTAGACGGCGTACGGGCCGAGGAGATCAAAGAGAGCCTCCGGCAGGACATCCAGGAGGAGCTCACCCACGCCGAACGTCTCGGCCAGCGACTCAAACAGCTCGACGCCCGCCCGCCCGGCTCCGCCGAGTTCGTCGCCCGACAGGACTCGCTGCAGCCGCCCGAGGACTCGACCGACGTGCTGTCGGTCATCCGCGGCGTGCTCGACGCCGAGGAGGGCGCCATCGAGACCTACCGCGAACTCGTCGCGGCCGCGGAGGCGGCCGGCGACCCGGTCACCGAGGACCTCGCGGTGACCCTCCTCGCCGACGAGGAGGCACACCGGACGGAGTTCCGCGGCTTCGAGAAGGAGTACCGGGCGGAGTAGCGCCGCAACCGGCTCTCGCCGGCAGAGGTCCCGGCTCGCGCCCCGCTCTCGCCTTCCGTTTCCCGCCGCTCGCGAACGCGGCTCCCCGTTTATGTAGCTTCCCGGCTACAGGTAGACCATGTACGACACCATCCTCGTTCCGACCGACGGGAGCGACCACGCCGTCCGGGCCGCCGAACACGCCCGCTACCTCGCAGACGCGTTCGACGCGACCGTCCACGTCGTCACCGTCCTCGACCTCCAGCGCGCCGGCGGCCCGTTCGACGCCGGCGGCCTCGGCGAGGAGTTCGTCGGCCGCCTCGAAGCCCAGGGGGAGGAAGCGCTCGAGACGGTCCGGACGGTCGTCGACGGGGAGGCCGTCGTGACGGCCACGCTCCGGGGCGAGCCCTCGGAGACGATCCTGGAGTATGCGGCCGACCACGACGTCGGACTGGTCGCGATGGGGACCCACGGCCGGACGGGGGTCGACCGGTACGTCGCCGGGAGCGTGACCGAGCGGGTCGTCAGCCGCTCCGAGGCGCCGGTGTTGACGGCCCGGGCGACCGAGCGCAGCCGGGTCGGCGACGGCTACGAGGAGGTCCTGATCCCGACCGACGGGAGCGAGCCGGCGGGTGCCGCCGTCGAGCCCGGGCTCGCCGTCGCGGAGCGGACCGGCGCCCGGGTCCACGCGGTCACGGTCGTCGACGCCGGTGACGCGGCCGCCAGCCCGGGCTACTCGGTCCCCGAGGAGGTCACCGCCCACCTCGAGGCCGAGGGCGAGGCCGCGACCGAGCGGATCGCCACGCAGGCCCGCGAGCGCGGGCTCGAAGCCACCACCGCGGTCCGCACGGGTGTGGCCGCCCGCGACCTGCTGGCGTACGCCGACGAGCACGACGTCGACCTGGTGGCGATGGGGACCGCCGGCCGGACCGGACTCACCCGGTATCTGATGGGAAGCACGACCGAACGCCTCATCAGACACGCCGAGATGCCCGTGCTCGCGGTGAACGCGAGAGACCGGGCCGGCGACTGACGGCGACTGGCCGCCCACCACCCCGGCGGGCCCGGGTGGGTGGGGACCGACCCGCGCCGTCCGGTCACTCAGCGACTCAGGTCGTCCACTCACTCGGCGGACCGCGTCGTCTGCCTACTCAGCGGCCCGCATCACCCCGTCGGCTCCGCGCCGGAACACGGTCACCGCCCCTCCGGCTATCTCGACCGCAGTCCGGTTCCCGACCGTCGGGGGGCGTTCCCTGCACTCGACGAGGACGGTCTCGCCGGCGTCCAGCCGGACCGTCACGTCGTAGCGCTTTCCCAGGTCCGCGACGCGTTCGACCTCACCCTGCAGCGAGCGCGCCGTGGCGACGCCCTCCGGCGATGGGGCGGGGACGTCCGGACTCCGGCCGGGCGGCCCCCGGCCCGTGGGCTCGGGGCCGTCGCGTCCGGGCGACCGCAGCGAGAGGGCCTCCGGCCGGACGTGGCAGGTCACCTCACTCCCGGTCGGGTGGTCACCTCCCGCCCCCTCGACCGCGAGTTCGGCCCCGCCGACCTCGACTCGCAGCGGCTGCCGGCCGACGACAGTTCCGGGGAGCGCGTTCGACCGGCCGAGAAACGACGCCACGAACGGCGTCGGCGGGGACTCGTAGAGGGTGCGCGGGTCGCCGGTCCCGGAGACGCGGCCGTCGTTCATCACCACGAGCCGGTCGGCCAGCGCCATCGCCGTTTCCTGGTCGTGGGTGACATAGAGGGTGGTGACGCCGGTCTCGCGCTGGATGCGCGCGACCTCCTCGCGGAGTTCCGTCCGGAGCTGTCGGTCCAGCGCAGAGAGCGGTTCGTCGAGCAACAGCACGTCCGGCTCCGGCGCGAGCGCCCGGGCGAGTTCGACGCGGCGGCGCTGGCCGCCGCTCAGCTCCGGGGGGGAGGAGTCGCACCGGTCGCCGAGCCCGACCAGTCCGAGGTACTCGTCGACGGTCGCCGCGCGCTGCTCGGGCCCGACCCCGCGTGCTTTCAGCCCGTAGGCGACGTTCTCGCCGACGGTCATGTGGGGGTACAGCGTCGGCTCCTGGAAGACGAGCCCGACCCGGCGCGTCTCGGGGGGGTTGTCGGTCACGTCGGTTCCCCGAAGACGGACCCGTCCCCCGGTCGGCTGGAGGTGGCCGGCGATGGTCTGGACGACCGTCGTCTTCCCGCAGCCACTCGGGCCCAGCAGCGCGAGGAGTTCCCCCTCCGCGGCGCTCAGGGAAACGTCGTCGACTGCTGGCTCGTCCCCGTACCGGTGCGTGAGGCCGTCGACCTCCAGGGTCATCGGTCGGTCACCGCCTGAACCCGGCCGAGGCGCTGGACCGCGGTCAGTACGAGGACCGCGATCCCCAGAAGCACGAGCGCGAGCGGGACGACCGCGTCGACCCCGCCGGCGATGAACTCGACCCAGATCCGCGTGGGCACCGTCCGGGGGTTGTACGCGACCATCATCGTCGCGCCGAACTCCCCCACGGCGCGCGCGAAGGTGAGGACGACCCCTGCGAGCACAGCGCCGCGGGCCAGCGGCAGCGAGACGTTCCGGAACGTCGCGACCGGACCGTAGCCGAGCGACCGGGAGGCCCGCTCCAGGCGCTCGTCGACGGCGCCGAAGCCCGCCCGGGCGGTGATCACCACGAAGGGAGCGGCGACGAAGGTCTGGGCGAGGACGACCCCCAGCAGACTGTCCGTCAGCGGGACGCCGGCGGCGGCCGCGGCGGCGCCGACGGGGGTGAACCGGCCGACCGCCGACAGCACCATCGTGCCGCCCACCACGGGCGGGACGACAAGCGGCAACACCACCAGCGCCTCGACGAGCCGCTTGCCCCGGAACGACCGCCGGGCGAGCACGTAGGCCAGCGGCACTCCTAGCACTGTTGCGACCGCCGTCGCCACCGGCGCGGTGACGAGCGAGTTCCGGATCGCCCGCTGTGCGCCCGGGGTCGAGAGGTCGCCGACGACGCCGGTCACGCCGGCCCGGGAGAGAAAGGCGACGAACGGGACCGCGAAGTACAGCAGGAGAACCCCCCCGAGGGCGGCGGGGACGAGCAGCTCCGGCCGGGACGGCCGCCAGCTCGGGGCCGCGTCGGCGAGGCTCACGCCCGGACCGCCTCCGGAACGTCGCCCTCGGACTGTGGCAGCCGGCCCGTGACCGTCAGCCCCGCCTCGACGAGAGTCTCGGGGTTGTCGAGGAGAAACCGCACGAGACGGCGACCCGCGTCCGGGTTGTCCGCTCTCTCGAGTACCGTCGCGCTGTAGAGGATCGGCCGGCCGCGCGCGGTGTACCCGTCGTCGGTCGTGTACTCGACGGTCGCGTAGTGGTCGGCCAGCCCGGCCCGGGCGAAGTTGTACGCGTCGGGGAACTCGAGGAAGGGGAGGTCGCGGTCGAGGGCCATGTTCCGGTAGACGAGCCCGGCCGCGCGCGCCCCCGTCTCGACGCCGGCGAGCAACTGTGGCTCCTCGGGCTCCTGGTAGACGCGCTCGAGCATCGCCTCGCGGAACCCCTCGAGGCCGTGCTCGGCCGCGGCGAGTTCGAAAGCCTGGACCGCCCGGTAGCCCAGCGGGTCCAGGTCCGGGTCCGCGATGGCGACCTCGCCCGGCTCGGCCCCGAGGGCGACCTCGTACCACGGCTCGCCGCGGTCGAGCGCCCGACCCAGGTCTGTCTCCGCGCGGTAGCCGACGCCGAGGCTGTTGGCCGCGAACGCGACGTCCCAGTCGGTGAACTCGCCGTACAGCCGCTCCCGGAGGAGCGTGGCGTCGGCGCTCACGACCACGTCCGGGTACTCGGTGCCGTCCTCGACCATCCGCATCAGGGCGTTCGAGCCGTAGTACTCGCCGTAGACGACTGTCCCCGTCTGGCGCTCGAAGGCGGGGGCGACGTGGTCCTCGAACGTCCGGGCGAGACTCCCCGCCGAAAGCAGCGAGACGGACCCGGGTCCACCGGCCGCGAGCGGGGTCGCACACCCGGCGAGGCCGACGGCCCCGCCGACCACCGCCGGGGTCGCCTTCAGCACCGCCCGACGACCCAGCGACCGCTCCTCATCAGCCATGCCGGAAACCAGTTCCAGTTCACCAATAAGGTTATGCCAAACACATCCATTTGACTACTTATGCCATCCGCGGAGGCGACCGTCCTGACTGACCGGCAGGTCGAGGTGCTCGAACTCCGGGAGCAGGGGCTGACACAGCGGGAGGTGGCCGACCGGCTGGGGACCACGGGCTCGAACGTGAGCGCCATCGAGCGGGCCGCCGAGGAGAACGTCCGGAAGGCGCGCCGGACGCTCGAGCTCGTGCGGACCGTCCGGTCGCCGGTCCAGTTCACCGTCCCCGCGGACACGAAGTTCGACGACCTCGTCGGGCTCGTCTACGACCGGGGCGACGAGGCCGGGGTGAAGATCTCCTACTGCCGGCCGGAGCTGTACTCCCATCTGTACCACGAACTCGAGCCGTACACGACCCAGAACAGGCTCGAAACCGGGGTGACCATCGGGCTGACCGAGGACGGCGAGGTCGATGTCTTCACCGAGACGCTGTAGCGCCGAGTCCGGATTTTCGGCCGGCCAGTTTTGGGGACTCGACCAGCCCTGGACCTCTGGCTCCGTCTTTCCTCCCTCGTCGCGAACGGTCGATTTGCTATCGCGAAATACCGTTTACAAGTTCGGGGAACGACCAAAGGGTTAGGACGCCGGCCCCCGTCGGTCGGCCCATGTCACTCCGTCAGTCCCCGCTCCGTAGCGCTCACGAGGCGACGGGCGCAGACTTCACGGATTTCGGCGGCTGGGAGATGCCGGTCGACTTCGACTCGATCCGGACCGAACACGCCGCCGTCCGGGACTCCGCCGGGAAGTTCGACGTCTCGCACATGGGGCAGGTGGTCGTGAGCGGGCCGGATGCCGCGGCGCTCACCGGGCGGCTCACCACCAACGACGTTCAGGAACTCGGCCCCGGCGAGGCGCAGTACGCCGCCATCACCGACGAGTCGGGGGTCATGCTCGACGACACCGTCGTCTACCGGCTCCCCGACGGCTGGGACGGGGAGTACCTGTTCGTCCCCAACGCCGGCCACGACGGGGAGATGACCGACCGGTGGGTCGGCCACCGCGACCGGTGGGGGCTGGAGGCGACCGTCGAGAACCGGACCGAGGCGTACGCGATGGTCGCCGTCCAGGGGCCGGAGGCGCGCGACCTCGCCGACCGGGAGACCGAGGCGGACCTCGGTTCACTGGGTCGGTTCGAGGTGACCGCCACCCGGGTCGCGGGCGCCGACGCGCTCGTCGCGCGGACGGGCTACACCGGCGAGGACGGCGTCGAGGTCGTCTGCGAGGTCGAGGACGCCGGGGCCGTCTGGTCGGCGGCCGGCTGCCGGCCCTGCGGGCTCGGCGCCCGGGACACGCTGCGCATCGAGGCGGGCTTTCTGCTCTCGGGGCAGGACTTTCACCCCGAAGAGGAGCCGCGCACCCCCTACGAGGCTGGCATCGGGTTCGCCGTGGCCCTCGAGACGGAGTTCGTCGGCCGGGATGCGCTCGCGGCGGTCGCGGACGACGGACCCGCCGAACTGCTGGTCGGCCTGACCCTCGACGAGCGGGGGGTTCCCCGCCACGGCTATCCCGTCGAGTCCCCCGACGGCGAGCGAGTCGGCCACGTCACCAGCGGGACGATGAGCCCGACACTGGGCGAGCCCATCGGCCTCGCCTATCTCCCGCGCGCGTACGACGAGCCCGGACGGGAGGTGTGCGTGGTGGTCCGGGACGAACCGAAGAAGGCACATGTCACCGCGACCCCGTTCCTCTCATGAGCTTCGAGGTTCCCGAGGACTGCCGGTACCTGGAGTCCCACGAGTGGGCGCGCCCGGAGAACGGCACGGTCAGGGTCGGCATCAGCGACTTCGCGCAGGACGAACTCGGCGACGTGGTGTTCGTCGAGCTACCCGACGAGGGCGACCAGATAGAACGCGAGGAGGCCTTCGGGGTCGTCGAGTCGATCAAGGCAGTCTCCGACATCTACGCGCCGGTCGCGGGCACGGTCGTCGAGGTCAACGACGCGCTGGTCAACGAGCCCGAGCTGGTCAACGAGGACCCCTACGGCGAGGGCTGGATGGTCGCCGTCGAGCCGGAGGGCGACCTCGAGGGCCTGCTCTCGCCGGCCGAGTACCGCGAGCAGACGGAGTAAGCGACCGCTCGGCTCCGCCCCGCTCCGGTTCTGACTGGCTGCCGTAAATCACATGCCACGATATCGAACCTGCGGGCCTGGAAGTCGAGACCGACCTTCTCAATGCGTAGGCATCTACACTGGACCGGCTTCCCCACGACCGCATAGTATCTTACTGTATGATAGACTCTGTCGGGAGGTACGGGGAAGAAAGAGCAGAGAGTTCTGTTGAATGCCCGACAACGTACAAAGGTAAAGTGGCTTTGTCGCGGACACACTGATATGACTGACGAGGAGATCGACGATGTCGACAAAGCGATCCTGTATGCACTCCAAGAAGACGCTCGAAACATGTCGTCCGGAGACATCGCGGAGCGGACCGGAACCTCCGACAGTACTGTCCGCAAGCGCATTCAGCGTCTCGAATCCGACGGCGTAATCAAGGGATACAGCGCTAGCGTCGACTATCAGAAATCAGGCTATCCGCTCCGAATGCTGCTTTACTGTACCGCTGCGATTCCCGAACGTGGTGACCTCGTCCCGGATATTCTGGACATCGATGGAGTGGTATCGGTTCAGGAGTTGGTCACTGGTGAACAGAACCTCCTCGTCACTGCAGTCGGCGAGACGGACAGCGACATTACACCCGTTGCACAGGAACTTCTCGATATGGGGCTCACCGTTGCCGACGAAGTCCTCGTTCGGAGTCACGAGACGACGCCCTTCGGAAAGTTCAATTCCAGGACTCAGACAGAAGACGATTCCTAGACGAGGACACGTTTGACGTCCACCTCGGTCGCGCGACGAACGACTGCCTGTACTGGATCGACAGAACCCGTCAGATTGTCCGAGTCACCGTCGAGGACGAGGAGTGCTGCGCGCCGGCCGGGAGCGATGACACCACAATCGAGTCCAACGATATCGGCACCGGCCGTCGTCGCCATCCGTAACACCTCTCGGGCAGTCACGTCGAACTGTTTCACCGTGTACGCCATCTCCCGAAACATCGACGGGGGATTCAGCATGACGTTGTCAGTCCCGAGTGCGACTGTCGTGCGGTCGAGTAATTCCCGTACTGGAGGGATTCCGACATCGAGAACGGTATTCGCGCGCGGACAGACCGCCACCGGGACTGATTGCTCTGTAACTCGCTGCAGGTGATCCCGTTCTGCGTGCACCATATGGACGAGGAGGTCCGGCTCCAGATCGAGCGCGGGGTGGATGTCGGTCGTATCGGGTTCGCCAGCGTGGATCGCAAAGGGTACGTCGCGTTTCCGGCAGGCAGCACGCTGTTCGGTGAAATCCCCGTCGTTTGCCCCGGAGGCGCCGTACCCGTCGGCAACACCTAGGACGGACTGCTTTCCGCTCCCGAAGATGAACGGGTCGAGGGAAACGGGCGCTGCCGCCTCACGGAGCGCGCGTGCCCCGGCAGCTCCGGACTCCCGGAAGTCCAAACAGGAGACCGTCCCCGTTCGCTGCATAAACCGGAGCGTCCGGCGCATCGCTGATACCAAGTCGGAACGGTCAGCAGCCGCTAATCGTCGGTGTTTCAGACTGTCCGGCGGCGCCACTGCTTCGTCGAGTGACAGGCCGACAGCTGCTTCCTTCGCAACGGAGTCACCTAGATGCGTGTGAGCGTTGACGAACGCCGGCAGTATGATATCGGCCGATGTCGTTTCTGTCTCCTCGATACGCGCGATCTGACCGTCTTCGATAACAACACGACCCCGCATCGGCTCGAACGACCGGCCGGTCAGGAGAGTTCCCGAGAGTGCTTCCATACCAGTACCTCCGTGTCTATAACGATATGGTTTTTTGTTTGAGTATACCGAACGCTTCGGTAAAATAATGCTGATTCAGGACCAAAGTAGTCGGAGAGGTCTGATGGTGACCGCGATAGGTCCGAGCGGAGGTGACATACCGTAGAATGAACGGGGACGATCTCGAATCTGTCATCGAATCAGTTCAAGACTGGGCCGGCCCTCGAAGCGACATGGGACACGGATCGGATACGCAGACGGCACTCGTTGTCTCGTGCTCGAT
The DNA here is from genome assembly GCF_009831455.1 of Salinirussus salinus. Lineage (NCBI taxonomy): Archaea > Methanobacteriati > Methanobacteriota > Halobacteria > Halobacteriales > Haloarculaceae > Salinirussus > Salinirussus salinus. Next base: position 972,321 of record NZ_WOWO01000002.1, on the reverse strand, counting down.
GAGCAGTTGCAAGCTCCGCGGGCCGCTGTGGCCGGTTGACGCTACCTGGAACGTCGTTAGCGTCGAGACTCTCGGGAATCAGACACAGGAACGATACGAGGGGAAAACGGTTCCAGACAGCACCATCGAGCATCTCAGAGCCCAGCACGACATCACAGCGGTCATCGTTGTGGGGCACACGAGTTGTGAGGTTCTCGAAGACGCCTATGAGCGGTGGGTTGCACCCGATGCAGACTCACCTGTCGGGGTCGAAGTACGGTTAAATCCGCTCCGCTCGCTCGTCGGCGAGGGGTTCGAGGAGGGAGTCCTGACGGAATCGCTGCCGCTTCAGAAGGTGCGGTACCGACTCGCCGAGTACAACGTCCGCCAACAGGTCCGATTTCTCCAGCAGGCACTCCCCTCGTCGGTGACGGTCGCTGGCTACGTTCACGATCAGGACGGTGCGTACAGTTCGTTCCCGGACAAGCGGTATCTGGTCACCCTCGACGGTGCGACAGACCCGACCACAATCCGGGCTCGTCTCCCCGACGATAAGTCGATACGTGTCGCAGGCCTCCTGGCCTGACTCCCCCTACCGGGCGTCTCCGTGCACGCTGAGAGACCATAATGTTCTATAATGGTTGAAAGACGAACAGAATGTGAATATAGATAGATTTAACAACCACTCTGTTCAAGGGGGTGGTGAAAGCGACCAGAAGCGGACCCGTCGGGACCGGCTCGGGTGCCGCAATAAGTCGTACGATGGGCTGAACGATGTCAGGACACAGTTCGAAACCGACGGTGGGAGCGCTCCCGGACACGACGGCGGATTCGCCGTTCGTGCCCGTTGCACTAACGTGGCTCGTGTGGTCGCTGTTCGTCGCGAGTGTCGTCGTCCTCATCGCCAGCATCCGGTTTGGTGCCGTATGGGAAATCCCTGGATTGGTTGCCATCGACGGCTTGACTGTGCTGATGTGGGTGGTGGTTACCTTCTTCAGCGGTATCGTTCACAGCTACTCACGCCGCTACATGGCCGGTAGCACCCACAAAACGAGGTTCTTCCTCGCTATGTTCGGGTTCACCGCAGCCGTGATGGCACTCGTCGCAGCCGACCACGTCGCACTGTTCGGATTCCTGTGGGTGGCGATGGGTCTGGTGATGGCCGAGCTCATCGGTGTCAACGAGGGCTGGAAACAGGCACAGGCCGCTGCGACGGTCGCTCGCAAGTACTTTATCGCCAGTAGCGTACTGCTTGGGATTGCGCTGACAGCGCTGTGGTGGACGACCGGCTCGACGACGGTCTCCGGAATCGGCGCGGCCGCCGACACGCTCGGTGGTTCGGTGTGGCTGGTCGCCGCCGGCGCGCTCGTGCTCGCGGCAATGATCCAGTCCGCCCTCATCCCGTTCCACGACTGGCTGCTCTCCTCAATGACCGCACCGACGCCGGCGTCTGCACTGATGCACGCCGGGTTCGTCAACGCGGGCGGCATCCTGCTGACTCGCTTTGCCCCGGTTATTACGGTCGACTCCACGCTCATGCTCGCAGTGGTGGCCATCGGCGCGGCGAGTGCTGGCGGCGGAAAGCTCCTGAAGTCGGTCCAGACGGACATCAAAGGCAAACTCGGCTGCTCGACAGTCGGTCAGATGGGCTTTATGATCATGCAGGCCGGGCTCGGTTTCTTCGGGGCTGCGATCACCCACCTCATTCTCCACGGGTTCTACAAGGCCTATCAGTTCCTCAGTTCGGGCGAACAGGTCGAACACACGAGTCCGAGCGAGACCACCGAGCACACGATCGGCCGTATGACGAGTGCCGTCGGCTTCGTCGTGGCGTTGCTGACCGGTCTCGCCGGTGGCCTGGTGTTCACGGTGCTAACGGGCAAGGGAGCAAGCGTCGACAGCGGCCTCCTGTTGACCTTCTTCGTCGTCTTCACCACGCTCCACGCGGCCCGCAGCGCAGTCCAGCACACCTCACTTCCGACGCTCGTCCGCTACGGGGCCGTTCCGCTGGTGTTCTTCCCGGCCATCGTCATCTACGCCGTTGTCTACGAAGGGGTCTCGGGCCTCCTGGATGTCAGCACGGCAACGACCGAACTGACCCTGCTCCACGGCGTCATCGCAGTCACCTTCGTCGGCATCTACGTCGCGATAGAGACTGGCATCCACGAGCACAGCCAGCGTCTCTACGTGGCACTGCTGAACGCCACCCAACCCTCATCGAACACCCTACTGACTTCCACGGAGGACTACAATGAGTACTGAATCCGCCATTCGCGACAGCATCGATGAAGCAGCGACCACTGTCGGCTCCCTCTGGCCCATCCACTCGTTCGTGACGGCCAACCCTCTCGCGGGGTTCGAGGATCAGCCGTTCGGGGAAGCCGTCGAACAGGCAGCCACTCTACTGGGCGGCCGCGGCTACCCCAGTGCCCGGACGTTCAAAACGGCGTTGGAACGCGGTCAGATCGACAAGGGAATCCTCGAAGAAGAACTCACCGAGGCGGGCTATGAGGACGACCCCGAGACGTTACTCGACCGGTTGGCCGAGGCGGCCGACGCGCCCGACGCCGTGAACGAGGCCGCTGACACTGCCCGGGACCACGTCGATAAAGTGTTGACCAAGTGGTTGGCAGCCTTCCTCGACGAAGGGAGCGCCCACTGGTCGATGCCGAACCGCGAGGCCGGGTTCTACACTGTCTTCCGTGGAATGGCTCAATACGACAGCGATATCCCCGACGGGGGGGTCATCGCCGACTTGCCGGAATCGCCGATCGAGGCTATTGAGGGGGCCCTGCAGTCGTACCCTGAGAGTCAGTGGATGCCAATCCTCGAGGAGCAACTGGCTGCGCTCCCGGGCTGGACCGGGTTCATCAAGCAGCGCGCCGAGGACGAGGATGCATGGCAGTCGATGTACCCGATTTCATTGGAAGGATACCTTGCGGCGCGTCTGGCACTGCTAGATGCCGTCGACGCTAACATCGAGCCCGCGAACGATGTGGGCAACGCAAACCCGGCCGATACCATCGCTCAGGCGTTCCTGCGTGCGTGGGAGGCGACCTACCGCGAAGCCCTCGTCGGGACCGTCGCGGCCCAGAGTCAGTCAGTGGACAACACCGATACGTCGGGAAGCCGCCCAGACGCGCAGTTGGTCTTCTGTATCGACACCCGTTCGGAGGTCATCCGCCGCCACATCGAGGCAACCGGTGACTACGAGACCCACGGGTACGCTGGCTTCTTCGGTATCCCGATGGAGTACCAGGGATACGATGCCGACGTGTCGGTCGATGCCTGTCCCCCGATTCTCGACCCTCAGCACCACATCACCGACGTTCCGACTGATGACGCTACGCAGGCACGCCATGACCGCTGGTCCGGCATGCGTGCAGCCGCCGACGAAGTCATTGAGATATTGGAGGCCAATGCGGCTACTGCTTACGGATACGTTGAGGCTGCTGGGAGCGGCTACGGGCTCTCACTCGCAGCCCGGACGCTCGTTCCCGGACGGGTCCACGGTCTGGTCGACGCCGCCGCCGAGCTGGTGCCCGACTACCACGAGTTCTGTGACCCGTTGGTCCACCACCAGCACACCGATTCCGGCGACCTGCCGCCCGGCCTGACCCACGAGCAGAAGGTCGAGTATGCCGCGACTGCCTTCGATTTGATGGGTTTCACGGAGTTCAGTCGGCTCGTCGTCCTCACGGGTCATGCTAGTGAGACGGCGAACAACCCCTACGACTCGAGTCTCGACTGCGGTGCCTGTGCGGGCAACCCCGGCGGGCCGAATGCTCGTGTCCTCGCGAAAATCTGCAACGAGGGGGCTGTCAGGGCCGAACTCCGCGACCGTGGCTTCGACATTCCTGAGGACACGGTCTTCGTTGCCGGACAGCACAACACGACGACCGACGAGGTGGAGCTGTTGGTGGATGACGTGCCAGAGAGCCACTCGGACGACCTCGACCAGTTGCATACGGACCTCACGACGGCGCGCGAGAACGCGACTACCGAGCGTGCCGAGGCGATGGGCGCCGACAGCGCCACCGGCGTCACCGAGACGGAACGTCGTGCCGCCGACTGGGCCGAGACGCGTCCCGAGTGGGGGCTGGCTGGCAACGCTGGCTTCGTGGTCGGACCCAGGGAGTTGACCAGCGGCTATGACCTCGACGGGCGTGTATTCCTCCACTCGTACGACTGGTCGACTGACCCCGACGGAGACGCGCTTGAGGCTATCTTGACTGGCCCCATGGTCGTCACCCAGTGGATCAACACCCAGTACTACTTCTCGACGGTCGACAACGCCGTCTACGGCAGCGGGTCGAAGGTGACCCAGAACCCAGTCGGTAACATCGGTGTCTATCAGGGCAACGGCGGCGACCTGATGGCCGGGCTCCCGCTCCAGTCACTGCTGATCGCAGACGACGAACCGCACCACCAGCCGCTCCGTCTCTCGACGGTCGTCCACGCGCCGGTCGAGCGCGTCACCGACATCTTGGCCGACCACGAGGAACTGACCGAAATTCTGGACAACAACTGGCTCTCACTGACAGTCGTCGATCCGACTCAGGATCACCGCGTCTTCCACTACGAGGGGTCCTTGGAGTGGATGGCGGTGTCCGAACAGACCAAAACACATCCGGGCATGTCTAGCACTCGGGCTGTCGCAGACGACTAGTCGTTCCGGAAACCGCGAACAGCGTTTGATGGGTTCTCGCCCTCGAACAGTAGAGAGTGAACAAGAGCAACTGCCCTGTTGGGTGTAACCGACTGAATCGACGCCCTGTCTTTCGCAAGCCAACTCTATCAGCTTCTGTGGGTGTGGACGGGGAGTTGAGACTACACCGGGTTCCGCGGGGCTGTGATGGGTTATTTCGGCTGAATCCAGTAGCAGAAACTGCTTCAGATCGCTCTCTGAAGGGTGGTCTTATTGGATGAACAACCGATTGGAGTGTCTCCGAAACCGCGGGTAGTGTCGCCACTCGGACACCGCGCTACCACCGGCAGAGACCCTCGCTATCCGATTCCGGTTTCCTTCTTCAGCAGCGTCAGCGTATTGTCGGCCGTCACAAGTGGCGAATGCTCGTATTCTCCAGTCAACTCAACCTGGACGAGCAAATCAACGGCTCGCCAGACCGAGTACAGCAGACACACGAAATAAAAGAACCGGAATCCGAAATCCGTCGACGTTGTCGCCGCCATGAACCGCTTTATCGATCTGTAACCGCTCTCGGCCTCCCACCTGTGGCCGTACTCCGTGATGAAAAGCCCGGCCCCGGCTGTGAGGAGAGCTAGCGCTGCCAGTGTCTCGGCGGCGAGATGATACCCGACCTCGCAGGGGGCAGTCGCAAGTTCCGGTATCTGACCTGTTGTATGAAACATCCCTAGAGGCCGAATTGCCGCACTGACTAGGATGGCGTAGCCCACACGTACCAGTTCACGAGGCATCCGGGTCACCGGGGAGCGCACTCGTAGTGTGCAGACGCATTGGTACGATGGCTCCTGTCAGTGGAGAACCGCTCGGCCCGGCTACAATACGTACGCCCCAGCAGTCAGCCCTTCCGCTGGGTGGCCCAGGGGATTCTCTTCGCTGGCGGGTCGCTCAGGATTCAGGTGTCCGGACAGTCACGGGACGACGCGACGAAGTCAGTAACTGTCTGACGTATCTCGTCCCCGTGGCCGAACACCAGATGACCGCCGGTCTCGTACCGCTGGAACGTCACGTTCGGGATTCGGTCGGCCATTCGCTTTGCGTCTTCAAATGACGCCAGCGGGTCGTCTTCTGCGTGAATGATCAGCGTCGGTGTGTCCAGACTCTCCAGGTCGTACTCACCGTAGTGCTCCGCCATGGCGGTGTTGGTCACGCGTTCGTCGTTGTAGACTCCTGGTTTTCGGGGCTCGACGGGTACGAGGGTTTCGAGCAGCGCCCCCACTCGGCGTCGCTCGTCCGACGACGCGGACTCGTAGTCGTCCGGATCGAGCCCGAACAGCTTGAGAAAGACCCACGGTGCGTGGTTCGCGAGCAACCAGAATACGGGGTCTTGGAGAACGCCGTGTGGCGGACCAGTCGGTCCCGCAAGTTCGTCAGCGCTCGGTGCCGTCGACCCGATCAGCACGAGAGCACGCGTCCGATGGGGGCGGTCGAGTGCGAACCTGATCGCGGGCGCACCGCCGGCCGAGGTGCCGACGACGACCGCGTCGTCGACTCCGAGTTCGTCGAGCAGTTCCGCGTACGCCCCCGCCTGGGCTTCCGGCGTCGCCTCGGTTGGCAGCTCCGAGCCAAGATAGCCGAACCGAGACGCGCCGATGAGCTTGACGTCACTGTCGAAGAGATTCACGCCCGTCTGGAGAGCTTGGTCGAACCCGCCGACGATGCCGTGCGAGACGAGCACCGGGACGCCGCACCCCAGGGTCCGATACTCCACGGTGCCGACTGACGTCTCGACGGTCTCGCTCTCGGCTCTGTCAACGGCCGCGTACGCCTCGTCCATGTCTGCCCGGTAGTTTCGATACGCGCGGTAGCCAACTGCGGTCGCCACGCCGAGCGCCACGATCGCAGCGGTCACTCGCGCCCGTCGCCCGAGAGTGCTCATCGGTAGGGCCGCCGACCAGACTGGCGGCGAAGAAGCGCGAGAGGTTCGACGTTGTGTGAATCCAGACCGACGTTTTTCACCAAAACCACCACCTCTAACACCCTCACTGTTTCCTCGGAGCTTCCGGCTCACGGCTCCTCGACCGCGCGTCCGAGTAGAGATACGCGCCCGCATAGCCGCCGACCGCGCTCAATCCGATGATCCAGGCGAAAAGCAGCGGAAACATGACCAGCAGGACAATGGCGAGTTCCACGCCCCCGGCTCCTAGCGCTCCAGGCTGCCAGAGGAAGAGGCCAAAGCCCAGAACGAGCACGAGGAGTATCGGAATAACCGCGATACCCCCAGAGATCGCGCCAGTCTTCACACCGCGCTCCGGGGACACCTTCTGTAGATAGCCCGCGATCCCCCCACCGAGCAGTGCGGAGAAGCCTGTAAACGCGAGGACGACCGTTACCACTGCGCCGATGGCTGCATTCTTGAGTTCGGTTCGTTCGACCATGCTAGCTGTTGAACTGGCAGCCGAATAGAGTGCGCCGCCTGTTCCAGCAGGCCGGGAATCAACCTCGGAATTAATATATTTTGATTTTACATTTATGGGTGATGTCTTCGAATCCCGGCCCAAGCCAGTCTCCGGGAATGACCGGGTCTTGGTTCACTATGACCCTTCGACAACGTCTCGATGTGCTCCCCCGGGTACAGACGCACGAGCTGCTCCAGGTCGACGACGAGAGGATGCAACAATCATGAGTAGCATGCACACCGTCCGCAGGTGGATCGAGGAACGCCCGGTTCTCGCGTTCTTTGCCGGTGCATACGCGCTCACCTGGGGAATCTGGTTCCCGGTATTGACTGCTATCGACCGGGGGTGGATCGCGTACAACACGACCGCTATCCTCGCCCTCGTCGCCGGGAGCTTCGGACCGCCCGTCTCGGCCGCGATCGTGACGTACCTGACGGGCGGGAGTCTGAAAGGCTGGTTCTCGCAGGCGCTCCGGTGGCGCGTCGCGCCGCGCTGGTGGCTCGCCGCGCTCGGGCTCCCCCTGGTTCTGTACGCCCTCATGGCAGGGGTCCACATCCTGCTCGGTGGACGATTGAACTGGAACGAGGTCAGTCCGCTTGCGTCCATGCCCCTGGCGTATCTGAATATCTTCATCTGGGGTGGTGGCAACGAGGAGTTGGGCTGGCGGGGGTTCGCACTCCCCTACCTGCAGGAGCGATACAGCGCCCTCGTCTCGAGTCTCGTCATCGGCGCCGTCTGGGCCGTCTGGCACGCACCCGCTGGTATCATCGAACGGGGCGTCACCGGCTGGGCGGTCGACTTGCCCATCTACGCGGTCATCGTCATCGGTATCTCGATCGTCGCGACGTTACTGTACAACAGCACGGGCGGCAGCGTCCTGCTCACGATGGTGTTCCACGCGGGAGTGAACGCGGCTCAGGGGCTCTATCCCGTCGAAGGGATGTTCACGCCGACCGGGGAACTCGCTCGCTTCGTGGCGTGGGCGGTCCTCGTCGGTGCGCTCTTGCTGGCGTTCGGCTGGCGGAGTCTCGCCCGCGGTGATGTCACTGACGCCGCGCAGGCAGGGATGCGCCGTCTCCCGGATGGCGCCGAGTCGAGACGCCAACACCCGACGGACTAACACCATGACCAAACGTTCCACCCCCCGACCCATCGAAGAGGGGTCGCCGGTCGAGTTCGAGCGACGGCCGGGACCACCGGCGCTGTTGTTCGGTGTGACGGGACTGCTCATCGCGGTCGTCCCGCTCGCGCTCTCCCCACACCCCTGGAGCCGGTGCAGCTTCGCCGTCGTCCTGTCGGCGACGCTCACCGTCATAACGGGCGTCGGCTGGGCCGCCCTCCGGATCGACGGGCTCACCGCACGGGACGTACACCTGCCAGCCGCTCGTGGTGGCGGAGGTCCCGGTCTTCGAGTTCGCGTCTCTGGCAGGCATTCCGGCCCTCACCCGCAGGGCGTGGTACTACCGTTGGTTAGCGAGCGGGGCGAACGCCTCCGAGTTCTCCCCGCAACGGCAACAGGGGGTGAGTAGATGACCGACTGGCGGGACAGAGCACTGAGAACGGGAGCACGGGGGGAGCCGCAATCCGCTCGTCCGGCAGGCCATCGCGTATCGCACGACGAGATGCTTCGCGGTCTCACCACCCTGTCATGAGTTCGATACACGCTCGCGACGCACCGGCAGCCGAGGAAGTGCATACTGCTCGCCGGGGGCTTTTCCTCTATTTCGGTGTGGTCCTCCTGATGTCGATCCCGCTCCTGTATCTGATCATCAGTGCCGGCACCCCCATCGAGCAGCAACTCGAGTACGTCCTTCTCCTCATGTGGACGCCCGCAATCGCCTCGGCCGTCGCACGCGTCGGCAACGGCGAGGGGTTCGATGACCTGTCGTTCCGACTGAGGCGTCGCGAGGTGGTCGTTCGGGTGCTCCAGGCGATACTGTTCCCGTTCGTCGTCGGCGCCATCGCGTACGGTACCGCCTGGGGATTCGGTCTCGTCGCGTTTTCTGCTCCGGCAGGCACGCCGGATCCGATGTCGGCATTCGCTGGGAATTTGCTCTTTGCCGCGACGCTCGGAGCAGTCCTCGGTGTCATCTCGGCAGCCGGGGAAGAGATCGGATGGCGGGGATACATGACCTCTCGCCTGGTCACCGCCGGGGTACCGGCACCGATTCTGACGGGAGGCGTTCTGTGGGGGTGCTGGCACGTCCCCGCGATTCTGACCGGACAGTACGCCGCGGGTGAGTCCCGGGCACTCTCGGCCGCGTTGTTCGTCGTCGTGGCAGTGTCCCTGACGGTGCTCTGGTCGGCGTGGACGCTGGAAACTGGAAGCATCTGGCCGGCGATACTGGGCCACTCCGCGTGGAATGCGGTCATCCAGGGACCGTTCGACACGTTTTCGAGCGGCGCGCGAGCGACGACGTGGGTCGGCGAGTCCGGAGTACTTGTCGTCGTAACGACGATCATCGTCGCTGTCGTATTCGTCTCCGACAGAGTCGCAAATCGAGTCGGGCGCGTGTGGCGCTCTTCTCACTGACCCCCTCGATCCGGTCTAGCAGCGCGTGGGGACTGTGCTTGAATCCCGGGGGTGTACTCACCGGCAGCGGATCCGGGTCGTAGTGAGATACACTCGGCGCTATTCGTCGCCCAGCGACCGGGGATACCGGGCTCAGTCGCCTGTGGTACCCATCGTCGGTGACGGAAAGTCTGTCGGCCGTACTTTCTTCGCCCACCGCCGGTAGAGCAGGAGGACGACAGTAGCCAGCGGGAAGACGAGGAGTGTCAGGTCAGTCACCGGCCCACGTTTCGCCGACGAACGCGGTAAATACGCAGCGACCACCCAATCGCTCAGAGGCACAGAGCACACTGATCACGTGTACTGATGACGGTGATCGTCTTTCGGGGGCTGCTCTCGCTCCGCCATCGACCGGAGGTACATCAGGGCCAGCACGGTTGAGACGACGATCGGCAGGAACGTGAAGAAGACAGCAACGGGGCTGACAGTCACCGTCTCTCCTGTCATAAGTACGAGCGTCATGATACCGATAGGGGCCGCGAGCGTCGCACCGAGGATCAACACGACACCGGTGAGGACGTACCCCCAGGTACGCCCTCGAAGCAACCACACCGCAGCGAGGAATACCGAGGGCACCACGACGCCCAGATCGATGACGTGACTCGCCAGCGCCTGTGGCCCCGACTCCTCGACCAGCGACGGCGTGGTCCCACTGAGTAACGATGGCACGAGATCAGACAGCCACAGTGCGGCCAACCCAGCCCCGATCACCAGCAGGGTCCCACCGTACAGCGTCGGATTGATATACTCCTCGACCCGCCGACGGACCGTGTCCGGGTCGGTCGTGAGCATACCGCCGACGAACGTGAACAGAGAGAGCCCGAACAGCGACACGTACACGAGAAACAGCTCGTTGTACGGAGTTTGGGTGGCTATCGAGGCCCACATGTAGGTCATAAACGCCAGCCCTCCGAGCCAGACGATACGACCACGGGGTGAGTTCCGCATTTCCATCCACAGCCCGGCAGCCAGGACGGGAATACCGATGAGGAGTATCGTGAAATCCTGTACTTGATAGGATGTGACGAGGTCAGGAGCGGCCCGGTAGTGGTTAGGCCGGAAGAGGCCTACCAGCGACGACAGTGTAGCGAGAGCGATGACGGCCACTGTCGAGATGCGGTGCCACAGACGAAATTGACTGGGCATGGTGTTCACCGGACTATTGTTGGACAGGTAACACATTAGCTGTGTCGGTGGTTCTCCTCAGTTGAGAACCCGTTCACAGGCGCCAGAACCGGTCACGAGTCCTCCTTCGAGTTTGCGCGTCTGGTTCCGGCGAGCGGTCGATCCGCTCGTACAGACCGAATTGACCGGTAGATACGAACAGCCGCCGATCACGACAGACCAGGACACGCTTTCCCTGCTGAAGAAGGAAACCGGAGTCGGGTAGCGGGCCAGCCGGGCAAGGATGACCCCGAGTAACGTTGTCCGCCGGCTCAGAAACCACCAGTCTCATTGTTGGAATGATAAACGGCGGCTGAGAACTGACCCACACCAGTCCCCGACGGTCAATCAGTCCGTGCCCGCGCATTACCGCCAGGCCCACTGTAGTCCAACTTCTCTGCGGAAACCCGCACTCCCGTGTGACTCGCCGCGTTTCATGTCCGGGACGCGGCCTGCCACTCGAAATCCTTATGCCCGCCCGATTTGCTACGCCATACCATGGCAGAACCGGAGCGACGCCCCGCGACCGAGCAGGGAGAGATCATGGAGAAAGGCTGGGCGGAGGCCGAGCCGGTCGAGGAGGAGGTCATCGACTGCGACGCCCACATCCGCGAGGAGATCGACGACCTGATCCCCTACATGGAGGAGGGCGAGGAGAAACGCTACGCCGAGAGCGAGTACTTCGGCTACCCCAGCGACGGCTGGGACCGCTCGGCCGGCGGCCGGTCGGGATACGCCTCCGTCGAGGGGCCGGAGGACGAGCGCGAGGTGATGGAGCGGTTCGGGCTGGACACGGCGGTCATCACCCCCACCCGAAACCTCTACCACGGTCTCATCGGCAACCGGGACGTGGCCAACGAGCTCTGCCGGGCGTACAACCGCTATCTGATGGACACCTGGCTCGACGCCGGCGACCTGTTCAAGGGCACGGTGCTTGTACCCGTCCAGGACCCCGAAGTGGGCGCCGAGGAGATCGACAAGTACGGCCAGAAAGACGATGTCGTCGGCGTGTTCCTCAATCCCGTCGGCCCCGAGAAGGCGCTGGGCGACCAGCGTTACGAGCCGGTCTACGAGGCCGCCGAGCGCCACGACCTCACCATCGGCATCCACGGGGCCGCAACGACCCACTCGACGTTCCCGCTCCAGACCAACTACTTCCACAAGTTCCTCGAGGTCCACTCGATCTCCCACCCCTTCCAGCAGATGGCCCAGATCACCAGTATCATCTGCCGTGGCATCCCCGAGCGGTTCGACCTGCGCTTCGTCTCGATGGAGGCGGGGCTCGGGTGGGTACCCTACATCTACCGGCTCGACAAGGAGTTTCTCGCCCGGCCCAACGAGGCGCCGGACCTGGACCGCCTGCCCTCGGAGATCTGGGCTGAGGACTTCTGGGTGGTCTCCCAGCCCATGGAGGAGACCATTCCGGACGGCTGCATCGACGCGATGGCCGAACTCGCCGGCGGGTGGGACAACCTCCTCTTCGCGACGGACTGGCCCCACTGGGACTTCGACGCCCCCTCCGTCGTGAAGAAGACGATGCCCCGCGAGCGCTGGGAGCAGGTCTACCACGAGAACGCCCGCGCGGCCTTTCCCGGTGTATGAGCGCCGACACCGAGGGCGACGCGACCGACCGGTACCGCGTGGGGAGCCTCGAGGAGGTCGAGGCACAGCCCCAGGTGGTGGACGTGCGAGGCGAGAAGTACCTCGTCTGCGTGGCCGGGGACGGCCTCTACGCCTACCGGAACGTCTGCCCCCACCAGGGCGGCCCCGTCGCAGAGGGTCGGGTCGACACCGAGGACGGCCGGGTCGTCTGTCCCTGGCACGGCTGGGAGTTCGACCTCGACGGCGGCGCGAACTGCTTCGACACCGACGTCGGCGCCCGGCTCCCGCAGGCGGAGTGCGTCGTCGAGGGCGGCGACGTCTACCTCCGACTCTGAGGCCGCGCTTCGGCCGAACGGCCACGCCCCCGGCCGACGGTGACCGGCTGCCCGGCGCGCCCGTCCGGCGCGGCTATTCGGACCGGCGGTCCGGGGGTGCCGTCCTCGCTGATAAGAACCCTTAATTTTCGGGACGCCTATGTCGACCCGTGAGCTCCCCGTTCGAGATTCTGCGGGTCGACCCCGACGCCGACGAGGAGGAGATCAAGGAGGCCTACCGCGAACGGATGAAGGAGACCCACCCCGACCAGGGCGGGTCGGCGCGGGCGTTTCAGGCCGTCAGGGAGGCCTACGAGCAGGCCATGTCGGGGGAGCGGCCGGCGTCGGACGGGGAGGCCCACCACGGCGACGGTGACGCCGGCGACGACGCCAGCGGGCGGGACTCGCGGTCGATGCACCCCGAGGTCGAGTACCTGAACTACGAGGTGCTCGACGACTACGGCTGGGGGCTGGAGGACCCGGACCTCTTCGAGAAGGCGGCCGACGCGGACCTCGGGACGGTGGACTACGGTAGCTTTCGGGTCGAGCCGGGCGACACCCTGCTCGAAGCGGCGGAGCACGAGGGGTACGCCTGGCCCTACGCCTGCCGGGGCGGAGCGTGTGCGAACTGTGCGGTCGTCGTCAGGAAGGGGGAACTCTCCACGCCGATCGACCACATCCTCCCCGACGAGATGGTCGAGGAGGGCATTCAACTGTCCTGTAATGCGGTTCCGCTCTCGGACCACCTCCAGGTCCTCTACAATGTCAAACACATGCCCGAACTCGAGGACCTCCTGTTACCCCCCAAGCCATTCGAGCAGGCGCACGCCGACGACTGAACCCCGACTCGCGGGGCGCCGGGCGCGATACCCCAGTCAGTCCGGCCGCTCCATCCGGAACCGCTCGCGCGTGTAACAGTAGCCGCTACCGGCCAGCCGGCCGACCGCCGCCACCTCGTCGACGTCGACTTTCCCCTCGTCGGTGAGGATGCCGTCGCTGAGGTGGGCGTAGACTACCTCGCCGAGCACCAGCGTGTTCGAGCCGACCTCGACGGTGTCGTAGAGCTGGCACTCGTAGGCGGCCTCGACCCCGGCGACCCGCGGGGGCTCGACGGCCGTGGACGCGGCCCGCTCCAGGCCCGCGTGGTCGAACTCGCTGTCCCCGGGCGGGAGGGTGGCGCTGGTCTCGTTCATCGCCTCGGCGAAGGGCTCGGTGACGACGTTGAGCACGAACTCGCCGGTCTCGCGGGCGTTGCGTGCGGTGTCGCTGAGGCCCTCCGGCCGGTCCGGGCGGGCGACCGTCGAGAACAGGAGGACCGGCGGGTCGACGCTGGCCACGGTAAAGAAGGAGTAGGGGGCGAGGTTGTCGGTTCCATCCGGCCCGGTCGTCGACACCCAGCCGATGGGGCGGGGGACCACCGTGCCCGTCAGCGTCCGGTACATCGACCGCTCGTGTGTCCGCGGGTCGACTTCCATACCCGGCCCTGGGGCCGGCGCGGTATAGGTGTGTGCGGTTCGACGTTCACTCCCCGAGGTCCATCGACGAGTGTCCCTCGCCGGCGAACTCGGGGGTGCCGGTGAGCACGCCCCGCAGCCCCGTCAGGGGGTCGCCGACCCGGATACCCTCGCCGGTGATGGCAAACTCCCGGAGGGTTCGCTCGTAGTCACTGGTTCGTTTTTTGAGGACGCCGATGGCCTTCCGGAGCTCTCCCTGAAATTCGAGGTGTCGCAGGAAGACGATGTTGTCCGCGAGGTAGCTGACGTTCCGCTCGGTGGCGCGGAAGTCGCCGACAACCGCGCTGGTCTCGTCGACGAGCAGCGACGTCACCCCCATGTTCTTGAGGTAGCGCCCGAGGGCGTGGAGCTGCTGGAGCATCCCGTCCTCGCTCTCGAGGGTCAGCCGGTAGCCCGAGAGCCCATCGAGCATCACCATTCCGGCGCCGTAGTCCTCGACTTCTTCGCGGACCATAGCGGCGAACTCCTGGGGCGAGAGGTCGAGCGCCTCCATCTCCTCGACCCGGAGGGTTCCCGCCTCGACCATCTCGCCGACGGGGACCCCGATGGCCTCCGAGCGCTTGCGGAACGTCCCCGCCGACTCCTCGAAGAGGTAGACCACCGACCGCTCGCCCCGGGTCGCGGCCTGGTTTGCGAACTGCGTACAGAGGGTCGTCTTCCCGACCCCGGTGGGCCCGCTGACGATGGTGACCGACCCGCGCTCGACCCCGCCGTTGAGCAGGTCGTCGACCTCGTCGACGCCCGAGGAGAGCGTCTCCCGGTCGGCCGAGCGGCCGTGTTCGTCCGGCGCGAGCGCGGGGTAGACCTCGACCCCATCGCCGGTGATCCGGAAGGCGTGGTCGCCGCCTCTCGTCGCCGAGCCGCGGAACTTCGGCACCGTCACCCGGCGCTGGTCGCCGTCGGTCCGCAGCGAGACGTAGCCGTCGCTGATGAACTGGAGGTCGTCGGTCGGGTTCCGGCCGGTCTCCTGGACGGTAAAGAGCACGGTCGCGCCCCGGGATTTGAGGTAACGGGTGAAACCGACGACCTGCTTGCGGAACTGGTAGTCGTCGTCGATGACGTAGCGGAGTTGCGTCAGCGGGTCGACGACCACCCGGTCGGGGTCGACGGCTTCGACACGCTCCGTGATCGCCTCGGTCAGCGGACCGGCCTCGACGTCGGCCGCGCTGAAGACGTCGTAGGAGCGGTCCTCGGTGAACACGTCCGCGCCGGGGCTGAGGTCCAGAAACTCGATGTCATCGGTGCCGAAGCCGAGCGAGGCGGCGTCGGCTTTGAGTTCCTCGACGTCCTCCTCGAGGTTGACGAACAGCGCCGTTTCCCCGTCCCCGACCGCGTCCAGAAAGTGGAAGCCGAGGATCGTCTTCCCCGCGCCTGCGGGGCCGTGGAGCATGTAGCTCCGCCCCTCGATGTAGCCCCCGCCGACGATCTCGTCGAGTGGTCCAACCCCCGTCGACAGCCGCACTCGTTCGGTCATTGGCCGAGGCAGGCGAGGGATCCGTATAAATCTGCGGCCACAAGACGGAAATATCGGTGGTACAATGTTCAGAAAACGGAAACAGGACTGATGAACAGCGCCGACCACAGTGTCGCCGTCCGCGCCGAGACCAAACCCGCAGTCCTGCTTTGCATGTCGCCGGGCCGGGACCGGGAGCTGCTTGCCGACTGGCTGGCTGCCCAGGCAGGGTACGGGCTCTCGGTCGCTGACCCCGCGAGCGAGGCTGACATCCCGACGGATTACGACCTCTGTCTCCTCGACGCGGCGGCGATGGAACACGCCAGGGAGGAGCTGTCGGCGGCCGTCGAGGCGGCCGACCCGGTCTTTCTCCCGCACCTGCTCGTCGCGCCGGACGACGCCGTCGAGGAGGCACTCGGCTCCGCGACGCCGGTCGACGAGGTGGTGACGATGCCGGTCGACCAGCAGGTGTTACACCGCCGCATCGAGAACCTGATCGACGCCCGGCGGGCCTCGCTCAGGCTCGCGGAACGGGAAGAACAGTACCAGCAGCTGGTCGAGCTGACTCCCGAGACGGTGCTCGTGCTCCGGGACGGCGACGTGGTCTACGCCAACGCCGCGGCTGCGGAGACGTTCCGGGCGGCCGAACCCGAGGCGCTCCACGGCCCGGTCACCGACCTCGTCGCCCCCGACCAGCACGACACGCTGTTTGACCTGCTTGCAGAGGTCGGCCGGGACGGCAAGCTGGACTCCTTCCGGGACCTCCGGCTGGTCTCTGCGACCGGCGCGACGGTGTTCGCGGAGGTGGCCGGCGTCACGGTCACCTTCGAGGGCGAGCCGGCGGTCCAGCTGGTCATGCGCGACGTCACCGAGCGACGCGAGCGCGAACAGCAGCTCAGCCTCTTCGGCAAGGCCATCGAGACCGCCCGGCAGGGCGTCACCATCGCCGACGCCCGTCAGGACGACGAACCACTCATCTACGTCAACGAGGCCTTCGAGGAGATCACCGGCTACTCGACTGGTGAGGTACTCGGCCGGAACTGTCGGTTTCTCCAGGGGGCCGAGACCGACGAGGAGACCGTCGCGGAGGTCCGACGGGCGATCGACGACCGCCGGCCGGTCGTCACCGAGCTGTTGAACTACCGGAAGGACGGCACGCCCTTCTGGAACCGCCTCGAGGTCGTCCCGGTGCGCGACGAGGACGGGGAGGTGACCCACTTCCTCGGCCTCCAGCGCGACGTGACCGGACGACGCGAACGCGAGGAGCGACTGGAGGTACTCGACCGCGTACTCCGCCACAACATCCGCAACCGAATGAACGTCATCCGCAGCCGGGCCGAACTCCTCCACGAGGAGTACGGCGACGACTCCATCGAGACGATAATCGAGGCCGCGGACGACCTCATCGGGATCAGCGATCAGGTCCGGAAGTTCCAGAGTCTCGTCTCGGCCGAGGACCACGACCTCGAGCCGCACGACCTCAGGACCGTCCTCGAGGAGGCTATCGCGAGGGTGCGCGACGAGCACCCGGCTGCGCGCATCCGGCTGGACTGCCCCGACGAGGCCGTCGCGGAGGTCCACCGGACGCTGCCGGCCGCGTTCGGACAGGTGCTGGAGTTCGCCGTCGACGGGACGACCCTCCCGACCGACCCGGGATCCGGCTCCGACTCCACCCCAGAGATCGACATCCGGGTCACGGTCGGGGAGGAATCGGTGACGGTGGAACTGCTCGACTACGCCGGGACGATCCCCCACGCTGACCTGGACGCCATCGGCCGCGGCAGCGAGACTCCGCTCCAGCACTCCCGCGGGATGGAGCTGTGGCTGGTCCGGTGGGCGGTACTCACATCTGACGGTTCGCTGTCCGTCGAGGAGTCTCCTCCCGTCGAGACGGACACCGGGGTCGACGACGAAGCGGCGGCTGGTACCGGGAACGACACGGCGACCCCGGACTGCGGGGAGCCCGTCGGGTGTCTCCGGATGCGGTTCAGGCGGGCCCGGCAGGAGTGAGCGCGACGTTCCTCCCTGCGGTTTGACCGGGGAAGCACCGAAAGGTATCACTGTCACCCGGCCCAATCGCGGGTATGCCACAGGGTTCTCCTTTCGCCCCGCACACGGCCGCGGAGACGGCCGCGATGCTCTCGGCTGTCGGCGCCGACAGCGAGGCGGCGCTGTTCGACGTCCCCGAGCCGGTCCGGTTCGACGGGGACCTCGGTATCGAGGCCCGCAGCGAACGCGCGGTCCGCGAGGAGGTCGCCGGGACACTCGCCGCGAACGCCGACCTCACGGAGTTTCTCGGGCGCGGCCACCACGACCACTACGTCCCGTCGCTAGTCGACCACGTCGCCGACCGCTCTGAGTTTCTCACCTCCTACACCCAGTACCAGCCCGAGGTCGCCCAGGGCTTCCTGCAGGCGCTGTTCGAGTTCCAGTCGATGGTCGTCGAGCTCACGGGGCTGGACGTGGCCAACTGCTCCGTCTACGACGCCGCGACCGCGCTGGGCGAGGCCGCGACGCTCGCCGCCCGGGTGCGCGCGACCGACGGCGACCGCGTGCTCGTGCCCGAGTTGCTGCGCGAGGGGAAAGCCGACGTGCTCCGCAACTACGCGGCCGGTGCGGGGCTGACCGTCGACTCCTACCCCCACGACGACGGCGTCGCCGACGTCGGCGCGCTGGCCGACCGGGCCGGCGAGGACACCATCATGATATACGCGGAGACCCCCACCGTCCGGGGGACGGTCGAGGAGTCGCTGTCGGAGATCGGCGCGGTCGCCGACGAGCACGGCGCGCTGTTCTGTCTGGGCTCGGACCCGGTCGCGCTCTCGCTTCTGGAGGAGCCCGCGGCCGCCGGCGCGGACGTGGTGGTCGGCGACGCCGCCACGCTCGGGCTGGGGACCGCCTACGGGATGGGGACGGGGCTGTTCGCGTGCCGGGAGGACTTCCTCCGGCAGGTACCGGGCCGGCTGGTCGGCGCGACCGAGGACGCCGCCGGCCGCCGGGCCTACACGCTGACGCTGCAGACCCGCGAGCAGCACATCCGCCGGGAGCGGGCGACCTCGAACATCTGCACGAACCAGGCCTGGGTGGCGCTGCGGGTCGCGATCCACGCCGCTTACCTGGGGCCCGACGGGCTGGTCGACCTCGCGAAACGGTGTGTCCGGCTGTCCGGGGAGACCGCCGAACGCGTCGACGGGGTGCCCGGGATACAGGCTCCCTACCACGACCGCCACCACTTCCGGGAGTTTCTCGCCCACACCGACCAGCCGGCACCCGCCGTCGCCGGGGACCTGGCCGAGGAGGGATACGCGGTCCACGCCGTCGACGACCACCTCCTCCAGGTCGCTGTGACCGAGACGACGGCCGACGAGGTGGACGGGCTGGTCGCCGCGCTCCGGGAGGTGGCCGGATGAGATACGACCAGGCCCGGTGGGCCGAGGACGACCGCTATGAACCCCTCCTTTCCGAGAAGGACACTACGGAGGTCGACGTGGGTGGGGAGGATTCGCCGCTGCCCGACGACCTCACCCGCGATTCGCTGGAGCTACCCGGCCTCGCGGAGCCGGAACTCGCGCGTCACTACACCCGTCTCTCGCAGATGAACTACGGGGTCGAGAGCGGTCCGTTCCCGCTGGGCTCCTGTACCATGAAGTACAACCCCAAGTTCACCGAGGACGTGGCCGCGCTGCCCGACGCGGCGGTCCACCCGGACCGCCCGGCCGAACACGCCCAGGGGACGCTGGCGGTGCTCGCGGGCCTGCAGGACTACCTGGCGCGGATCGGCGGGATGGACGCCGTCTCGCTGCAGCCGCCGGCGGGCGCGGCCGGGGAGTTCGCGGGCATCCTGGTCGCCCGGGCCTACCACGAGCACCGCGGCGACGAGCGGTCGGAGGTCATCGTCCCTGAGAGCGCCCACGGGACCAACTTCGCCAGCGCCGCTATGGCCGGCTTCGACGTCGTGGAGCTCCCCGGTGCGGAGGACGGTCGCGTGGACCTGGACGCCCTGGAGGCGGCGGTCGGCGAGGAGACGGCGGCGCTGATGCTCACCAACCCCAACACTCTCGGACTCTTCGAGCGCGACATCGAGGAGATCGCCAGGACCGTCCACGACGCCGGCGGCCTGCTCTACTACGACGGGGCCAACCTCAACGCCCTGCTGGGGCGGGCTCGTCCGGGCGACATGGGTTTCGACATCATGCACTACAACGTCCACAAGACCTTCGCGACGCCCCACGGCGGCGGCGGCCCGGGCGCCGGCCCCATCGGCGTCGTCGAGGACCTCGCTCCCTTCCTGCCGACACCCCGCGTTCGGGAGACGGACCACGGGTCCGGGGGCGGGGACGCCCCCGACTACGAGCTGTTCGAGCCCGAGCACACGATAGGGAAGGTCCACGGCTTCGAGGGGAACTGGCCGGTCCTGCTGAAGGCCTACGCCTACATCGCGCGGCTGGGCGACGGGGGGCTGCGCGACGCCAGCGCCAAGGCCGTCCTGAATGCCAACTACCTCGCCGAGCAGGTCGACTACGATGTCCCCTTCGGCCCCTTCCACCACGAGTTCGTCGCCAGCGCCGGCGACCAGGACGCCGCCGACGTGGCCAAGCGGATGCTCGATTACGGCGTCCACCCGCCGACGACCAAGTGGCCCGAGATCGTTCCCGAGGCGCTGATGACCGAGCCGACAGAGGCCGAGAGCAAGCGCACCCTCGACCAGCTCGCCGAAGCGTTCAACGCCGTCGCCGGCGAGGACGACGCCACCCTCGAAGCCGCGCCCGAGCGGCCGGCGGCCCGCCGGGTCGACCAGGTCGGAGCCGCCCGCGAGCCCCGGCTCTCCTGGCAGGCACTCCGGGGCGGGGAGTGAGCGTGCCGGTCCGCCCGGGAGCAGGGCCGTCAGACCGCCCGCCGGCGTGGCCACAGCACTTAACACCGCTCGACAGCACGTGCAAGCGAACCTGATGAGTCAGGCAGTCCTCCACATCCGTCCGCAATCAGTCGGTCCTTCGCTCTCTGACTCGTTCCCGCTGGTCGTCACTGCGGCGACCTGGGACGGGGCGCTGACGGTGCTCGCGGACACCGACGTGGAGTGTGTCGTCGTCGACGGGGCGCTCGACGGGGCCGCCGACGTTCTCGAACGGCTCGCCGCCCGCACGCCGGAGTTGCCGGTCGTCGCCACCACCGCAACCCCCGACCCGGCTTTCGCCCTGGTGGCTGCCGAGACCGGTGCCGAGTACTATCCACGGACGGGCGAGGGGAGCCTCGCCGACCGGATCCGGGATGGCTCCGGAGGGGCGCCCGGGCCCGGCTCCGACGCCGCCAGCCCTCCCGGCGACGACGCGGACGGCGCGGCCGAAGGGGTCGCGGACGGCGCGGGGGCGGCGCGGGCGACCGACTCCTCGCTGCCCGCCGACAGCGGGGCCTTCGAGGCCATCGCCAACAGCACCTCCGAGGCGATCCTGACGATCGACGCCGACAGCACCATCGTCTACGCGAACGACGGCGTCGAGACGGTCACCGGCCACACTCCCGAGCAGCTGCTGGGGGAGTCGCTGACGACGCTGATCCCCGAGCGGTTCCACGACGCCCACCACCGGGGCGTCGAGACGTACCTCGCGGAGGGCGAGCGCACCATCGACTGGAGCGGGGTCGAACTCCCGGTGCGTCACGCCGAGGGCCACGAGGTCCACGCGCGGATCTCCTTCGGCGAGTTCGAGCGCGACGGGGAGGTCTACTTCACAGGGCTGGTCCGGGACATCACCGACCGGGTCGAGCGCGAGCGCGACCTCGAGGAGACGAAAACCCGGCTGGAGCTGGCCCTCGAAGGGGCGGGGTCGGGCGTCTTCGACTGGGCGGTCGACGACGGCGAGATCCGCCTCGAGGGGCCGGCCGTCGAGTTCGCGGGGCTTGGCGAGGGGCGGGCGACGGTCACGCCCGCGGAGTTCGTCGGGATGATCCACCCCGAGGACAGAGACGCCGTCCGGGGGGCCGCCGAGCGGGCCCGCCGGGGTGGCCGGCTGGCGGTCACCTGCCGGGTGACCACCGGTGAGGAGACCCGGTGGGTGGAGATACAGGGCGAACCCGCCGACGACGACCACGACCGGGTGGTCGGCGTGGTCCACGACGTCACCGACCGCGAGCGCGCCCGCCGGGAGCAGGAGCGCAATCAGGAGGCGCTGCGCTCGCTGCAGGCGCTGGCGTCCGACCCCTCCCTCTCCCTCGACGAGCGGGTTGACCGCGCCCTGGAGGCCGGCAGCGAGCGGCTCGGGCTGAACGTGGCCTTCCTCACCGACATCGACCCCGAGGCCGACGAACTCCGGGTCACCCACGCCCGCGGCGACCACCCCGGGGTCCAGGCCGGCGTCGAGGCCCCGCTCTCGCGGGCGTACTGCCGCCGGACCGTCGACGGGCCCGGGCTGACCGAACACGCCGACGTCCCGGTCGAGCTGGGTACCGACCCGGCCTACGAGGACACCGGGCTGGCGTGCTACCTCGGCGCGCGTATCACTGTCGACGACGAACTCCGCGGGACGCTCTGTTTCGCCGACACCGACCCGCGCGTGGAGTTCTCGGAGGGCGAGCGGACCTTCATCGAGCTGCTCGCGGAGTGGGTGAGCCACGAGCTCGAACGCGAACGACGCGAGGCCGAACTCGCCGCGGCCCGGGAGCGCGCCGAGCGGGTGTTCGAGCGGATCGACGACGCCTTCTTCGCGCTCGACACCGACTGGGAGTTCACCTACATCAACGGCCGCGCCGAAGCGGTGCTCGACGTCACCGCCGAGGCGGTGCTCGGGGAGCGCGTCTGGGACGTCTTCGAGGCGGCTGTCGACACCCAGTTCGAGCGGGAGTACCGGCGGGCCATGGAGGACCAGGAACCGACCAGCTTCGAGTCGTACTACCCGCCGCTCGACCTGTGGTTCGAGGTCAGCGCCTACCCCGCCCCCGACGGGCTGTCGGTCTACTTCCGTGATATCACCGAGCGGAAACGCTACCGCGAGGCGCTGGCGAACCTCCACGACACCACCCGGTCGCTGATGGCCGCCTCGACGGTCGAGGACGTGATCGAGGTCGCAGTCACCGCCGCCGAGGAGACGCTTGGCTACGACGCCGGCGTCCGGCTGTACGACGAGGAGACCGACAGCCTGTGGCTGGCGACGCTCGGCGAGGGGACGGGCAACCGGGTCGAGGCGGCCGACCGGCCGACCTACGTACCCGGCGAGGGCGGCGCGGGGCTGGCCTTCGACCACGGCGAGACCGTCCGCCGCGAGGGCGAGGCCGTCGACGTCGAGGAGTACGAGGCAGCGGTCTACGCGCCGCTGGGGGAGCACGGGACGATGAGCATCGGTGCGCCCGAGGCCGACGCCTTCACCGAGTACACCCAGCCGCTGGTGGAGCTGCTGGCCTCGAACGTCGCGGCGGCGCTCGACCGCGTCGAACGCGAGTCCGAGCTTCGCACCTACGAGACGGTCCTGGAGAGCGTCCAGGATATGGTCTACGTCTGCGGGTCGGACGGGCGGCTCACCTACGTGACCGAGCCGCTCGCGGCGTGGCTGGGCCGCGACCGCGACGACCTGGTCGGGACGCCGCTGGCCGACGTGCTGGCGGCTCCCGACCGGGCGGTCAGCCAGGCGGTCGACCGGCTCCGGGCCGGCGACGCCGACAGTGCGAGCGCCGAGACGGCGCTCCGGTCGGCGGACGGCGAGCAGCTCCCGGTGACCATCGACCTCTCGCTGTACCCCGGCGAGGGGTTCGCGGGGACGGTCGGCGTGGTCCGGGACCGCTCGGAGCTGCTGGCGACCGAACGCGCGCTCCAGTCCGAACGCGAGCGCTTCAGCTACCTCTTCGATAGTCTCTCGGACGCGGTCGTCGACGTCGTCCTGGAGGACGGACGGCAGGTCGTCGAGTCGGTCAACGACGCCTTCGAGGAGGTGTTCGGCTACGACGCCGCGGCGGTCGTCGGCGAGGACCTGGACAGCTACCTCCTCCGCGAGGGGGAGGAGCCGGTCGACCTCCCCGAGGCGCTCGCGACCGGGGTCGAGGGCGAGGCCGGCGAGGCGGGCCGGTCGTTCACCGCGGAGGTCCGCCGGCAGACCGCCGACGGGCCCGCCGACTTCCTCTTTCGCGGGGTGCCATTCGCCGACGCCGACGGCACCACCCACGTGCTTGGCATCTACACCGACATCACCGAACAGAAGCGCCGCGAGCGCCGGCTGGAGGTGCTCAACCGCGTCCTCAGACACAACCTCCGGAACGACCTGGCGGTCATCCTCGGCTACGTCGAACACCTGGCGGCGACCCTGGACGGGGAGGAGGCGACCCTGGCCGAGAAGGCAGCCGCGAAGGCGACGGAAGTCGCGGACGTGGCCGACCGGGCCCGCGAGATCGAGAAGGTCGCCGGGGCCGACGACCGGGTCCCCCGGAGGCTTCGGGCGCTGGTCGAGGACGGAGTCGGCCGGGTCACGGTCCCCGGAGACGCGACCGTCACGACCGAAGTCGACGAGGGAGTCGAGGTCCGGGCCGACGAACGGCTGACGCTGGTGGTCACCCACCTCGTCGAGAACGCCATCGAGCACAACGACGGCCCGGCGACGGTCCGCGTGTCCGGCGGCGAGACGGAGACGGGGGTGACGGTCGCGGTCGCCGACGACGGCCCGGGGCTACCCGACGCGGAGTGGGCCGTCGTCGCCGGGGAGACGCCGCTGACGCAGCTCTCCCACGCCAGCGGGCTCGGGCTCTGGCTGATGCGGTGGGTCGTCGAGGCGTACGGCGGCCGGTTCGAGCGCGCCGAGAGCGAGCTGGGCGGGACTGTCGTCCGGCTCCACCTGCCGGCCTGAGGCGCTTCTCTACGCGGTCGCGGGCGCCGCGGTGTCGACCTCCCCGTCGATCCGCACGAACCCGTAGCCACACTCGGGGCAGCGCCACTTGACCTTCCGGCCCAGGTGGAGTTCCGTGCTCGCGGCCATGTAGAAGGTCCGCTGCTCGCCACACTCCGGGCACTCCGCTTCCAGTTCCATACCGGGGGTTCGGGAAGCCGGTAAATCAAAGCCGCGGTCCGGGCCCGCAAACGGTTTTGTCGGCGGGCGCCGACGTTCGGGTATGGCCCGTCGAACCACCCGGTGTGAGGAGTGTGGCTACCGCGTCCGGTGGGACCCCGAGACCCGCGAGGGACCGACGGTCTTCTTCGAGGAGGGGCTGTGTCCCAGCTGTGGGTCCTCCTTCGAGGACCGCGCGCCCGTCTCGGCCCGGCGCGGGCGCAAGCGCCGGTAGACCTTAGTCCGTCCCGGCGGAGCCCTCGGGCATGCAGACTGTGATCCTCGCCGCGGGCCAGGGGACCCGGATGCGGCCGCTGACCGACCGCCGCCCCAAGCCGATGCTCCCGGTGGCGGACCGGCCGCTGATGGCCCACACCGCCGACGCCGCCGTCGCGGCCGGCGCCTCCGAACTCCTCCTGGTCGTGGGTTACGAGGCCGACGACGTCCGCGCGTACTTCGGCGACGAGTACCGCGGCGTCCCCGTCGCCTACGCCGTCCAGGACGAACAACGGGGCACCGCCCACGCCGTCCGGGCGGCCCGCGAGCACCTGGAGGGTGCCTTCGCGGTGCTCAACGGCGACGACATCTACGACCCCGCCTCCATCGAACGGCTGTTCGAGGCCGCTCCCGCAGTCGGTACCTACGAGGTCGACGACCCCCTCCCCTACGGTGTCTTCGACATCACCGACGGGGAAGTCGAGGGGATCGTCGAGAAACCCGACGACCCCCCCTCGAACCGCGTCAACGTCGGCGCGTACGTCTTCCCCGCGGAGGCCCGCGAGTGGCTGGACGTCGAGGCCAGCGAACGTGGCGAGGAGGAGATCACCGACGTCCTCGCCCGAGTTGTCGACGAGCGGTCGGTCCGGGCGGTCGACGTCGACCGCTGGATGGGGGTGGGCCGGCCCTGGGAACTGCTGGAGGCGAACGAGTGGAAACTCGGCGAGCTCGACCGCGACCTCCGCGGTGAGGTGGCCGACACCGCGGAGCTGCGCGGGGCCGTGGTCGTCGAAGAGGGAGCGACTGTCGAGCCCGGCGTCGTCGTCGAGGGACCAGTGCTCGTGCGGGCTGGCGCGCACGTCGGCCCGAACGCCTACGTCCGCGGGCACACACTGCTGGGCGAGGGCGCCCGGGTGGGCAACGCCGTCGAGGTGAAAAACAGCGTCATCATGTCGGGGACCGCGGTGCCGCATCTCTCCTACGTGGGCGACAGCGTCCTCGGGCGGGACGTCAACTTCGGGGCGGGGACGACGGTGGCGAACCTCAGACACGACGACGAGCCGGTCCGGCTGACCGTGAAGGGCGAGCGGGTCTCGACCGGCCGCCGGAAGTTCGGCGTCGTCGTCGGCGACGGGGCGAAGACGGGCATCGAGACGACGCTGAACGCCGGCGTGACGCTCTCGACGGACGCCCGCGTCGGGCCCAACGCGACGGTGACGCGGGACCGGTAGCGCTCCCGTGGACAGCCGGGCCCCGTCCGGCGCCGGGAGTGCCCGCGCGAGGAAGATATATGGGATTAAGTACCGACGTACCGAGGGTGAGGATAAGATGGTCGATCCGACTTCGGACGTCGCCGAAGATATCTCCGAGGAGGAGGCGCCGGACTGTGCGACGTGTGGGGCGACGGTTCTCGACACTCCCCGACACCGCGTGGTCACGTGGGTCGAGGACGGCGAGGTCCGGACCGCACACTTCTGTGACGACGACTGCCGGATGGAGTGGGACGGCTCCGTCGAGTCCTGAGCGACGGGTCGGCCACACGGCCGCCAGAGGGGTCGCGGACTGCGGGCGGAACCGCGGACCGGCGGCGACCCCAGCCGGTGGATGGAAAGATTGAGGCGCGCGCGGCCCCGACAGTCGGACGATGGACTTCGGGCTCGGCACGCGTGGCGGGTTCGTTCTCGTGGTGCTCGTGGGCGTTCTGGTTCCAGGCCTGACCAACCACGTCCTCTCCCAGTCGGGGTACCACACGCTGGGCTCGGTCGTCTGGGCCGTCGGCTACGCCGCGATGGCGGTCGTCCTCTACCTGGGGTGGGTCCGGCCGCTCGAGCTCACGGGTCCCGACGATGCGATCAGGAAGCCCGAAGAGGACGACGCGGCCGGTAGCGGACCCGACACGGACGGAACCGGTGGCGAGCCCGAGTCGGCGGAGCCGAACTGACCGCGGCGGTTTCCGGCCCGGGTGGACGTTCCGGTGGCTACCCCGCTACCGGTCGGCCGCCGCCGGCTCGAAGACGTCCTCGTGGAGCCGGTCGGTCACCACGTCGACCAGCCGCTCGAGATTGGCGGTGTCGTCGCGGTTGTACGAGACCAGCGTCTCCAGGGCCTCCTCGCGGCCGCGCTCGTACTCGTGCCAGAGCCGGACCGCATCGCGCCCCGACAGGTCCGGCCGGTCGCGGTCGATCCCGACCTCCTGCTCGACCTGCTTGAGCCCGCCGGTCAGGTCCAGCCGCCGGCAGGGGTACATGAGGTCCAGATGCGGGAGGTCGAGGCCGAGGTCGAACGACTCCTCGAGGAAGGGGACGTCGAACCGTTTGCCATTGTAAGTGACCAGCAGGCCGGCGTCGGCGAGTTCGTCGGCGAGCGCCTCCGCGGTCAGCCCCCGCTCGCGCACGAGCGTGGTCGTCGAGCCCGCACGGTGGAGGCTGACGACGGTCACGTCGTCGCGCTGCTCGCTCAGCCCGGTCGTCTCGATGTCGAGAAAGCAGGCCCCGTCCCGGAAGTTCTCGTAGAAGCGCCACTGCTCGCCCGAGGGAAACGCCGAGGCGAAGAAGTCGGCGTCGCCGGCCGCGAGCCGGTCACGGGCGCGGTCGATAAAGGAGTAGACTGCCTCGGCGTCGGCCGGGCCGGGTACCTCGCCGTCGAACTCGTCCCAGGTCCGTACGCCCGACCGCCAGAGCCTCCGCTCGGTGGTCTCGCCGACCCCCGATACCGGGATGAAGCTGTTCTCCGCTCGCATACTCAGGCATCGGGGCACCGTGGACATAGCTTTTCGGACACGGTGCGCGCGGCTCGTGCTCGCGGCCGACCTACCCGGAGACCGGACCGCGGCGCCTGCGCCACTCCAGGACGACCTCGAGCCCCAGCCAGACGAGCAGCCAGACCGAGACGAGCGCGACCACGACTGCGGTCGAGGACAGCAGCCGGAGGGGACGAGTCACGCCGACCAGTACCGGGTAGAACGGGACCGCGACCGCGCCCATCGCGACCAGCCCCAGGACACAGGAGACGACGTGCTCGACGGTGCTGGCCTCTCCCGGGCCGGACTCAGCGGGTGCCCGCGACCGGCTCCCCCCGCTTCCATGTGGTGTGTACACACGTACCACTCTCCGTGCGGTTCTTTCGGACGTACAGTAAAAAGCGTTGCTGCGACCGGCGGTTGCTCGCGGGGCTCCCGACGGCGCCGACTCCGAACGCAGGGCAGGGCGCACAACGCTTTTCGACGTCCGGCCCCTCCCGCGGGTATGACAGTCACCACCGGTCGCACGTTGGAGGCCGACGGCCAGCCGGTCCCGGGAACCGGCTTCGAGGTCGACCCCGAGGGCGACCTGGCGGGGCTGCTGGCCGAGCGGACGGGGCCGCTGAACTCCCACCCGACTCAGCCGGTCTGGGGCGCGCCCCTGGAGTCGCCCGACGGCGAGACGCTCCGCTCGCTGAGCATCCTCGGACCGGGTTACGAGGGGCCGCCCGAGCACTACCACGAGCAGAGCGTCGAGCGCTTCGACGTGCGGGCCGGCGAACCGACCTTCCACCTCGACGGCGAGCCCTACCGCGCCCGGCCGGGGGAGACGGTCACCGTCGAGACCGGCCAGCGCCACACCTTCTCGGTCGAAGGCGACGAGCTGAGCTACATGGTGACGGACATCCACGCGCCCGGGCGGCTCCGGCACGTCCTCCCGACGCTCGGCGGACTCGCTCACGACGAGGGGATGGACCCGGAGGACGTCCTCCAGCAGGTGATGGTCGCCCGGCGGCTCTCCGGGAACACCGTCTTCACCGAGCCCGACCCGCGCGTGTCGCGGCCGCTGACGCGGGCGCTGGAGCCGGTCGCCCGCCTGCGGGGGTACCGGGGCGCCTACGAGAAGTACCGTCAGCCGGCCTTCTGGGAGGCTCACGTCGAACAGCCCGACCTCTAGGGGAACCGTCGAGAGGGACCGCTCGCCGGTGTCGGGCAGGACGACGACCGTCCGCTTGCTGGTCTCCCGTGCGTACTCCGTCGCGACAGACAGTGCTGCACTCGATGAGATCCCGACCGGGAT
The DNA here is from genome assembly GCF_009831455.1 of Salinirussus salinus. NCBI lineage: Archaea > Methanobacteriati > Methanobacteriota > Halobacteria > Halobacteriales > Haloarculaceae > Salinirussus > Salinirussus salinus. The sequence goes on along the minus strand of NZ_WOWO01000002.1, from coordinate 943,343 downwards.
CCCCTCCGCCCGACCGGGGGACGAACATGTTCGCAGACAGCGGGAGGGAATCCGCGCCATAAGGGGCCGGTATGGGCGCGATCCCCGGGTCCATCGAGACGGACGCCCAGCCGCCGATGGCGGTCCCGCTCCGTCATTTCCTGGTCGGCCTGGCGGCGCTGCTCGCCGGCGGGGCGCTCGGGCTGGCCGCGCAGGCCGGGCTGGTCGCCGGGCTCGCGGGGCTGGCCCACGTCCACCTGTTGCTCGTGGGCTGGGTCTGCGTGACCGTCATGGGCGCGATGACGCAGTTCGTCCCGGTCTGGTCCGGCGTCGACCTCCACTCCCGGCGGCTCGCCACCCTCCAGCTGTGGCTCGTGACTGTCGGGCTGACTGGCTTTGTGGCGGCGCTCTTGTGGCCGGCGCCCGACGCGCTCCCGGCCTTCGGCGCGCTCATGCTCGCCGGCTTCTGGACGTTCGCGTACAATATCGCCCGGAGCCTCCCGAGGGAGATGGACGTCACGGAGCGCCACTTCGCGCTGGCGCTCGGCTTCTTCGTGCTCCTGACCGTTCTCGGGGTGGTGCTCGCGGCCGGCTACACGACGCCGCTGCTCGCGGACCTGGGACTCGCCCGCCCGGACGCCGTCGCCGCCCACGCGACGCTCGCGGTCTTCGGCGCGGTGCTGACGACCGTCGTCGGGGCCATCTACCAGCTCGGGACCATGTTCACCCGGACCGACATGGACCGGGTCGACCGGCTGCTTCAACGCGTGGAGACCGTCGCCTACCCGGTCGGCGTGCTCGCGCTCGCGGCCGGCCGGCTCGCGGACGTGCCCGTCCTGGCGCGCGCCGGTGGCGTGCTCGTCGTCGGTGGGCTGGCGGCGGCCTTCGTCGTCGTCGGCCGGAAGCTCCTCGAGGCGCGGGTTCCGTGGACGCCGATGCTCTCGCGGTACGCCGTCGCCGTCGCCGCCGCGCTCGCGTGGGCCGCGCTCACGCTGCCGGCCTGGCTCGCTGCTCCTACCACCCCGGACGCGACTTTCGGTGCCCCCGGGGCTGCCCACCTGCTTGCGGCCGCCGTGGTCGGGTTCGTCGTGCTCGGAACGCTGTACCACGTCGTCCCGTTTATCGTCTGGGTCCACCGCTACAGCGACCTGCTGGGCTTCGAGGACGTGCCGATGATCGACGACCTCTACGACGCCCGGGTCGCGCGCGCGGACTTCCTGCTTCTGGTCGCCGCGCTCCTCCTCCTGACCGCTGACGGACTGGTCGGTCTCCCGGACGCCGCCGTCGCTGTTGCCGGTACCGCCTTTCTCGTCGGGGCCGCGCTCTTCGTCGGGAACATGGCGCTGGTGGTCCGGGAGCACAGCCCGGACACCGTCGGGGGCATCCTCGCTGGCCGGACTGGGGGCAGCGGCGGCGGCGCCGACACCGGACGCGGGGGCCCGGGGGACTAACACGTTCGGGACAAACGCCCCCGGCCCCGGGACGGAACGCCGGGTATGGAGCTCACCGCGCTCGCCGACCTGACCGAGACGCCCCACGCCGAGGTGTTCGAGCACCGCGACCCCCGGACCGTCCGGCTGCAACTGGCAGAGGGGGAGTCGGTCCCGCCTCACACGCACCCGGGGACGGACGTCGTGTTGCACCTGCTGTCGGGCCGGCTGGAGCTGTCGCTGGACGGTGAGACACACGACGTCGCGGCCGGCGAACTGGTCCGGTTCAGCGGCGACCGGGAGGTGTCGCCGCGGGCCGTCGAGCCGGCGACGGCGGTGCTCGTCTTCGCCCCGCAGTGATCAGAAGCCGGCGACGGAGTAGACGCGCCACTCCCCGTTTGCCGTCCGCATGTCGAGAGTCACGGGCTGTGTCTGGCCCTGTGCCGACACGGTCACCTCGACGGTCGCCCGCTCCTCGGTCTCCTGGGTCACCTCCGACCCCTCGACGCTCGCGTCGAGCTGGCTGAGGCCGGTCGCCCACGCGCTGACCTGGGCCTGGCCCAGCGGCGCGTTCGGGTGGAGCATGTCGGCGGCACCCTGTGCGTTCCCGTCGATCAGCGCGTTCATGAAGCTCTCGGCAGTCCCGCCCGGACCACCGGAACCGCCAAGGAGGAGGAAGCCGCCGACGGCTGCGACGGCGACGCCGGCGCCGCCGATGCCCAGCACTTGCCGGCGGCTCAGCCCGGCGACCACCTCGTCGTCGCGGGGCTGTCGGTACTGCCCCTGCTGTGGCTGACGGTACTGCCCCCCCTGGGGCTGCCCTTGCTGTGGGGGCGCCTGCCCGCCCTGGGGCGGTGCCTGCCCCTGTGGCTGCCCCTGGCGGGGTTGTCCCTGCCGGGGCTGTCCACCCTGGGGCTGGCCTTGCCGGGGCTGTCCGCCCTGCGGTTGGCCCTGGCGGGGTTGTCCCTGTCCGGGCTGGCCGCCACGGGGCTGTCCGCCGCTACCCTGCTGTGGCTGTCCGCGACGGGGCTGCCCGCCCTGTGGCTGTCCCTGTCCCGGCTGGCCCTGCTGTGGCTGACCGCCCTGCTGGGGTTGGCCGCCCTGCTGTGGCTGGCCACCTTGCTGGGGCTCGCCACCCTGGGAGTGGCCCTGCTGTGCGCCCTCGCCGTTTGCGCCGTCGCCCCGGCCGCTGTCCTGTCCACCCTCTCCGCCCGAAACATCTTCGTCGAGTGACATCCCGCACGAGTCACACACGGGAGCCCCATCCTCGACAGTCGCTCCGCAGTTCGGACACTGTGCCATACGTTGTTGTTTCTGATAACTGTGATAAAATTACTGTTCTTGACAGCCAGCCGAGCCGCAGATGTTCGGCGCCCCGTTGATTGGTGCCGGGCCCGGAGTCGCGACCACGGCCCGGGTTCAGCCATGTACGACGACATCGACACCGACGAGCGGCCCTTCGTGCTCATCTGGGAACTGACACAGGCCTGTGAACTCGCCTGCAAGCACTGTCGAGCCGAGGCCGACCCGGAACGCCACCCCGGCGAACTGACGACCGCGGAGGGCAAGCGCCTGCTCGATGGGGCCCGCGAGTTCGGTGACGGCCAGCTCGTGGTGCTCTCCGGGGGCGACCCGCTGGCTCGCGAGGACGCCGTCGAACTCGTCGAGTACGGGACCGACCTCGGGTTGCGGATGACGATGACTCCCAGCGGGACGCGCTCGCTCACCCCCGCTCGCATAGCGGCGCTCGCCGACGCCGGCCTCCGGCGGATGGCGCTGAGTATCGACGGCGGCTCCCCGGACGCTCACGACGAGTTCCGCCAGGAAGCCGGGAGTTTCGCGGAGACCGTCGCGGCCGCCCGCGCGGTCCGGGAGGCGGGTCTTCCCCTCCAGGTCAACACGACCGTCTGTGCCGAGACCGTCGGAGAACTGCCCGCTATCCGCGGGCTCGTCGAGGAGCTGGGCGCGGTGCTGTGGTCGGTGTTCTTCCTGGTACCCGTCGGGCGCGGGGCGGTCCTCGACCCTATCTCCCCGGAGCGCGCCGAGTCCGTCATGGAGTGGCTCTACACCGTCCAGCGGGAGGCTTCCTTCGGGGTCAAGACCACCGAGGCGCCCCACTACCGCCGGGTCGCGCTCCAGCGGGCGGCCGACAGCGGGACCGGGGCGGCCGCCGACTCGGGCGGCCGGCCGGCTCCCGGACAGACGGGCGGCAGCTCCGGGGACGGCCGTGCCGACCGGACCGGCCGCAGGACGGGGGTCACGGCCGGCGACGGCTTCGCGTTCGTAAGTCACACCGGCGAGCTCTACCCCTCGGGGTTTCTCCCCGAGTCCGCGGGGAACGTCCGCGAGACGAGCGTGGTCGAGTGCTACCGGAACGCCGACCTCTTCGAACGCCTGCGGGACCCGGACGCGCTCCGGGGCAAGTGTGGCGCCTGCCCCTACCGGGGCGTCTGTGGCGGGAGCCGGTCGCGGGCCTACGCCCACACCGGCGACCCCCTCGCGAGCGACCCGCTGTGTGCCTTCGTCCCGGAGGGGTACGACGGCCCGCTCCCCGACGCCCGGGAGAGGAGCCGAACAGGTTCGGGGACAGGCTCTGCCGACTGAGGCTGCTATCCCCGGGTATGTCCGCCGACGACCACCCCGAACACGACCACGGCCACGAGGCGGTCGCCATCGATGAATTTCACGAGAACTCCTGGTCGGTGAACCTGGAGAAGCCCCGGCACGCCGACGACCGCGGGACCGTCTTCGAGGAGGCCCGACAGGCCATCGAGGCCACGGCGGCAGGATACCACGTCAATCTCGTCACCCACGGCGACCAGGGCCACCCCGAGGCGTACCTCTTCGAGCGCCTGGAGGAGTGGGGCGAGGACTACGAGTACGTCCGCCAGTGTGGCTGTGGCGGCCACGTCACCCGCGTCCACGTCTGACCATGGGCTTCGGTTCCTTTCTCGGTTCGAGCGGGGAGGAGAGCTTCGACGAGCACGGCGACTTTGTCCCCGGCCACCTCCCCGAGCCCGGCGAATTTCTCGAGGGCCACGAGGTCCTGACCGGCGAGGCACACGTCGCCTTCCACGGGACCGCCCGCGACCTCTTCGAGGAGCGGGGGGTCTACGACATGACCTTCGGCTACAATCTGGCTCGGCTGAACCTCGATACGCGGCACCCGACTGCGGGGTTCCGGTACGCCGAGGAGATCGCCGGCCTGGAGGGAGCCGCCGGCCCGGAGGGGCAGACCGGGGAGGCCACGGACGGCATCGACGGGCCGGTGCTCCGTGCTGAGTTCACGCCGACCACCGAGTTCTGTCCGCAGAGCGACACCCTCACTCTGGGCGCGTTCCGGGCGTTCAACGGCGAACTGGAATCCCACGCGTACGACCTCGTTCGCGTGCGCGTCGACGGGATGCACCACGAGTCCGCGAGCATCAACGGCAAGCTCCGCCAGCTCGAGGAGTCGTTCGCGCACACGGGCGAAGTCCGGTCGGACGTGACTCCCGACTCGTGTGCGGAGGAGGTCCCGTCCGAGCGGGGGTACGGCTCCCCTGGCCAACGGCCCGGCACCGGCGACAGGTCGGCCGGTCGGGACGGCGCCGCGTCGGGCGGGGACGGCGGCTCCGGTCCGACGACGCCGTTCTAAGGGTCGACCGGCGGGCTCCTCGCTCGAGACGAGGGCGCCTCGCTAACTCGTGAGTTCGACCTCGTCGACGAACTCCTTGACGATCTTCCCCTCGGCGCGGTGGAGCGTCTCGCTGGCAGTGGACTTGGCGACCCCAACCTCCTCTGCCAGGTCCGTCAGCGTGCAGTCCCGCGGCGTGTCGTAGTACCCCTCCTCGACGGCAGTCTCGACCAGCGTCGACTGGCGGTCGGTCAGCAGCCGGTCGGCCTCGACCTGCTGGGTGACCGACTCCACCTCGAAGCTGATCCCCAGCGCGCGCAGCTGGTCGCCGAGCGTCGACAGCCGGTCCCGCGTCGCGGTCACTTCCCAGGAGGCGCGCCCGTCCCGCACCTCGAAGGGCAGGTCGAGCAGGGCGCCGGACTTCCTCACCGGCACCAGAAGCAGCGGCTCGGAGGTCTCGAACTGGACCAGCGCCTCCGGGCCCGGCCGCCCCAGGAGTTCGAGGTCGACCACTTCCTCGCAGTCGTCCATGTCCCGGAGCACCTCCTCGAGGCGGTCGGCCGTGACCTCCGCCATGGCGGTCCCGTGGTCGCCGTCCGGGAACGCGGTGAGGATGCGGAATTCGGCGTCGGGGTGACGCCGGGTGAGCCCCCCCATCCAGACCCGGTCGGGGATGTGGACCGTCAGTACCGCTCGTGGCATGGGCGTTCGTTCACTCCCCTGACTTGGAACCGTAACCCCGAATATGTTCGCATCCGGCGCACATGTGCGGCGCCGGATACAGGAGGGGGCGGGCCGAAGGTCGGCGTGATGGAGTCGATCACGCTCTCGCGGCTGGTCGAGGCACCGCGCGGGGAGGTAGCCGAGCTGGTCGGGGACGTCGAGACGTTCATGCGCGCCGCGGAGTTCGACGACGCGACGGTCGAGGGCGACCGGCTGCGGATCCGCAACGGCGTCGGGCTGGCGACGATCGAACTCGACTGCGAGCTGGTCGACCGCGACTGCGCGCTGGCCTACGAACAGCGCGACGGGATCTTCAAGACGATGGAGACCCGCTACGAACTCCTCGAGCGCGAGGGAGGGACCGAAGTCCGGGCGACGACGGAGTTCGCCGTCGACGTCGCGCTGGTCGGGGAGATCCTCGACGCGACCGTGATCAAACGCCAGCGCCGGAAGGAACTGGAGGCGCAGTTCGACTACCTGGAGCGGCAGGCGGCCGGTACTTAACGCCGAACCGTTTCGTCGGTGCTCTCGCGGGCCTGGCAACACGGGCCCGGCGCCCGCGTGCTGGAGGTCGAGGCCGGGGGGTGACGAACCGGTCAAACGTACCAGATACCTTGGGTTTCACTAGATGAACAGAAAACAATGGCCCTGTGAGTAAAGACAATTATTTTATAAAAACTTTTTATACGTAGTCCGGTACAGTTTCACGTCGGTGATGTCACATGTCCACAAGGCAGATAGAGGCGACCCTGTTCGGGCGGGAAACTGACTTCGAATACTCCGAGACGTGGGTCGGATACTCGCTGCTCGCACTGCGCCTGGTGATGGGCTGGACGCTGTTTTATGGCGGGATCGACAAAGTCCTGGCAAGCGACTGGTCGGCTCGGGGCTACCTGATGGGGGCGGCGACCCGTGAAGGAACCCTCTTCGCGGGCTTCTGGGAGACGATGGCCACCGACTACATCGGCATCGTTGACCCGCTGAATATGTGGGGCCTGACGCTGGTGGGCCTGGCGCTGATGGTCGGCGCGTTCGTGCGCTGGAGCGCCTTCTGGGGGGCCGTGATGATGCTGTTCTACTACTTCTCCAGCTACCCCCTCTCGCACAGCCTCCTCATCGACGACCACGTCGTCTACGCCGTGTTGCTGTTCGGTCTCGGCGCCTTCGGCGCCGGCCGGATCCTGGGGGTCGACGAGTACCTCGAGAAGACCTCGGTCGTCGAGAACAACCCCTGGCTCCGGTACTTCCTGGGCTGAACGGGCGTCCCCTCACTCGGCGTAGCCCGGCAAGTCGGACAGGAGCCCAGGCAGCGACCCCGTCTCCTCCCGGAGCCGGCCGACGCCGGGCTTCGCGAGCCGTCCTTCGTTGCCCACGAGCGAAACTGACTGGACGCCGACGGCGGCGAACGGGAGGCCGAGTCGCTCGGCGGTCGCCCGCAGCGCGACGCCGGCATCCGCCCGGCCGTCGGCGACCCGGCGGGCGGGACTCTCGATACCGGCGGTCTCCACCCCGGCGAGCGCGTCCGGGTCGAGGCCCGACTCTCGGGCGGCGTCGTCGACCGCGGCCCGGAGCCCGAGGTCGCGGTTGACGGTCGCGACCGACCGGCCACTCTCGGCGAGCGACTCCAGCGGGTGGTCCCCAGGGTCGCCCTCGGCCGTCACGACCCCCCACTCGCGGGTCCAGGCCGCGAGTACCTCGCTGCCCTCTGCCTCCGGGCCGGCCACCTCGCCGGTGAGCACCGCGACGTCGGCGACCCCGTCGCGGAGCCAGCGCCGGCCGGCGCGGTCGCCGTCGGTGAGGTAGCGGGCGCCGTCGACGGCGTCCAGCAGTTCGACCGCCGCGGGGTCGCTCTCGCCGACGGCCAGCACCGGCGGGGCGCGGGCGTCCGGCGAGAACAGTTCGACCGTCACGTCTTCGCCGGCCCGGAGACGGCGGGTGTCCGCCGGCATGTCGACCACGCCGTCGGCCGCCGCGAGCGTGGTCGTCGCGCCGCTGCCCTTGTCGACGGGGTAGACGACCGTTTCACCGTCGCCGTCCTCGACGAGCCCGACCGGGAGCGCCCGGCGCCGACCCTCGTCGAAGCGCTCGTCGACGGCCAGCCGCCCCGTGGCCGTGACCGACCGCTCGGTCCCGTAGCCTGCCGCCCGGCGCAGGCGGGGCGCGACGAGCAGCCGGAAGACCGACAGCGCGGAGACGGGATAGCCCGGCAGGCCGACGTAGGGGGTCCCGTCGACGCGGCCGATTATCGTCGGCTTGCCGGGCTTGAGCGCGACGCCGTGGACCAGCAGGTCGCCGACCTCCTCGACGACGCTGTAGAGCATGTCCGCGCCGCTGGCGCTGGTCGACCCCGCGGTCAGTATCATGTCACACTCCCCGGCAGCCTCCCGGAGGGCGTCGGCCATCGCCTCCCTGTCGTCGGGGACGCGGGTGTACCGGACCGGCTCCCCGCCCGCCTCGCGGACGCCGGTCGCGATGGTCTCGGTGTTGACGTCGTAGATCTGGCCGCGGCCGTGGTCCAGCTCCTCGCCGGGCTGGACGAGCTCCTCACCGGTGGCGACGACGGCTACCCGGGGGAGACGGCGGACTGTGACGGTCTCGTGACCCATCGCCGCGAGCAGCCCCACCGTGCGGGGCGTCAGCCGGACGCCCGCGCCGAGCGCCCGGTCGCCCGCCGCGATGTCCGCACCCGCGGCCATGACGTTGCCACCGGGTGGGACCGCCCGCCGAATATCGACCGTCTCCTCGCCCTCGGTGGTGTCCTCGACCATCACGACGGCGTTGGCCCCCGGCGGGACGACCGCGCCGGTCGCTATTTCGACGGCGACGCCCTCCTCGACCGTTACCTCGGGGCGCTCGCCCGCCTCGACGAGACCGCCGACCGCCAGGGTGACGGGGCTGGCCTCGCCGGCGCCGGTCGTGTCCGCCGCACGGACCGCGTAGCCGTCGACGCTCGCGCGGTCGAATCCCGGGACGTCGAGGTCGGCGTCGACCCGCTCTGCGAGCACCCGACCGCTGGCCTCGCCAAGCGGGACGCGTTCGGTCCCGCCGCCGACGTCGAGGTCTCCGACGACCTCGCGGGCGCGGTCGAGTGTCACCAGGTCACGCATCTCGCGGCGCTCACTCATGCCCCCGGCTTCGGGACCCGCGGGCAAAAGCCTCACCTCCGGGCCGCGTTCGAAGTCGCCACCGCACAGGCCGGGCGACAGGCACATAGCCGCCGCGGCCACACGGGCAGGTATGAAACTGCTCGGGATCGCCGGCCCCTCGGGCTCGGGGAAGACGACGCTGGTCGAGCGCCTCCTCGACCGCCTCGGCGAGCGCGGCCGCGTCGCCACGGTCAAACACGTCGACCACGGCGTCGACATCGACCGGGAGGGCAAGGACACCGCCCGCCACCGCGCGGCAGGCGCCGCCGAGACGCACGCCATCACCGACGACGGCGCGTGGTTCGCGACCGGCGAGGACCGCACGCTCGAGGACGTTCTCGACGACCTCGCCCCCGACTACGACTACGCGCTGGTCGAGGGATACAGCGGCGCCGACATCCCCACGGTCGCGCTCGGCGGGCGCGACCACCAGGGGGAGACGGTCGCGGCCGCCTCCGAGGCGGGCGCCGTGGACCTCGACGCCGTCCTCGGCGCCCTCGAGGACCAGGACCCCTTCGAGACGCTCTCGTCGCTGGTGGTACAGGCCAAGCAGTCGCCGGACGCGGTCTACTCGGGGGCCATCGCCACCTTCACCGGCCGGGTCCGGACGAAGGAAGGCCCGGACGACGAGGCGACCGAACTGCTCGAGTTCGAGAAGTACGACGGCGTCGCGGCCGAGAAGCTGGCGGCGATCCGCGAGGACCTGGAGGCCCGCGAGGGGGTCTACGAGGTCCTGCTTCACCACCGGACCGGTGTCGTCGAGTCCGGCGAGGACATCGTCTTCGTGGTCGTGCTCGCTGGCCACCGCGAGGAGGCCTTTGAAACTGTGGAGGACGGGATCAACCGCCTGAAGGCGGAGGTCCCGCTGTTCAAGAAGGAGGTCACCGTCGCCGACGAGTTCTGGGCCCACCAGCACGACACCGGGGTCGAGCCCGCTGGTGACGCCCAGGCGCCCGACACGGGTACGGAGGACTGACGCGATACCGGCGGGACCTTTCGCTCAGCCCTTCTTTTCGCTCCGGTCAGGGCTCCCAGTCCCAGCGCTCGACGGCGACCTCCCGACCGGCCTCGTACCCCTCCGAGTCCTCGGGGACGACGACCCACCCGTCCGACAGCGTCACGCTCGAGAGGACGCCCGCCCCCGACGTCCGGGTGGGGGTCACCATCGACCGCTCGCCGCCCCCCCCGACCTCCTCGACGGAGACGCGGGCGAAGGTGCGCACGCCGGGTTCGCTCGCTATCTTCCGCTCGAGGACGCCGGCGGTCTCGGGTATCGGGTCGGCCTCGAACCCGCCGGCGCGGGCGACCGCCGGCCGGAGCAGCTGTGTCGCGACGACCAGACAGGAGACGGGGTAGCCCGGCAGCATTAACACGAGCGTGTCGTCGACCACGCCGAAGCCGGCGGGGTGGCCCGGTTTGACCGCCAGGCCGTGCACCTCGACGGAGCCACGCTCCCCGACGACCGCCGGGAGCAGGTCCCGCTCGCCGACGGAGGTGCCCCCGGTCGTGACCACGACGTCGTGGTCGGTGTCGCGGTCGATGGCCGCCCCGAGCGCGTCGACGTCGTCGGTCACGACCCCGCGGTAGGTCGCCTCCCCGCCCCACCGCTCGACGAGCCGGGAGACCACCAGCCCGTTGGTCTCGACGATCTCGCCGGGCTCGGGCTCCTCGCCCGCGGGAACGAGCTCCTCGCCAGTGGGGACGACGCTGACCCGCGGACGCTCGTAGACCTCGACCTCCTCGTGGCCGGCGCTCCGCAGGAGGCCGAGGTCCGCGGCGGTCAGCCGGTGGCCGGCGTCGTAGAGGTGCTGGTCGGCGCCGACGTCCTCGCCGACCGGCGCGACGTTCTCGCCGGGGGTCACACTCGAGGACACCTCGACGGTGTCGCCGACCTCGCGGGTCCGCTCGACCATCACCACGGCGTCGGCGCCGTCGGGCAGCGGACTCCCGGTGTGGACCTGGGCCGCGTCCCCCGGGCCGACCTCGTCCCCGGCCGGGTCGAGCGCGACCGGTGACCGGCCGGCACGCTGGGTGTCTGCCGCGCGGACCGCGTAGCCGTCCATCGCCGCCCGCTCGTAGTGGGGGACGGCCCGCCGCGCCCGGACCGGCGCGGCGAGGGTCCGGCCGGCGGCCTCTCCCACGGGGACCGTCTCGGCCTCGTCCGGTGTCACGACCTCCCGCAGGCGCTCGCGGGCCTCGGCCAGGCGCGCGACGTCGTCGAACTCGTGGGTCATACCCCGCCTTAGCGGTCGGCGACCGAAAAGCTGGCCCTCCGCTCGACCGTCCGCTGGGCCCTGGTGGTCGACCTGTCCACTCGATCACTCCGTGTGACTGTGGGACAGACTTTAGCCCGTGGACGTAGAATCACAAACGATCGATGCTCGTCGACGACTTCGGCCGGGCGGTCTCTGGCGTGCGGGTCTCGCTCACCGACCGGTGTAACTTCGACTGCGTCTACTGTCACAACGAGGGGCTCGGCGACACCCGCGGGCCGATGGACGCGCAGGACCACGAGATGGACACCGACGACGTGGTCCGCTTCCTGGAAGTGGCCCGGGAGTTCGACGTCGAGGCAGTCAAGTTCACCGGCGGCGAGCCGATGCTCCGGCAGGACCTGGAGGAGATCATCCGCCGGACCCCCGACGGAATGGAGGTCTCGATGACGACCAACGGCACGTTCCTCCCCGGTCGGGCGCCGGACCTGAAGGCAGCGGGGCTGGAACGGGTCAACGTCTCCCAGGACGCACTCGACCCCGACGATTTCGCACAGATAACCAAAAGCGGTGCCTACGACCAGGTCATCGAGGGCGTGGAGGCCGCGCTGGCGGCGGGCCTCGCTCCCGTCAAGCTGAACATGGTGGTCTTCGAGGCGACCGCGGGCTACATTCCCCGGATGGTCGACCACGTCGCCGCAAACGACGGCCTCCAGCTCCAGCTCATCGAGTACATGCCCGAGCTCGTCGGCAATCCGGAGTGGGCGGTCGACATCGACCGCGTCCACGGCTGGCTCGAGGAGCAGGCCGACCGGGTCGAACACCGCGAGATGCACGACCGCCGGCGCTACTACGTGAGTTCCGAGGACGGGGACGGAGAGGGGATGGTAGAGATCGTCGACCCCGTCGAGAACGAGGAGTTCTGTGCCAACTGCGAGCGCGTCCGGGTGACCCACGACGGCAAGCTGAAGGGCTGCCTCAATCGCGGCGACGACCACCGTCCGATGGGCGGGATGACCAAACCCGAGATCCGGGAGACCTTCCGGGAGACCGTCGCGAACCGCGTCCCCTACTACGGCGAGTACCTCGTCGAGGAGGACGGCGAGTGGGTGCTCAACGAGAAGTACGTCAGAAAGCCCGCGACCGCCGACGACTGACCACCCGGGGCCGCGCTGGCGGAGCACCGACCGTCAGACCGACCGCTTCACCTTCTCGACGACCCGGACGTCGGTGAGCCGCGTCTCGGGGTACTGTCCGTCCGCATTCTTCTCGGCCGCCTTCACCATGTCAAGGACGACGTTCAGTCCCGTCGTCACCCCTTCCAGAGCCTCCATCTCGCAGCCGGTCTTGCCGGTCGTCTCGACCGCGACCTCGAGGTCGACGGTCCCGGCCTCGGCGTCCAGCGAGAAGTCGGTATCGACGTTCGTGATGGGGATCTGGTGACACATCGGGACCGTCTCCCAGGTGTGTTTGACCGCCTGAACGGCGCCGACGCGGGCGGTAGCGAGCACGTTGCCCTTCTCCACCTCGTCGTCCCGGACCGCCTCGACGGTCGACGGCCGCAGTTCGAGCTGGCCCGCGGCGACCGCCCGCCGCCGGGAGTCGGGCTTGTCGCCCACGTCGACCATCTGCGCCTCGCCTGTCTCGTCGGTGTGTGTGAGGTCGTCGCTCATACCTGCCGTTCGTCCGCGGGAGGGTTGTAGCTTGCCTCTCCGGGTCCTAGCTTGCCTCTCAGCCCCGGCACGTGGCGCGCGGCAGCGCCGGGCCGTCAGGACTCCACGGGTGGCTCGTCCTGGAACTCCCGGACGGCCGCCCGGAAGTCATCGGGGATCCGAGTCGGCTCCCGGGTCTCCCCGTCGACCGCGACGTGGGTGACCGACCCGTCGACGAGGAGAGAGCCGTCGTCGGCCCGGTGGGCGGCGTACTCGAAGGTCATGCTCGAGGTGCCGAACGACTCGACCCGGACGCCGTGGACGAGTTCGTCGCCGACGTCCGCCTGGCCGTGATAGTTCAGGTCGACGTTGACGACGTGGACGTCCCACTCCTGGTGTCGCTCCGTGTAGTCGAAGCCGGTCTCGCGGAAGAACTGCGTGACCGTCTCGTCCTGGAAGGTGACGTAGTTGCCGTAGAAGACGATGCCCTGCCGGTCGGTTTCCTCGAACCGGACCCTGTTTTCCCAGATCTCCGGTAGGTCCATACACCGGGTGGCGCCCGTGGCGTAGTTAACCGTGCCGGTCGGTCTGCCATCAGGCCGGTCCACCACAGGCTTTTGATCGTGGTCGCGCAATTGTGACGCATGGCCGACAGGTCACGGGCCGGCCGGCTGTGGCGGCATCTGTGGCGGCTGGACCGGGAGACGAGACGGCTGCTCCGAATGGAGCCCGTTGCGCTGCTGGAGAACTCGCCGGGGATGGACGAGCGGGAGCGGGAACTGGCCGAACGGCTGTTCGGGGACGACCGGTCACCCCCGGCCGGGGCCGGCCAGGGCCCGGCACGCACGAGCGGCCCGTCACCCGGTGGGGGAGGTGGCGGCTCCTCCGGTGGCCAGGGTGGCGGGGGAAGCGGTAGCGGTCCGGACGGCGGCGGCCCGAGCAGCAACGGGGGGAACGCCCCCGGCGACGGCGGGAACGGCGGGGACGACCCCGACGACGAGACCGGCGGGGACACCCCCGAAGACGACGAGACTGGCGACTTCGACGCCGGGTTCGCCCGGACCGAAGAGGGGTCGTCCTTCGACACCGGCGGGCGCTACAGCCGCCGACAGAAGATCGGTCTCCTGCTCGGCCCCCTGCTGTTCGTGGTGCTTCTGGCCGCCCCCACTCCCGAGGGGCTCTCCCCGGCCGGGCAGGCCGTCGGCGCGACCACGGCGTGGGTGGCGGTGTGGTGGATCTCCGAGGCGATCCCGATCCCGGCCACGTCGCTGTTGCCGGTCGTCTTGCTGCCGGCGACCGGCGCAGTCGAGCCGGGCGGCGCCACACAACCCTACGCGAGCACGCTGATCTTCCTGTTCATCGGCGGGTTTTTCATCGCGGTGAGCCTCCAGCGGTGGGGGCTCCACCGGCGGATCGCGCTCCGGACGATCCGCGCGATCGGCACCAGTCCGACCCGGATCATCCTCGGGTTCATGGCCGCGACCGCGTTCCTCTCGATGTGGGTGTCGAACACGGCCACGGTGGTGATGATGACCCCTATCGGTCTGGCGGTCGTCCTGCAGGTCGCTGACCTGGTCCGCCAGCAGGACCCGTCAGTCACGGTCGAACAGGGGGAGTTCGACTTCGGCACCGGGCTGATGCTGTGTATCGCCTACGCGGCGTCGGTCGGCGGCGTCGGCACGCTCATCGGAACGCCGCCGAACATCGTCTTCGCGGGCGTCGTCGAGGCGCAGTTCGGCCAGGAGGTCTCCTTCTTCCAGTGGATGACCTACGGGATCCCGATCGCCGTCGTGGGCGTGGTGCTCATCTGGGTCTACGTCACAAAGTTTCTGATCAGGCCCGAGATCGACCGGGTTCCCGGCGGTGTCGGCGTCATCGACGAGCGACTGGAGGCTCTCGGCGGGATGAAACGCGAGGAGAAACTGGTGCTCGCGGTGTTCGGACTCACGGCACTGGCGTGGATCTCCCGGCCCTACGTGATCAACGACTTCGTCGTCCTGGGGTGGCTCTCGGAGGACCTGGTGGTCGAGGGTGTGCTGCCGATGGTCGACGACAGCACTATCGCCGTCGCCGGGGCGCTCGCGCTCTTTCTGATCCCGGCGCGTGACTCGGAGGGGGAGCTCACCTTCCTGCTGGATTGGACGACGGCGCTTGAGATCCCCTGGGGCGTCATCCTGCTGTTCGGCGGCGGACTCTCGATCGCGAGCGCCTTCGACGAGACGGGGCTGGCGGTGTGGATCGGCGAGCAACTGGGCGCACTCGAGGGGGCCTCGATGCTGGCCGTCGTCGCGGTGGTGGTCGTGTTGACTATCTTCATGACGGAGGTCACGTCGAACACCGCGACGACCGCGATGCTGATGCCGGTCCTGGCGTCGCTGGCGCTCGGGCTCTCGGTCCACCCCTACGCGGTCATGGTCGCCGGCGCGACTGCCGCCTCCTTCGCCTTTATGCTCCCCGTCGCCACGCCGCCGAACGCCGTCGTCTTCGGGTCGGGATACATCACGATGCCACAGATGGTCCGGACCGGGTTCGGCCTCAACCTCCTCGGCGTCCTCCTCATCATCCTCCTCTCGCTGACCTGGCTGCCGTTCGCGTGGGGGATCGACGTCACGGCGCTCCCGCCCTGGGCGGCCTGACAGCGGGGCCGCTGCCGTCCGAACCCGACACCGCTTCTGTGAGTCGTTCTAGCGTGGTCGACGGTGTTTGCTCTCCCTCACAGCCGGGCCGTGCCCCCGGAGACGACCCGTGAGCCACCGTTGTGTCTGTAGCGAAATATCGGCAACTCAACCGTTCTGTCCCGGGAATACGACAGTTTCGGCGGCAGCCGGACCGAATCGTTAAGTGCGTTGCGGTCCCTGGTTTGCAGTGGACTATCATGACCGACTTAGGTGGCTTCCACGACCACGTGGCGCGGGTAGACCTCAGCGAGGGTGAGGTGGCCTACGAGGGCGTCGACGACGAGGACGCGAAGAAGTACATCGGTGCGCGCGGGCTCGGCGTCAAGTACGTCTTCGACCAGGGGCCGGACGTGGACCCGCTGGGGCCGGACAACCTCATCGCGTTCATGAACGGCCCGCTCACGGGGACGCAGGTCACCATGAGCGGCCGGATCGCCATCTGCACCAAGTCGCCGATCAAGGGGCAGGTGACCGACTCCCACCACGGCGGCTGGTCGGGCGCGCGGCTGAAGTGGGCCGGCTTCGACGGCCTGCTGTTCGAAGGGAAAGCGGAGCACCCGGTCTACGCCTACGTCGAGGACGGCGAGGTGGAACTCCGGGACGCCTCCCACCTCTGGGGGTGGGGCGTCCACGACACGATGGCGGAGATCGAAGACGAGATCGGCGGCGAGTACGGCAAGAACCTCTCGGCGATGGCCATCGGGCCCGGCGGGGAGAACGAGGTCCGCTACGCCTGCATCGTCAACGAGGACGACCGCGCCTCCGGCCGGGGCGGGACCGGCGCCGTCATGGGGTCGAAGAACCTCAAGGCGGTCGTCGTCAAGTCCTCCACGGAGATGCAAAAGCCCGCCGACCCCGAGACCTTCCGGGAGGGCCACAAGCAGGCGATGCAGCTCATCCAGGAGTCGGACGTCACCGCGCCCAACGAGGGCGGGCTCTCGATGTTCGGGACCAACGTCCTGATGAACGTCACCGAGGAGATGGACGGCCTCCCGACCAAGAACGGCCGGTACTCCTCGACGCGGTCGATGAGCGACTCCGAAGGTGTGGACATCGACGCCGAGCGGGTCTCGGGGGAGCACGTCCGGGAGAACATCCTGGTCGACGAACCGACCTGTCACTCCTGTCCTGTCGCCTGCAAGAAGGAGGTCGAGGTCCAGGCGATGCACAAAGGCGAGGAGATGAACGTCCGGATGGAGTCCTTCGAGTACGAGTCGGCCTGGGCGCTCGGCCCCAACTCCGCGCACACCGACCTCGACGACTCCGTCCTGATGGTCGACAGATGCAACGACCTCGGGATAGACACCATCGACGCCGGCAACACCATGGCGATGGCCATGGAGATGACCGAGCAGGGCAAGTTCGACGATGTCGAGGGCGACGGTCTCGACTGGGGCGACTCCTCGGAGATGGTCGACCTGCTCGACCGGATCGCCCACCGGGAGACGGAGTTCGCCGACCACCTTGCCGGCGGCCCCGCCCACCTCGAAGCGGAGTTCGACGCAGAGGAGAACTCCCTCGCCGTGAAGGGCCAGACGATGGCCGCCTACGACCCCCGCTGCATGAAGGGGATGGCCATCGGCTACGCCACCTCGAACCGCGGGGCCTGTCACCTCCGGGGGTACACGCCAGCCGCGGAGATCCTGGGCATCCTCGAGCAGGTCGACCCCCACGAGCCCGAGGGGAAGGGTGAGCTCTGTGTCACCTTCCAGGACATGCACGCCATCTCCGACTCCTTCGACATCTGCAAGTTCAACGCCTTCGCGGAGGGCATCGAGGAGTACGTCCTCCAGTACAACGGGATGACCGGACGCGACGTCAGCGAGGAGGAGCTGCTGGAGGCCGGCGAGCGCATCTACAATCTCGAGCGGTACTACAACAACCTCGCCGGCTTCGACGGCGACGACGACGACCTGCCGGGCCGCTTCGTCGAGGGTCACGATGACGCCATCCCGGCCCAGGGCGGCAGCGAGGGTCAGCTCGCCGAACTCGACCAGCTCAAAGCGGAGTACTACGAGGTCCGCGGCTGGGTCGACGGTGTCGTCCCCGACGAGAAGCTCGACGAGCTCGGCATCGAGGTCGGGCCCGGCACCGGCGTCTCCGCCGGCGGCGACTCGCAGGCACCCGCCGACGACTGAGCCCGCCGCGAGCCACCCACCGGCGCCCGGTCCGGACCGGCGGTCCGGAGCCGACCACTTACGGTCCCGAGCCACCTTCTTGCGGGTATGACCGACGACGAGGATTTCGAGTTCCGCGTAGAGTCGCGGCTGACCAGCCACGGCGTCTACGTCGACGAGGTCGTCGAGCGGGAGGGGGGCTACGCGGTCACCTACGAGTCGATCTCCGCCGACAGCGAGGGCGTGGTCCCCCACCGCGAGGTGGGACGGGTGATCAACGTCTTCCGGGACCTGCACGACGAGGACTGGAGCGGGGCGGACATCGACGCCGTGGTGACCGACTTCGAGGGCGAGGAGCGGGGCCGATGGCACGTCGAGGCGGCGTGGCTCGACCGGCTGCACAACGGCGACCTCACTGAGGTGGAGTTCTCCGAGAAGGTCGTCGAGACGATCGAGCTCGCGGAGTGACCGGCACCGCCCCTAACACCGGCACCTGGCCGGCGCCGCCGGCTCAGGGCGACGCGATGGCGACGGGGTCGCGGATCTCCATCGCGGTCTCGAACTCCGCCTTCCGGTCGAGCCGGCGGCCGTCCCGCCGGAACTGTGCCCCGTGAGCCCGCCGGACGGCGTCCGCCTCGCTGTCGCCGAGTCCGAGTTCTTCTCCGACCCGCTCCCAGTGGTTCGCGTCGGCCAGATAGTAGGTCCGACTGCCGGCCTCGACGCGCTCGAAGCGGCGGCCGTAGTCCTCGCGGCGGTCGACGAGGTGGCGCTGGGCGTCTTCGAGTAGCGCGGAGAGTGCCTGGAGCGTGACGCTCGCCTGTGCGCCGGCCAGCAGGACGACCTGCCCCTCGATTGGATGGGTCTGCTCGGACATGGGGGTGGAGGAAGACCTGTCAGCCGCCCGCACGGATCGCCTTCTGGGAGAATTCCTCGACCAGACGGTCCAGGGCGTCCTCGCTTTCACCTTCGAAGGCAACCGTCACTTCGGTGAGTTTCAGCGAGGGTCCGACGTCTACCTTCTCCTCGGAGAGGGAGGCCCGCCAGCTGCCGTCCCTGTCCTCGACGATCCCGTCCTCGACCCGCTCGCCGCCGAGATTTTCGAGATAGCCGACCGCGGCCCTGGCGGAGATCCCGCGGTAACTCCGTTCGCGCTCGATCATCGTCTCCCGGTAGCGGCGGCAGGGGGCTAAAGCTGTCGGGCGCGTGCGCGGGAGAGGCCCGACGTTCACCGTCCGCGGCGAGTTCTCGCGGCCGTTCAGCCGCCGGAGCCGGGGCGGATCCCGTCGTCGACCGCCCGGAAGTTGCGCTCGCGGTCGATCCGGTCGGCCAGGTCCTCGTGGTCGTAGACCTGCTGGAGCACCGCGGCGTGGAGGTCACGCCAGGCCATCGCGTAGATGGGCGACTGCCCCCAGGCGCGCAGTTCGACCACGAACTCGTCGTAGGCCTCCCACCGCTCCTGGAAGTGCTCGATCATGTCGACGACGGCGCTGACTGCCTCGTCCTCGTTCTCGACGGTGAGGGCGGCGTTGAGCTCGCGCTCCCAGCCGGCGACGGCCTTGCCCATGTCCTGTTTCGTGTCGTCGCTGTCGGCCGGCAGCGAGTCGACGATACCCTCCGGGATCGTCAGTTCGAGTTCGTCCACACCGGCTCTCGGCGTGCTCGCTCCATAAATCGTCCGGCAGTGCCGGCCCGTGAGCACCCACGCTCACTCGGTCCCGGCCCGGTCGGTCTGACTGGCCGAACATGTTCCGGCAAACGGACTTGTCGCCCGTGCCGGTAGTGTGTCGTATGAGCAACACGCACATGCAGGAGGCACGCGACGCCGGGGCGAGCGAGGCCGACCCGGGGACACCGGTCCGGACGACAGTCGAGGCGCGGTGTACCGGTCACGTCCGGACGGCGGTCGGCGAGCCGCGGGTCGAGTACACCTTCGAGGGGGGCACCCTCCGGGACTTCCTGGAGGCGTTTTTCGAGGACTACGACGTCGGGGAGATGCTCATCGCGGAGACCGAGGAGGAGGCGACGACTGAGGGGTGGGCGCCGGAGCTGGAGTCGCTGCCGGGGGAGAACTACGCGAAGAACCCCGAAGGCGAGCAGACACGGGTGTACGCCCGCGTCGCGGTCAACGGCACGTTCAACGAGCACCTCGACGGGCTCGACACGGAGCTGGAGGACGGCGACCGCGTCGCGATGATCTACCCGTTCATCTACTGCTGCTGAGCACGGGACGACAGTCCCGTTTTGCTCTGGTCCTCGCGCCCGCTCCCGCCAGCCACCGGCGGGAAGACGCTGACGGTGTCCCCGTCCTCGAGTGGGGTGTCCAGTCCCTCCTGGTGGGCGATATCCTTGCCGCCTTTCATGATCGTGAGAAAGTCCCGGAGGCTGCCGTCGTCCTCGAACAGGTCCATCCCGGGGTACTCCGCGGCGAGGTCCTGCAGGAGGTCACCGACGGTCTCCCCGTCGAACTCCCGCGTGACGGTCTTCTGGCCGACTGCATCCCGGAAGTTGGCGAAAAACCGCATCTCGATCTCCATGTGCCGGGGTGGGGGCCGGATGTCATAAAAGGCGTCGCCGCGGCCGGCCGGGAGTACCCTCTTGGACTCCTGGACCGAAGCCCCGGTATGCTCCGGCTGACCCGCGAGGTCTACGACGCCGCCATCGACCACGCACGCGAGGGCGCACCGGCGGAGGTGTGTGGCGTCCTCGGCGGCGAGCGCGGCGCGACGAGCCACGCGCGGACGCTCCGCCGGGCGGAGAACGTCGCCGCCGACCCCCGCACCGAGTACCGCATCGACCCCGCCGAACAGCTCGCGCTGATGGAGGAGGTGGAGGCAGCGGGCGAGGAGGTCGTCGGCTTCTATCACTCGCACCCGCACGGGCCGGCGGAGCCGAGCCCCACGGACCGGCGGCGGGCGACCTGGACCGAGCGCTCGTACCTCATCGTCGTCCTCGACGGGGAGTGGCCATACGTCGGGTCGTGGCGCTGGACGGGCGAACGCTTCGCGCGGGAGGCGGTTGCGCTCAGCTGACCGGGTGCAGCCGGTCGCGGGGGAACTGCAACGCCACGTCGGCCCCGATGGCCGGCGGACTTTCGGTGAGTGTCTCGATGCGCGCCTCTCCAGCGTCGACGGTCACCCGTGAGGAAGCGCCCTCGCGGACGACCCGTTCGACGGCCCCGCGGAGGTCCCCGTCGTCGGCGAGACCTACCGCCTCCGGCCGGATAGCGACGTACTCCGCGGTGACGTCGAGGCGGTCCCGGAGACCGGGAACGTCCGCGAGCGGGATGCAGTTCGCGCCCGTGAAGCGGGCGACCATCGGCGAGGCCGGGCGTTCGAACACCGCCTCCGGCGACCCCGACTGGACGACCCGGCCGTCGTTCATGACGACGATGCGGTCGGAGAGTGCGCGCGCGGTCGTCCGGTTGTGGGTGACGTAGACCGCGGTCACATCCGCGAGGACGTCCTGCAGGTCCTGCCGGAGCGACTGTCTGGTCGGGACATCCAGCGAGGAGAGGGGCTCGTCCAGCAGGAGGACCTCCGGTTCGACCGCCAGCGCGCGCGCGAGCGCCACCCGCTGGCGCTCGCCCCCCGAGAGCGTCGGCGGGTACCGGTCCGCGAGGTCGTCGATGCCGAACTCCTCGAGCAACCGCGCCGGGTCCGGCGCGTCCGGCCCCTCGCGCTGGAGTCGCGCCAGATGCTGGAGTCGCTCCCGCCGACTCCGCCCGTCGTCGCGGACCAGGGCCCGCAGCCGCGAGCGCCTGTCGTCGCCGGTCGCCAGCTCCCTGGCCCGCTCCCACCACGACGGCCCGAGGTACCGCTGGCCGAAGGCGACGTTCTCGGAGACGGTCGCGTGGGGAAAGAGCGCGTAGTCCTGGAAGACGAAGCCGAAGTCCCGCTGCTCCGGGGGGCGGTCGCTGAGGGGTCGGCCGTCGAGCGCGACGCGTCCGTCGTGGGCGTGAAACCCGGCGACGGACTCGAGCAGCAGCGTTTTGCCGCTGCCGCTCGGCCCGAGTATCGTGAGCGTCTCGCCGCGTTCGACCTCGAAGGCGGCGTCGACGACGAAGGGCTCCGCGCCGTCGGCCGAGAACGTCGCCGCGATGTCGGCCTCGAGCGTCACCCGAGGACCCCTCCGGTGTCGCCGGTGAGCCAGCGGACGACGAGGAAGATGAGCGCCGACACGCCCAAAAGAAGGAAGGCGACGGCGCCGCTCTCGGTGAGCCCGCCCTGCAGGTAGGTGTTGTAGACGAACACGGGCGCGTGCTGGGCCCGGACCGACTCGCCCGCCAGCGGGTAGAAAAAGTCGACGGTGTAGGCGACGACCGCGACGGCGCCGAATTCGGAGACGGCCCGCGCCCACGCGAGCACGCCGCCGGTGACGATCCCCCGGACGGCCAGCGGCGCTGTGACGCGACGGAACGTCTGCCAGCGGTTCGCGCCGTGGATGCGGGATGCGTACTCCAGGCGGTCGTCGATAGCCTCGAACGCCTCGCGGGTGGCGTTGACGGCGTAGGGGGCGCTGACGAACGTCATCGCCAGCACCATCCCGACGACCGTACCGAGCACCGGCACGCTGGGGAACGCACCTCCACGTCCGAAGCCAAAGAGGATGATGATGCCCGCGACGCTGTGGGGGACGACCAGCGGCAGGTCGACGAGGCTTTCGACGAGCGCCTGACCGGTGAATCCGCGCTCGAGGAGATGCGCGAGCGGGATGCCACAGACGAGGCTGAGAAGCGCAGCCAGGAGCGGGCCGTAGATGCCCAGGTAGAGCATCCGGTGGACGTTCGGGTCGAGCGCTTTTTCCACGACAACCGACGGGGCCTGCCTGGCGACGAACAGCGCAAGCGGCAGGCCCAGCGCGACCATCAGGACGCTCCCCAGAGTCGCCGTGGCGACGGTGAAAAGACTCCCCCTGAGCGTGTACGCGACCGCAACAACGCCGAGGACGACGTACAGAACGCCCCACAGCGGGAGGAAGATCGCGAACCCGCCGCCGACGACGAACGCGGCGGTCGCCGAGAGGAGGACCACGCCGACGACGCCGACGGCCCCGGCCGACCAGGTGCCAGCCCGCCGCAGCACGTACAGCAGGCCGGGAACGGCGAAGCCGACGAGCAGGAGGGCCCACAGCTGGAACCCCACCTCGACGCGACCGGTCGTGGTGAGCGCGACGCCGCGCTCGGCGAGGACGGCGACCCCGAGCGCGCCGGTCTGGACGACGAGAAACCGGACGAGGGCGAGCAGCGTCCCGCCGTCGTGCTCGACGGCGTAGGCGGCCGCGGCCGTACTGAAGACGAGAAAGAAGGCATAGAGCGTCGGTCGCCCGGCCCGGTAGGCGACCGCGACCGCCACCAGCTGGGCGAGGAGGAAGGCGGCCGCGACTGACCCGCGACGGAGCCGACCCGACCGGTACCAGGAGCCCTCGATGGTTGCCATGGATTGGGTTAGCTCGCCTGTGAGACGATAGTGTTACGGAGCCCGCGGTGTCCGGGACCGCGTGGCTCGGGGGGAAAGAGCCACTCGGTCACAGCTCGAGCGGGCCGAGGGCTTCCTTGGCGCTCGCGACGTTCATCACCCGGTCCGGGACCGCGTCCTCGCTGCTGCCCGGGACCACGATGGGGTCGACCGGGACGAGTCCCTGGTCCCGGAGGATCTGGCGACCGGGTTCGGTGGCGAAGTACTCGACCCACTGCGCGCCGCGGCCGGGGTTCTCGGCGACGCTCGGAACCGTCATCCCGTAGGCGATGGGGGCGCCGGTGAACGTCCCGCTTCCCGTCTCGACCTCCGCCTTCGCGTAGTGGCTGGCGTACTCGCTTGTCGCCTGCGAGAGGTCGACCTGGTCCTGGAGGTCGATGTACGGGAGACCGGAGGTCGAGGAGATGGACTGGTAGTAGATGGCGTAGTCCAGCGCGCCCGACTGGAGCTGTCCCTCCAGTTTCGTCTCCGTCCCCGTCGGGACCGTCGAGTTCTCGCGGAGCTTCTGATAGGTCGCGTCGTCGTACAGCCGGCTCCCCCGGAACTCGATGGCGCCAAGCTGCTGTGACATGACCGCCCGGTACCCCCCGGGGTCGACCGCCGGGTCGGAGTGGCCGATCGTCACGCCGTCCCGGGTCAGGATTTCCCACCAGTTGTCCTTGGAGATCTCGTCGGCGCCGGGGGAGTCCTCGCGGTACTGGATGGACATCGAGTTGGTGGTGAAGACGGTGTACCAGTCGCCGTACTCCGGGAGGATGCGGTTCCGGATGAGCCGGAAATCCGACGTGCCGAGCACGTCCGCAACGCGGCCCTGCTGGGTGATCTTCTGGGTCGAGGCGACCGACCCCTTCGCCTCGCGGGTGACGTCCACGCCGTACTCCTCCTCGAACTGCGGTTCGGCCGCGTCGAACGGCGGCGCGAGGCTCCCGGCGTGGAAGATGGTCATCGAGTCGCCGAGTTCGGGGGTCGCACTCTCGCTCCCGCCTCCACTCCCGCTGCCGTCCCCCGTCTCTGTCCCGCCGCCGTCGGTGGATCCTCCGGCGTCGGTCGACCCGTCGTCAGTGTTGCCGCCCCGACTGGCACAGCCGGCCAGCCCGAGGACCCCCGCCGCACCGACGGTCCCGGCAGCCTTCAGCAGCGAGCGTCTGGACGTACCGCGAGCGCTCTCCGTCTCCGGGTCCCGTTGTGTCATAGCTGGTATAACGAGCGGCGAGCGGAATCCACATAAATGCTTGTATCACTCGGGATATATCGGTCGCAATGCAGCGTGGGGTACTGTCGATCCGCTGTCCGGTCGGGACCCGGAGGCTACTCCTGCGGGGAGACGTAACGCCGAACGAGCGGAACAGAGCGTGGCGGCACCCTCACGGTCCGCCGACTACCCGACTGTCTCGTGGCCCCGTGGGTCCTCACCGGGCGGGAGAGCGGCCGGCTCGACTCGCGTGAGGCCGCGGACAGCCCGGGCGGAGTCGATGTCCGGGGCGACCAGCCGCGGGGTTTCGGCGGTGTCTCCCCCGGTCCCCTCGCGACCGTCGTCGAGTTCTTCGCAGACGAAGCCGAGCAGCCCCGCGAGCCCCGTCCGGACGGGGACACAGACCTGGTGGCCGTCGCGGGCGGTCGCCCGAAGGTGGGTGGTTTCCGGCGGGAAGTCGGCGGCCTCGACGGCCGGAGCGACCGGGACACCGCACCACACCCCCTCGATGGTGCGGCCGCTGTGGCAGTCGATCGTGACTGCCCGCCGCTCCCAGCCGAAGCGCTCGCGGACCGCGGGTGCGTCCCGGAGAGTCAGCTCGCGGTCGCCCGCGACGGTCACCGTATCGCCGCCCATCGGCGGTGCTTGGCCGCCGAGGGTCAATACCCTGACGCCCCGACTCCTGGCCCCGGTTCCGGGACACGGCCTCACGGACCTCGGGCCAGCCGCCTGCGCGCGAGGTGGACAGCGACGCCGCCGACGAAGGCGACGCCGAGATTGATAAGCAGGCCGACGACGCCGACCGCGACCACGAGCGGATAGCCGCTCGCGTCGGCCCGCTGGAGGCTCGTCCGGCCGAGCTGGAGCGCGACCAGCCCGAGCACGACCCCGAGGACGGCCATCGGGTAGGCGGCGACGGCCTCGGCGGCCAGCAGCGCGACCGCGACGTAGCCCACCCCGAGGATGACGTTCGCGCCGGCCGTCCGGGCGCCGAAGGCGTACTTGCCGGCGACGCCGCCGCTGCCGTGACACATCGGCAGCGCTCCCAGGGGGACGGCGGCGAGATTCATCGCGCCCATGCTCGCCGACAGCTCGTCGGCGGAGACGTCCCGGTCGAAGTAGTCCGCGAGCAGCAGCGACGTCGCCAGCGCGGCGTTGCCGACGGTCATGCCGAGCTGGGCGAGTGCCCCGCCCGCCGCGTCGGCGGTGAGGTCCGCCGTGCCGAACAGCATCACCCCCTCCAGCGAGGGGAGGGAAGGGACCGGGAGCCCGGTCGTCCAGACGGCGACGCCCGCCCCCGCGAGCAGGACGACCAGCCCGGTCGACCGGCGGGCGCCGAGCGCGAGCGCGCCGGCGGTGACGGCGACCCCCGCGGCCGCGAGCCGCGGGTCGGCCGCTCCGAGCTGAACGCCCGTCTTGAGCAACACCAGCGCGACGCCGAGCTGGACGCCGCGGATCACCGGCGCGCCGACGTAGGCCTCGACACGGCTCAGCGTCCCGGTCAGCCCGACCGCCAGCAGGACCGCGCCCGCGAGCAGCCCGGCGACCAGAAACTCCCCGGCGGTGAGCGTGCCGGCGATGGCCAGCGCGGCCAGCGCCTTCATCGGCTCGACGGAGACCGGGACCCCGTAGTACAGCCCCCAGACGACCTGGAAGACGCCGAACCACACCAGCATGACCGGAAGCGAGAGCTCGGTCAGCACCGCGACGGCGACGACCACCGGCAGGACGGTGACGGAGTCGCCGACTGCGCCGGTCAGCTCGCTCCAGGAGAAGGTGAGTCTGGTCTCCCCGCGGTAGCTGACCGAGACGCCCATCGGTCGCCCTACCGGGACTGGCACAAAGAGGATTTCCCCGTCCGTTCCGGCTCAGGGACCGCGAAACCGGGTGAGCGTGTGCGGGGGCGCCGTGGCACGAGCTGGCACGGAATGGACAGACTCATGTGCCGGCCGGTCCCAGACGACGGCCGTGACCCGTTACCGGTCCGCCCTCCTGTTCGCCGGGCTGGCGGCGCTGTGGGGCGCCTCGTTCCCCGCCATCGAGGTGGGGCTGGAGTCGTTCCCGCCGGTGCTCTTTGCCGCCGCGCGCTACGACCTCGCGGCCGTCGTCCTGCTCGCCTACGCCGTCGTCGCGGCCGAGCGCTGGCGGCCGACGCGGGCGGACGCCGGCGCGCTGCTGGCCGGGGGGATCTTCCTCATCGCCGGCAACAGCCTGCTCTTTCTCGGCCAGCAGTACACCACCGGTAGCCTCGCGTCGGTCATCTACAGCCTCATCCCGCTGTTGACGACTGCGTTCGCGTGGGCGCTGCTGGCCGAGGAGAGCAACTCCCTGCTCGGGCTCGTCGGCATTCTCGTCGGCCTGGCCGGCGTCGTCGTCATCGCCCGCCCCGACCCCGGGAACCTGCTCGCGGCCGGCGTCGTCGGCAAGGCGCTGGTGGCGCTCGCGGCCGTCAGCGTCGCCCTGGGGAGCGTGCTCATCCGCCGCTGGGAGTCGACGCTGCCGGACTCCGCGTTCACCGCGTGGGCGATGGTCATCGGCGCGGGGATCCTCCACGTCGGCAGCCTCGCGGCCGGCGAGTCGCTCGCTGCCGTCCAGTTCGACCCGGCGGGACTCGTGGCGCTTACCTACATCGCCGTCTTCGCCACCGCCGTCGCCTTCGTCATCTACTTCTTCCTGCTGGGAGCCTACGGCCCGCTGGAGACCAACCTCGTCTCCTACGCCGTCCCAGTCGTGGCCACGCTGCTCGGGTGGGCGCTTCTGGGCGAGACGATCACCGTCTGGACCGGCGTCGGCTTCCTGCTCATCCTCGGCGGGTTCGTCCTGCTGAAACGCCGGGAACTGCGGGCGGAGCTACGGCGTGCCCGCACTCAGCGGGCCTAACCCTCCGGCGGCTGTCGACGAGTCCGGCCATTCGAGGACGGTCGCCGGCACCGACTACTCGACGACGGTGACCGGGTCACCGACCGCGACCGTCGCGCCGCGGTCGGCCTCGGGGACGCTGGCGATGAGCATCAGCGTGTAGAAGTGGTCGAAGGCCGACTCGTCGGCCCAGTCCGGGAACGTCTCCTCCCGCTTCCCGACGAACCGCTCGCGAAATTCCGGGAGCGCCTCGCCGGTGTCGGGGTCGCGGGCGGGGACGACACACCGGCCACAGGGCGTCACCCCCTCGAACCGGACGCCGTCGGCCTCGAAGGCCGGCGCGCCCTCCCCGACGAAGCGGTCCTCCCAGAACGGCTCGACCCCCGACACCTCGACGTTCGCGCGGAGCCGCCGGCGGGCGCCCTCGATGGCCATCCCCTCGAACCAGGACGCCACCTCCTCGAGGGTCGCCGTGCTGATGACCGACGGCCCCATGCTCCGGCGGTCGACGTAACCCAGGTCGGCGTCCCGCTCCAGCGACAGGTCCACCCCGAAGAAGCCGGAGAACCACTCCGCCGCCTCCCCCTCGTCGAGGCCGAACTCGCGGTACTCGCCCGCCGGGGTCTCGACGGTGAGGGTCCGGGTCGCGGGGTCGAAGTCCGTCTCCAGGTCGTGGACGCGGTCGGTCCGCTTGCCGTTTATGACCTCGCCGTCGCCGTCGAAGAGGGCGAACTCGCGGTCGTACCGGAGGGTCCCGCCGTCGAGAATGCGGCTCTCCTCGAGGTCGACGCCGTCCAGCCCCTTCACCGGGTAGACCGTGAGCCGCTCGACGCGTGGCGCTGTCATCGTCGGCACCTCGGCCGGCGCGGGTAAAGAGGTTCCTGCGAACGCGACCGGGATGGACGAACGTGAGGCGGGGGTCGGCGACCCGGTGGCGGGACCGCCCGACTGGCCGACGGTACACCTACGGGGGAGGCGCCCCTTCGCCAAGGTATGACAGCGGACAACGACGGCCACGATGCGGGGCATGATGGAGGCGACCACGGCGAGGGTCACAGTCACGACAGCGGCCACGACCACGACCACAGCCACGACCACGACCACGACCACGGCGACCACGGCGACCATCATCACCACGACGTCGAGACGGTGGGGGTCGCGGTCCTGACCGTCTCCTCCTCGCGGACGCTCGCGGAGGACCCGTCGGGTGACGCCATCGAGTCGCTGGTCGGCGACTCGGAGGGGACCGAACTGGTGGCTCGGGACCTGGTCGGCGACAGCCGCGACGCTATCGGCGAGACAGTCGACGAGTTCGTCGGGCGCGAGGACGTCGACGCCGTCGTCACGACCGGCGGCACCGGGATCACGCCCGACGACGTGACCATCGAGACCGTGGCGGAGCGCTTCGGGAAGGAGCTGCCGGGCTTTGGCGAGCTCTTCCGGCGCCGCTCCGAATCGGAGATCGGGACGATGGTCGTCGGGACCCGGGCCATGGCGGGCGTCGTCGAGGGGACGGTCGTCTTCGCCCTGCCGGGCAGCGAGAACGCCGCGCGCCTGGGTACCCGGGAGCTGATCCTCCCCGAGGTCAGTCACCTGGCGGGCCTCGCCAGCCGGTAACCCTGCTCGGCGGCCCCCGAGTCGTACCCGGAAACGGGGATGACGCCTGTCAGGCAGGTATCGGCAACACTTAACAGGGTTGTTGCAAACACAGTGGTAGGTGGGACCACATGCACACGACACTCCGTGACACACTCGAACTGACGGCCGAGAAGTACCCCGAGAAGGACGCGCTGGTCTATCCGCGACGCGACCAGCGGTGGACCTACGCTGAGTTCGACGCCAAGGCCAACCAGCTGGCCAACGCGCTGGCTGACCTGGGCATCGAGAAGGGTGACCGGGTGTCGACGATGTTGCACAACGGCACCGAGATCGTGACGACGGTGTTCGCGTGTGCGAAACTCGGCGCGGTGTTCAATCCGCTGAACTACCGGCTCCCCGCCGGCGAGGTAGAGTACATCCTCAACGACGCCGACTCGCAGGCGCTGGTCTTCGAGGAGGGGACCACGGAGGCGGTCGCCAACGCCCGACCGGACCTGGAAACCGTCGACGAGTACCTCTACATCGACGACGACGGCCCCGAGTGGAGCCGTGATTTTTACGACTTACTCGAGGGTGCCGACGACAGCCGGCCGGACACGGTCGTCGAGGAGGACGACGTCTACGCGTTCATCTACACCTCGGGGACGACGGGCCGGCCCAAGGGGGTCGTCCACGAGCACCGCGACATGGTCGAGCACAACCTCATCTGTATCGGCGAGGGCGGGATCCGCCGGGACGACGTCGGCCTCTCGGCGTTCCCGCTGTACCACTGTGCGGAACTCCAGGCCGCGCTGTTCCCGCGGATCCACGTCGGCGCGACCACCGTCATCCACCACGACTTCGACCCCGTTCGCGCGCTGCAGGCAATCGACGAGCACGGCGTGACGGTCTTCTTCGCGGCGCCGACGGGCTGGAACGGGCTGGTCCAGGCCGCCGAGCAGGTCGACGCCGACGTCTCCTCGCTCCGCTTGGGGATGTACGGCGCCGCGCCGATGCCCGAGGAGGTGCTCGAGGGCTGTATGGACCTGTTCGACGCGGGCTACCTGCAGGCCTACGGGATGACCGAGATCGGCCCCTGTGGCACCTTCCAGTACCCCGAGGACCAGGTCGACAAACAGGGCTCGGCGGGGCTGCCGGCGCTGAACCACAACCTCCGGCTCGTCGAGCCCGACGCCGACCCCGACCAGGTGGTCGACCAGGGCGATATCGGGGAGATCCTCTTCGCCGGTCCCTGCACCATGCGGGAGTACTGGAACCGGCCGGAGGCGACCGCCGAGTCGCTGCGCGAGGGCGACGGCAAGACCTGGTACTACACCGGCGACCTGGGGTACCGCGACGAGGACGGCTACCTCTACGTCGTCGACCGGAAGGACGACATGATCATCTCCGGCGGCGAGAACGTCTACCCCACCGAGGTCGAGGACGTCCTCTACGCCCACGAGGACGTCGTCGAGGCCGCAGTGGTCGGCGAGCCCCACGACGAGTGGGGCGAGCGCGTGGTCGCCTACATCGTCGGCGACACCACCGCGGAGGCTCTGGAGGAGTACATGCTGGAGACGGACAGGCTGGCCGATTTCAAGCGCCCGCGGGCCTACTACTTCGTCGACGAACTCCCCAAGAACCCCAGCGGGAAGGTCCAGAAATTCAAGCTGCGCGAGGGCGAGGAAGTCGACCCCGAGGTCGCCGAGCCCTGAGCCCGCCGGCCGCCCGCTGCGCTCCCGGGCACGGTGCCGCTTCCGGTCCTTCTTATTCGCCGACGCGGACGAGCTGTTTCCCGATGTTCTCGCCCTCGAACAGCCCGAGGAAGGCGTCGGGAGCGGATTCGATCCCCTCGGTGACGGTTTCCTCGTACTGGATCCGGTCGCCGGTCCAGCGGCGCAGCCGGTCCATGATGTGCTCGAAGCGGTGGGCGTGGTCGCTGACGATGAAGCCCTCGACGCGCGTTTTGGTCCGCTGGTAGAACCGCCGCGGGCCGGTCAGTTCCTCGTCGCCGGGCTGGGCGTTGTACAGCGAGATCTTCCCGCAGACCGCGACCCGGGAGAACTCCGCGAGGTGGTCGAGCACGGCGTCGCTGACCGCACCACCCACGTTTTCGAAGTACAGGTCGACCCCGCGGGGGCAGGCCTCCGCGACCGCCGCCGAGAGGTCGTCGGTATTGTAGTTGATCCCCGCGTCAAAGCCGAGTTCGTCGGTGATCCACTCGACCTTCCGGTCGCTGCCGGCGATCCCCACCACGCGCGCGCCGGCGATGGAAGCGACCTGGCCGGCGACCGAGCCCACGGCGCCGGCCGCACCCGAGACCACGACGGTGTCGCCGGGTTCGACCTCGCCGACGTCCACGGTCCCGATGTAGGCGGTCCGGCCCGGCATCCCCAGGACGTGCAGCGCCGTCGAGACCGGGGCGTCGCCGGTGTCGGCGTGGTCGAGTTCCGTCCCGTCGACGGCGGCGTACTCCGCCCAGTAGAGGTTGCCGGTGACGGTGTCGCCCGCGGCGAAGTCGGCGTGGTTGGACTCGACGACCTCGCCCACACAGCGGGCGCGCATCGGGTCGCCGACCGCCCAGGGGTCGGCATAGGAGTCGGCGTCGCGCATCCGCCCGCGCATGTACGGGTCGACGGACATGTACTGCGTCCGGACCAGCACCTCCTTGTGCCCGGGTTCCGGGACGTCGGATTCGACCATCTCGAAGTCGTCCATCGTCGGTTCGCCTGTCGGCCTGCTCGCCAGCATCCACTGCCGGTTCGTGTCCGAACTCATGTGTCTCCGGGCTTCGGCGGGCGGGGGCATTACTGTGGGGGTCCCGCCCCCGCGTTCGCTCCCTCCCCGTACTGCACCCCCGTACTGTCGACAGGCCGACAGGCAGTCGGAGTTTTATCACACCCGGTGACGAACTGGCTGGTATGGCTTCACACGCGGAGATGGACCACGGCCTGGCGCGGGTCGAGACCGACGGCCACCGCGCCGACGTCGTGCTCGACCGCGCGCACAAGCGCAACGCGATGAGCGAGCAACTGATGCGGGACCTGACGGAGGCGTTCCGGACCGTCGGGGACCTCGAGGAGGTACGGTCGGTCGTCATGCTCGGTGAGGGGCCGGTCCTGTGTGCGGGGATGGACCTGAACATGATGCGCGAGCGGGCGGACGCCCCCGAGGAGTTCGACAACGACCTCTTTCCCGACCTCCTGGACACCATCGCGGACTGTCCGCTCCCGACGGTGGCGGCCATCCACGGCGCGGCCCCGGCGGGCGGGTTCGAACTCTCCTTGCCCTTCGACTTCCGGGTCATCGGGTCGGACGCCAAGTACGGCGTCATCGAGGTCCAGCTCGGAACCTTCCCCCACGGCGGCGCGACCCAGCGCCTCCCTCGGCTGGTGGGGATGGCCAAGGCCAAGGAGTTCGTACTCGCGGGGGAGTTCATCGACCCCGAGGAGGCCGAGCGCCACGGTCTCGTCAACGAGGTCGTCGAGCCCGGCGCGGTCAAGGAGCGAGCCCGCGACCTCGCGGACGACCTCGGCGCGAACGCGCCGATGGGGATGGTTCGGGCGAAGGAATCGCTGAACGCCGCCCCCGAGATGCCGATCGACGAGGGGCTGGCCTTCGAACGCTCGCTGGGTCGGGAGATCTACGACACCCGCGACTACCGCGAGGGGATCCAGGCCCGGCTGGACGGCCGCGAACCCGACTTCGAGAACCGATGAGTGGGGACGATACTACCGACGCCACGGATACCGAGGACGGCGTGAGCGGGCTGGACGAGGAAGCCGTCGACGAGGAGTACCTCGGCCGGCTGTTCGACGAGGAGGCGCTCGCGGCGTTCCTCGAAGACGCGCTCGGTCCCGGGGAGTTGCACGTCGAGTACCACCAGGCCGGCCACTCCAACGAGACCCTGTTCGTCGACTGGGGCGACCACGAACTGGTGCTCCGGCGGCCGCCCGCGGGGGCTCATGCCGACGCCGCCCACGAGGTCCTCCGGGAGTACCGCGCGATGGACGCGCTCCAGGATACCGCTGTTCCGGTCCCGCGGACCGTCGCAGCCTGTGACGACCACTCCGTCATCGGCTCCGATTTCTACGTGATGGAACGGCTGGAGGGGGACGTGATCCGCGACGAGGAGCCCGAGCGCTTCGCCGACCCCGAACAGCGCCGCCTGCTCTCGGAGGCCTTCATCGACACCATCGCCGAGATCCACACCATCGACCCCGCCGCGGTCGGGCTCGACGACATGGGTCATCCCGAGGGCTACACCGAACGCCAGGTCGAGCGCTGGACCGAGCAACTGGAGTGGGCCTTCGAGGTGACCGCCGACGACCGCCCGATCCCGGAACTCCACGAGGTGGCCGACTGGCTGGCCGACAACGTCCCCGACGACTACGCCCACACGCTGGTCCACGGGGACTACAAGCTGGACAACGTGATGTTCGGGCCGGGGACCCCGCCCGAACTCGTCGGCGTCTTCGACTGGGAGATGTGCACCCGCGGGGACCCGTCGATGGACCTGGGGTGGATGCTCATCTCCTGGACGGACCCGGGCGACCCCGACCGCGAGGACCCGCTCAGCAACCGGATCGAAGCGAGGGAGGGCTATCTCTCCCGGCGGGAACTGCTCGACCGCTACGAGGAACAGACCGGGCTGACCTTCGACAACGAGCGCTTCTACCGCACCTTCGGGGTGTTCAAATCCGCCGGCGCCTGCGAGATGATGTATCGCCGGTATCTCGAGGGCAACAGCAGCAACCCGGCCTACCCGCTGATGGAGGAGCGCGTGCCCGCGATGGCAGAGCGCGCGCTGGACATCATCGAGGGCGAGGAGCCACTGTAGCTCCCCGGTAGTGGTCCGCTCAGTCTGGGAAATCGGGGAGTTTTTGAGGCGAGCTAGATAGGTGGGAGACGAGGGCGCTTAGCTCAGTCTGGACAGAGTACTTGGCTTCGGACCAAGCTGTCGCGGGTTCAAATCCTGCAGCGCCCATCTTGTCGTGGCCCGGTCGGGGGTGGCCTCGGTCTCCTCGACGCTGCTTCATTCCCCGCCATCCGGACGACTCACAGTAGCAGAGATCGACACGTCACTGAGCGGACCTACCCACGCCGCGTGGTTGACTGGAGACACTGGTCCGTACTTACCGGTCGTGCGCGTCCCCGTGGTCGTGTGCGTGCCCGTCCCCGTGGTCGTGGGAGTGGTCGTGACCGTGGTCGCCGACGACGAACTCCGAGGCGTCACGCTCCCCCGAGGCGAAGGCCGTGACGCGCTCGGCCAGCTCCTCGTCCTCCAGTATGTCCTCCTCCAGGAGCAGGCGCTCGACGGCAGCGAGCCATGCCCGGTAGTACGCCGCCTCGGTCTCCTCGGCACCGGCAGATGCCGCGGCACCGCCCCCCACGTCCTCGAGTTCCTCGATGAGCCGCGTCTGGAACGCCTCCCACGGGAAATCGCCCTCGCGGCGCAACGCGACAGTGAGCGCGAAGGCCCGGGCCTGCCAGGGCGCCTCGAAGACGATGTCGTCCTCGCCCGGCGGCTCGGTCGCCGCGCGAACGTCACTGATGGTCGCCTCGAGGTCGTCGGTCACGCCAACTCCCCCGCACGCCGCCCGCCCAGTCGCTCGACGCCGATCATCGAGTCGCGGGTGACCAGGTCGGCCAGCTCCGACTCCGACATCCCTTCGGTCCCCTCGGGTCGCTGGGGGAGCACCATGTACCGGATCTCGGAACTGGAGTCCCAGACGTCGATCCCGACGTCCTCGGACAGGTCGAGGTCGAACTCCTCGCGCAGCGTCCGCCGCGGCCGCTTGACGATCTTCGACCGGTAGGGCGGGGACTTGTACCACGTCGGCGGGAGCCCCAGCACCGGCCACGGGTAACACGAACAGAGCGTACAGACGATGACGTTGTGCGTCCCGGGGGAGTTCTCTTTGACCTCGATGTCCACGCCCTGCACGCCCGTGTACCCGAGGTCGTCGATCGCGGCGGTGCCGTCCTCGAGCAACCACTCGCGGTAGTCGGGGTCGCTCCACGCGCGGGCGACCACCTCGGCGCCGTTCATCGGGCCGACCTCCTCCTCGTAGATGCTCACCACCTCGTCGACCGCGTCGGTCGAGAGCTTCTCTTTCTCGACGAGCAGCGACTGCAGCGCCCGGGCGCGGGCTTCCGGGTCGTCCGTCGGCACCGGGTGGTCCCGGTCGTCGTGGTCGTGCTCCTGGCCGTCGGTCATACCACGGAGTGTGGTAGCGATGCGCTTAACGGTTCTCACCGTCGCCAGGGCCGCCGGTACGGGGGCGCTCGCCTACGGCGACTCCAGGTAACGCTCCCAGAGGTCGACGGAGACGGCCGTGTTGGCCTCGGCGTCGGGACCCCACAGCGCCTCGCCCGCGAAGCGGACCGAGTACAGCGGCTCCGGGGACTCCCCGTCCCGGTGTGCGTGGCTGTCCGGCAGGACGTGCTCGCCGTAGACTTCCCGGACGGTCCCCTCGGCACGGCGGACGTACCCGGGACAGCGGGTGTGTCCCTCCGGGTGCATGTTCCGCACCCTGACCGTGTCGCCGACTTCGAACGCCGGGTCACCGGGGCCGCGATACGTGCCGCCGCCGCTCCCGACTATCGCACGCATCGCCTCGGCGGCTTCCGGGTCGGCGCGTTCCGGTACCGTGACCCCGCCCGCCCGCGCCTGCTCGATGCGCTCGCGCAGTTCCTCGGCCTCCAGCACGCCGCGCTCGACGAGGAGCTTCTCCACCGCTGCCAGCCAGTGTTCGTAGTACGAGGAGTCGAGGTACCACGCCGGGGCCATGCGCTCGATGGCGTGGCGGAACTCGTCCATCGTGTACTCCCGGTTCGCCATCGTGACCATCACCATCCCGAACATCCGCCGCTCGAACTCGTCGTGGAACACGGGCTCGGTGGGAGTGTGCGAGACCCGCCCCGTCCCGTCGGTGCCACCGAGGTCGTGGACGCCGTCCATTGCCGGCCCTGTGTCGCGAGCACGTGTAAACCTGGCCCCGTCGCCCCACGGAACCGGTCCCGTGGCTCACCCGGCGCTAGCGGTCGGGAGTGGCGGACACGACCGTACTCGGCCCGTGCCGGCGGCTCAGTCGTCCTCCGGTGTGGGCTCGGGGTCGGAGGCGGCGAGACTCCCGGTCGTCGCGCCGGTCCAGTCGAAGCGGCGCTGGAAGTACAGCGCGACGTTGACCAGCGCGAGCAGGACGGGCACCTCGATCAGCGGGCCGACGACCGTCGCGAAGGCGACGCCGGAGCCGACGCCGAAGACGGCGACCGCGACCGCGATGGCCAGCTCGAAGTTGTTGGAGGCGGCGGTGAAGCCGATCGCCGTCGTCGTCGAGTAATCGGCGCCGATCCCCTTGCCCATCCCGAAGCTCACGAGGAACATCACGACGAAATAGACCGTCAGCGGGACGGCGATCAGGAGCACGTCCCCGGGGGCGGCGACGATGTTCTCCCCCTGGGTCGCGAACATCACGACGACGGTGAACAGCAACGCCGCGAGCGTCAGCGGGTCGATCCTGGGGACGAAGGTCTCGTCGTACCACTGTTCGCCCTTCGTCCGGGTCCCGATGTAGCGGGTGAGAAAGCCGCCGAGGAAGGGGATCCCGAGGAAGACGACGATCGCCTCGAAGACCTGGATCGGGCTGACGTCGAAGGTCTCGATGCCGGCGACCAGGGTGTCCATGCCCAGCAGCGGCGGCAGGAAGAGGCCGAAAAACCAGACGTAGACGCCGTAGGTGAGGATCTGAAAGAGGCTGTTGAAGGCGACCAGGCCGGTGACGTACTCCGTCGACCCCTCGGCGAGTTCGTTCCAGACCAGCACCATCGCGATACACCGGGCCATCCCGATGAACACGAGACCGAGGAAGTACTCGGGACGGGCCGGCAGGCCGGGGACGAGCCCGCTGAAGAAGAAGACGGCGAGCCCGAACATCAGCGTCGGGCCGATCAGCCAGTTCTGGACGAGGCTCAGCCCGAGCACGCGCCAGTTCGAGAAGACGGCCCGGAGCTGCGAGTAGTTCGCCTTCGCCAGCGGCGGGTACATCATCAGCACCAGCCCGATCTCGACGAGGTGGAAGTCCTGGATGGGCTGAGTCACCGAGGGCGCGACGGATCCGAGTCCGACCCCGACGGCCATCGCCCCGAAGATCCAGACGGTGAGATACTTGTCGAGGAGGTCCATCGACCGGGGGTCGCCACAGCTCTCGCAGTCACAGTCCGGGCCGTGCGCGTGGGCGGCGTCACTCATCGGGGATCTCCGGTTTCCGACCGGTGATACTCGCGGAGACGAGGAAGTCACTCACGTCGCGTTCGTCGTCCCACTCGCTGATGAACCGGTCGCTGTCTTCCTTGGGGGAGATGTCGACCTGCTCGAACCCGACCTCGGTGAGTAC
Organism: Salinirussus salinus; assembly: GCF_009831455.1. Classification (NCBI taxonomy): domain Archaea; kingdom Methanobacteriati; phylum Methanobacteriota; class Halobacteria; order Halobacteriales; family Haloarculaceae; genus Salinirussus; species Salinirussus salinus. Next base: position 906,287 of record NZ_WOWO01000002.1, on the reverse strand, counting down.
CTCCCGGAGCCGGTCGACGGTCGACGCGCCCGCGACACAGGAGGCGACGGAGTCCGGGTCGGCACGGATCCCCTCCGGGACGTCTGCGGTCAGGACGACGTCCGAGATGGCGAGCCGTCCGCCCGGCCGAAGCACCCGAAACGACTCCCGGAACACCTGCGGCTTGTCCGGCGAGAGGTTCACCACGCAGTTCGAGATGACGACGTCCACGCTGGCGTCCGCGACGGGGAGGTGCTCGATCTCCCCCAGCCGGAACTCGACGGCGTCGCTCCCGTTCTCGGCCGCGTTTTCCCTGGCTTTCTCGACCATCTCCGGGGTCATGTCGACCCCGACGACCCGGCCGGACTCCCCGACTTCTCGTGCTGCCAGGAAGCAGTCGAAGCCGGCACCCGACCCCAGGTCGAGCACCGTCTCGCCCTCCTCGAGCGAGGCGATCGCCCGGGGATTGCCACAGCCGAGTCCGAGATTCGCCTCGCCGTCGACGCTCTCGACCTCGCGTCGCGAGTAGCCGAGCTGTTCCGCGGTCTCGGCCGCCTCCTCTGCCGTCTCGCCGGCGCGGCACTCGTCGGTCGCACAGCACCCGCTTCCCTCCGTCTCGCCCGTCCCCGAACTCGCGATCCGGGCGTAGCGTTCGCGGACGACCTGTCGCTGGGTCGCTGCGTCGAGTCCCGTCCCCGATTCCCCGGAATCAGACATCCGCGGTCACCTCCGCTTCGATCTCGTCGAACAGCGCGCGGACGTGCTCGCGGACCGCCTCGCGGACCTCCCGCACCCGGTCGAGATCCTTGCCGTCCGGGTCCTCGAGCGCCCAGTCCCGGACGTCGACGGCCCCCTCGTCGGCGTCGAGGTCGAGCGTCGAACAGCCCATGGTCGCGACGTAGTCACACGACTCGAGCTCCGCAGTGGTGACCTCCCGTGGCGCGCGGTCCGCGAGGTCGACCCCCTCCTCGGCCATCACCTCCCGGACGACGTCGTGGACTTCCTCCGCGGGGTCGGTCCCGCCAGTGAGGACCTCTACCGCGTCTGCCAGCCCCCGCTGTTCCCGTTCGCGCTCGGCAAAGGCGGTCGCCATCTGGCTCCGGCCGGCGTTCTGGACGCAGACGAACGCCACGCGCACGCCGTCGCTCACTGTGACCCCTCCCGGGTCCTGTCGAGCGCGTCCAGCAGGGCGGCCGCCCGCTCGGTCGCCTCGTAGTAGCGCCAGGTACCGTCCTTCCGGCGGGTGACAAGCCCCGCCTCGAACAGGTCCGAGAGGGCGTGACTGACCGCGCTGTCGCTGACGTCGACGACGGGTGTGATCTCACAGACACAGAGTTCCCGGCCGGCCGCCGCCAGCAGGCGGACGATCGTGTAGCGGGTGTCGTTGCCCAGTACCTTGAGCGCGGTCCGGTCGCGCCCGGTGTCGGCCGGGAACGCCGAGACGTGCCGCTCCATGGCCTCCACGCGCGCGTTGATGTCCTCAACGCAGCACTCGCCTTCCTGTTCGACGATGAGGCGCTCGAGACGTTCTGACTGCTGGCTCATGGTTGAGTAAATGAACAGCCATTCAGATAACTGTTCGGATGTCCGGCGACTGCCCGGACACCTCCGCACCGTGCAGTCCCGGAGACCCGGTTCCAGCGCGCGCAAGAGAGCGTGTGCTGCAACTCGACCGACACCGGGTAGAACTTTGAATATCCCGGACCACCGATTATTTCGCCAGACAGGTCTCTCTCGTCCCGCGGAGTGAAAACCGCGCGCTCGGGAGCCAGCGATTCCGAGCCCTGGCGGGGCTGGCAGCCGTCCGTCACACCAGGCGGCAGGAAAACCAGACATACCTCTCCCGCGCGGCGATAGTCCGGCATGGGATAAGTCTATGATAGTGGTTCCTGTAGACCGGCAGGGTGACAAAACCGATGGTGGACGCGGAACCGGATCCGGTCGATGTCGCGGACGCTACAAGGACTGTCGAGACCGAGAGCGGCTCGTTCCCGGTCCTCGATTACGGGGACGGCCCGGTGGTGCTCATGCTCCACGGGTTCCCGGACTCCCGCCATCTCTGGCGGTACCAGGTCCCCGCGCTCGCTGAGGCGGGCTTTCGCGTGGTCGCACCGGATATGCGCGGGTTCGGGGATGCACCGAAACCCGGGCCGGTCGAGGCGTATGCGGTTCCCAACGCTGCCGAAGACGTGATGCGCATTTTGGGTTCCCTGGAGGTCGAGAACGTTCGTCTCGTCGGCCACGACTGGGGAGCGGCCGTCGCGTGGTTGCTAGCGGCGACGCAGCCGGACACTGTCGAGCGGCTGGTCGCGCTGTCGGTGGGCGCGCCGGGGAATTCGGGGTCCCAGACGGTCGAACAACGCGAACGCTCCTGGTACTTCTACTTCTTCCAGTTCGAGGAGGTCGCCGAAGCGTGGCTCCGGCACGACGACTGGCGGCTGTTCCGCGAGTGGAGCCGTGGCGATGGCGACCAGGACCGCTACATAGCCAACCTGTCCCGACCGGGGGCGCTCACAGCTGCCCTCAACTGGTATCGGGCGAACGTCAGGCCCGAGCCCCCGGAGGAACGCGGAGCGGACTACCCCGACGTGACCTGCCCGGTGCTGGGTGTGTGGAGTGACAGGGACCACTACCTCACTGAGGAACAGATGACAGCATCCACCGAGAAGGTCGATGGGCCGTGGCAGTACGAACGGGTCAGCGACGCGAGCCACTGGCTGATGCTCGACAAGCCAGGCGAACTGAACGACACCCTCACGGAATTCCTGACGGGCTGATCGACGACGGCACTCCACGCCAACCGTGCACGCGGAAGTGGCCGCCCTGCGGGACCCGCCGGTGCGCCACACCCGGGTTCCAGGAGCGGCGTGAGCCACTCGCAGCCGCGTCTCGACCCCCTGTGGCAGACAACAGACCGACGTCGCATGACCGTGGACGGACGCCGCGAGAGGCGTGAGAATCTGCCCGAACCGGGACCCGCGTGGATATTCGCCTGTGGCGCTCGGCGGGACAACCACTTGCGGACAGTCGCCCGGAGATACCACATAAGTAACCCGAAAATGTAATTATTCTGTATAGTAAAGTACCGGGCATGCACATACTCATGCCGGTGGACGCCGACGAGGAGCGCGCAGTCGCGGCCGCGGAAACCGTTGCTGCGCAGCCGTGTGCGGCCGACGAGATCCGCGTCACGGTCCTGAACGTCCACGAGGACATCGAGGTCTCCAGCGTCGACAGCGGGACCGTCAGTTCGGAGGAGTGGTACGACGAGGAGGACTTCCCGGCCAGCGTGGGGAGAGCGACGGCAGTGCTGGAGCGTGCGGGCATCACTGTGGAGAAACACCGGAAGATCGCCGAGCCGGGACCGGGGATCGTGGAAGCGGCCGACGAATTCGGTGCCGACCAGATCGTCATGTGTGGCCGGAAGCGCACCCCCGTCGGGAAGGTGCTGCTCGGAAGCGTCGCGCAGTCGGTGCTTCTCAACGCCAGTGTCCCGGTTACCGTGACCGACGTTGAGAAGCAGTGACCGGCCCCGCGGAGTCCGGCCTCGGCGGCCGCGACGTGCCGGTGTCCGCCCGCGCCTCGCCGCAACGTTCAGTTACGTGAGGTTTCCGTGGGCGTGCTACTTGGCCACTCTACGAATTCACGTGCAGCATGGGTCGGGGAGAGTGCCGGCACTGGCGCGGTCCCGCCGACACCGACACGCTCTCGTTTCACCCTCCTCACACCGCAGTTCGGTGACGCGCCGTGCTAACCCGACGGGGCCAACAGGTGCGGTTCGCTCGGGTGCCTTCGCTGCCCTGGACGGAGCCGCGCGGCGGGTCGCCGTCCGGACTGCCGGTCCTGTAGGACCGCCGTCTACTTGTCCCTCCGAGGCGGGTCGGTCGACCCGACGAACTCGCGGAGTTCGCGGTTGAACCGCTCCGTGGCCTCCCAGAACGGCGAGTGGCCGACCTCGGGGTAGAACGACGTTTCTGCGGTCTCGATGAGGTCGGCGTGTTCCTCGGCAGCCGCGGGCAGGACGATCCCGTCTGCCTCCCCGTGGGTGACCAGCACCGGGACCTCGACCGCCCGGAGGTCGTCGTCGTGGGTCACCGTCCGGGAGTGCAGGGCCGTCCGGACGCGTGGCGGCACGAGGACGTTGTAGCCGAGCATGAACGACAGGTCCTCCGGCGACGGCTCCGCGTACATGCAGTCCCGCAGGAACCGCTCCAGCGTCGCGACGCTCTCCTCGATGTCGGTGCTCTCGAAGCCCGGGACCCGGTCGGTGAAGTCCTCGCCGATGACGGCCATCGCGTCTCCGGTCCCGTTTTTCGAGATCGCCCCCACGAGGTTGATACCGGCGACGTGCTCGTCACCGTACTCCCCCAGGTAGTCGGAGATGACGAGTCCGCCGTAGGACCAGCCGACCAGCACGGGCTGGTCCAGGTCGAGGCCCTCGATGACCGAGTGGACGTCCTCGGCCCACAGCGCCGAGTCGGCGTACGCGCCCTCGGGCTTGTCCGACCGGCCGTGACCGCGGTTGTCCATGGCGACCAACCGGAAGTCGTCCGCGAGCTCCGACTCCAGCTGACGGCTCCAGCACAGCCGGGACTGGGAGTACCCGTGGACGAAGAGGACCGGTCGGCCGTCCGGGTTCCCGGTCTCGTCGACGCGGAGGTCGACGCCCCCGCCGCCGGAGATGGTGTGTGAGTTCACGACTGCCGGGTTCGACAGCACAGGGTATAGTTGTTGTCCGGAACCCGAGCGCTGTCGTGTGCTCCGGGGACCGGCCCGTCCGCAGGTGGACGCCCGGCCCGCAGGTCCGGCAAGCGGCGGAAACGCCGACCCGTGGGGCCCTATCCACCGGACTGTGCGGGGGTCGAGCCCGGCATCGTCCGGCAGTCCATCTCGGGTGCCTCGACCGGCTCGACCTCACCCCAGGAGTGGAAGTCCCACTGCATCGACTCCGACTCGATCCGCCGGGGGTAGCCCGAGTCGGCGAGGACGTAGTAGGTCAGGGTCTCCCCGCCCGCTGCACCGCTCCCCGACACCTCGTAGACCAGCACCTCTTCCCCGTCGATGGTGTCCGTACCGACCGGCTCGACGGCGGGGTTCGCCGACGCTCCCTCGGAGAACGTGCCCGGGTCGACGTCCTCCCGGCTGATGCCCTGCTGGAGCGACCCGCTGAAACACTGCCCTCCCGTGACGACGTAGCTGCTCTCGCCGACGAGATACCACTCTATCACCTGCCCTCCCTGTTCGAACTCCCAGTAGAGGTCCTCCCCGTCGAACCGCCCCGACATCTCGAAGGTCTGTCCGCCTGTCGACACCGTCGCCGTCATGGCGAAGGAGTCGGGGAACACGACCGTGTCGCCGAGCTGTGGGGCCCCACTGTCCGTTCCGCCGCCGTCCGTCGTCCCGGTCCCGCTTCCGGAGCCGTCGGTCCCTCCGCCGGCGTCCTCGGTCGCGGTGGGGCCGTCGCCGGAGCCGTCTGTCGGCGCCCCGTCGTCCGTCCCGCCCGGAGTGCTCTGGTCACCGCTGCAGCCGGCGAGCGCGGCCGCCGCCCCGCTCGCGCACGCGAGCACTACCTGTCGCCTGGTTGGCAATCCCATGTGCCGCGGTCGGCAGGTGTCATTATCGTTATTATTGTCTTTTGCATAGGTCTGGCCGCCGGAGAGGACGAACTTCCTCCGGGATACGGACCAGAAACGTACGGGATCTTCGACGGAGTGGGCGAGTGGCCCCGACCGAACCGCAGGACGCAACCCACTTGCTGGTCGGGCCCGAACCACGGGTATGGCCCTCACCGACGGGAGCGTTCCCCGCCGGGACGTGCTGAAGGCGGCGGTCGCCCTCGGCGGCGCGAGCGCGCTCGCGGCCTGCCTCGGCGAGGCCGACCGCGAGCGCGACCCGGTCCCGACGGGTAACCCCGACGCGAAGCCCGCCAGCCAGCACGCCTGGAACGCCTCCCTCCGGACCGACGAGCACGGCAACACGCTGCTCCCGAACCACCAGGTCCTGCTGTACGTGAGCCTCGACGGCGACGGCCCGCCGACGACCGAGGACCGCCGGGTCGTCGAGGAGGCGCTGTCGACGCTCGACCGGGCCTACGAGTGGAGCAGTGAGGGGCTGGTCCACTCGGTCGCCTACTCCCGGTCCTACTTCGACCGGTTCGACGCCGCCCTCCCCGACAACGTCGAGCTACCCCGGCCCCGCGCGCTCTCTTCGTTCGAGACCCCGACCTTCGACACCCAGGACGCCGTCGTCCACCTCGCCAGCGACCGCGCGGACGTGGTACTCGAGGCCGAAGCGGCGCTGACCGGGGACCGGGGGACCGCGAACGGCGAGGAGGTCGCCGCCCGGCTCACCGACGCTTTGACTGTGGACTCCCGGCGGACCGGCTTCGTCGGCGCGGGCCTGCCCGCCGAGCACCAGGACGCCGCGGGGATCCCCGACGGCGACCCCGTGCCCGAGGCCTCGCCGCTGTTCATGGGCTTCGAGGCCGGGTTCAGGGGGAACCAGGCTACCGAGGAGTACGTCACCATCGAAGAGGGGCCGATGGCCGGCGGCACAACCAAGGTGATTTCGAACATCCGCCAGCGCCTCGAGGACTGGTACGGCGAGCAGACCTACGACCAGCGGGTGATGGAGCTGTTCAGCCCGGGCCACGCCGAGGAGGGACTCGTCGAAGGTGTCGGGTCGAACCTGGGCGACGACAGCGGGATCGACCGCTTCGTCGACGACCTCATGGCCGACGCCCGCGAGCACGGCCGCGTGGGCCACGCCCAGAAGGCCGCCCGCACGAACCGGGACGGGGAGGGCAACGTCCGCCTGCTGCGCAGGCACTTCGAGTCGACCGACGACATCGGCTCAGACCAGCAGGTCGCGAGCCTCCACTTCCCCTCCCTGCAGCGACACGTCGGGGAGTTCGAGGCCGTCCGGCGGGCGATGAACGGCGAAGACGTCACCGAAGAGACGCCTGCGGTCCGCCAGCGCGTTAATAATGGCATCCTCGAGTACATCTTCACCCGCCGGCGGGGCTACTTCCTCGTGCCCCCGCGCCGCCACCGGTCGCTGCCGCGGCCGCGTCCCGGCGCGACCTGACCGGGGACTGACTGCCGACGCCACCATTCTTGTCCCCGCCCCTGGTGGTGGGCGTATGGACTACGAGCGCATCGAACTCGTCCAGCCCCACTACGGCGGGGCCAACGCCTACCGGGTCGGGGACACGCTGGTCGACACCGGCCACGTCTGCGACGAGTCCGTCGAGCGCCTGGAAGCGGCCCTCGAGGACCGCCTCGCGGGCGTCGAGCGGGTCGTCCTGACCCACCCCCACATCGACCACGTCGGCGGCTCGCTGACGGTCGACGCGGTGACAGAGCTCCCCCACGTCGTCTACGAGGGCGCCGAAGACTTGGTCCGGCAGTACGACGGGTACCTCGTCGAGGCCCGCGAGGAGATGGCTGCCCTCTCCTCGGGGCTGTACGAGGGCGATCCCGAACCCGACGACGTCTACTTCCCGGTCGACCTCGACTACGCCACCGACGAGGTCGCCTTCGAGCGGGTCGTCGGCCACGGCGACACGGTCCGCGTGGGGCCCTACGACTGTGAGGTCGTCCACACGCCCGGCCACTCCCACCAGCACATGACGCTTCACCACGAGCCGTCGGGCGTGGCGCTGTCGGGCGACATCGTCTCGACCAACGGCCACTTCATGTACGGCCCGGTCCACTGGGACATCGGCGAGTACAAGACCGGCCTCCGGCGGCTCCGGGAGGCCGACCCGGAGCTCCTGTTGCCGGGACACGGCGACCCGATGGACGACCCCGCCGCCCGCGTGGACGACGCCCTGGAGAAGGCCCGCCGGGCCGAAGAGGCGATACTCGCGGCCGTCGAGGAGCACGGTGAGCTCGCGTCCCACGAACTCGCCGTGGAAGCGCTGAACGCGACCGAGGCGACCGTCTCCTTCCTCGCGAACGTCGCCTCGGCCTACGCCGTCCACCTTGCCGAGCGGGGAGAGATCCGCGTCGAGCGCCGCCCCTACGTGGTCGCCGCGCCGGCCTGAGCCGTCACTTCCCCTCGAATTCGGGGCGCTCGCCCTCGGTGAACGCACGGACTCCTTCCCGGAAGTCCTCGGTGTTCGCGGTCCGGGCGATGGTGTCGGTCTCGGCGGCGAGCTGTTCCTCGAGGCTCGCGGAGGTGCTGTGGTCGAGCAGCCGCTGTGTCCGCCCGAGCGCGACCGTCGGGCCCCGGGCTATCTCGCCGGCGAGCTCCGTCAGCCGGTCGTCGAACTCCTCGTGGTCGACGGCCTCGGTCGCGAGCCCGAGGTCGACGGCCTCCTCGGGCTGGACCTTGTCGTTTGTGAGCGCGAGCCGCTTCGCCTGCCGGAGCCCGACCACCCGGGGAAGGTAGTACGTCGCCGAGCCGTCGCCGGTCGCGCCGATGCCGGGGTAGCCGAACTGGAAGTAGGCGTTCTCGCTCGCGAGTACGTAGTCGCCGAAGATGGCGAGGCTGAACCCCGCACCCACCGCGGGGCCGTTGATCCCGGTGACGATCGGGACCTCGGCCTCGTGGAACTGGACGATGGCGTCGTGCAGCACCGAGGCGCCCTTGCGCATCCCGGCGGAGGGGCTCTCGCTGGTGAAGCTGGTGACGTCGCCGCCGGCACAGAACACGCCGTCGGAGCCGGTGAGGACGAAACACCGGACGTGTTCCTCGTGGAGCCGGACCGCGAGGTCGAGCAGCTCGTCGGACATCGTGTCGCTCAGCGCGTTCATGTCGGCGGTGCTGTGGATCTCCGCCCGGAGCACGCCGTCCTCGAAGCTCGTCTCGAAGTTCTCGTAACTTCCGTGGTCTGGCTCTGGTGTCGCCATACCACACTCTGTGACCCGGGGCCACCTTGGCGTTTAGGGTGGCAAAAGGGGTGGTGAACAGCAAACCATTTGTACCCGGCCACGGAGCCTGCAGGCACGGCCGGACGACCCGCGACGCGGCGCGCTGTCTCCGCCACCCCGACCGCCAATGTACGACCTCGGACCGGAACTCGACGACGCCACCGTCGACCCGGGGACGAACCTCCTGGTCGCCGGGCCGCCGCTCACCGGCAAGCGGCGCCTGGCGATGGAGCTGCTGGCGGCGGGGGCGGCCGCCGGCGAGGGAGCGGTGGCCGTCACCACCCGCGACTCCGCCGAGCGCGTGCTCTCCGAGTACCGGTCGCTGGTGGCCGACCCCGGGAGCGCCGCCGTCGGTGTCGTCGACTGCGTGACCCGGAATCAGGGGGGCTCGCCCACGGACTCCGAGTCCGTGACCTACGTCTCCTCCCCGACGGACATGACGGGGATCGGGATCAGTTTCTCGGAGTTTCTCGAGGAGTTCTACGAGCGCGGGTACCGGCGCAACCGGGTCCTGCTCGACTCGCTGTCGACGCTTCTGATGTACACCGACCTCCAGACGGTCTTCCAGTTCATGCACGTGTTCACGAACCGGGTCGAGGACGCCGGCGCCCTGGGGCTCTACGTCGTCGACTCGACGGCCCACGACCCGGAGACGATGAACACGCTCACGCAGCTGTTCGACGGCGTCGTCGAGGTCGACGAGGACCGCGAGGTCAGCGTCAGGCTCCCCGACCCGGGCGCGAGCGCGGCAGGGGGGTGAGCACGCCGGGCGCGAGCGCCGCCGGAGGCAGTGTCCGCCGGGAGCCGAGACCCGCGTCCGACGGCAGGCTTTTGACCGGCGGCGGCCTCGCTCCCGGTATGCCAGCCGACTCCGACGAGGAACTCCGCGAGATACTCGCGCTCGACAGCGTCGCGGTCGTGGGCTGTTCGGCGACCCCCGGGAAGGACGCCCACGACATCCCCCGGTACCTGCTCGACCACGGCTACGACGTGGTCCCGGTCAACCCCTTCGCCGAGGAGGTGTTCGGCCGGACCGCATACGACTCGCTGTCCGAGGTCCCCGACGAGGTCGACATCGTCGACGTGTTCCGGCCCAGCGAGGAGGTCGACGGGATCGTCGACGAGGCCCTCGGCCGCGAGGACGCGGGTGTCATCTGGACGCAGCTGGGGATCAGAGACGACGAGGCCGCCGCCCGCGCGGAGGCGGCCGGCAAACGCGTCGTCCAGGACAGATGCATCAAAGTCGAACACGCCCGGCTGCTGTGAGCTACCCGCAGCCGACCGAGTCCGCGACCTCGAGGACCAGGCCGCGGCTCACGCCGGTGCCCGAAACCGTGTACCGGACCCCGTCACACGACCAGGAGACGAGTCTGCTGGTGGCGACCTGCCGGTAGACGCCCTCCTGCCCGCCGACGGTCACCCGCTCGCCGCCGTCGCCGGTGACGTTCCCGGCCGTGCCGTTGGTGGCGTTCGCCGCCACGCTCTTGCTGACGGTCAGCCGCGAGGTCGCGTTGGCGTACTGCAGCGATACCGACCGTCCCTCCCCGGCCGTCGACCGGGCGGTCTCGAGGTCGAACGACGGCGGCACGTCCGGGTCGGGGACCGACACCGAGGTGTTCTCCTCGAGCGCCCCGACGGAGTCGTACGCCTCGACCGCCACGCTCGGTCCCTCGGTCACGGTGACGTTCTCGGGCGGGTCGAACCGGAAGACGGAGTCCGAGAGCCCCGGCTCGAAGGTGACGTTCCGGTAGACGCTCGTCACCGTGACCCGCTCGCCGTCGAGCGTCCACTCCGTGTGGGTCCGCAGCGGGACGAACCACTCCGCGTCGACGTACATCCGCTGTGTGTAGCTCTCGAGGTTCGCGCCGCCGTCGGCCCCGGTCGTCAGCGTGAGGACGTACGTCTCCCGCCCGTCGACGGTGTCGGTGCCCTCGTACCGGACGCCGAAACTCGTTCGATTCACGCCCTCCGGCGCCGCCCCGGCGGCCGGACCCGCCGGAACGACCGGCAGGGGGACGAGCCGCGGCGAGGGCGGGGCCGTCTCGGATTCCCCGGCGGCCGCCCGGCTGACGTTCAGGCGGTTGAACAGCCGCTCGATGCGCTCGCCCTGGGTGTCGGTTGTCGACCTGATCCCGGAGACCTCCAGCCGCGTGGCCTCGCGGTCGGCGGGGTCGTACAGCCACATGACCGTCCCGTTGGAGACGACCACCGACCCGTTCCCGCCGACCGGCTCCGACCTGACCTCGCCGGTCCCGGGTCGCATACTAACGCGTCTGACCGTCCGGTCGGTCTCGTTGCCCCGGACCAGCGTCGTCTCGACGGTCGCGGTGAGTCCCTCGAGGGACTGGAGCCGCTCGGAGGCGTTGTGGCCGATGTGCTGGCCGGCTGTGGCGTCCGCGCCGCTGTCGGCGGGGGCGAGGGCGAGGACGCCGGCGGCCACCACGGCCACCGCGACGAGGGCCAGCGCTACGTGACGGGGGGAGGGAGCGTTGGAGGGCATCCGCACGAGTGTCAGGAGGCGGGCGTCAAAGTATAAGCGCTTCGGAACGTCCGGGGTGTTGCGGCCCTGTTCCGGCCGGCGACGCACCCGTCACAGACGGGTGGGGAGGGTCACTCGGCCGTTGCTTCGGTCGTCCCGGCTCCGTCGTCCCCACCGCCCGCGTCCGCCCCGTCCCCGTCTCCGCCCTCGTCTGCCGCGGTCTCCGGAAGGTCGGCGGCCGCGAGCGTTTCCTCGACGTCGACGCCCTGCCGTTCGGCGAGCGCCTCGACGAGCGCGCGCTGCTCGGCGAGTTCGCGCTCGATACCGTCGACCTGTCCGCTGGTCTTCTCGAGGTCCTCCTCGACCTTCCCGACCCGCTCGATCACCTCGTTCATCTTGCTGTAGAGCTGTTCGGCGGCGTCGATGACCTTCTGGAGTTTCTTTGCCGTCCCACCGAGTGCCATGGCCGGGGGTAGCGGGGCCGCCCACCTGTGTGTTGTGGTGGCCGAACCGAGTGACTCGACCGGCCGCGGCCATCGCCGCGACGCCTCAATCCGGGACCGAGAAGCGGAACGTCGTCCCCTCGCCGGGCTCGGATTCGACCCAGATGTCCCCGCCGTGGCGGTCGACGATCCGCCGGCAGATCGCCAGCCCCATGCCCGTCCCGTCGCTGTCGCGGTCGCGTTGCTCGAAGAGGTCGAAGACCGCATCCTGCTCGTCTTCGGGGATGCCCGGACCGTCGTCGTCAACGGAGAAGACGACGGCGTCGTCGCGTCGCTCGGCGCCGACGCGGACCGTCGTCCCGCCGTGCTCCAGGGCGTTCTCGACGAGATTCCGGAACACCTGTGCGAGCTGGTCGCGGTCGGCCTCGACGGTCGGGAGGTCGTCGACGGTCACCGTCGCGCCGTGCTCCTCGGCGAGCAGCTCCAGGTCCCGACGGACCTGCTCGGCGACGGTCGCGGCGTCGACCTCGGTGAACGCCTCGCCCTGCGAGCGGACCCGCGAGTAGTCCAGCAGCCCGTCGATCATGTCCTGCATCCGCTCGGCCCCGTCGACGGCGTACTCGATGTACTCGTCGGCCTCGTCGCCGAGTTCGTCCCCGTACTCGGTCGCGAGCAGGTCGACGTAACTGGAGATCATCCGCAGCGGCTCCTGGAGGTCGTGGGAGGCGACGTAGGCGAACTGCTGGAGGCGGTCGTTCGACCGCTCCAGTTGGTCGACGGCCGTCTCGAGTTCGCGCTGGGTCTCCTTCAGGTCGGTCACGTCGGTGTAGACGACATAGCCCCGGTCCGTGCCGTAGGGGACCACCCGGACCTGGAAGTACCGGCGGCCGTCGTCGGTCGGGGTGACGGTCTCGGTCTCGAGTTGTTCCCGGTCGGCCAGCGCCCGGCGTATCTCGTCGATGGTCGCCTCCTCGTGGGCGACGACCTCCGAGAGCCGGCTTCCGACCGCCTCCTCGCGCCGCAGGTTCGTGGCCTGGAGGAAGGCCCCGTTGGCGCGGTCGATGAGGAGTTCGTCCCCGCCGACCCGGCAGTCGACGACTTCGGCGGGCGCGTTCTCGAAGAGGGCCTCGAACCGGTCGCGCTCGCGCTCGACCGTGCGGCGCGCCTCGTCCAGGTTCGCGGTCGCGTACCCCACGACGGTCCCGGCGACCGCGCCCCCCAGCGAGGTCTGGAGGACGAGCAGGTACGGCTTCAACTCGCCCTGGACGAGCTGGAGGGCGACCACCCAGCCGACGATGCCGAAGATGCCGACGGCGCCGACGTACTGCCACCGCGTGACCCGCGAGACGTAGTCCGCGTCGTGGCGGCTGTAGGTCCAGTAGACGGCGAGAAACAGCACCCCACCCAGCGCGAGCGGGACGGCGTTCTCGACCAGTGTCGACCAGAGCGGTTTCCCCTCGACGGCCCAGTCCACGTAGATGTCGCGTGCGACCAGCCCCGACAGCAGCGCCGCCAGCCCGGCCCCGAGCCACGCGTAACCCCGCTTGCTCAGCCCCATCGTCTGTTAGTGTCCGAACCGACGGTTAACTCTGGTGGGATAGCTGTCCGGGGTCCGATGCAGGAGTCTGTTGCCGTCCGGACCGGCGCCGGAACGGCTGGTGGTGAGGTACCAGATCCGCCCCATCGGGTCCGTCCCCTGACCCGACACGAGGCCGTCGTGGCCCCCATCTCTCCCCCCACGAGTCGAAACGGGAGGAGGGGAAATAATGACATCTGCTGTCGAGACGACACGGCGTGACGGGCCGGCGCGGCGGCCGGGCGGGGACCCGCAGGCTCAGTACTCCGAAAGCGGCGTGGCGGCGTCGCGGACCTCGTCGAGGTGCGCTTCGGCCCACTCCCGGAGCGCGGGCCGGTCGCTCTCGACCATCACCTCCGGCTCGCCGCCGGTTCCGGCCCCCACCGTGACGGTCTCGTCCATCACGCCGACGAACACCGAGAACTCTTCCTCGACGACGTAGAAGTCGACGGCGTCGGCCTCGCGTGCGACGGCGTGGTCGGCGCTGAAGGCGTCGGTCCCCTCGGCGGCCTCGAGGGCTGTGGCCGGGAGGACCACTTCCACCTCGAGGTCCTCCCCGTTCCGGAGCCGCTCGGCGAGCTGTTCGACGCTCCGTTTCTCGACCCCCGGGGCGGTCTCCCGGATGTGACTCGCCTCCGCCCGGAGTTCGAGGGTCCGGTTGAGCAGGACGAAGGGGCTCCGCTCGCTCGCGAGCAGCAGGTCGGCCCCCTTGAGCAGCGACGGGTCGAGGTCGAGGGTTCGGGTGTCGACCCGCTCGAGGAGCGGGCGGTACTCCGCCGCGAGTTCCACGTCCCGGCGACAGTCGCGGTACGCCTCCGCGAGCGACGCACCGAACGCGCTCAACATGTACTCCCCCTCGACCTCCCGGATGTAGCCCCGTTCGGTCAGCGCGTCGAGCGCCCTGGTGACCGTCCGCCGGGAGGCGTCGAGCCGCCGTTCGAGGTCGTACCGGTCCAGCGGTTGGCTCTCGGCCAGCGCCACCAGCAGCTCCGTCCGGTTACCCGACCGTAACAGGAACTCGAGTTCGTCCTTGACGGCTGTCATACCGTGTCGTGTTCCCGACCCGTCATAAGTCGACCGGACCCGTCGTGGGCCGGCCGACGACGGGCGCGGGCTCGCCGACTGGGGGGGAGGGGGGAGGAAGATGAGGGTCGACGGCACCGCGCCCGGGGACAGCTACGACCAGGGGGGTTTTATCCCCAACGACACGGCGGCGCTTCCGTCCCCGGATGAGCCCCGCGGGCCAAAGACTGATACACGCGCCCTCCCTTCGGGGAAGCGATGCAGTCGGAGGCAGGAGAGCCCATCGAGATACTGCTCGCAGAGGACAACCCCGGCGACGTCCGGCTGACCGAGAAGGCCCTCGAGCGGGGGAAGATCGTCAACAACCTCCACGTCACGGAGAACGGCGTCGAGGCGATGCGGTTCCTCCGCCGCGAGGGTGAGTACGCCGGCGAACCCCAGCCCGACTTGGTCCTGCTCGACCTCAACATGCCCCGGAAGGACGGTCGGGAGGTGCTGGAGGAGATGCGCGGGGACCCGGAGCTACGGCGGATCCCGGTGGTCGTGCTCACGAGCTCCGAGGCCGAGGAGGACGTCGTCAAGTCCTACGAGCTCAGCGCCAACGCCTACCTCACGAAGCCGGTGGACTTCGAGGGCTTCGTCGACATCATCGAACGCATCGAGGAGTTCTGGTTTTCCGTCGTCAAGATGCCCCCGAAATGACGCCTCGTCCCGACCCCGACGACGCCGGTGACGGGACCGAGGAGGACGTGTTGCGGGTCCTCCTCGTCGAGGACAACCCCGGGGACGCGACGCTCGTCGAGCACCACCTCCGCCAGGGGTCGGTGTTCGACGTCGCCGACGAGGTCACGCTCACTCACGTCGAGACCGTCGAGGCAGCGACCGACCGGCTCGGGGACGGGGAATTCGACCTCGTGTTGCTCGACCTGGGCCTGCCGGGCTCGACAGGGATCGACACGCTCGACCGGCTGCCCGAGGCTGCCGAGGACCTCCCGGTGGTCGTCCTCACGGGGTTGGACGACCACGGGACTGCCGTCGAGGCGATCCAGCGGGGAGCACAGGACTACCTCCCGAAAGACGACCTCGACACCGACCGGCTGATGCGGTCGATACGGTACGCGGTCGAGCGACACAAGCAGGCGATGCGGTTGCGCCGCCAGAACCACCAGCTGGAACTGTTCAACAGCGTCCTGCGACACGACGTTCAAAACGGGATGGACGTCATCCACAAGCACGGGACCGTACTCTCCGAGCGCCTCTCGGGCGACGAACGCGACCACGCCGAGACGATCGTCTCCTGGAGCGACGACATGATCGACCTCACGCGGAAGGTCCAGGGAATGTTGAGCGCCGTCACCGACGACGCCCGCGACGGCTCCCGGGTCGACATCGCGGAGCCGCTCCGCGAACAGGTCGACCGGGTCGCCGCGATGGAGGGCGTGACCGTCGAGGCGTCGATCCCCGAGGGGGTGACCGTCGAGGCCGACCGGATGCTCTCGGCGGTGTTCGGCAACGTCCTGACCAACGCCGTCGAGCACAACGACAGCGACGACCCCGAGGTGACCGTCGACGTCGTCGAACGGGACGGGACGGTCCACGTCCGGGTCGCCGACAACGGCCCGGGGATCCCTGCGGGGCTGCGGGAGTCGGTCTTCGGCCGCGGCGTCCAGGCCGACCCCGACGGCGGCGGGTTCGGGCTCTACTTCGTCGCGACGATGGTCGAGGGGTACGGCGGCGAGGTGACCGTCGAGGACAACGACCCCCGCGGGACAGTCTTCGACATCGCCCTCCCGGCGGCCCAGGAGGCCTGGAGCCGCACGTCCTGAGGCTGGTGGCCGTCCCTCCGGGGTGAACGGCGTGGCGGACCCGCTCGCGCCCTCCGGGACGGTCCGGGACCGTCCGGCTTAAGAGCCGGCCGGCCGGAGTCGGGCACATGGACCACCGCCGCGCCGCGCCGCTGGTCGGGATCGCCGGCTGTCTGGCCGTCCTCGCGGCGCTCGTCTACCCCTACCTGGCGGCCGACGCTGTCGGGACCTACTACGGGACCGGTGTGGTGAACCCGCTGGTGGGTGCCGTCCTCGCGCTCGTGGCCGTCATCGTCTTCGCCGCCGGTCGCGAGGAGCGCTCCGACCCGCAGTTCGCGGCCGGCGCGGCGCTCGTGTTCGCCGTCTTCGCCTTCCTTATCCTCCTCGGGTGGGCGCTGACCGTCCGCGTCGACGCGGTCGAACTGCCGGACGCACACCGGTGGGTTACCGCCGCGCTCGCGCTGGTCGCGCCGCTGGCGGCCCTGTGGTACGCCCGGGCGCTCTCGCTTCTCTGAGGCCGTACCCGAAAGGCCCTTATGCGGACCCGCGGTAGTCACAGATGGACTAGGTCGGGCGGTTAGGCCCCGCTCACACTCCCACACGTGGCCTCAAGTGGGGACCGAACACCGGACGCGTCCGGTCAGACGGACGCGGGCCCCGCAAGCCAACGTCGAAGCCTCGTCCTGCGGGGACGGCGGTCCGTACGGCTGTGCCTGCAGGGGCGCAGGCGTGCGGTTAACCGGGGGCACCCCGCCAGGCGCGGAAGCGAGCAGCGGACCCCCGGACAGCCCTCGCTCGCAGGGCCGCGGGGTGGAGGAGGCGCGCGGGACTACCCGCGCCCGAACGCCGGGCAACCCCGGCTGTCCGTTTCCATACCTGATAGAGGCCTGTCCGTACACTTCGCTCACCTGGTCGTCTCCCGGCCCGTGAGGGGTGGTCTCCGCTTGGTTACGGCGTACCCGCCCGGGCCGCAAACGCTTTGTCACCGACTACGAGAGTTTCACGCTACCATGACACACGCCAACATATGTCGAATCTGTAACGGCCGGTTCCGTGAGGAGGAGTTCGTGGCGTGTGAGTCCTGCGGGCAGCAGTACCACGAGTCCTGTCTGGAGTACCACACCTCCTACGAGTGCAAGGACTGCGCCGAGGATCTTGCGGTCGGCGCCGTCGAGTTCTGAGCGGGGGTCGGCCCGCCGCCACAGGCTCCGGTCAGTCGTCGGCGGGCTCCAGGACCGCGTTCTCGATGGCGAGGTCGCCGCCGATGGTGCGGTTCGGGTAGGGGATGTCGATCCCCTCCTCGTCGAAGCGCTCCTTGACGGCGGTGACGTACTCGCCGCGGGTCTTCACGAAGTCCGCCCGCGAGGGGTTGTCGATCCAGATGCGGGACTGCAGCCCGACCGAGGAGTCGCCGAGTTCGGTGAGCCGGACCGAGGGGGCGGGGTCGTCGAGGATCTCCTCGTGCTTTTCGGCCTCCTCGATGATGATCTCCGTCGCACGGTCGATGTCGTCGTCGTAGCCGATGCCGAAGAGGAATTTCAGCCGGAGCTGCTCTTTCGCGACCGGATTCTTGATGACGCCGCCGGTGAGCTGGGAGTTGGGGACGGTCAGCAGTTCGTTGTCGAAGGTGCGGACCCGGGTCACGCGCAGGGAGATGTCCTCCACCACGCCGGAGTTGCCGTCCCACTCGATCCAGTCGCCGATCCGGAACGGCTTGTCGGTGTAGATGAACACGCCGGCGACGAAGTTGGCGATGACGTCCTGCATGGCGAAGCCGATGGCGAGCGTGGCGGCGGCGGCGACCGTCGCGAGCGCGCCCAGGAAGCTCCCGTAGCCGGCAAGCCCGAAGGCGATGGCGATGGCCGCGAAGACGATGACGACCCGGGTCAGCTTCTGCAGGGGGCGCTTGGCGTGGTCGTCGAGCCCGCGGCGGTCGAGCACGCGGCCGACGAGCCGGCCGACCACCGCCCGCCCGACGATGTAGAGGACGAGAAAGGCGAGGACGAAGGTGATCGCCGACCCGACCGGCTGGGCGTAGGGGACCCCAGCGTCCTGGAGGATGTCCGAGAAGACGGCCGACTGCAGCGGGATCATCGCTCGAACACCGCCGTGTGGCCCCGGACGTCGACGACCTCGGCACCGGCGTGCTCGGCCAGGTCGGCGGCCAGCTCCTCGGTCTCGGTCCCGCCCCGCGCCGCCCTGAGGAACTTCGCCTTGACGAACCGCTCGTGTTCGAGCTGGCTGGCCAGCTCGTCGGCGACCGCCTCCACGCCCCGCTTGCCGACCCGCACCGTCGCGTCGAGTTCGTGGACCGCCCGACTGCGCTCCGTGGTCATGTCTACCCGGAACACAGCCACGCGGGAGTTAAAAGTGATCCCACCTGTTCCCGCCCGGCACGCGGGCCGCTCCCCGGCGGAACCGCTTCACCCGCCCTCGCGGTAGGGGTAGCGGGCGTGCTCGCCGCAGTCGCAGGTGACGACGACGTGGCCGTCCTGCAGGCGGACCCGGGCGTTGTGCCCGGGGCGGAGGTAGGCGTCACACCGGTCGCAGGTGAAGCGGAGAAACTGCCGGGGCAGCGACAGACGGTTGCGCTCGGCGACCCGCCGGGCGCGGCGGACGTACCGGCGCGCCCGCTCGTCGTGGCCCTCGCTCGCGGCCTCCCGGGCCAGTTCGTGCAGCATCTCGATCCGCTCTGCCGCGATACTCACACGCTCCCTTCACCGCCCGAGGGCGTATGCGTTGTGCTCTCCCGCCACCCGAGCGTGGCTTCGACCACCTCGCGCCGACCCCCGGCGGTTCGGGGACTCTCCGCCGGAGGCTCGCGGTTCCGGTACCGTTTTGCCCCCGCCTCGCTTCGCCTCGCCCGTGCGGGTGTTACACTATCTGGAGCTGGCCGCGCAGCTGGACCGCAGCGGGATCGGCACCTCCGTCGACCACCAGCGGCGGGCGCTCGCGGACGCCGGCGTCGATTTCTTCACCTCGCCCTGGCAGGGCGCGAGTCCGACCCGCGCGCTGGCCAGTCTCGCCGGCGGGGCCGCCCCGCTACGGGAGTACGACCTGTTGCACTGCAACATGATGGGGCCGGCCAGCGCCGCCCTGGTCGCACACGCCCGCCGGCACGACCGGCCCGTCGTCCTCCACACCCACGTCACCAGCGAGGACTTCCGAGGGAGCTTCCGGGGGTCACACGCCGTCGCGCCCGCGCTGCGACGCTATCTGCGCTGGTACTACTCGCAGGCGGACCTGGTGCTGTGTCCGAGCCAGTACACCAAGCGCACCCTCCGGGACTACCCCGTCGACGCCCCCATTCAGCCGCTGAGCAACGGGGTCGACACCGGGGCGCTCGCGGGCCACGAGAGCCTCCGGGAGGCGTACCGCGACCGCTTCGACCTCTCGGGGATGGTGGTGTTCGCGGTCGGCAACGTCTTCGAGCGCAAGGGGCTGAGCACCTTCTGCCGGCTGGCCGAGGAGACCGACTACGACTTCGCGTGGTTCGGCCCCTACGACGACGGGCCCCAGGCCTCCCGGACAGTCAGAACGTGGACCCGCGACCCGCCCGAGAACGTCACCTTCACCGGCTGGGTCGACGACATCCGCGGGGCGTACGGTGCCGGCGACGTCTACCTCTTTCCCACGAAGGCAGAGAACCAGGGGATCGCCGTCCTGGAGGCGATGGCCTGCGGGAAGGCGGTCGTCCTCTCCGATATCCCGGTGTTCCGGGAGTTCTACGAGGACGGCCACGACTGCCTGCTGTGCTCGACGCGGGCCGAGTATCGCGAGGCGCTGGACCGGCTGGCCGCCGACCCGGGCCTGCGCGAACGCCTCGGCGCGAACGCCCGCGAGACCGCCCGCGAGCACGGCCTCGAACGGGTCGGCGAGGGGCTGGTCGAGGCCTACGAGGCGACGCTCGCCGGCGAGCCCGGGCGGGTCGTGGAGTGACCCGGAAGCCTCCGGTCACACCAGCCGACCGGCGTCGCTCTCCCCTCGGGCAGTCCCCGATGTGCTGCCCGGCGTAGCTGTGGCCGTCTGCCTGCCGGTATCTTCAAGACGGTTGCTGTGGTGTGACACACACGAGAGATGGAGAGCCGTCTCAACTACAGCGGCGTCGTCGTCGCCGGGCTCGCGTTCTTCCTCACGCGGTTCACGGTCACGCTCGCGCTCGAGGACACGGTGCAGTTCTACCTCGCAGGCGTCGTCCCGCTCGCAGCCGGGCTCGGACTGGCCGCGTTCGGGGTGGCACTGACCGTTGCCGACGTGGACCCGGCGATGGTCCGGACGACGGCCGTCTGGTGTGTCGTCGGCTTCGGGACGATGCTCGCGCTGGTCGTGCTCACGCTTCTCGGGTCGTCTCCCGGGGGGGCGGTCGACCCGTCGACGGTCCGGTCCCAGACATACCTCTCCAACTTCCTCATCGGCGGGAGCGTCGGCGGCACGCTCACTGGCCTGTACGCGTCGCGCAACCGCCGACAGCGAGGCGAACTCAGACAGCAGGCGAACCGCCTCGTGACGCTCAACCGGCTGCTCCGTCACGAGATACTCAACGCCGTGACGGCGATCCGCGGCTACGCCAGCATCGGGTCGAGCGAGACCGAGGACGGGATGACGGTGATCGACGAGCGCGCAGAGCACATCCAGGAGACCATCGAGGAGGTGAAATACCTCACCGAGCGGACCGGGGCTGACGGCTCGTCCGGCGCGCCGCGTGACCTCGGCGAGGCCCTCCGCGAGAGCGTCGAGACGGTCACCGAGAGGCATCCGAACGCGACTGTCTCCGTCGAGTCGCCCTCCGAGACCCTCCGCGTGCGCGCGAACGACCGGCTCCCGGTCGTCTTCACCCAGCTGCTGGAGAACGCTATCGTCCACGGAACCGACGACACGCCGACGCTCGACGTCGACGCGACCCCGACGACAGTCCGCGTCAGTATCGCGGACGAGGGGCCGGGTCTCCCCGAGAGCCAGCAGTCGCTCCTGGAGAGCGGCGACATCGCGGAGTTCGACGACCCCCGGGTCGGCTTCGGGTTGAACATCGTCCGGCTGCTGGTCGAGAGCTACGGCGGGACGATCGAAACCGATGTCAGCGGCCGCGGAACGACGGTCACCGTGCGGTTGCCGCGGGTGACGACAGACGGGGCTCGCGAGCCCAACCGGGTGGACCTGACCGGCGTGCGCCCCGCCGCTCCGCACCTCGCCGTGACGTGTCTCGCGGCCATCGCTGCCGGCGTCCCCTACGGGCTCGTCTCGGAGTCCCTGGGCGGGTCCATCGCCGGCATCGGGGTCTTCTACGGGACCGTCGACCCCGTCGTCGGGTGGCTCACCCACGAGTTCCACAGCGTCGTCTTCGGGTTCATGTACGTCGGCCTCCTCTCGCTCGCGCTCGGGCGGTTCCGGAACACCGCCTGGGTCTACGTTCTCACCGGCCTCGCCTGGGGGGCCGCCGTTTGGGTGGTCGCCGCCGGGTTCGTCGCCCCGGTCTGGCTACAGCTGGTCGGGACCCCGGCGCCGGTGCCGAACCTCTCCGGGCGACTGCTGGTCAGCCACCTCGTCTGGGGTGTCTCGCTGGCGGCGCTCACGGTCCTCGGGTACAGGCACGTCATCCCGCGACTTGCGGGGCTCGGCCAGCGGCTTCCGGTCGTCTGAGTGCCCGTCGCGCGGCCCACCGTCTGACCTGCCCGGACTCCGGCGAATAACAACTACTTAGTCCCTCCACCGACGATTCCGCGCCGATGACGCTCCCCCGGGTGGCTGCGTTCACCGACACGTACCTCCCGACGGTCAACGGGGTGACCTACACCGTCCGGACGTGGCGGGACCGCTGGGAACAGCGCGGCGGCCGGATGGACGTCGTCTTCCCGGAGAGCGACCACGACCCGGCGGCGGCCGAACACCCCGTGGGGAGCATCCCCTTCCCCTTCTACGACGGCTTCCGGGTGGGGCTGCCCAGCGTCCCCGACGCGGTCGAAAGCGCCGACGTCGTCCACGCGCATACGCCGTTCGGCGTCGGCCTGGGCGCGCTGCGGGCGGCCCGGGCGGGCGACCGGCCGCTTGTGGCCTCCTACCACACCCCCTGCGCGGAGTACGCGGAGTATCTCTCGGTCAACGGCCGGGTGAAGCGGACGGTCCGGCGGGCCGCGACCGGCTACGAGCGGTGGTTTCTCGGCCACGCCGACGTCGTCGTCGCGCCCAGCGAGCGCACGGCGGCCCACGTCGAGGATGTCGTCGCCGTCGACACCGAGGTGACGGTCGTCCCCAACGGGGTCGATACGGACGTGTTCGCGCCCGTCGAGAACCCCCGCGAGCGCTTCGACCTGCCCGACGGGCCGCTCGTGGGTTACACCGGACGCCACGGTCACGAGAAGCGGCTGGACGTGCTCGTCGAGGCGGTCGCACGGCTGGACCGGGAGGTGACGCTTGTCTTCGGTGGCGACGGGCCGGCCCGCGGTGACCTCGAGCGGCTGGTCGAGAAGCGCGGCCTCGACGCCCGCTTTCTGGGCTTTCTGGACCGCGAGGACCTCCCTGCCTTCTACGCCGCGCTCGACGTCTTCGGCTTCCCCAGCCCGGTCGAGACCCAGGGGCTGGTCGCGCTGGAGGCAAACGCCTGCGGGACGCCCGTGGCAGGGGTGGACGCCGGCGCGCTCGCGGACACCATCGAGGAGGGCGAGACCGGCTACAGAGCCCCGGCCGACGACCCGGAGGCGCTCGCGGCGGCCATCGAGCGCACCTTCGCCGAGCGCGACCGGCTCGGCGAGACCTGTCTCGCCCGCCGGGACTCCCTCAGCGTCGAGCACGCTGTCGACCGCCTGGCCGCCGTCTACGACCGACTCCGGGCCCAGTCTGTTCGACGCTGACGGGCCGTCCACGCTCGCTGCCGCCCGCCCGGACCGGCGCGTTCCGAGCAGGTGAGAACCACCGTGCAGTATATGAGGTCAGCCGCCAGAGTGTCAATCGGGGAGAAATACAATGCCAGTAACAGACCTCGCGAGGTCGGACGTCGTCACGGCCGACCTGGAGACGCCCGTCCCGGACCTGGCCGAGCGCATGGCCGACGAGAACGTGGGCAGCATCGTCATCACCGAGGGCGACGAGCCCGTGGGGATCGTCACCGACCGGGACCTCGCCGTCCGCGCACTGACCGACGCGGCCCCGACCGACCTGGTCGCCGAGAACGTGCTGTCCGAAGACCTGGTCACGGTGCCGGCCGATGCCGGGTTCTACGAGGCGACGGAGCTGATGAGCGAACACGGGGTCCGCCGGCTCCCGGTCACGGACGGCGGCGACCTCGTCGGCATCGTCACCGCCGACGACCTGCACGAACTACTCGCCGACGAACAGGAACAGTTCGCGGACGTCATCCGCGCGCAGCGGCCGGCCTACTGAGGCCGCCCGCGCGGCCCGTCACCGCTTCTGGAACGCCCGCACGTCATCGAGCGTCGGGACTCCGGCGCGTGCCCCCCGCTCGCGGACCGACAGCGACCCCGCGACGACCGCCGTCTCGACGGCCGCCCGCAGCGGGGCACCGGCCGCCAGCCGGGCCGCGAGGAAGCCGTTCAACACGTCGCCGGCACCGGTCGTGTCGACGACGTCGACCGCCGGCGGCGTCACCGCGAACCGCTCGCTGTCCTCGACCACGACCGACTCCCCGCCGCGCTTGCGGACCAGCACGCCGCCGAAGCCGTCGAGGTGAGGACGGAGCACCTCGTACTCGGTTTCGTTGGGGGTGAGGTAGTCGACCCCGCCCGCGCCGACGAGACCCTCGGCGCCCTCCGGGGGCGCCGGGTCGAGGACCACGACCGGCGGGTCGGACGCGGCAGCCAGCTCCTCGAGCAGGGACACGACCGGGGCGGCCGGAACTTCGTTTTGCAACAGCAGGCAGTCGGCCGACCGGATGGCTTCGATGTGGTCCTTGATGTAGGCCTCGTCGAGGGCATCGTTCGCTCCCGGCTGCACGACGATCCGGTTGTCGCCGCCGGGGTCGACGAACACGTCCGCCCGGCCCGTCGGTGTCGCCGCGACACCGACGCGGCTCGTGTCGACGCCCTCCTCTTGCAGGGCGGCGAGTACTCCGAACTCCTCGTGGTCCGTGCCGACCGTCCCCAGCATCGTCACGTCGGCTCCCGCCCGCGCCGCCGCGACGGCCTGGTTGGCCCCCTTGCCCCCGTGGCGGACCTCGTCGGCGTCGTCGAACGCCGGCGGGATGGTCGCTGTCCCCACCCGGACCGTCCGGCCGCGCTCCGGGAACCACTCGTACCTGTCGGCGAGAGCGGACAGCTCCGCGCCGGAGACGCGGTGGGTCCTGTCGACGTTGATGCTCCCGAGGCTGCAGACCGCGGGCGCCCCCGTCACGCCAGTGCGCTGCCCGCCCGGATGACCGTCTTCTCCCCGAAGGCGGGCCCGACCAGCTGCAGGCCCACCGGAAGCCCCTCGTCGGTCTCGCCGGCGGGCACAGAGATGGCGGGGAGGTTGGCGAGATTGACCGGGGTCGTGTTGGCGTCGGCCAGGTACATCTTCAGCGGGTCGTCCAGGCTCTCGCCGCGCTCGAAGGGCGGGACGGGCATCGTCGGCGAGGCGAGCACGTCGGCCTCGGACAGCGCCTCGTCGAAGTCCCGCTTCACCCAGGCGCGGGCGTCCTGGGCCTTCTTGTAGTACTTGTCCTGGTACCCCGCCGAGAGGGCGTACGTCCCAAGGAGGACCCGGCGTTTGACCTCCTCGCCAAAGCCCTCCTCGCGGACCCGGGCGAAGGTGTCGTTCCAGTCGCCCTCGTACCCCTCATCGGTCTCACTGGCTGGCAGCCCGTAGCGGACGCCGTCGAACCGGGCGAGATTGGAGGAGGCCTCGGACATCGCGATGACGTAGTAGGCCTCGACCGCGTGGGAAAGCGAGGGCAGGTCGACCTCGTGGTAGCTCGCGCCCCGACTCTCGAGGTCGTCGATGGCAGCCCAGAACTGCTCGGTGACGCCCTCGTCGGCCCCCTCCAGCAGTTCGGTGGGCACGCCGACCTCCATCCCGTCGACGTCGCCGTCGGCGGCGCCCGCGTAGTCGTAGGCGTCGTCGTCGCCGGTCTCCGCGCGGGCGTCCCGGGTGGTGGCGTCCCGGTCGTCCGGGCCGGCGATGACCTCGAGCAGTTCGGCGGCCTCCTCGACAGTGGGGGCGAGCGGGCCGATCTGCTCTAAGGAGTTGGCGTAGGCGACCAGCCCGTACCGCGAGACCAGCCCGTAGGTGGGCTTGATCCCGACGACGCCACAGAAGGCGGCGGGACACCGGACCGACCCGCCCGTATCGCTGCCCAGCGCGAGGTCGGCCTCGCCGGCGGCGACGGCCGCGGCCGACCCCCCGGAGGATCCCCCCGGAACGTGGCCCTCGGCGGCGGGGTTCTCGACGGGGCCGAAGGCGGAGGTCTCGGTCGTCGTCCCCATCCCGAACTCGTCCATGTTGGTCTTGCCGGGGATGGTCGCGCCGGCCTCCTTCAGCCGGCGGACGACCGTCGCGTCGTAGGGCGGGACGTACTCCGCGAGCATCGCCGACCCGCAGGTCGTGGGGACGCCCTCGGTGGAGATGTTGTCCTTGACGGCGACCGTCAGGCCGGCCAGCGGCCCGTCGTCGCTGCCCTCGATGGGCTCGGCGGTGATGTAGGCGTTGTGACTCATGCTCACGAGACCCGCGGGCCCTTGAAGAAGCCGTCCTCGGCGTCCGGGGCGTTTTCGAGGGCTTCGGCCTGGCTCAGCGACGCCTCGACCTCGTCGGCCCGCATCACGTTGGTGAGGTCGGGCTCGCTCTCGACCTCGGGCACCTCGTCCAGCGTCTCGAAGTACGCGAGGATGTCGGCGAACTGCTCGGCGAAGGCCTCCAGTTCGTCGTCTGCGAGGTCGACCCGCGCCAGGTCGGCGACGTGGGCGACCTCCTCGGGGTCGACGGCTGACTCGCTCATGGCTACCGCGAGGCCCGTCCCGTCACTAAGCGTTTCGATGCCGTTCACACCGGCGAACGCGGCCGTAATCCCTCCAAAGACTTTAAGTTGCCGAAAGCCCAACAGAAGGGTACGAGACGGCGTTTTCCGGGTGTTCTCACCCGCTTTGCCCACCATGACCGACACTACCACGAGGCGAGGTACACGCGAGCGCGAGCGCGACGAGCGCGAGGAGGAAGACACGCAAGACGAGGAGGAACTGGTCTGCCCGGAGTGTGGCGGAACGTTAGTCAGCGACGCGGAGCACGGGGAGACGGTCTGTGAGGAGTGTGGGCTGGTCGTCGAGGAAGACGAGATCGACCCCGGCCCGGAGTGGCGCGCCTTCGACTCCAAGGAGAAGGACAAGAAGTCCCGCGTCGGTGCGCCGACCACCCAGATGATGCACGACAAGGGGCTGTCCACGAACATCGGCTGGCAGGACAAGGACGCCTACGGTAACGCGCTCTCCAGCCGCCAGCGCGAAAAGATGCAGCGCCTGCGTACGTGGAACGAGCGCTTCCGTACCCGCGACAGCAAGGAGCGCAACCTCAAGCAGGCACTCGGCGAGATCGACCGGATGGCCTCCGCGCTCGGCCTCCCCGAAAACGTCCGCGAGACCGCCTCGGTCGTCTACCGCCGCGCGCTCGACGAGGACCTCCTGCCCGGTCGCTCCATCGAGGGCGTCTCCACGGCGGCGCTGTACGCGGCCGCCCGCCAGGCCGGCACCCCCCGCTCGCTCGACGAGATCGCGAGCGTCTCCCGCGTCGAGAAAGACGAGATCGCCCGCACCTACCGCTACGTCGTGCGGGAGCTGAACCTGGAGATCCAGCCCGCGGACCCGGAGAGCTACGTGCCCCGGTTCGCCTCGGACCTGGACCTTTCGGAGGAGTCCGAGCGCCGCGCCCGCCAGCTGCTCCAGAACGCCAAAGAACAGGGCGTCCACTCCGGCAAGTCACCGGTCGGGCTCGCGGCCGCCGCGGTGTATGCCGCCTCGCTTCTCACCAACGAGAAGGTCACCCAGAGCGAGGTCTCGGAGGTCGCCAACATCTCCGAGGTCACCATCCGCAACCGCTACCACGAACTGCTCGAGGCCGAGGAAGGCGTCCCCGGCGTCTGAGGACTCGGTCGGCCACTACACCTAAATGAGCCATCCGACTACCGGAGGGTATGTCGCTGTCCTCGAACAGGGTCGGGGAGTCGGTCGGTGACGTCGTCGCCGACGCGCTCGGTCGGTCGGAGGAGCTTCTCGTCGTCAACCCCTCGCGGGCGGCGATGGTGGCGCTCGTCGACCGGCTCTCGGCGACCGAGGAGCCGCCGCGCGTGCGCCTGTTCGCGGACCCGGAGACGCTGAAGGCGTTGCTCGCGGAGTTCGTCCCCGCGGCGACGCTCGCGGACCTGGTCGCCGACGGGGTCGTCGCGGTCCGGACCCTCCAGTCGGTCCCCCGAAACGCGCTGTTGCTCTCCCCGGAGTCGGTGGTCGCGCTGGTGCCGGGTCCCGAACTGGTCGCGGGTCTCGTCACGACCGACGAGGGCTTCGTCTCCGGGGCGTACGAGGACTTCGACAGACGGTGGGGGGCGGCCCCCGAGTACGACCTCGGGACGCCGCCGCTCTCGCGGGTCAGGGAGACGCTCCAGTCGGCGCTCGGTGAGGCGGTGGCGACCGACTTCGAGGCGCTGCTGCGGGCTGTCGATGGCGGGAGAGACGCCGACGCGGTCGCACTCTGCCTGCTCGCGGCGGCCCGTAACGAGCAGCTGCTGTACGACGTCAGCCGGTGGGGCGAGGAGGTGGGTCTGGCGAGCAAGGCGACGTTCTCGCGGACCAAGACGGCCCTCGAGGACGCCGGGCTGCTCGGGACGGAGAAGGTCCCAATCGACGTGGGCCGGCCCCGTCTCCGGCTGACGCTGCCGCCGGAACTGGCCGGTCAGTCGGTCGACGCACTGGCCCGCGAGGCCCGGGACCGTCTCTGAGACTCGGGCCGTCGCGTCCGCCGCCCGTATCTCTCTCACGCCTGACCCGCGGCGCTTTTGCCCCCGCCTGCCGTCCCGTCGGGTATGACAGTCGGTCTGGTCGGGTCCGGGCCCGCGGTCGCTGCCGTTGAGGCGGCGCTTTCGGACGTGGACGCCGACACGCGAGCGGTGGACCCGGTCGACGCCGGGGGCGTCGAGGTGGGCGTCGTCGTCGGTGACACGGGCGACGACCGCTTCGACCGGGCCAACGACGCCGCCCTCGACGGCGGGACGCCCTGGCTGGCGGTCGAACTCGGGGGCGTGGGTGGCACCCCGGTCGCGGAGGCCGCCGTCGCTGCCCTCTCCCCGGCGACGGCCTGTTACGAGTGTCTCCGCGGGCGGGTCGAGGCGAACCTGGACGAGGAGACCGGAGCCGCGGCCGGAACCGGTGCCGGGGCCGAAACGCCCCCGCAGACGGCGCGCTTCGCAGGCGCGCTCGCGGGGCACGCGCTCGCCCGACACCTGACTGCGGGGGCTGACATCTTCGGACGGGTCACCGAGGTGGCTTCCCCGCCGGTCGAGCGCGACCTGCTGGGGCTGCCGGGCTGTCGGTGTGACGCCGGCAGTCACGGCGCCGGGAGCGACCTCGACCGCTCACAGGCCGACCGCGACGTCGACGGGGCCCTCGCCCGGGCCGAGCGCGGCGTCGACGAGCGGGTCGGAGTCGTCCGGGAGGTCGGCGAGGCGGAGTCGTTCCCGGTGCCGTACTACCTGGCAGAGACCTGCGACACGTCGGGGTTCAGCGACGCGAGCGCCCAGCGACAGGCGGCGGGAGTCGACGCCGGCTGGGACGGGGCCTTCATGAAGGCGCTCGGGGAGGGGATGGAGCGGTACTGCGCGGGCGTCTACCGCCGGTCGGACCTGCCCCGCGGGCTCCCGGAAGACGTCGAGTCCCCGGTCCCGCCGTCGGCCTTCGTCTGTCGCGACGACCCGGAGGTGACGGCGCCGCTGTACTGGGTCGAGGGCGAACACCTCGCCGCCGGGGACCCGCTCGCAGCCGGCGAGGCTGTCCACCTGCCCGCGGCCTTCGTGTTGCACCCGCCGCCGACCGAGCGATTTCGACCGCCGCTCACGACCGGCCTCGGCCTCGGTAACGGGGGCGTGGGGGCGTTGCTGGCCGGTCTCTACGAGGTGATCGAACGCGACGCGACGATGCTGTCGTGGTACTCGACCGTCGACCCGCTGGAGCTGTCCGTCGAGGACGAGGTGGTGGGGACGCTGACCGACCGGGCCCGGTCGGAGGGGCTGGAGGTGACCCTCCTGTTGCTCACGCAGGACGTCGACGTTCCGGTCGTGGCGGCGGCCGTCCACCGCGGGGAGTGGCCCCGCTTCGCGCTGGGTTCGGGAGCGAATCTGGACGCGGCCGCCGCCGCGCGGTCGGCGCTGGCCGAGGCGCTCCAGAACTGGACCGAACTCCGGAGCATGGGGCCCGAGGGCGCCCGCGAGGAGAGCGGGGCCATCGGCCGCTACGCCGACCTGCCGCCGGCGGCCGCGGACTTCGTCGACGCCGACGCGGCCGTCACCGCGGAGTCGGTCTCCGCTCCGGAGCTGTCGGGCGGGGCGGAACTCGAGGCCGTCCTCGAGCGGCTCGCCGACGCCGGCCTGGACGCCTACGCCGCGCGGCTGACGACCCGCGACGTCGCCGCGCTCGGGTTCGAAGCGGTCCGGGTCGTCGTTCCGCCGGCCCAGCCGCTCTTTCTCGGCGAGGCCTACTTCGGGGAGCGCGCCCGGTCAGTCCCGGAGAGCCTCGGCTTCGAGGCACGCCTAGACCGCGAGCACCACCCCTTCCCCTGACGAGCCGGGACCGTCGGAACCGGCTCCGGACGGCCGGTCGCCGGGGATGTCGCCGCTCAGATCCCGAAAGTGACCCGGATCATGTCCCGCGTGCCGGGTCCGAGGCCGACGGCGATGATCGCTCCAAGGAGGATGACGGCGTAGCGGGGGCTGTCCTCGAAGAACTCCTCCTCGAAGATCGCCAGAATGGCGACCGGGACGACGACCTTGACCACGAGAAAGAGCCAGGAGTCACCGGGAACGGCCGCGAGCACGGGGACCGACTCCGAGATCCCCGAGAGGATGCGGTCGACGGGGTGTTTCGAGCCGTAGAGGCTGGCCAGGCCGAAGGCGGTCGCCCAGTCCGAGGCGATGACGTTCGCCACGCCGTCGATAGCGTGGGCCCAGACGACCACGATGCCGAGCGTGCCGGTTCCCTCGTTGACCCAGGGGGCGACCCGCTCGAGCAGGTAGTAGGCGCCGAAGGCGATCAGCGTCGCCAGCCCGACCGTCGTGACGAACACGAGCGGGTAGAACTGGACGTACCGGGTCGTCGCCGAGAGGTAGGTGAGGTACCCGACTGTGAGGAGGGAGGCGGCCACGCCGAAGCCGGCGAGCGGGTAGTGGAAGGTGTCGGTGACCCCCTCGCGCTGGAGGTACTTGCTCACGACCAGGGCGACGAGCGCGAGCACGAAGACGGTGAAGTAGATGAGCGGGCTGATGAGGACGGTGTTGAGCGGGTACTCCAGCGCGACCCCGAACCCGCTCTCCAGCCCCCTGTCGAAGGCGTCCTCGACGACCCGGAGAGCGCCGCCGAAGAGGAAGAAGGGAACGAGCGCGAACAGGAACCCGCGGTACGGCTCCAGGTCGAGCCGGCGGAGCAGGAGGTAGACGCCCGCGAGCATGAACACGAGCGTCGCCGCGTAGCCGGCCTCGGAGACCAGTGTGTAGCCGGGTTCGGCGACGAAGTTCGCGGTCGCGCGGGAACACCCCTCCGCGAGCGTCGCTCCGCGGACGACCTCGCCGGTCTCGCGGACGTAGACCAGACACTCGACGCTGACGGCGTCGGCGTGGACCGGGCCCCAGAAGTACCGCCAGATGAAGCCGTAGTAGACCTGCTCGGTGAAGGCGACCGCGGCGCCGACGATGACCGCGACCGCGGCCACGAGGCTGCCGACCCACGCCTGCTCCGGGCTCACCCCGTACCGGTCGAGGACTTCCATACCGGTGTGGGTGAGGGCCGCCGTGTTCAGGGTTCCGGTCGCGTGCGCCGGTCTCGCGCGTGCGCTGCCCGCACGCCCGCGGCGGCGTTCCCGGGGATTCGGTGGTCTCGGCCCCGAGGGCTCAGTCCCCGTCGGGCTCGCTCACAGCGTCGAGCAAGCGCTCGTGCGCCCGCCCGTTGGAGGCCACCAGGCCGGTGCTGTCGTGTGTCCACGGCTCGCCCCGGAGGTCGGTCACGGTTCCGCCCGCCCGCCGGACGAGTTCGGCGCCGGCGACGCTGTCCCAGGGGTGGGGAGTGCCGGTCGCGACCGCCCCCTCCAGGGAGCCGGCGGCGACGAGCGCGAGCGTCGCCTGCATGCTGCCGACCCGTCGGACGTCGCCGAACCGGCTCCCGAGGTCGTCCAGGCTGGCCCCGCCGTCCTCCCGGGGCCACCGGCCGACTGCCCCGAGGGCGAACGTGCCGGGGTCGGACCGGTCGCTGACCCGCAGGGGCTCGCCGTTTTTCGTCGTGCTCTCCGGCCCGGCCGTGTAGATGTCATCCTGCGCTGGGAGATAGGTGGCGACGCCGACGGGGTCGCCGTCGACCAGCGCCGCGACGACCGTCGCCCAGTACCGCAGCCCGCGGACGTAGTTTGCGGTCCCGTCGATGGGGTCGACCACCCAGACCGGGCCGGTCGTCGGCACGGAATCGCGGCGGTCGACGCCGCCGACGACCGCGACCTCCTCCTCACAGAGGAAGGGGTCCTCGGGGAACTCCTGGCGGACGGTCGCGACTGCCTGTTGCTGGGCGTCCCTGTCGGCGACGGTGACGACGTCGCTCTTGTCGGTTTTCGTCTCGACGGCGATCTCCTGTCGGAACATCTCCCGGGCGACGACGCCGCCCGCCCGGGCGGCCCGTTCGGCGACGGCTGCCCGGTGGGTCTCGTCCATGTCCCCGGCTCGCAGCCGGACAAAAAAGCGTCGTCGGTTCTATCTGCGTACACCCGGTACCGCGGTTCCGACGGCCCGCGTGTCCCGGTTCGCCCCCGGTGTCGGCGGTGTGGCGCGCATCTCCAGACCCCTTACTCCCGCATCCGGTGGCTGAGGACGACCTCTTCCAGTTCCTCGCGGGTCGTGCCGCCGTCGGTGGCGACCCGCTCTTCCTCGACGATCGGGACCATCGGTGCTCCGGTGTTCTCGGCGTCCGTGAATCGGGTGTACATGGTTGGTCGGGATCCCTCATGGTCTGTCATGAGGGACGTACCGGTTTCCTTTGACGGGACGGTAATAAATGTAATGATTTTTTGTGTGTTATACGTTGACACGCCTTCGGAACGCCGCCGGCGGCCGCTTCTTTCGACCGGCGCCGGTGGCTGCCGGTCCCGTCTCCCGGCACAGGGGTGGGCGGTTGCGGTGCGCTCAGCCCCCGTAGTTGGTTTCGTAGCGCTGGATGGTCTCCTCGAGAACCGCGACGGATCGCCGTCCGTCCTCGCCGTCGACGGGCGGCGCCCGGTCCCGGAGGACACTCTCGAGGAACCCATCGATGACGACCCTCGACCCGGCGGTTGCGTCCCCCGCGACGACGGCCGCGACATTGCCCAGCAGGTGCCGGACCCGCTGTCCGATCTGGCTCAGCGAGTAGACCCCGAGCGAGAGGAAGTCCATACTCGTCAGGCCGAACCGGTACAGCGCGTTGGCCATCATGTCGACCTGGAGGTGGCCGTCGGTTCCGAGGATGTCGACCCGCATCGTTCGCAGGGTCCCCGAATAGGAGACACGGGTCGAGCACATGATGTCCGGCCCCTCGAACAGGATCTCGAACTCGTCGTGTGGCGCCCACTCGAAGGTCGTCGCCTGCTGTGCGGTGACGGCCACGTCGTCGACCGACCCCATCAGGTCCAGCGCGATGTACGAGACGTGTGGCAACGTCTCGGTCAGGAGGCCGCCGGGGAGGTCGTGGTACCAGTGGTCCCGCTCCGAAAGCCGTCCGTCGCGGGGGTTCGTCAGAAGCGTGCGGACCCCGGTCACCTCCCCGATCTCGCCGGCGGAGATCCGCCGTTTGGCGGCCCTGAACGGTTCGTTGTAGAGCATGTTGTGCATCACCCCGATTTTCAGGTCGCGCTCCCGGGCCGCCCGTATCAGCTCGTCGCACGTTTCGACGCTGAGAGTCAACGGCTTCTCGACGAACACGTGACAGCCGTTTCGTAGTGCCTCGAGCGCGACGGGGAAGTGCGCCTGCGGGGGCACGCAGACGCTGACGACATCGAGGTCCGCATCGCCGAGCATCTCGGACACGTCGTCGTACACGGTGGGGACGTCGAACTGGCGTGCGACCCGCGTCGCCAACTCGCGGTCGAGGTCACAGACACAGTCGACCGTCACCGGCAGCTCCGTTTCGCGGTAGATGGGCAGGTGTGATTCGGTTGCCCGATAGCCACACCCGACCACTCCGACCGAGAGCCCGCTCATGGTCTCCCCCCGACACCGACAGACCGGATTGTTATCCTCCGGATACTGCCGGATTCCGGACGACAGCGACCCGAGTGCTCGTCCCTCCCCGCGAGCCCCTCGTCTGTCGCGTCGTTCCGGAGAAGGTTTGCGAGGGAAGACCGCTCCGCTCGCGGGTCGCCACTGCGCTCCCCGCTCGCAACGAGGCCTCCCGTTCGGCCTCGCGGGTCTTCCGCACTGGCGAGGGACCGCGTGGGTCCTGCAGTGCGAGGGAAGGGATTTGAACTTCAGTCGGCGGCGCCGACAGCGTTCAACTCCCTCCGTGTGCAGCGGAGCACTCGCGTCCGCTCGTGCTCACGCATGCGAGGGAAGGGATTTGAACCCTTGGACCCCTACGGGAGCGGATCTTGAGTCCGCCGCCGTTTCCAGGCTTGGCTACCCTCGCACGCGTCGGTCTGTCCGGCTGGGGTCCTCTTAGGTGTCACGAAGCCGGTCGCGCTCAGTCGTCGCTCAACTCGAGGGTCTCGGGGTAGTGGTCGCCGTCGACCCCCGCCTCCGTCTCCTCGAGAGCTTGCGTGTCGTCGGCGGACAGCTCCGCTCCGACCGCTGCCGTCTCGACCTCCAGGTCGAGCTGGTCGAGTGCGGTCTCGAGCTCGCGCTCTTCGCCGAAGTGGAACCCGTCGGGACGTCGGCTCTCCTCGACCCGGCTCCAGGCACGGTCGCGGAATTCCCGGGCAGCAGCCACCGGGTCCGTCGCACGGCACCCGGCCTCCTCGGCGGAGGGCCCGTGGCTGCGGTCGACCCGTGACTCCGCGCGTGCGATACAGAGCCACGCGTAGGCCCGTTCCAGCGTCCGCTCCATCCGCGTCAGTCCGGGCGCGACCCTGTCGTCGGGGAGCGGGCTGCGCTGGACGGAACCGAGCAGCCGGTCCAGGCGGCCGCGGTGTCGCTCGTACACCTCTTCGGCGTCGTCCCAGGCGCGCTCCCCGGTCAGGGCGTCGAGCCGCCGCGCGGCACTGTCGAGGTCCTCGTCGAGGTCCGTGACCCGCTCCCGGACGTCGCTGACCCACTCCAGGTGGGCCGCGGTCGGCTCGTCCACCTCGACCGGCAACTGCCAGGTGACCCCGTCTACCGACCGGAGCGCGAGCGAGTTCGCTACGTCGACACCCGCGAGGTCGCCGTATGCCAGCGCCCCGGCCTCCTCGGCCCCCGGCGCGTCCGCAGGGACGAAGACCAGCCGCGCGTCGGTCACGACCATCAGGACCGGGAGGTCGACCCGGCGCTCGTCGTTCCCGTCCGCCCGTGTCAGCCCGTCCGGACTCCGGACCGTCGCCAGCGCCCTCTCGTTCTCACGAGTGATACCATCGAGACGCTCCGGGTCGAGCCGCTCGAACGATCCCCACGGTTCGAGCTCTTCTGCCGTATTTTGAGTGTGGTCTCCGATAGCACGTCACCAGTCGTTTGTTATCATCATCGATAATAAATCGGTCGGCTGTGGGGCTATCCACGTCGTGTCGCCACGCCCGAGCCCCATCTGCGTTGGATCCGGGAAAAATTCAGTTGTATCCCCGCCGACCGGCCCGGCTGCCCGCCGTCGAGTACCGGTTCAGACGGAGTGCGCCCCGGCGGGTGCAAAAATACTTGTCTTTTCCCGCCCAGAGAACAACCGATGAGTGACAGCGTCGAGGGGGAGCCGGGGAGCGTCCTCGACAGCAAGCGTGCGGCGACGCAGTACCGTATCCTGGTCCAGATCGCGGACCGCCAGCCCGCCGTCAGCCAGCAGGAGGTCGCCGACGCTATCGGCATCACCTCCCAGGCGGTCAGCAACTACCTCCAGGGGCTCGTCGACCAGGGGTGGGTCGAGAAGCTGGGCCGCGGGCGCTACGAGGTCACCAAGGAAGGGGTGGACTGGCTCATCTCCCGGACCGACGGGCTCCGCGAGCTGGTCTCCCACGTCTCCGAGGAAGTCATCGACGAGGTCGAGGTCGAGAGCGCGCTGGCGACGGGCTCCATCGACGAGGGCGACCGCATCTCGCTGACGATGCGCGACGGCGTCTTGCGCGCTGCTCCGGGCGAGGAAGGCTCCGCGACGGCCGTCGCGGTGACGGCAGCCGACGCCGGTCAGGAGGTCGGCGTCACCGACTTCGAGGGTGTCGTCGACTACGAACTCGGGGCGGTCACCGCCGTGCCGGTCCCGAGCGTTCGCAACGGGGGCAGCCGGGCGGTCGACGCCGCCCGGGTCGCGGAGCTGGCCGGGGACCACGACCTGCTCGCGGTCGCCGGGCCGGAGGCGCTCGCGCTCGCGCGGGCGGCCGACCTCGACCCCGACGTCCGCTTTGGCACGCCCGAGGCGGTCCGCGAGGCCGCGGCCAAGGGGCTCGACGTACTGCTGCTCGCGGCCAGCGACCGGCTCTCGACGCACACCGACAAGCTCCGGGACGACGGCATCAGTTACGAGGTCGTCGAACCGGGCGCCGACTGAGTCAGCACCCGCATCGACCGCCGCGGACCCGGGTCCCGCTCAGGCTTCCGGTTCGAAGTCCAGCGCGGCGGAGTTGATGCAGTACCGCTTGCCGGTCGGCTCGGGGCCGTCGTCGAAGACGTGTCCGAGGTGGCCCTCACACCGGGCACAGACGACCTCCGTCCGGCGCATCCCGTGGCTGGTGTCCAGCCGCGTCTCGATGTTGCCCTCCTCGTAGACGTCCCAGAAGCTCGGCCACCCGGTTCCGGACTCGAACTTCTCCTCGGAGTCGAACAGCTCCGCGCCGCAGCCGGCGCAGGTGAACGTCCCCTCCTCGTCGACGTCCAGCAGGTCCCCGCTGAATTTCGGCTCGGTGCCGGCCTCGCGTAGCACCCGGTACTCCTCGTCGGTGAGTATCTCGCGCCACTTCTCCTCCGAGTCCGGGATCGGCTCCTGTTCGCTCATACACGCTGTTGGGGCTGCTCGCTCATAAGTCTGCGCAGACCGGTTCGCCGGGCGTGACGCGGCCGGCCCGGGGCCCGCGACGGCTGGCAGTGGCGAGTGACATACTGTCGGACTTTCTGTGGGTTTTTGTGTTCACATTGCGAAAAACACACCGGGGGCCGTTTCGGGGGGAGTCGGTCCCCGGTCCCCGTTCTTCCCGCGACCGACCCGGCCGCCTCCGCGGGACGACCGCCCTGCCGGCAGCGACTACGGTTATCCGTACTTTTAATAACTCTCTTGATGACGCCACGACTGGCGGCACGGCGTGTGGCCGCCAAACTCCCCCCCAACCCCTCTCCGCCGGTGGGGCATCTCCGGCCCCAGCGGGTCGGTTTTCGAATCCCACGAACCACCCGGCGGCGCCGCTCCTGCCGGTCTCGGGGCAGTCCGGCTGGAGGCTCCGGCCGCGCGGGACGGGCTGTCGCGAGCCACTCCGGGGCGTCGCCAGCCCGGCACCGACGACTGCCGGGAGACAGTTACGAGCGTCCGAACGGAGGCGGAAAAGACCACCCGCCAGCGAGCTACTGCTCCGGTTCCTGGAGAACCGAGGCGAGCCGTCCGCGCCAGTCCTGGAGGCTGTCGATGTCCTCCTCCAGCGTCGAGAGCCGCTCGTCGACGTCGCCGTCCTCGAGCTCGTCTCTGACCTCCTCGACCTCCTCGCGGAGTGCCGTCAGGTCGTCGCGGACGTCCTCGAACCCGTCCTCGAGGTCGGTCTCGAGTTCGTCGACCCGGCTCTCCGTCCGGTCGGCCGTCGTCCCAACCTCTTCGAGGTCGGTCTCGAACCGCTCCATCTCCGCCTGGAAGTCGTCGACTTCCTCGCGGAACTCCGCGATCATCTCCTCGCCGGTCCCGTTCTCGTCGAGGAAATCCGCGAGCGCGTCCGTGTAGGCGAGCACCTCGTCGACGTCCCGCTGGAGTTTCTCTACCCGGACCACGAGGCTCTTGGAACTGCTCTCCTCCTGGCCCAGCGCCGCCCGGAGCCGCTCGACGTCCTCGTCCGGAACGTTCCCCTCCTCGAGTTCGGCCGCCAGCGAAGCGACGAGCGACTCGTCGGTCGCCTCGCTCCCGGCCTGCGCGTCGGGTCCGTCCTCGTTCGGGGCGGTCTCCTCACTCCCGCCCGGGATGTCACCATCGTCCTCGCTCAGGATGTCACCCTCACCTTCGTCAAGGGTCTCATCCCCGCTTTCGCTCAGGATGTCGCCCTCACCTTCGTCAAGGGTCTCATCCCCGTTTTCGCTCAGGATGTCGCCCTCGCTTTCGGCTCCGTCCGCGGACCCGCTCTCACCTTCGGACTCTGCGCTCTCCGCGCCCGCCATCACCGTCGTGGTTCGGTCCTCTGCGGGCTCGCGCTGGCCCTCCCCGGCTCCGTCGCTGGCGACCGGGTCGTTGAGGTCGAGCGTCGGTACGTCGCCCTCGTTCCCGGGCGCCTCGCCGGCCCCGGAATCCGGGTCCGGTACGGACCCGCCGTTGGTCAGCCCGGCGCCCGCGCCGCGAACCATCCCCCGGGCTTTGCCGGTCCCTTCGCTCGCCTCCATGCCGGAGTCCGTCTCGACGGTCGGGTCCTCGAACGAGTCGACGACCTCCTCCTTCGCTTCACAGAGCCTGTAGACGGTGATGTACTCCTCGTCGGGGTCGAACTCCCGCTCGAAGACGAGCTCTCCCTCGTCGATCACCCAGTGCTCGCTGCCGTACTCGGGATGGAACCGCAGGTCGCGCGGCGAGACGTCTTCGGGTATCGCGTCGACGACCGTCACGGTCGCCGGGTCGCCCCGGCGCGATTCGATGTCGAACGCGATGACCGGGTCGTCGAACTCCTCGAGTTCGAGTCGCTTTGTCACCGAGACTTCCTCGGAGACGATCGTCGTTTCCTTGTTCGTTCCGTCGTCAGACATGCGTCTTACCCCCCATATATCCACAAGGTACCTGCGGGTAGTTATAATGTAGCCATGTTTTAAGATTTGAGAATACACCACCTTCCCGGGACGTTCCGACACCGCCACCGGGTGCCGGTGGGTCGCCGTCGGCGGCCGGTCTACTCCGGTTCTCTCTCCCGAAACGCCCGGATGCGTGCCATCGATTCGGCCGTGTAGTTCCGCTCCATCAGCGGAATGTCGTCCTCGTAGAGCCAGTAGGTCACCAGGCTCGGGTGGACGCCGGTCACGATGCCGATCCACCACAGCGTCCGCTCCCGGGCCCAGAACAGCTCCCTGAGCCGGTCGGTCGGCGGGCGGCGGTCGACGAGCGACGGGTACTCGCCGCGGTCGCCGGCGCTCGGTCCGATGACACCGCGCTTCTCCAGAAGGTACGCGGTGATGAAGACTTCGCCGAGCCCGGGGACGGACCGCTCCTCGTCCTCGAGGTCCTCGCTGAGCGCGTCGTGGACCGTCTTGACCGCTGCGTATGGCTCTTCTCCGCGCACCTCCGCCGTCAGCCGGTCGACGTACTCTTCCACCTCCGCGGCGGGAGCCCCGAGGGCTGCCTCCCTCGTCTCCCACGATACGGGGTCACGGTTTCCCATGTGGATCCGTAGCAGTAGCGGGGGTAAAATTGCGGGTGTCGACTCTCCGTCCGGGGCTCGGCTGGTTCAGTAGCCGACAGACCCTCCGTCCGTGGTCTCACCCGGTCCTGCCGTCTCGGTCGCGGTCGGCCGCACGGGCGTGCCGGCGGGGTCGAGGACCCACCAGACGTCGTTAACCCCCTGGCCGGCCGCGTCGCCCGGCGTCCCGTCAGAGGCGTAGTAGTAGAGCGGCCAGCCGCCGGCCGTCACCTGCCGGTCGCCGCTCGCCCGCTCGAAGGAGCCCACCGTCGCAGTCACGTCCTCCCCTCGGGTCGGGGTGCCGTCCGCGGTCAGCGGCGGCCAGACGTCGGCACAGCCACCGGAGCACGCGCTCGCGTCCGCCTCCTGTGTATCCCGGTCGAACATGTACAGCGTCAGCCCGTCGGGGCCGGCGAGGAGCGGACCAAGCCTCTCGTGCATCCGGACTTGCACCGTCGCGGACCCGTCCGTTGCCGTCGAGACTACCGGGGAGCCCGTGGCCGTCCTGCTCCCTTCGTCCGTCCCGGCCGGCGTCATTCCTCCACTGTCGCCGCTCTCACCGTCACCGTCGCCGGGGCCTCCGAGACAGCCCGCGATGCCGACTGTGACCGCTGCGCCCAGGACCGCCCGTCGTGTCGGTCGCATGTCTCGGCCGAGGGCGGAACCCGACAAGAGGATTTTCCGGGTTCCGTCCGAATTTCGTCCAGGATCCGGCAGTCAGCGCCACGTCACCCGCGCGAGCACGAGCAACGCGACGAGTTCGAGCCCACAGAGCAGCGTCACGCCGACCTGGATGTCGGTCCCGGTGGAGAGAAACCACCCGCGGAACGTGGGGTTGAGCAGGTAGAAGTAGAGCCAGAGCCCGTTCTCGACGAGGAGGAAGGCGGCGACCACGAGGAGCCCGAGTGTGTGGCTGGCGCCGTGCTGACGGTAGTTGCGCAGCCAGACCGACCCCAGCAGGACCAGCAGCACCGCGTTAAACCCCGCCGACAGCCACGCCAGGCTGAGCCAGAGCGTCATCGCTCGTCCTCCGTGGTTGGGGAACCGGGGATAACTGTCTTGTCCACGATGCAGCCGCCGGGGGTCGCTGTGGGGGTCATACTCGGGTCACTCCGTGGCATCGACGGTCTCGACGACCTCCTCGACGGTCTCCCAGTGGGCCTCGACCTGCTCGGTGAACAGGTAGACCGCCGCGTACTCATCGCCGGACCGCCGGAGGATGTTGTTGTCCATCAGGACGTCCAGGTGGTGACGGACAGTCGTGTAGTCGAGGTCGAGTTCCGTCGCGAGCTCGTTCGCGTTCCGCGGCCGCTCCTCGAGCGCCTGCAGAAGACGGACTCTGGTCGGCCCGCCGCGGGAACTGGCCAGCACGTACCAGAGCACGTCGTCCATCGGCGTCGGTGGCACCTCTCCGCGCACCGTTATCAATGCAGGGGCGCCGGAACCTACGGCGCGACGACAAGCTTGCCGACGTAGCCGCCCTCGGAGAGGTCGCGGTGGGCCTGCTCGACCTCCGCGAAGTCGTAGGTGTCCGCGACTACCGGCGTCAGGTCGCCGCGCTCGACCAGCCGGAGCACCCGTTCAAGCATCGGCGTCCGCACCGGATGGTTATCCATCCGGAGCGCCTGCAGCGTCACCTCCTTGGCGTAGAAGGGGAGCGCGCTCGCCTCCGGGACGTTCCCCATGAGGCTGACGACCTGGCCGCCCTCGGCGAGCACTTCCAGGTCGAGTTCGAGGTACTCCTCGAGGCGGTGGTCGAGGACGGTCTCGACGCCCGCCCCGCCCGTCGCCTCGAGTACCTCCGCGGCCAGCGAGTCGCTGTCGTAGTCCAGCGCCACGCTCGCACCGAGTTCCTCGACCCGCGCACGCGCGGCCTCGCTGCCCGCGGTTGCGACCACGTCGGCCCCGGCGCTGGCGGCGACCTGGACCGCGGCGTGGCCGACGCCGCCAGCGCCGCCGTGGACGAGCACCCTGTCCCCCGGCTGGATGCCGGCGACCTCCGCCAGGGCCGTCCAGGCGGTCGCGCCGACGTTCCCGACCGCGCCGGCGACCTCGAAGGGGACGCTCTCGGGAAGCGCCGCGACCTTCGTCCCCGGAACCGCGGCGTACTCCGCGAACGTGCCGCCCGCCGACCGGTCCATGCCCGACACGACAACCCGGTCGCCCTCCGTAAGGGCTTCCACCTTCTCGCCCGCCGCTGCGACGACCCCGGCCCCGTCGCCGCCCGGGACCGACGGGAGGGAGACGTCGCCGTAGAGACCGGAGCGGACCAGGAGGTCGACCGGGTTGACGCTCGCGGCCCGCATCTCGACCAGCACCTCGTCGGGGGCGGGCGACGGCCGGGGCACCTCGTCGACTTGGAAGACGTCCGGGTCGCCGTGCTCGTGGTAGCGGACTGCTCGCATCCGTCTGTCACCCCTGGAGTAGCAGCCGCCCTCCGACCGGGCCTGTTGCGAGCTGTGCTGTCCGGAAGAGGTACCTGCCGCGTCCGTACCGACCGTGACCGCCGGCGCGTCCCGCGCCGCGTCCGGTCTGGGGTTCGGGTCTCATTGCAGTTCGGACGTGTGGGGCCGTCCGGGTAGCGGTTCTGCGGGGTATGCTCTGTAGGTTTAAGTCGTTCCGTCAGGCTCGCTTACCTATGAAACACATCCGTGTCACGGTACGGCCGGACCTCGACCGGTCCCCGGGGTTCGTCGCGTACCTCCTCGATTCGCCGGACGTGGAGGAAGCACGGGCGGTGGACTGGAACCGGGCGGACCCGGCGACGACGACACACCTGTACGCGGTCGACGGCGACGTCGC
Organism: Salinirussus salinus; assembly: GCF_009831455.1. Classification (NCBI taxonomy): domain Archaea; kingdom Methanobacteriati; phylum Methanobacteriota; class Halobacteria; order Halobacteriales; family Haloarculaceae; genus Salinirussus; species Salinirussus salinus. The sequence goes on along the minus strand of NZ_WOWO01000002.1, from coordinate 864,435 downwards.
CGGATTCAGGGACGCAGCGACGGATACGCCGGGTGTCGAGTCCGTGGCGCTGTCGGCGGTCGACGCGGCTCGCTCGTACGCGCTGCTCGACGTGCGCGACGACGTCGTGCCGATGTTCGGGGTCGTCGAGGAGGCGCTCGCCCGGGCCGGGCTGGTCGTTCGGCGACCCTTGGTCTACCGGGACGGGCGGATCCACGGACACGTGGTCGGTGACTCCGGAGCGCTCCAGGCGGTACTCGACGAGGCGCCGGACGCGATGGACGTCACGCTCGAGGAGGTCGGCCGGTTCCCCAGCGCCCGCGCGAACCCGGCCTCGGACCTGAGCGACAGGCAGTGGGAGGCTCTCGAGACGGCGGTCGACTTGGGCTACTACAACCAGCCCCGGGCGACCACCCACGAGGAGATCGCCGCAGAGCTCGGCTGTGCGCCGAACACGGCGAGCGAACACCTCCAGAAGGCCGAAGCGAAACTGATCAACGCGGTCGTCGAAAGCGTGCCGGCGGGGCACTGACCCGGCTCGGAGACCGTCCCGCTCGGTTCGCGGACTGCGCCTCCCCTCGCAGTTCCCGCTCCTCGCGTCCGCTCGTCACAGGAGAGCTAAGGGATTTGAACCACGGTCGTTCCGTGTTACTCCACTCCCTGATTCAAATCCCACGTCCTGCCGTTCCCGCTCGCTGTCGCTCGCGGAGAAGAGCTAGGGGAGGGATTTGAACCACGGTCGTTCCGTGTTACTCCACTCCCTGATTCAAATCCCACGTCCCGCCGTTCTCGCTCACTGTCGCTCGCGGAGAAGAGCTAGGGGAGGGATTTGAACCCTCGAACTCCCGATTACAAGTCGGGTGCTTGGACCACCCAAGCTCCCCTAGCGCGTCCGGGAGTTACTCGTCACCCCTTGAGTGCGTATCGCTTTCGACTGGCTTCTCCAGCGTCAGCCGGTGGGGCTCGTAGCCCGCACGCCGGTAGAACCGCCGGGCTCCCTCGTTGTCTGCCATCACCTCCAGCGCGACGGTGTCGACCCCCAGTTCCCGGAGCCGGTCCTCGGCGGCAGCGAGCAGTTCCGACCCGACCCCTTCCCCGCGGAACGCCGGGCGGACGTAGAGGTTCGTGACGAGTCCCCTGGCGCCGCTCTGGGCGTAGGGGCCCCCCTCGCGCTCGACGGTGGCGAACCCGACCACACCGCCGTCGCGGGCCACGAGCAGGGTGTCGTCGACGGTGTGCCGGAGGATCTGCTCGCGGATGCGTGCCCGGTTTTCCTCGGCCAGGATGTGCGAGCCGTACTCGCGTTGCCCGGTCGCCAGCGCGACCCAGAGGTCTGTGACAGTCTCGGCGAGGTCGGCGTCGGGGGTCTCGATGGTGACCACTATATGTCCCGGCAGTCGCCACAGAGCAGCTGGCCATTGAAGGCCACCAGGTCGCCGGTCAGCGTCCCACACCCCTCGCAGATGCTCTGTTCCTCGAACCCCTCGCCGGCCCCGCTCTCGACGCCGGTCTCCGAGTCGGCGGCGAGCGCGGTTTCGGCCTCCCCCGCCGGGTGGGCCAGTCCGGCCTCGGGGCCGTCCGCTGCCAGCGGCCGCGTGGCGAAGAGGTCGTGTTCGGTGAGCATGCCGACCGTCTCGCCGGCGTCCGTGACCACCATCCGGCGGGTCCCCTCAGCGGACATCCGGTCGGCGGCCTCCTCGATGGTGGCCTGGGACTCGATCGTCGGGACGGTCGGCTCCATCGCGTCGCCGACGACCGCGCCGTCGACCCCGCCCTCGGCGGCGAGCAACTCGAGGACGGCGCGGTCGGTCAGGATGCCCACGGGCTCGGCCCCCTGGACGACGAGCGCGGTGTCCGCGCCTTCCCCGACCATCAGCTCGACCGTCCCCAAGAGGTCGTCCGACTCGCTGACGCCCACGAACTCCCGGTTCGCGACCTCCCTGACCGTCACGTCCCTGTTCATACGTGATAGTTTAGCGCACGGCCGGAAAAAAGCTATCTCCCGGCCTCCGCGAGACCGTATCCCGTCAGCGTGACGGTCCCACGCATCGAGTCGAACTCGACCACGCCGGTCGCCGTCAGCTTCGGCAGGTGGCGCTCGTAGATCTCCTCCCGGACCGTCCGGTGTCGTTCGGGGTCGACTGCCTCCGACTCCACGTCAGCCTCCCGGGCCGCGACGGCCGCCGCGAGGTCTGTCACGGGCAGACAGCCCCCGTGTTCCTCCAGACAGGTCAGCAGCCGTCGCCGTCGGTCCGAGGAGAGCAGGTCGGCCACCACCCGCTCGGGCAGCCGGTCACTCGCCTGGGGGTGTTCGGTTGCCATACCCGGAACTACACCGGTGGGGCACAAGTATGTTGTGTGAACACATACCACTCGAGTGCGGCCACGGGAGGCCCACGCGTGTTCCGGGGTCGTACTCGTCCCCACACGCGACGGAGGCCGATATCCGGCGCGTCAGGCGTGTTCGAGGCGGTAGGGCCAGTAGTCGGCCTCCCGGAGCGCCCGGCCGAGGGCCTTGTGGAACTCGGGGAAGTCCGAGAACTCGTCTTCCTCGACGTGTTCGAAGATATCCTCGACGCTGACGACCCGCTCGTAGTCGATCCGGACCGGATGGTCGCCGTAGGCGTCGACGTACTCCTCTGCGGTCAGCGGGAAGTCCTCATCTTCGTCGATCTTCTTCGCGAGGACGGCGTGGCCGTACTTGCGCCGCCCTTCGCTTCCCTCCTCGCCGTCGGGGTTGTGCGGCCAGTCCATACCCGTTCGTTCGGCGACGGGCACAAAAGGATGTCTCTCCGCGCGCCCGGTCCACAAGCTATATCCAACTGCTGACCGCTGACTGCGATGTGATGGCCGCGGGCACCGGGGTCGACGGGGCTGGAACCGAGGGTAACGACGCCACCGGGGTGGGTCGGTAACCGTGTCGCTGCGCTCGCTTCTGAAAAAGGAGTTCCACTGGAGCAAGCACAACGCACTCGCGCTGGCCTTCGTGTTGCTCCTCCTGCCCGCCTTCTTCGCCTCGACCAGCGTCGTCTTCGGCACGGTCGTCCCGCGGGACGCGCCGGTCGCGGTCACGCCCGAAAGCGAGGAGGTCACCGACCAGGAACTGTCGATCATCACCGGTGCCTTCGAACCCTTCTCCGACCCGAAGCGGGTCGACTCGCCCGAGGAAGCCGAACGGATGCTCCGCCGGGAGTCCGTCTACGCCATCGTCCAGGTCCCCCCCGACATCACCGACCCCGACAACGACAACGCCACGTTCGTCCTCACTGTCGACGGTAGCATCACGCCCTTCGAGCGGCCCTCGCAGGCGATCCGCGCGATCATGGCCCGCGCGCTCAACGACGCGCCCTTCCTCGAGGCGGACATCTCGGTCCGCCGGGAGGTCGTCGGCACGGAGAACTCCCTCTCCGAGTATCTCGTCCCCTCCTTCCTGATGGCGATCATCATGCTCTTTGCGTTCACCTACGTCCCCTACAACCTCGCCAAGGAGAGTAACGTCCTCGACCGGATCCGCGCGGAGTCCTCGCTGGAGACGCTGGTGCTCTCGAAGCTGATCTATTTCAGCGTGCTGATGCTCGTCCCCATCCTCGTCTTCCAGGGCGCCGCGGCGTATTTCGACTACGCGACGACGGCCCTCTCCGTCGGGACCGTGCTGACACTGCTGTTGACTTTCTTCTATCTCGCGGCGATCAGCACGGCCGTGATGGTCCTGCTCCGGTTCGGGACGCTCGGCCGGTTCGTCAACGTCGTCATCCTGCTGGGGATCACCGCCTTCTCCGGGCTCGCCTTCCCCGTGGGCTACCTCTCGCCGGTCCGGAAGGCGATCATCCGCGCGGACCCGGTCCACTACTCCACCATCATGACCCGCAGCTTCATGCTCAAAGACGCCGAGCTGTCGCTGTTTGCCGACTGGCTGCTCGCGCTTGCGGGCTTTGCCCTCCTGACGCTCGCCTGCGTGAAACTCAGCGCGATGTACTACCGGAGGACCACATGATCGAACTCGACGGCGTCCGCAAGGAGTACGGCGACGTCGTGGCCGTCCGGGACGTTTCGCTGTCGGTCGGGGGCGGCCAGTTCCACTGTCTCGTCGGCCCCAACGGGTCGGGCAAGACCACCGTCTTCCGGCTGCTGCTCGGGCTCGCGCGGCCGACCGCCGGCACGCTGTCGGTCCCCGACGCGGTCGGCTGTGGCTTCCAGCGGCCGAACTTCTACCCGGACCTCACTGTCCGGGAGAACCTGACGGTCTTCGCCAGCCTCGTCGGCTCGCCCGGCCGGGAGTGGCGCGAGACCGTCGTCGACGAACTCCGGCTGCGGCGGGCGATGGACCGGCCGGCCCACGACCTCTCCGGCGGATTCGCGCGCAAGCTCGACCTCGCACTCGCCTTGCTCAAGCGGCCGGATTACCTACTGCTCGACGAGCCGCTAGCGGCGCTGGATGACGTCTCCAAGGAGCGGCTGCTCGACTTTCTCTCCGCCTACGCCGGCGACGCGACCGTCCTCGTCTCGACTCACCACGTCGGGGACTTCGAGCCCTACACCGACCGCCTGACGGTCATGCACGAGGGGCGGGTCGTCCTCGACGCCCGCCCCGAGGAGCTCGACCTCGACGGCCACGACTCGCTGCAGGCGTACTACGTCGCGCTGGTCCGACAACACGAGCGGGCTGCTGGCGGGGCCGGCGGCACGGCCGGACAGCAGCCAGGACGGAGTGACGCCGACCGGGATACCGGGTCCTCCAGACACGAGTGACTGCCCGGTCGCGATGCGGGTCTCGACCCGCCGGCGCGCGTGACAAACGTTTTGCCGGCCCTCGCCGGATCCCGACCATGGGATTCGACAAGACGAACTACGAGGAGGTCGAGCCGTTCGCCCCCGGGATGCACTTCCTCCGGGAGGACCTGAACTGCGAGAACCTCGGGGTCACTGTCCTCGATGCCGCCGAGGGCTGGACGGGCAAGGAACACGACCACACCGGCGACGGTCAGGAGGAGGTCTATCTGCTGCTCGACGGCTCCGGGCAGATCACCGTCGACGGCGAGGAGACCGCGCTGGAGCCCGGTGACGCCGTCCGCGTCGACGCCGAGTCGACCCGCCAGCTGTACTTCGAGGAGGCGAGCCAGATGGTCATCGTCGGTGCGGACTGACGGTGGGGATGGGATTTGAACTCGATGGCGAGACTCGCTGTGTTCGTCTCGCGTAGTTCAAATCCCACGTCACGTTCGGCGCGGCGCGTTGATGCGCCGCGCACTCACGGTGTCCTGCCGAGTAAGGCGAGGCAGGGCTCGTCAGACGACTGCAGGGAGTCTGACGGTGGGGATGGGATTTGAACCCATGAGTCCTCTCGGACACCTGCTCTCAAGGCAGGCGCGTTAGGCCGCTCCGCCACCCCACCGCACGCGGGCCTACCGTCCGCGCGGTCTAAGAGTTGTCGGACTCGCGACTCACCGTCAGCGTCTCCCCCCCGGCCTCGACCGCACGCAGCCCCAGGTCCTCGATAACTCCGACCGTCCGCCCGGGAACCAGTCGCTCGGCTCGCACGCGGGCAGTCGCGTACGCCACCGCGTCCGCGAGGTCCGCGGACGTCTCCACCACCGGCTGTCGCGGCAGGAAGTCGACCGACAGTCCGGCGTCGCGTGCCCGCATTGCCAGCGTCTCCACCGCCGGCGCGGCGAAGGCGTCCGTGAAGTCGATCGGCTCGGTAAAGCCCGCCAGCGCGACGCGGCCGCCCCACGCGGGTGCGAGCGCGACCTCCTCGGTCCGCAGCGACATCCCCAGCCCGCCGACGTGGTCCCGCCGGAGGAAGGGCGCGGCGGGGGTCGTCACGGCGACCTGCCGCTCACCCTCCTCCTCCAGCAGGTGAGTGACCGTGTTGCCGACCCGCCCGGCGAAGGTCTCGCCGACCTGGACCTCGTATCGGGCCTCGGCGGGCTCCTCGAGCTCGTCGGCCAGCGCATCCCGCAACGCCCGCTCGGGCTCGTCGACCGGCGCCCGGTCGGCCGGCGGATAGTTGACGAGCAGGTCCGCGCCGCCGGCCTGGACCGTCCGGCAGACGTCGACCAGCATCGCCTCGTAGAGCCGTGCCGCCTCCGCTTCCGAGAGTGGGGTCCCTGCGGCGAGCCCGGGCGACGCGACGCCGGGCGCCGGCGGGTCCGCAAGCACGACGATGGTCGTCATGCTCACCCGTCGGCCCACGACGGTCTTGGCGCTTGCGCTCTGCAGACGAGCGGCTATCGCCACGACCGCTCAGGTCAGGAACTCGACGGCGTCGGCGGCGGTCGCGGCCGGGGCCTCTTCCATCGGGATGTGCCCGACGCCCTCGTAGGTCCGGAGCCTCCCGTCGGGGATCTCGCCGGCCAGCTTCTCCCCCAGCGAGAGCGGGAGCCAGGTGTCTCGCTCCCCCCACTGTACGAGGGTCGGACAGGTGACTTCGGCCGGGTCGACGTCGGCGGGCGAGGCCGCCCGCAGCAGGGAGAGGACCGCCCGCCGGTTCCCCGTACGCCGGAGCAGGTCGTGGTACCGGCGGACGTCCCCGCGCTCGAGCTTCGAGGGGTCGCCGTAGGCGTCCCGGAGGATCTCCCGGAAGGCCGCCCGCGGTGTGAGATACCGCGGCACGACGCTGACTCCCGGCTGGACGAGGAACTCGGCCCCGTCGGGGACGACCTGCCGGCCGACCGAATCCAGCAGGAGCAGCCGGTCGACCAGCCCGGGGTGCTCGGCGGCGACCCGCCAGGCGACCCCGCCACCCATCGAGTTGCCCGCAAGCGCCACCTCGCCGAGGTCGAGTCGCCTGCAGAACGCCTCCAGGACGTCGACGTAGTAGGGCATGTCGTAGGTCCCGGCGGTGGTGGGGCCGGTCAGGCCGAAGCCGGGCAGGTCCATCCGGACGACGCGGACCCGGTCGGTCAGCGCCTCGACCCAGTCGTCCCAGGTGTGAAGCGAGGAGTACATCCCGTGGAGGGCGACCAGCGTGGGTCCGTCACGTGGCCCCTCGTCGCGGTAGTGGACGCGGGCGCCGTCCACGTCGACGAACCGGGAGGCACCGTTCGCGTACCGCCGCTCCAGGTAGCCACTCGGCAGGTCCGGCTGAAAGGGCGCCACCTCGGCGTACCCGTCGAATGCGAGCTGCCCTGCCGCTCGACTCAGACTCAGCGTCGGTTCGAACATCGGTATCGGGGACTCCGGTCGGGGGAGTTTCCGTCAGCAACACGTCCGACCGGTTCGTCGTCGTTCGCGTCCTGCACACACCGTGTAAGCGGTAAGACAGCCTTAGCGTTTCGGGTCGGCGGACACGCTCCGGGAAGCCGCGTCGCGTCACCCGTCGATAGTGTCGGCTTTCGTGTCAGCGTCGTCGGGGTCGTCGACCGGGCTCTCCGGGTGGTAGTCGGTGTCGTACTCGCCGGGGCGGTCGTCGAGGCGGTCGGGGTTGATCCGCCCGCCCAGCAGCATGAAATCCAGGACCGTGAGCCGGAGCATCGCCTCCACGACCGGGACGGCCCGGGGCATCAGGACGGGGTCGTGGCGGCCGACGACCTGGATCTCCTTGCGCTCACCGGTCTCCCAGTCGACAGTCTCCTGGGTCGAGGGGATCGAGGTCGGCGCGTGCCAGGTCACCTCGCCGTAGATGGGTTCGCCGGTGGTGATACCCCCCTGGAGACCGCCGTGGTCGTTGCCCTCCGGGACCGGGTCGCCGGCCTCGCTGACGACCTCCTCGCGGGAGCCGTCGTCGAACTCCCAGTCCTCGTTGCGCTCGGTGCCACGCATCGTGCGGGCGTCCCGACCCTTCCCGAACTGGAAGGCAGTCGTCGCCGGGACCGAGAACATCGCCTGCCCGAGCCGCGCGGGAAACGAGTCGAAGCGGGGCGCGCCGAGCCCCCGGGGGACGCCGCGACACTCGAAGTAGACCGAGCCGCCGATAGAGTCACCCTCTTTCTGGTACTGGTCGATGGCCTCGCGCATCCGTTCGGCGGTCTCGGGGTGGGCACACCGCACCTCGTTGTCCTCGGTGTGTTCGAGCATCTCCTCGAAGCTCACCTCGGGAGCCTCGATGTCGCCGACCTGGTTGACATGGGCCTTGACTCGAATGTCGTAGTCCGACTGGTCGAGGACCTGCTTGGCGACCGCGCCGGCGGCCACCCAGTTGACCGTCTCGCGGGCCGAGGAGCGCCCGCCCCCGCCCCAGTTGCGCGTGCCGAACTTCGCGGAGTAGGTGAAGTCGCCGTGTGAGGGCCGGGGTGCCGTGACGAAGGGTTCGTACTTGCCCGAGCGGGCGTCCTTGTTCTGGATGACCATCCCCAGCGGCGTGCCGGTCGTGTAGCCGTCCTGTAGCCCGGACTTGATCGAGACCTCGTCGGGTTCGCCACGGGAGGTGGTGATCATCGACTGGCCGGGCTTGCGACGGTCCAGTTCTGCCTGGATCTCCGCCTCGTTCAGTTCGACCCCGGCGGGACAGCCCGAGACCGTACAGCCCATCGCCTCCCCGTGGGACTCCCCGAAGGTGGTCACCTGGAAGAGCCGCCCGAAGCGGTTGCCGTTCATTGCACCCACGTCGTGGATCCCGACACTTAGCCTTTGCAGTGTCTCCGCCGCGACGGGCGTCCAGCCGCGGGTCAGGTCGCCAGCAGCGCGATGGCCAGCACCGCGAAGCCGACCCCGGCCACGTCACGCAGCCCGAGCGACTCGCCGAGCACGGCCACGCCGAGCAGGGCCGCGACGACGAAGTACAGCGCGCTGACGGTCGTGACGACCGCCGAGTTCCCCTCCGCCAGGCCGGCGTAGAAGGCGACCGCACCGGCGCCGGCGAACACGCCGGCCAGCCCGGCGAAGGCCACACCTCGCCCGGGCAGGGAGGGTGCCCCACGCGAGATGACCACGTAGCCGAGCGCGAGCGCGGCGCCGGTCGTGTAGGAGACGACCATCGCGGCCTCGGGGGCCAGCGACCGCGTCGCCAGCGTCGCGAACAGGGTCCAGACGCCCCAGCAGACCATCGCACCCAGCGCGAGCACCAGTCCGGTCGGGAGCATACCGCTCCGTCGCGACCCGGCGAGGTAGTGGTTCCGGTCTCCGCGGGCCCGGGCGTAAGGGATGGCTACGCCGGCTTGTGTAGCGAATACTGAAGACGAGTCTCGGGGATCGGTGACTCACTGTGTTAACAACTCACAACCGGGGCGGTGGCGGGACCGGAGGTCGGGAGCGGGCGACCGGAGGGCGGTCGCGATGAGCGGCGACCTGTCGGACCCCGACCCGTCACAGGGGGACGGCCGGGGGGACTCCGAACGCCTCCGGGTGCTCTTTCTGGACGTGACTGGAACGGAGGAGGTCGTCGAGACGCAGGCCCGGGAGACGACACGCCGGGAGGTACCGCCCGACTGGACTGACTCGGAACAGGTCTCGGAGTACGTGACCGAGATGGCCGTGGCCGACGGGCTCGCGGACACCTTCGGCGACCCGACCGACGCCCTGAGCGAGTGACTCCGCCTGCCGCCCGCCGCGGGCCGGCTCGGGGAGACGAAGTCACAACGATAATACACGAGGAGCGGCAATCCCAAGGATATGGTTTCGACAGGCGACACCGCCCCCGCGTTCACCGCACCGCTCGCCAACGGCGACGTCGAGGAGTTCGACCTCGAGGAGAGCCTCGACGAAGCGCCGCTGGTCCTCGCGTTCTTTCCGGGCGCCTTCACCAGCGTCTGCAGCCACGAGATGAACACCTTCCAGGACCGCCTGGAGGAGTTTCAGGAGGCCGGCGGCTCCGTCTACGGCGTCAGCGTCGACTCCCCGTTCGCGCTCAACGAGTTCCGCGACAAGCTCGATTTGACCTTCGACCTCGTGAGCGACGCCGACAAGGACGTCATCGAGGCCTACGACGCGTCGATGGACTTCGAGGCACTGGGTGTCCACGACGTCGCGAAGCGCGCGGTGTTCGTCGTCGACGGCGACGGGACGGTCACCTACGCGTGGGTGAGCGACGACCCGGGTGTCGAGCCCGACTACGACGAGGTCCTCGAGGCCGTCCACGAGGCGTGAGTTTTTGACCTGGGCCGTCGTCGGTCCGGTATGGTCGACGAGACGAGCGGGGACTCGCCCGAATCCTGGGCGTTCGACCCCGACGGCGAGCATCCGTTCCCCGACGAACGACTCCAGGAGGTAATGGCCGTCGTCGACGACGACGCCGAGGTCCGGGCGTATCTGGAGGCCCAGAACGTCAACCCCGTCAAGCGCAAGCGGTACAACGACCACGGCACCAAACACATCGAGATCGTCCGGAACCGGGCGCTGACGCTCTACAGCCTGCTCAAGGCCGGCGGCGTCGACTTTAATGGCGCGGCCGACCACGGCCTGGAGGAAGCCGACGAGCCGGTGATCGTCGCACTCGCGGCCGTCCTCCACGACATCGGCCACGTCGTCCACCGCGACGACCACCCCTACTACTCGATCCCGCTCGCGGCCGACATCCTCGACCGCCTGCTGCCGCAGTTCTACGACACCGAGCCGGCGGTCCGGATGAAAGGCGAGGTGCTCCACGCCATCCTCTGTCACCACACCGAGGAGGACCCGCTGACGATGGAGGCGGGCGTCGTCCGGGTCGCGGACGCGCTGGACATGGAGTACGGCAGGTCGCGGATCCCCTACGAGCGGGGCGGACGGGGGATCAACACCGTCTCGAGCCAGGCGATCCAGAACGTGACTCTCTCCCCCGGGAACGGCGCTCCGGTCCTCGTGGAGATCGAGATGACCAACGCCGCCGGCGTCTACCAGGTCGACAACCTCCTGAAAGCGAAACTCCAGGACTCCGGGCTCGAGGACCTTGTCCGGATCGTCGCGGTCAACACCCACGAGGCGAGCGACAACATCGTCGAGCGGGTCGAGCTCGACTGACGCGGACCGGGGCGCCGTGACCCGCCGGTCCAAACTGTTTAATACGTTGACATCCAACTGTCATCGGCACTCGCATGCACACCGACGAGCAGCACGAGCCCTCCGACAGCACCCCCGATCCGGAAGACGGCGGCGGGCTCCGCGTACGCCTCCGGGCGTTTCTCGCCGGTGCGGCCGCCTGGCTCCGGGATGCGCTGGGCGCCGACTCGCTGTCGGGCCCGGCTGGTGACTGGGATGCCGGCCGGAGCGGTCGGCCCCCGGGACGCGACGCGAGGGGAGACGCGTCGCCCCCGGAAGCCGCGGCCGGGACCGGCGAACTCACTGCCTCCCGGACGGACGGACACCTGCGTGTCTCCGACGGCGACGGGGCGTACATCGAGTCGGACACCTGGGAGGAGGTCGAGCGGTAACCGCCGCTTGCCGCTACAGCTCGCCGTCGCGGGCGCGCTCGCGGATGTCGGCCGCCTGCTCGCGTATCGCCGCCAGGTCCTCGCCCTTGTCGTCGAGGTGGCTGTAGACCAGCCCCATCCGGTGGTTCGACCGGAGCCGGTCCTCGTTGCGGTCCAGGAAGTCCCAGTAGAGCGCGTTGAACGGGCAGGCCCCCTCGCCGGTGGTCTTGGTCTTGTAGTAGGGACAGCCCGAACAGTAGTCGCTCATCCGGTCGATGTAGTTCGCCGAGGAGGCGTAGGGTTTGGTGGCGAAGACACCGGCGCCGAACAGCCCCATCTCGACGACGTTGGGGGTCGTGACCCAGTGAAAGGCGTCGACGTAGGCGGCGTGGAACCACTCGTTCAGTTGTGCGGGCTCGACGCCGTAGACGAGGGCGAAATTCGAGAGGACCATCAGGCGCTCGATGTGGTGTGAGTAGCCCCGCTGCCTGACTCCCTCGACGACGTCAGAGAGACAGGCCATGTCGGTGTCGCCGGTCCAGTAGAGGTCGGGCAGGTCCTCGCCGGCGCCGAGCTGATTGGCCGTCGCCAGGCCGGGCATCTCCCGGCGGTAGACGTGTCTGAGAAACTCCCGCCAGCCGAGCACCTGCCGGACGAAGCCCTCGACGCAGTGCAGCGGCGCATCCCTCTCCCGGTAGGCGGCGACGGCGCGCTCGACGACCTCCCGCGGGTGGAGCAGACCGAGGTTCAGCGACGTCGAGAGGAGGCTGTGACACAGTGCCCACTCCGCCTCGAGCATGGCGTCCTGGTAGTCGCCGAACTCCGGCAGCCGGTAGGTGACGAAGTCGTCGAGCGCCCGGCAGGCTTCCCGGCGGGTGACCGGCCAGCGGAACTCCCCGGGGTCGGCCCACGCCCCACCGTAGGGCGGCTCGTCGTACCCGCCGGCGAACTGCTCCTCGACCAATTCGGCCACCTCCCGGGTGAGTGCGTCGGGCTCGAAGGCTGGCGGCTCCGGAGGATTCCAGCCTTCGGGTGGTGTCTCGCGGTTCTGGTCGTCGTAGTTCCACTCCCCGCCGACAGGGTCGCCGTCCTCCATCAGGTAGCCCGTCCGGCGGCGCATGAACCGGTAGAAGTCCTCGTGGCGCAGGCGCCCGTCGCCGGCCCAGCCGTCGAAGCTCCCGGCGTCACACAGAAACAGGTCGTTTTCCACGAACTCGATGTCGCCGCCGGCAGCCCCGGCTGCCTCGCGCAGCCCCGCGGACGCGCCGTGGCTCGGCGGCTCCATTGCGACCAGCGTGTCGTCGGGGTGAGCGTCGAAGTGTGCCTCGAACCCCTCGCGGAACGTTCCGACGGTGTGGTAGTCGACCGCGCGCCCGTCCGCACGCAGCCGGTCGCGGAAGTGCCGCATCGCGCTGAACACGAGCGTCAGCTTATGGGGGTGATAGGGATGCCGCCGCGCGAACTCGTGGGCCTCGACCATCAGCACGCGGTCGTCGGGCCGGTCGGTCAGCGGGCCGACCTGCCGGGTCAGCTGGTCGCCCAGCACGAGCACTGTCACGGGGACCACTCCATGGCTACGCCAGGGCCCCGACCCGAATAAATTGCCGGCGGAAAAGGTTGACAAAACTATAAGTTACTCTCGCCCCTGTTACTGTCTGCATGAGCGAAACGGAAGGCCCGGAAGAACGCATCGAAGAAACCACGAGCTGGCCGGAGCTGGCCATCGGTCTCTACGACCGACTCACCGGCCGCGGCGCGGAGATCGTCTACCAGTTCGAGGACATGGAGGTCGCGGTCCCGAGCAGGACCGGCGAGGACGCCGAGCACGCCTACTGGGAGGTCGACGGAACGGTGCGGATCACGACCAACGAGCGTGAGTGAGGGCGAGACCGGCCTCTTCGAGGCCATCCAGGCACTGGTCCGGGCCGGTCCCGCGCTCGAGATCGACGCCAACCTCTCGGTGACAGTCGACCGGACTCGGCTCGCGGTCAGCACCCAGGCAGGTCGGCTGCGCGTCCAGGTTCCGTCGGTGAGCGCCTGCGCCCGGCTCGCCCGGGGCGAGCGCGGCCGGCTGCTCGCCGCCGCAGCGCTGCTCGCGGAGGCCGGAGAGACTGCCGAGATACGGGTCGGCGACGCGGTCGTCGCGGTGGCCGGCGCCGACGCGGTGCCCGGGCCGCTCGCCCGGCGGCTCGGCCTCGGGCCCGTGGAACTCCGGCCCCGCGGGGTCGCGGCCGCCGCGCTCCGCCTGCGGTGAACGCGGGCAATGGAAAGTCCCTTTACCCGACGCGTACCCACAACCGGGTAAGCGCGGTTGGTCCAGCTGGTCAGGACAGTGGCCTTCCAAGCCACTTGCCCGGGTTCGAATCCCGGACCGCGCATGCTCTCTTCGAGCGACAGCGAGGAGTGGCATCGCCCCGGGTTCGAGCCCGGGGAGTCGCAGCCCGGACCGGCGCATCGCGCCGCAGGCGGACCGTCTCCGCTCGGTTCGGATCCCGGACCGCGCATGCGAGGGGCGACCCCAGGGAGCGCCTCGGTTGCGAGCGGGGAGCGAAGCGACCCGTGAGCACGGCGGACGACGCACGCCCCCACTCCCTGTGGACTCGCGTGTTACTCCCCGCGGACCCGCGCGTAGCAGTTCCCGCTCGCCAGCCACGTCGCCTCGACGGTCAGAGGGGACGCGGCGAGGTCGGCCTCGAACTCCGCGGGCGCGTAGATGTGGTAGAACCGCGGGACCGTCTCGCCGTTAGGGAGCGTCCAGTCGACGGTCGTGTCGAAGCCGACCGGGTCCTCGGGGCCGGCGTCGAAGCGGTCGTGGGTGGTGCTCCAGACGCTCACGAGTGCTCGCCCATCTGGCGCGAGCACGCGGGCGAGTTCGGCGAGACTCGCCCGTCGCGTCTCGCGGTCGGCCAGGTGGTGTAGCGTCGCGATGTAAAGGGCGATGTCGACGGTGTCGGCGGTGACGGGCAGGCCGCCGGCGTCCCCCTGCACGAGTTCCACCGTCTCCCCTACCCGTGACCGGGCCTCCCCGAGAAGTCCGCGGCTGGCGTCCAGCCCCAGCGCGCGGTCGACCCGCTCGGCCAGGAGTTCGGCGTTGCGGCCGTTTCCGCAGCCGACGTCCAGGCCGACCGCGCCGCTTCGCCCGTCGAGAAACTCCCGGCTTTCGGGCCAGGCGTGGTGGCGGGTCTCGGCGAAGTGGGCGGCGATCCTGTCGTACACCTCGCGCACACGCTCGGGCGAGCGGTGTTCGGAGGGCGTGTCCCCTGGCTCCTCTGCCTCGGGGTCGCCGTCGCTCACTCGCCGTAGGTCTCCGGGTACGCCTCGGCGAGCAGTTCCTCCTCGTCGGCTAGCCGCTCGCGGACCGGCGCGATGACTTCCGAGATGGCCTCGGCCGCCGCGGGCTTGAGGTCCGCCGGGTGCAGTTCCTCGCTCAGGAAGTCCGCCTCCAGCTCCCCGTAGGAGCCGTAGACGAGGTCGCCGCCGTACTCCTCGGGGCGCTCGACGACGAACTCCTCGCTGCCGCGGGCCTCGAGCACCGGGAAGACGAGATGTTCCAGGTACTCGAGGACCCCGTTGTCTTCGGCCTCCCCCATCGGACAGTAGGCGTCGTCGATCTTCTCGGCCACCGCCGCAGGGTCGTCGGTGAGGTTCACCTTCGATCCCTCCTCGGAGGCGCTCATCTTCCCGCCGGTGAGCCCGGAGAGCAGCGGCGCGAACAGACAGACCGGCTCGTGCCAGCCGTGGTCGGGGAGCAGTTCCCGGGAGAGCATGTAGATCCCCCGCTGGTCGATCCCGCCGTAGGCGATGTCCGCTTCCAGCGCCTTCACGTCGAGTGACTGCATCAGTGAGTACATCAGTCCGCCGAGGTTCGGACTCTCGCTCTCGCGGACGACCTCGCTGCCGGCGCGGCGGGCCCGCGCCACGGTCGTCTCTGCGGCCATCCGGTACATCTCCAGGGTGTACTCCTCGTCGAGCTGGAACTCCGTTCCGCGGACAAAGGAGACTGCGTCGGGGTCTGCGCCGGCCGCTTCGACCATCGCCTCGATCGCCGTCCGGTAGTACGCCGAGCGGGCGTCCAGCAGTTCGAAGGGGCTCTTCTCGTCGTCGAGGTGGGCGTGCAGGTCCGCCACGAGGACCGTGACCTCCAGTCCCGCCTCCGCGAAGTCCGCCAGCTTCCGGATCGTGGTGAAGTGGCCGATGTGCATCTCTCCGGTCGGCGCGTACCCGATGTAGACCGAGGGGGAGTCACGCTCCAGCAGGTCCGACAGCTCTTCGTCGGTGACGACCTCCTCCGTGTGGCGCGTCACGAGCGCACGCCGCTCGGCCGTGTCCATACTCCGATTCCCCGTGGCCGCCGAATAAATGGTTTGCTTGCCGCCTCGGGGCTGGTCCTGTCGACGGGCAAGACTTTTTATGCGAACGCACGACAATCCGCCGGTATGCGGGTGTCCGGGGGTGTGAGTGCGGGGCTCGGACTGGTGGTTGCGGTCTGTCTCGGTACCGGTCTGCTCGCGGCTGGCGGCGTCGTCGGGGCAGACGAGCCGCCGGTCGCCGATGCGGGGCTCGACCAGGCGGTCGAGCGGAACGCGACCGTTTACCTCGATGCCGGCGGGTCATACGACCCGGACGGCGAAGTGGCCGGCTACAACTGGTCCGTCGTCGCGCCCAACGGAACGGAATTCGAGCCCGACTGTGTCACCTGCGAGCTGACCAGCTTCCGGGCGACGCAAACCGGCCAGTACAACGTGACGGTGACCGCCACCGACGGGACCGGAATGCGGACCAGCGATACGGTCTACGTCACCGTCGAGGAGCCGGACCCACCCGAGCTCCAGCTCACCGGGCCGGAGTCGCTGTTCGTCGGGAGTGACGGAACCGCGAGCGCGGACGTGACGGCCGGCGACGATCCGGTCTCGCGGCTGGTCTGGTCGGTCGACGGGAGCGAAGTCGGAACCGAGGAACTGACCGGTTCCGGAACGCGCGAGCGGGCGCTCTCGTTCGGCGATGCCGGAACCCACACAGTGACCGCGGCCGTAACGGATGTCCTCGGTCGGACCGTGACCGACACGCACACGGTCGAGGTTGTCGAGACCTCGCCTTCCTCCGGCTCCAGTGCTCCATCGACTGCCGGCGGTGGTGGGGGCGATTCGCCGGACGCGAGCACTGACTACGTGGTAGCTAACAGCGACACTATCCGGACTTACTCCGACCTATCGGTCAACAACTACGCTGACGGCGATTCTGCGATCACTATCGCGAACACTGCAGGACCGGGGGACATTACGCTGGTGAGTGAGGAAGAAGCAGAGGACTATTTGGAACCATATAATTGGCACAACGTGAATTTGGGAGAGCTCGTGAGGGATGACTTAGTGGATGAATCGCAAGCAAACAAGATCTTCGAACGAGCACGGGAAAACAGGGACGACCATGGAAATGGTGCCGTTGGCGGGATCAACCCCTATACAAAAGATGCGACAGAAGAAGCACCCAGTCCACCGGATGGTGAAGACTCGCTAACACCTCCACCAGACGGTCCAACGAGTACATCAGACACCACTACTGGAACCGACCTCACCGGACCACCATCCTCCGAGACGGTCACGATCACCCCTGGCGGGGAGACGACGAGCTCCGGTCTCGATGAATCATCGGACTCGGCAGAGAGCGAGGCAGACTCTCCGGCCGCGGAGTCGGTTCCGGAAAGCAACTCCGGCGGCGATGCAACGGATACCCCGAGGCACGGACCAGACACCGTTACGATCATCTGATGTCCCACACAAGTAAGATGAATAAAAATAAAAGACAGCAGCAACACACAATATGAGTTCCTCTACTCTATCGGCTGCCCGGTTGGTAAAACTCCTCGGCGGGGTCGTTGCCTTGATCTTCTTCCCGGTCACGGTACCCATAGCGACGGCTACTAACTACCGCGGTATCGCCGACCGCCTTGCCTCTTTACCAGGAATCCAACGCGGCGGTGGTATGCTCGCCGGTGTGGCCGTACTTGTATATCTCGTTGCCGCGGGCGGTTTGGTTGGTGGCACAGCGACCCTCGCACTCGGAGACGAGAGTAGGTCACCCGCATTGGATATAAATGAAAGTAAGGCAACGACATCCACGCCCACCGGAACTTCGGCTGCACTCCAAACAACGACGCCCAATACGAACCCTCCAACTCCGGACGGGTCAGTCTCATCAACGCCTATCTCAACTGAAGACGATACAGATTCGCGTAAATCGGATCGATATGAACGACTCCTCGCCGATGTAGAGGAGACCTATCCTGTTTTGGCACGGGATTCCTACGAC
Organism: Salinirussus salinus; assembly: GCF_009831455.1. Classification (NCBI taxonomy): domain Archaea; kingdom Methanobacteriati; phylum Methanobacteriota; class Halobacteria; order Halobacteriales; family Haloarculaceae; genus Salinirussus; species Salinirussus salinus. Next base: position 846,883 of record NZ_WOWO01000002.1, on the reverse strand, counting down.
CCCCCTTATATAACCTTTTTAGGCGGTTCGTACGACACGGAGCGCCAGACTGTAACGCTCAACTTTTCCATTGATTCTCTCGATTTAATCGAGCGATACGAGATCGCTGTTGCCCGCACAGCCGGACTCTACGTCCGGAGTCACTTCGATCCGAAAACAGCGTACCCAGAAACGGTGACATTCAATTATTTCAGGAAAGGAGAATTGAACGCGACGGCGACAATCAAACCGCGATGGATGAATCAATACGCATTCGGGAATACTTCTCCCGACAGTTACGCACCAATGTCCTATCCGACGTACATTCGGGCTGTCGTTGGAACTCTCAAAGTAAACGGGGAGAAAAGAGAATTCCCCCATCTGCTAGATCGGTGTGAAAACGAGAATCCGGTTAATTCTGGGGAGTGTAAAAACAGCCTCCGTGATCGGGTACCGGTTCGATTCTACCTCCCGGAGCGAACCGCGACCGGCGGGCAATACACGAACGTCATGGGTGCTGCACAGCCTGACAAGTCATTTTCTAGCCGGCACGAACGTTTACGTTTCACAACTCAAAAACTCGAAAAGAACGTTACAGGAACAGTCAGTCTCGAAGGATATACAGCGGCCGATGAAACTGATGTGTGGAAAGATGTGGATATGCGGATCCGTGACGTCTATTTAGATAACGAGACGATCGTAGTCGAACAATTCACCCGGAGCGAGGTCGGCGACGATAGTCTCCCACTGCGACAGCGCGATGTCATCGGTGCAAAATACGGCCGGCTGGCGGTGAACTACGGCGCAGAGTTCATGCCGGCAAACGGAGTCATGATCGTCCAATATACACCAGACGGTGAAAAGTACGCCAAAATCCATGTCCCGAACTCCGACGCTGTCGGGTACATCAACGGTGAAACCAGCCTCGTCGGACTCGGACTCGATATCGAGGTCATTGAGCGGTATCAGGACCCTGGCTCGTAACCTTCACACACCGATCCAGCTACCACTGTTTCCCTCGAACAAACCCGACGCTGTTCCGGAGGGCTGAAAGATAGTCACCGTTAACACGACGACGACGAATGAGAGCACAATGAGTGGAGGAGAGATCCGGCGGACCTTGGTGCCCGTCGGCGATTCGGAAACCCTCCGGAACACGGTCGCGTACGTCGTTCGCGAGGCCGTCGAGGCCGCCGAGGACGGCGCGCGGCCGGTCGTCCACTTCGTCTATCCCGCCGGCTGGCGTAGCCAGAACCTCGACGCCGACCCAGCCGAGGAAGCCGAGGCTCTCCTCGACCGCGTGCAGGCCTGGGTCCGCGAAGACCTCGGCGCCGACGACCTCCAGGGGGAGTCGCTGCCGGTCTCGGTCACCGCGGAGGTGATCGCCCTCGACGAGTACCTGTTCAGTCCCAGGGACTACGCCGAAGTGCTCCTCTCCTATGCCGAGGAACACGGGCTGGACCATATCGTGCTCGACCCGGAGTATCAGCCGGACGCGCGCGCGCCGCTGCTCTCACCGCTAGAGGCGGAGCTCGACCTCACCGAGTGGGTCACGTGGGAGGAGGCGCCCGTCGAGCGCGGGATCCGCGGTCGGCAGCTCCTCCGCGCGACTGCCGGGACCAGGGCCTTCCTCGCGGTGTTCGGGCTCTCCTTTCTGTTCTATCAGGTGCTCGGTGGCTTCGCGGGCACCTTCGACTACGTGACAGGCGCATTCAGCGCCGCGCTCGTCGCGGCGGTTCTCTCCGGGATCACGTTCACCCGGGATCTCCGTCCCGTGAGCGCGCTGTTGACGGGCGCCCGGTGGCTCGTCTATATCCCGTACCTGTTCTGGGAGATAGCGAAGGCGAACGTCCAGATCGTGTACATCATCCTCCACCCGTCTCTGCCGATCGACCCCAGCATGGAGCGGTTCCGGCCGGCGGTCCCGGTTGGATTGCCGGTGACGTCGCTCGCCAACAGCATCACACTGACGCCGGGGACAGTGACTGTCGAGGCCCGAGAGGGGGAGTTCTACGTCCACGCGCTGACAGAGTCGTCCCGCGAAGCCCTGTACGACGGGGGGCTGGAGCGAGCCATCCGGTTCGTCTTCTTCGGCCGCGGTGCCGCCCGGTTCCCCAGCCCGCGACAGCGCGGGCAGACTGCCGAGCGCGAGGGCACCGACGGAGACGGCGCCGAGGGGGCGAACGGGCCCGGCGAGGGTGAACCGCAGGTCTCGGGTCCGGCGGCCGACGCCGGGTCCGGGGAGAACGAGGAGGACGATACCACATGACGCTGGCCAGCCAGGGCGGGTTCGAGACGCTGTTTTTCGGCTTCGTCGCGGCGTTCGTCGTCGCCAGCACCCTCACCCTCTACCGGGTGGCCCGCGGGCCGACGACCCACGACCGCGTGATCGCGGTCAACGCCACCGGGACGACGACCGTACTCGTGCTCGCGCTGGTCGCGGCGGCGTTCGACCAGCCCGGCTTTCTGGACGTCGCGATCGTCTACGCCCTGTTGAACTTCCTCGTGAGCATCGCCATCTCGAAGTTCACGGTCGAACGGGGGGGTGTACTGTGACGCTCATCTGGGTCAGTATCGGGCTGATCGTCGCCGGCCTGTTCTTTACGCTGGTCGCGGCGGTCGGACTGGTCCGGATGCCGGACCTGTACACCCGGGCACACGCGACCTCCAAGACCGACACCCTGGGGACCGTCCTCACGCTGGCCGGCGTGGCGCTTGCCTTCGAAGCGGGGGTGCCCCGCGCGAAACTGCTCATCCTGGCGGTGTTCATGCTGATCACGAACCCCACCGCGACCCACGCGATCACCCGGTCGGCCTACGACCAGGGGATCGAACCCTGGACCGACGACGGGGGTGACGCCGAATGATAACCGCCGTCGACGCGGCGCTTCTGGTTTTCGTCCTCGCGAGCGCGCTCGCGACGGTGTTCCTGCGGGACGTCCTGGCTTCGGTCATCGCCTTCGCGGCCTACGGGCTGGGGCTCGCGCTGGTCTGGGTGACGCTGCAGGCACCCGACGTCGCGCTCACGGAGGCGGCCATCGGGGCCGGCGTGACCACGGTCCTGTTTCTGCTGACGCTGACCAAGACGGCCCGCCCGAGTGCCGAGGGTTCGACGTTCAAGGGGATCGACTGGCCGGCGATGGGTGTCGTCGCGGTCTTCACCGCGGCGCTTCTGTGGACGGTCCCCGCGATCCCGGCGATCGGTGACCCGGAGGCCCCGGCCTGGGCGAACCCCGAGGTGACCCAGTTCTACCTGGACAACGCCCTCGCACAGACCGGCGTCGAGAACGTCGTGACAGCCGTGCTGGCGGCCTACCGGGGGTTCGACACTCTCGGCGAGGCTGTCGTCGTCTTCGCCGCCGGCGTGGCCGTCCTCGTCGTCCTCAGGGAGGAGCGGTTCACATGAGCGGTGACACCGGACCGGCAAACGACAACAGCCCCGGCGGCAACACGGTAGATACCCGGACCGACGGTGGAGCGGCGGGTGCTGCCGACTCGGCGAATGGGGCCGGGCGCACCGAGAGGCGCCGGCCCTACACCGAGAGCAGCGTGATCATGACGACGGTCCAGGTCGTCGCGCCGTTCGTGCTCACGTTCGGTCTGTTCGTGATGTTTCACGGCGCCGACTCCTCCGGCGGGGGATTCCAGGGTGGCACGGTCGTCGCGGCGATGGTACTCATGCTGGCCTTTGCCTTCGGGATCGGACCCACGCGGGAGTGGTTTGTCAACTCCGCCGTCGTGGCGCTTGCGACCGGGGGTGTCCTCCTGTTTGCGGTGATCGGGTTCGGGCCGATGCTGCTCGGGGGCGGCTTCCTCGAGTACAGCCTCTACGAATCCGCCCTCGGGATCAAGAAGGCCTCGAAGTACGCCATCGAGGGGGTCGAGCTCGGGATCGGCGCGGTCGTCGCCGGCGTCATCTCGGGACTCTTTTTTGCCATCGCCCACGGCTTCGAGTACAGGGAGGGTGAGAAATGATCGAGTTGCTGGCGACGCGGTACAACTACGTCGGTGCGGTTCTGCTGATGGCCGCCGGGCTGTATCTGGTGGTCGGCGACCGCAACCTGGTGAAGAAAGTGATCGGGATGAACCTCTTCCAGACTGGCATCTTCCTGTTTCTGATCACGGCTGCCTTCGTCTCCGGGGGAGCCCCGCCGGTGGTCGAGGAGGGCGTCGAGACCTACGTCAGCCCGCTGCCGCACGTGCTGGTGCTGACTGCCATCGTCGTCGGGGTGAGCCTGAGCGCGGTGGCGCTGACGCTCGTGGTCCGCATCTACAGCGAGTACGGCACGCTCAGGGAGGACCTCATCGCGGAACTCGAGACGGAGGGCGATGACTGACGCGATCGTCCTCGCGGTGGTCGCGCCGCTGCTGGGAGCGCTCGCCGCGCTCGCGGCCGGTACCCGGTGGGACCGGTCGGGGTGGCTGGTGGCCGCCGTCACCTGCGTGGTCGAACTGCTGCTGGCGGGCGTCGTCCTGGCGACGGTCCTGCAGGCGGGGCGCCGGAGCTACGAACTCGCCGGCTTCGCACCCCCGGCAGGGATCGAACTCGTCGCCGACGGCCTCTCGGCGCCGGTGCTCGGGCTCGTCGCGGCCGTGGCGCTGGCGGTGCTTGCTTACGCCCGCCAGGCCGGGCCGCGGGGTAACGCCTTCTATACGGTCTATCTGCTTCTCGTCGCCGGCCTGGCGGGGATCACCCTGACCGGCGACATCTTCAACATGTACGTCTTCCTCGAGGTGACCGGGCTCGCGGCGTACGCGCTGGTCGCGAGCGGCGACTCCGCGCGCAGCGCCGTCGCGTCGCTGAAGTATCTCATCGTCGGGACTGTCGGCGCCTCGCTGTTCCTGCTCGGGGCCGCCTACGCCTTCATCGCGACGGGAACGCTGAACATGGTCGACCTGGCCGCGCGCCTTCCCGAGGCGGGCTACGGTTCGCGGCTGGTGCTTGCGGCCTTCGCGTTGCTGGTCGTCGGGCTGCTCGTGAAGATAGCGCTGTTCCCGGTCCACTCCTGGCAGCCCGAGGCCTACGCGAGTGCGCCGGACAGCGTCAGCGCGCTCATCGCCGCGCTGGTCTCGACGGTGTCGGCCTACGCGCTGGCCCGGGTCCTGCTGACCGTCTTCACCGTCGACTTCTTCGCCGCGGTGCCGGCCGCTCGCGACGCGGTCGTCTACGCCGCCGCGGTCAGCATCGTCGCCGGGAGCGCCCTCGCGGTGATGCAGTCCGACATCAAGCGGATGCTGGCGTATTCCTCGGTCTCGCAGTTCGGGATGGTCGTCGCCGGCTTCGCGATGGTCTCGAGCACCGCAACGACCGGCGGGCTCATCCACCTGGTCGGCCACGCGGTCATCAAGGGCGGGCTGTTCGCCGCTGCCGGAATCGTCGCCGTGCGGACTGGCGGCCGGACCGTCGACGACTACGCCGGCCTGGTCGGCCGGGCACCGGTCGCGGCGGCCGCCGTCGGCGTCCTCGGGCTGGCGCTGGTGGGCGTCCCGCCGAGCGTCGGCTTCGTCGGCAAGTGGTACGTCGCCGTCGGCGCCGTCCAGCAGGGCCTGTGGCCGGTCGCGGCGGTCATCCTCGTCAGCACCGTCCTGACGCTGGCCTACGTCGCCCGCGTCATCGAGCGGATGTACTTCGCGGAGCCGGCCGCCAAGACAGACTCGGCCGACTCTGACTCGGCGGACCCGCCGGGGCTCTCCGCGGTCTCGACCGACGGCGGACCTGTCGTCTCGCCGGGCATGGTCGCGGTCGTCGTGCTCGCGGCCGTGGTCGCCGTCGCGCTCGGCTTCGCCGGCGGGGCTTTCGAAACGCTGCTGGAGCCGACGCTCGCGGAGGTGTTCCCCGCGTGAGCGAGGTCGCCTCCCTGCGGCCGCTGGCGGCGGTGCTGGTCTCGGCAGTCGCGGTCCCCCTCATCCTGGGCTCTGCCCGTCGGCCGAACCTCCGCGAGGGGTGGACGATGGTCGCGGCGCTGCTGAAGGTCGGGCTCGTCGGGAGCATGGTTCCCGGCGTGCTAGCCGGGGACGTCTTCGTGACCGACCTGGGGACCTTCGTCGCCGGCATCGACCTGGTCCTCCGGGCGGACGCGCTGGGTATTCTCTTCGGCCTGCTCGCGAGCGGGCTGTGGGTGGTCACCAGCCTCTACAGCATCGGCTACATGCGCGGGCTGTCGGAACACAACCAGTCGCGGTACTTCGCGGCCTTCGCCGCGAGCCTCAGCACCGCTATCGGCGTCGCCTTCGCGGGCAATCTGGTCACCCTCTTCATCTTCTACGAGCTGCTGACGGTCGCGACCTACCCGCTGGTCGCCCACGACGAGTCCCCCGAGGCGCGGGCCGCCGGCCGGAAGTACCTCGCGTACACCTTCATCGGCGGGGTGGCGGTGCTCGCGGGCACCGTCCTCCTCTTCTGGATGACCGGCACGACGGCCTTCACGGCGGGAGGGATCCCCGAACTGGTCACGTCGGACCCGGTCTTCGCCCGGCTGGCGTTCGCGCTGCTCGCCGGCGGGTTCGGGGTCAAGGCCGCGCTCATGCCGGTCCACTCCTGGCTGCCCGACGCCATGGTCGCCCCCACGCCCGTCTCCGGACTCCTGCACGCCGTGGCCGTCGTCAAAAGCGGCGTCTTCGGTATCGCCCGGGTCACACTCGACGTGTTCGGCCCCGAAACTGTCCAGGACCTCGGCGTCGGGCTGCCGCTGGCGGCGGTGGCGGTGGTCACGCTGACCGTGGCGAGTCTCATCGCACTCCGGAAGGACAACCTCAAACGCCGGCTCGCGTACTCGACCATCAGCCAGCTGTCCTACATCGTGCTCGGGCTCGGGGTGCTCTCCGGGGAGGCGATCGTCGGCGGCCTGCTGCACATCCCCGCACACGCGTTCATGAAGCTGACACTCTTCTTCTGTGCCGGCGCGATCCACGTCGAGACCCACACCGACGACATCTCGGAGATGGCCGGCATCGGGAAGCGGATGCCGCTGACGATGGCCGCCTTCGCCGTCGCCAGCGCCGGGATGGCCGGCATCCCACTCGTCGCGGGGTTCGTCAGCAAGTGGTATCTCCTGATCGGCAGCGTCTCCGCCGGCCAGGCCGTCTTCGCCGGGGCACTGGTCCTCTCCGGGCTGCTCAATATCGCGTACTTCTGGCCGGTCGTCTACCAGGCTTTCTTCGAGACGCCCGACGACCACGACGAGAAGCCGCTGCTGGCCGGCCGGTTCGGCGGGCGCACCGACCCCGGCGTCGGGCCGGAAGTCGGTGACCCGGTCCGGGCCGACGGGGGCGCCGACGAGACCGACAGCGCCGACAGCGCGGACCACGCCGGGGGTCGTGCCCACGACGAACGCGACGGCCACGAGGAGGGCGGAGACCACGACGACCACGGGAACCACGACGGCCACCACGGCGGGCCGCCCGCCGGCGGCTGGGAGGACCGAGGGTGGACCGGCGGCGAGTCGACCTGGTTCATGCTCGGGCCGATCCTCGCTGCCGCAGCCGGCGCGGTCGCGCTCGGCGTCGTGCCCGCGACGGCTCTGTTCCTCCGGATCGTCCAGCGAGTCGTCGCCGACGTGGGGGTGGTGCTGTGAGCGCGCTCACCACGCTCCCGCCGGGGCTTGCCGTCCTCGCGGCCGCGCTCGTCCTCCCGCTTCTCTCCCGGCGGGTCGGGCACGCGCTGGGTCTCCTCGCGACCGGCGGCGTCCTCCTCTGGGTGTATCTGCTCCCGTCGGGGACCTACCTCGAGGTACCGTTCCTGGGGTTCGAGGCCGTCCTCCTGAACGTCGACGAACTCTCGGTGTTGATGGGGCTTATCTTCGCTTTCATCGGCGCCGTCGCGGTGGGCTACTCCTACGCGACGGAGGCCGACACCACCCAGACGGCGTTCGCGCTGGGCTACGTGGGCACCAGCCTCCTGGCCGTGTTCGCGGGTGACTGGCTCACTCTCGTCTTCTTCGTGGAGCTGATGGCCGCCGCCTCGACGCTGCTGGTCTGGCACTACCGGGGACGGGCGGTCCGGGCCGGCTTCCGGTACGCGCTGTGGCACGGACTGGGCGGGAGCCTGATCCTCGCGGGGGTCGTCTGGCACTACGTCGAGGTGGGGTCGTTCCTGTTCGGGGCTGCCGACGGGATCGCGCCCGGAGTCCCCGCCGCGCTGTACGCGCTGGGCTTCGGGGTCAACGTCGGCTACGTCGGCCTCCACGTCTGGCTGCCCGACACCTACCCCCGGCCACACATCGCCGCCAGCGTCTTCCTCTGTGTCTACACCACGAAAACCGGCGTCTACGGGCTGGGGCGGGCGTTTCCGGACGGCCACCTCTGGCTGGCGTACATGGGCGGGGCGATGGCCGTCTTCGGCGCCTTCACCGCGCTCCTCCAGAACGACATGCGCCGGCTGCTCTCCTATCACATCCAGTCCCAGGTCGGCTACATGGTCGCCGGCGTCGGGATCGGCTCCGCGCTCGCCTTCTCCGGGGCTTTCGGCCACGTCTTCAACCACATTCTCTACAAGAGCCTGCTGTTCATGTGTGCCGGCGCGATCATCTACCGGACGGGGACTGAGAACCTCAAGAAGCTGGGCGGGCTCTGGCGGGAGATGCCGCTGACTGGCGTGATCTTCGGGGTCGCCGCGCTCTCGATCGCCGGCTTCCCCGGCTTCAACGGCTTCGTCAGCAAGGGGATGGTCGTCGGCGCCGCCCACAAGGAGCACCTCGACGCGCTCTGGTACATCCTGCTCCTTGGCGGGGTCGGAACGTTCCTCTCGTTTATCAAGTTCGGCTACTACGCCTTCTTCCACGGGGAGGCCCAGCAGCCGGTCCCGGGGCGGGAACTCAACCTCGGCCAGAAGGCGGCGATGGGCTCGGTGGCGGCCCTGTGTGTCCTCTACGGGCTCGTCCCCGGCGCGCTGTTCGCGATACTCCCGGGGGTCGAGGCCGGCGCCTACGCCGCGCTCCCGGGAGCGGGAGCGAGCACGTACACCGTCTTCACCGTCGGCCACCTCGTCGAGGGCTTCGGGCTCGCGGCACTGGGGCTGGTCGGGTTCGCCTTGCTCCGTGGCCCCCTCTCCCGGGTCGGCCGGGTGCCCGACGTCGACGCCGTCTACAACCGCGCCGTCTTCTACGGGAGCCGGGCGGTCGTCGTCGGCGTGACCGAGCTCTACGCCGCGGTCGACCGGGTCGCCGTCGGGGTCGCCCGGACGGCGGTCTGGACCGCCCGCAACCCCGTCCCCGCCCTCGACCGCGTCGCGCCGTGGATGCTCCCGGACGCCCGGGCCAACGGCGACAGGGAGGTCGACCCCGAACTCGACGTCAACATCGGCCAGGCGACCTTCGTCGTGCTGGGTGTGCTCGTCGTCGGCCTCCTGTTGCTGTTCCTGGCGACGGTCGGCTGAACCGCCAGGCTCAACAGGGTTCGAGCCCAGTCATGGGTATGTACACCGGGAAGCGCCAGCGCCCCTGCTGTCTCTGCCGGAACCCGGAGACCAGCCACCGGCTGGACCTCCCGCCACGTGCGATCGAGGCGATGGACCGCAGCGGGCGGATCTCCTGGCGGGACGTGGTCGGCGAGGTGTCGCTGTACTTCTGTGAGGCGGACTGGGAGACGGTCCGCGACCTGACGCTGGAGGTCGGGATGAACCCCATCGGGAAGTGCAACGCCGCCTGTGCGGACTTCGACCTCCGGGAGGACTTCGAGGCACTGACCAACGAGGTCCGGGACCGCCAGGACCAGGAGGCCGTCGAGCGCGAGATGCTCGCCGCCGCCCGGGAGACGCTGGAGGCTCACGAGGAGGGGGCGGACGTCGAATCCCGTGACCTCGTCGAGGCCCGTGTCACGGTCTGGACGATGGAGGACCTCCGCGAGCAACGACACGCGGATTAACTGGTCTGTTCCCGGCGTAGACGGCGCGTAACGGGTCCGTAGCCGGTAACAACCCGGAAAACTGACTGGGGTATTTATCTCGTGTCTGGCGGCTATACCGTCACATGGAGGATGCTGGCGGCGACGCCCCAGAGATTCCCGCGACACTCCACCTCGACTACCTCTACGACGCGCTGGCGCATCCACGCCGGCGGTACCTCTGTTACCTGCTCTTCCGGGACGACGAGTGGACGCTCGCCGACATGGCCACGGCTGTCGCGGCGGTGGAGAACGACGTTCCGGCGTCGGGGGTCACCGAACGGGAGTACGAGGGGGTCTACACCTCGCTGTACCACGCACACATCCCGAAACTCGTCGAGGGTGGGGTCGTCACCTTCGACCCGGACGCGGAAGTCGTGGGGGGCGGCGAGCACGCCGACCAGGTGCTGGCCGCCCTGGAGGCGATCCGCGAGCGACTCGACCCCGGCGAGGACCGGTCCGGGGGCTGACGCCGCAGCCGCCGCGTGTCGACCGGGACGCCGGCACGTGCCGGCTCCCGGCCGTCAGTCTCCGGATTCGGCTCCTGCCCGGGCTCCGCTGACCCGGCGGCGGTGGACGATCCCCTGCATGTTCGCGGTCTTGCGGGTGAACTCCCGGAGCGCTTCGGCGGTGTCGCCCTCGCCGCGGACCATCGGTGCGCCGTCGTCCCCGCCCTGGCGGACGGCGGGGTCGAGCGGGACCGAGCCGAGGAAGGGCATGTCGACGTCGGCGGCGAAGCGCTCGCCGCCGCCCTCCCCGAAGATGGCGTGCTCGCTGCCACAGTCCGGGCAGACGAAGCCCGCCATGTTCTCGACGACCCCCAGGACGGGTGTGTCGTGGCGGCCGAACATCCGCAACCCCTTGCGGGCGTCGTCCAGCGCGACCTCCTGGGGCGTGGTGACGATCACCGCCCCGGAGACGGGGACCGACTGCAGCAGGGACAGTTGGGTGTCACCGGTCCCTGGCGGGAGGTCGACCACCATGTAGTCGAGCCGGCCCCAGACGACGTCCTCCCACAGCTGGGTGAGGACGTTGTGGACCATCGGCCCCCGGAAGATGACCGGGTCGTCCTCGCCGACGAGGAAGTCCATGCTCATCAGCTTCATCCCGAACTGCTCGGGGGGGATGATCCGCTCGTCCTCGGTCGCGGAGGGGACCTCGTCGGCGTCGACCATCCGGGGGACGTTCGGCCCGTAGATGTCGGCGTCGAAGAGGCCGACTTCGGCGCCCATCTCGGCGAGTCCGGCCGCGAGGTTCACGGCGACGGTCGACTTCCCCACGCCGCCCTTGCCGGAGGCGACGGCGATGACGTTCTCGACGCCGGGCAACACGTCCTCCTCGCCGCCGGGGCGGTCGACCGAGGCCGACAGCTCGACCTCCAGCCCCAGGTCCGACAGGGCCTCCCGCACGTCGCCGGCGATGGCGGTCTCCGCGGGGGAGTAGGGCGCGCCGAGCGCGAGGTCGACGTGGACCGTCTCGCCGACCTCGACCTCGTTGACCAGGCCCAGCGAGACGATGTCCCCACCCAGGTCGGGGTCCTCTACCGCCCGGAGCCGGTCGCGTACGTCGGATTCGTCCATGGCATCCCTCCGGCTGGCGGAGCGAAAAGGGTTGTGAACGGCTCTCGACCGCCGCCTCGCCCGCGCGAGCCGCTGCTCCGGGTGTCGGTCCCGGTCGCCGGCGAACCCGGGGAGCCGCCGGCCGCCCGTTTCGTTGTGTTTAAATACGCCGGGTGGGGTAGTGAGGGTACAGTCGTGTAGGGGCTCCGGCCCCGAGTCCGCGAGGGCGCGAGTACCACCCGCGTGTCGTGGTAGCCAAGCCTGGCCCAAGGCGCAGGGTTGCTAACTCTGTGGCGCAAGCCTCCTGGGTTCGAATCCCAGCCACGACGTGCACAGCCAACCCACACATGAGCGCAGAACAACCCGAGGACGCGGACGAGCAAGAGGAGGACATCCAGTACTTCGTCCGCATCGGACAGAACGACCTCGACGGCACCAAGTCCGTCGAACGGTCGCTGACGGAACTGAACGGCATCGGGCACCGAGCCGTCCGGATCATCGCCGAGAAGGCCGGCGTCGACCGCCGGGAGACGATCGGTGCACTCGATGACGAGAAGATCGACGAGGTCGTCGACCTCGTGGAGGGCTTCGCAGAGGAGGTGCCGGACTGGCTCGCCAACCACCGCAACGACTTCTTCGACGGCGAGACGACCCACCAGACCGGCAGCGACCTGGACCTGACCCGCCAGCAGGACATCAACCGCATGAAGATGATAGACTCCTACAAGGGCGTGCGCCACAAGCGCGGCCAGAAGGTCCGCGGCCAGCGCACCAAGTCCACGGGCCGGACCGAGGGTACCATCGGCGTCAACGTCGAGGCCATCAAGGAAGAGCAGGCCGAGGAAGAGGAGGCGGGTGAGGAGTAATGGCGCTCGGAAGCAACACGAAGGCCTACGAGACGCCGAACCACCCCTACCAGGGCGAGCGGATCGCCGAGGAGTCCGGGCTGGTCGGCAAGTACGGCCTCAAGAACAAGGAGGAGCTCTGGCGCGCCCAGTCCCAGCTGCGCAACTACCGCCGGGAGGCGCGGAAGCTGCTGGGCCGGGCACAGGGCGACGCCGGCACCGCCGAGGAGTCGGCGGAGTTTCTCACCCGGCTCCAGCGGATCGGCGTGCTCGGAAGCCAAGACTCGCTGGACGACGTCCTGTCGCTGGACGTGACGGACGTGCTCGAACGCCGCCTGCAGACGGTCGTCTACCGGAAGGGCTACGCCAACACGCCCCAGCAGGCCCGGCAGTTCATCAGCCACGGCCACATCACGGTCGACGGCCAGCGGGTCGGCATCCCCTCCTACACCGTCGAGGTGGCCGAGGAGGACAGCGTCGGCTTCGACAGCGCCTCGCCGCTGACGGACGAACTCCACCCCGAACGAGCGGAGGACCAATAATGGCAGACGAGAAATGGGGCATCGCCCACGTGCACGCATCGTTCAACAACACCATCATCACCATCACCGACCAGACGGGCGCGGAGACGCTCGCGAAGTCGTCGGGCGGGACGGTCGTCAAGCAGAACCGCGACGAGGCCTCGCCCTACGCGGCGATGCAGATGGCCGAGACCGTCGCCGAGGAGGTGCTCGCCCAGGGGATCGAGGGCGTGGACGTCCGCGTCCGCGGCCCCGGCGGCAACCAGCAGCAAAACCCCGGGCCGGGCGCCCAGGCGACCATCCGGGCGCTCGCCCGGGCGGGGCTGGAGATCGGCCGCATCGAGGACGTGACCCCCATCCCCCACGACGGGACCCGCGGCCCCAAGAACGCGGGCTTCTGACCATGAGCGAGTACGAGGTCGAGTTCGTCGACCGGTCCGAGCGCGAGGCGACGTTTCTCGTCCGCGGGATCACTCCCGCCTTCGCCAACGGGATCCGTCGCGCGATGATCGCGGACGTGCCCACCTTCAGCATCGACACCGTCCGCGTCATCGAGAACTCGAGCGTGATGTTCGACGAGCAGATCGGCCTCCGGCTCGGGCTGGTGCCGCTGACCACGCCGCTGGACGACTTCGAGGTCGGCGACACGGTGACGCTGTCGCTGGACGTCCGGGGTCCGGACACCGCCTACTCCGGCGATATCGTCTCCAGCGACCCGATGGTGGAGCCGGCCGACGACAACATCCCGGTCATCGACCTCAAGGAGGACCAGCGGCTGGAAGTCGAGGCCGACGCGGTGCTCGACACGGGCCGGGAACACGCCAAACACCAGGGGGGCGTGGCGGTCGCGTACCGGCACCTCCAGCGCGTCGAGGTCGTCGGCGACCGCGAGGAGTTCGCCGACGAGGAACCCCAGATCCTCCGGGGCGTCATCGAGGAAGCGGAGGCCGAACACGCGACGGGCGACGCCGAGAACGGCGACCTGGTTCCCGCGGAGACCTTCGACAACGACCTCACGCAGCGGTACCCCGGCAAGGACCTCGAGGTCCACGACGTCGACAACGCCTTCGTGTTCAGCGTCGAGACCGACGGCTCCTTCAGCGTCGACGAGCTCGTGACTCGGGCCGTCGGAACGCTCGACGACCGGGCGACCGAACTCAAGGAGGCAGTCCAGCTGTGATGGTCCGAGTCCCACGAGCCCGAGCCGGCAACGTCGCAGTCCCGCTGGAGAGCGGCGGGGCTGGGGCGGCCGGCGGCCGTTCCGAAAGCGGTTTGTGGGGCCCGGCAGTACCGTCGGATGCGCGCAGGGATAGCCAAGTCTGGCCAACGGCGCAGCGTTCAGGGCGCTGTCCCGTAGGGGTCCGCAGGTTCAAATCCTGCTCCCTGCATCTTCCGGCTCGACCCGACAGAGCCGTGAAACTCGAACGAGCGGCCGGCCCCGGGAGGTTCAGAACCCCCCTGTCCAGCCGCTCCCTGTACTTTTCAGGAGGTAGGTCATGAGCAAGACAAACCCGAGACTCAGTAGTCTCATCGCCGACCTGAAGTCGGCCGCCCGAAACGGCGGTGGCGACGTCTGGAGCGACGTCGCCGACCGCCTGGAGAAACCGCGGCGCACCCACGCCGAAGTCAACCTGGGCCGCATCGAGCGGTACGCCCGGGAGGACGAGACGGTCGTGGTGCCGGGGAAGGTCCTCGGCAGCGGTGCCCTCCGCAAGGAGGTCACCGTCGCCGCCGTGGACTTCTCCGGGACGGCCGAGACGAAGATCCAGCAGGTCGGTGAGACCAAACGACTCGAACAGGCACTCGAAGACAACCCCGACGGAACGAACGTGCGGGTGATCCGATGAGCGTCGCGGAGTTCGACGCCGACCTCGTTGTCGACGCCCGGGACTGCATCCTGGGCCGTGTGGCCTCGCAGGTCGCCGAGCGCGCGCTCGACGGCGAGCGAGTCGCCGTCGTCAACGCCGAGCGGGCCGTGATCACCGGCAGCGAGGACCAGCTGGTCGAGAAGTACCAGGGGCGCCGGGAGGTGGGCTCGGACCGCGGGCCCGCCTATCCCCGCCGGCCCGACCGCATCTTCAAGCGGTCGGTCCGCGGGATGGTTCCCCACAAGCGACCCCGCGGCCGCGAGGCCATCGAGAACGTCCGCGTCTACGTGGGCAACCCCTACGAGGACGAGGTGGAAGCGGAAGTGCTGGAGGGGACGTCGCTGGACCGGCTCTCGAACATCAAGTTCGTCCCGCTGGGCGACATCAGCGAGGCACTCGGAGCGAACGTGACATGGTAACGAACACATCAGGCAAGAAGAAGACGGCGATCGCACGCGCCACCGTCCGCGAGGGCGAGGGCAAGGTGCGGGTCAACGCACAGCCGGTCGAACTGGTCGAGCCGGAGTCGGCCCAGCTCAAGATGCTGGAGCCGTTCCGGATCGCCGGCGAGGAGCTGCGCGACGGCGTCGACATCGAGGTGTCCGTCGAGGGCGGCGGCGTGATGGGCCAGGCCGACGCGGCCCGGACCGCCATCGCCCGCGGCCTCGTCCAGTACACGAACGACGCCGAGCTGCGGGACGCGTACATGGACTTCGACCGGTCGCTTTTGGTCAACGACGTGCGCCAGTCCGAACAGAAGAAGTGGGGTGGCCCCGGCGCCCGGGCCCGCTACCAGAAGTCCTACCGCTAACCATGATGGTACCAGTCCGGTGTTTCACGTGTGGGAACGTCGTGGGCGAGCACTGGGAGGAGTTCAAGGCCCGCACCCGCGAGGCCGAGGAGCCCGAGGACCCCGAGAAGGTGCTCGACGAACTCGGCGTGGAGCGACACTGCTGTCGCCGGATGCTCGTCTCGCACAAGGACCTGGTGGACATCGTGGCACCCTACCAGTGATGGCACGGACCGACAGCCGCTACGAGAAGGCACGCATCATCGGGGCGCGAGCCCTGCAGGTCGCCTACGGCGCGCCGGTCCTGGTCGACACCGACCAGACCCAGCCGATCCTCATCGCGGCCGAGGAGTACGACGCAGACGTGCTCCCCTTCACTGTCCGGCGGGGTGGCGACCGGTGACGCTGGTGACCGACGTGCGCCTGCGGCGCGTGCTCGACTCCCGGGGGAACCCGACGGTCGAGGCCGACGTCGAGACCGAGAGCGGCGGGTTCGGTCGCGCGAAGGCGCCGTCGGGAGCCAGCACCGGCGAGTACGAGGCCGTCGAACTGCCCGTCGAGGAGGCCATCGCGGCCGCCCGGGCGGAGGCGGTCCCACGGCTGGTCGGCGAGGTCTTCGCCGGCGACCAGCGCGAGGTCGACGCCGCGCTGCACGCCGCCGACGGTACCGACGACTTCTCCGGCATCGGCGCGAACAGCGCGGTGGCCATCTCGATGGCCGCCGCGAAGGCCGGTGCCGACGTCGCCGGCCTCCCGCTCTTCCAGCATCTGGGGGGCACCTTCCGGGGGAACAGCTTCCCCGTCCCGCTGGGGAACGTGGTCGGCGGCGGCGAGCACGCCGCCGACGCCACCGACATCCAGGAGTTCCTCGCGGCGCCGGTCGGCGCCCCCAGCGTCGAGGAGGCGGCCTTCGCGAACGCGGCCGTCCACGAGGCCGTCGCCGACCTGCTCGCCGACCGCGGCGTCGCCTGCGGGAAAGGCGACGAGGGCGCGTGGGCGCCCTCCATCGACGACAGCGAGGCCTTCGAAGTCGTCGCCGAGGCCGTCGCCCGCGTCGAGGACGACGTGGGCTTCCAGGTCCGCATCGGGCTCGACGTGGCCGGCGCGGAGCTGTACGACGGCGACTCGGGGGTCTACCGGTACGGCGACCGGGAGCGGACCCCCGACGAGCAGGTCGAGTACGTGCTCGGGCTGGTCGAGGAGTACGACCTCGTCTACGTCGAGGACCCGCTCGACGAGGACGACTTCGAGGGTTTCGCCCGGCTGACCGAGCGGGTCGGCGGGAACGACCCCGGCGGCTCCGGCCGGGCGCGGACGCTGGTCTGTGGCGACGACCTCTTCGTCACGAACGTCGAGCGCCTGGAGCGGGGCATCGAGGCCGGCGCGGCAAACAGCATCCTGGTCAAGCCAAACCAGATCGGGACGCTGACCGACACGTTCGACGCCATCGAGCGCGCGGTCGCGAGCGGCTACGACCCCGTGGTTTCCCACCGGAGCGGCGAGACCGAGGACACCACCATCGCCCACCTGGCGGTGGCGACCGACGCCCCATACATCAAGACGGGCGCGGTCGGCGGCGAACGCACAGCCAAGCTGAACGAACTCATCAGGATCGAACACAACGCATGAGCGGCAACGACGACGAGGGCCTCGAAACAGCCGAGTCCGACGCCGACGAGCCCGCCGAGGAGGCGGTGCCGGAGGCGTCCGACGAAGCCGAGGCCGAGACAGAACAGCCCGCCCCCGAGGCCGGGGCCGAGACGACGAGCGACGCGGACGCCGAGCCGGACGCGGCCGGCGAGGCCGGCGAGGGCGACCCCGACGCCGAGGAGGCCGACGACACGGGCCCGACCCTCGACGAGAACGTGATGCCCGACGAGGAGAGCGAAGCGGACCTGCTGATCCCCGTCGACGACTACCTCGGGGCGGGTGTCCACATCGGCACCCAGCAGAAAACCAAGGACATGGAGCGGTTCATCCACCGCGTCCGGACCGACGGCCTGTACGTGCTGGACGTCTCGATGACCGACAGCCGGATCCGGACGGCGGCGGACTTCCTGGCGAACTACGACCCCGAGCAGATCCTCGTGGCCTCCTCGCGGCAGTACGGCCGGTTCCCGGCCGAGAAGTTCGCGGAGGCCGTGGGCGCCCGCGCACGCACGGGCCGGTTCATCCCCGGGACGCTCACCAACCCGAAGTACGACGGCTACATCGAGCCCGACGTCGTGGTGGTCACGGACCCCATCGGCGACTCCCAGGCCGTCAAGGAGGCGATCACGGTCGGCATCCCCGTGATCGCGATGTGCGACTCGAACAACACCACCTCGAACGTCGACCTCGTGGTCCCCACGAACAACAAGGGGCGCAAGGCGCTGTCGGTCGTCTACTGGCTGCTGGCCAACGAGACGCTCGACCGCCGCGGTGCCGAGCCCGCCTACGCCCTCGAGGACTTCGAGTCCGGGATCTGAGCCGGCTGACCTACCTCCGTCGAAGGACAGTTCTCCTCCGTCGCACCGTGGTGAGTGGCCACCACGGAGACGGACCACCACAAGACACTTTCGCGCACCCGGAGACCTGGGGTCCATGGCCGAGACCTGGCTCAACGCCGCCCTCGGCGGGATCGTGACGCTCGTGCTCGCACCCGTGTTGCCCTTCGCCCCGGTGCTCGGCGGGGCGGTGGCGGGCTACCTCGAGGCCGACGAGCAAGAGACGGCCCGGAACGACGGGCTCCGGGTCGGGGCTCTCGCCGGTGTCGTTGCGTTCCTGGCGCTGCTGGTCTTCGCCGTCCTGCTGGGGAGCCTTCTCTTTGTGGTCATCGCGAGTCTGGTCGGGGCGCCGCCGGGCTTCGTCTCGGGGCTCGGGGTTGCCGTGTTCCTCCTCGGCGCGCTGTTCGTGGGAGTCTACGTCGTCGGGCTGTCGGCGGTCGGCGGCTGGCTTGGCGTCCGCATCCACGACGAAGACCTGCTCTGAGGCACTGGTCAGGGACGGGACGCCCCACAAGACACTTTCCGGGACGCGGGCGCCCTTCGGTATGAGAGACACGGCCACAGCGGTCCTGGTCGGAACTCTCGTGACGGTGGCGGCCGCCCCGCTGCTCCCGTGCGCTCCCCTGCTTGGCGGGGGTGTCGGCGGCTACGTGGCCGGGACCGACCGGACCAGTGGGTTCCAGGTGGGCCTCCTGGCCGGCCTGGTCGCGTTCGTTTTGCTCGGCGCGCTGGCCATCACGCTCACCAGCGTCTTCTTCCCGGTCTTCACTGGTGCGGTGCTCGGTCTGCCTTCGTTCGTGGAGGGGATCGGACTGGCGGCCGTGGTCACGGCTGTGCCCTTCGGGGTCTTCTACATCGTCGGACTCTCGACGCTCGGCGGGTGGGTTGGCGCCTGCGTCCGCGGACGATTTTAACCGACACCGGTATTTACCGGCGCACACAGGGTCGGACATGGTCACCTCGAGCGCCCCGGGGAAGGTGTACCTGTTCGGCGAGCACGCGGTGGTCTACGGCGAGCCGGCGGTCCCGTGTGCCATCGAACAGCGCGCCAGCGTCACCGCCGAGCGCCGGCCGGAGGGGCTCAGCGTCCACTCCTCCGACCTCACGCTCGACGGGTTCACCGTCGAGTACAGCGGCGACGCGGCCGGCCGCCCGGACGTGGACGTCCCGGACACGCTGCTGGAGGCCGCGATGGGCTACGTCAACGAGGCCGTCGAACAGGCCAGGGACGCGGCCGACGCCCCCGACGCGGGCTTCGAGATCACCATCGAGAGCGACATCCCGCTGGGGGCCGGACTGGGCTCGTCGGCGGCGGTCGCCGTCGCGGCCATCGACGCCGCCACCCGCGAACTGGGCGTGGAACTCTCACGCGGGGAGCTGGCCGACCGGGCCTACCGCGTCGAGCACACGGTCCAGGACGGCCAGGCCTCGCGCGCGGACACCTTCTGCTCGACGATGGGCGGGGCGGTCCGCGTCGAGGGGGAAGATTGCCGGACGACCGACGCGCCCGACCTCCCGTTCGTGATCGGGTACGACGGCGGCGCGGGCGACACGGGCGCGCTCGTGGCGAGCGTGCGCGAGTTGCGGGAGTCCTACGACTTCGCGGCCGACACGGTCGCCGCGATCGGCGACATCGTCCGCAGTGGCGAGCGGGCGCTGGCCGAGGCGGACGTCGCGGAGGTCGGCCGGCTGATGGACTTCAACCACGGGCTGCTGTCGGCGCTGGGCGTCTCCTCCCGGTCGCTGGACGCGATGGTGTGGGCCGCGCGGGACGCCGGCGCGATGGGCGCCAAGCTCACGGGCGCGGGCGGGGGCGGCTGCATCGTCGCGCTGGACGACACCAGCGAGACCGCCACCGCGCTCGATTACACGCCCGGCTGCGAGCGCTCCTTCCGGGCCGAACTCGACACGGACGGCGTCCGGGTAGAGAGCGACGGGGCCGGGGGCAGCACATGACGACGGTGCTCAAACTCGGCGGGAGCGTCATCACCGACAAGGAACGCGAGGGAACGCTCGACGGGGCGGGGCTCGCTGCGGCCGCCGACGCCGTCGCGGCCGCGAGCGACGGGCTCGTGCTCGTCCACGGCGGGGGGAGTTTCGCCCACCCGCGGGCCGAGGCCCACGGCGTCACCGACACCGACGGAACCCGCGAGGCCGCGGCCGTGACGGACATCCACGACGCGATGACCGACCTCAGCGACGCGGTCGTCGGGGCACTGCAGGAGCGCGGGGTGCCGGCCTTGCCGGTCGACACGCTCGCCGTCGCCTCGCGGGACGCGGCCGGCACCCTCTCGCTGCCAGCGGGCGCCGTCGAGCGGATGCTCGGAGAGGGGTTTCTCCCGGTCGTCCACGCCGACCCCGTGGTCCAGGAGGGTGCCGGCGCGACCATCCTCAGCGGCGACGAGATAGTGACCTCGCTGGCCCGGTCGCTCGACGCCGACCGCGTCGGCCTCTGTAGCGAGGTGCCCGGCGTGCTCGACGCCGACGGGGCGGTCATCGACCGTATCGACAGCTGGGACGACGCCGCCGGGGCGCTGGGCGGGAGCGCCGGGGCCGACGTCACCGGCGGCATGGCGGGCAAAGTCCGCACGCTGCTCGACCTATCGACTCCCGCACACGTCTTCGGTCCCGACGGGCTGGAGCCGTTTCTCGCCGGCGGGGCACCCGGGACGGCGATCGGCGGCGGGTGACCGCCCCCGCAGTGAGTGAACCACGACGACGGGGCCGAAAGCTCTTTGATCCCGTTCGTCCATGGTGAGGGTATGACAGCCGTTCGAAGTGTCCGGAGCACGAGGTACGGCGCCAAGCTGTTCGCGTACGTGCTTCTGGTCGTCGCCGTCGGCGGTGCCCTGTTCGGCCTGGGGTACAGCCTCGCGTGGCCGGGGCTGGCCGCAATCACCCCCGGGCCGCCACCGGTCGAGGAGCCGGCGACCGTCGCCGCCGGCGCGGTCCTCGCTTTTCTCGGTTTCTACGTGCTCGGTGCGGGGCTGCTGGCGACCCTGAACAAACTCGTCGCCGACAGCGTCGCGATGGGGGTCGCCGGAGCCGAATTGTCGGTCGCCGGCGAACGGGCAGCGCCGTCGGCAACTGGAAGCGACGCCGAAACGGAGGGTCAGGAGGCCAGCAACGAGGGGGGACGCGACACGACACCCCCGTCTCCGGAGCCGGACCGGGACCCGACGCCGGGCGGTGCCCGGTCGCAGTCGCCGGCGTCCGCGGCCGGGGCCGAAGCCGGAACCGGGGCCAGGACCGGAGCCGAGGCCGGGACCGAGAGCGGGGTGGCGGCCGACCGGAGCGAACAACCGGCCGGGTCGGCCGACCGGTCGACGGAGTCCGGAGGCGTCGAACCGCCCGCAGCCGGGGGGAACGGCGGGGAGGGGTCCGGGCAGGAGGCCGCGGAGACCGGCGCCAGCGGGCCGTCCGGCGGGAGCGACCCCGACGCCGCGGCGGCGGAGGCGGACGCCGGTACCGCCGGCGAGTCCGACACGGTGACAGTCGACGTCGGCGGGGCCGACACACCGGAGCCGTCGGGGACCGGCTCGGTCACGACGGGGCCGGAGTCAGACGCCGAGGTCGAGGAGTCCGATGCCGGCGACGCGGGGAGCGCCGACGCCGGCCCCGCCGGGGCGGATTTCGGGGATGACGACACCGCGGAGGCGGGCCGACCGGTCGGGGAGCTGGAGACGGAGCCGGTCGACCCCGACGCCGGTTCCGGCTCCGATTCCGATCCCGGTTCCGCCACCGGTTCCGCCCCCGCCGCCGACGCTGACGACGGCGAGCCGGCCGGGCCACGCGAACCGTCCCCAGAGGAGATCGCCTTCGGCACCTCGGGCGCGACCTCGGAGCCCGGCCCCGACCGAGAGTCCGGTCCGGACGACGACACCGGGGCGGGCAGCGGCGTGACCGAACGGGAGGACTGGTTCGAGGAGGGTTTCGACGGGGAGCCGGACGACGAGCCGGTGGACACGGGGGGATCCGCGGAGGATGGGGAGTTCGAGCCGACGGAGGCCGAGGGGTCACAGGGCGGGTTCGAACCGGCAGGGTCGACGGCGCCGTCGGACCCGCTCGCTGACCCCAACGAGGACGGGTAGCGTCCGGGCTATTCCCCGGGTTCGCCCTCGCTCGTCCCCCGAGGTACCGCGGGTCGTCCGCGGTGGGTCTCCCAGCATCCGTGTCCGGTTTATAAGCTCTCCCGGGGAATCCCCACAGTTTTTACCGTCGCCCGTCGTAGGCGCCCCTAACCGAGTGTCAGGCCGTCCGAGGACGGTGCGACGGCCGGCGGGCACACGCGGTCGGCACCCCAGTCGGGTGCCGGCCCACGAGGTGTGTCCGGGACCACGCGACGCCGGCGACCCCGCAAGACGCGGGTGTTGCCGGCCACGCGGGCTCTCCCGCCGGCGGGCCGCCAGGACGGCATCTCGGAGTGATACAATGGAGATCGAAATCGCGACAATCGGCGGTTACGAGGAGGTCGGGCGGCAGATGACTGCGGTACGTGCGGGCGACGACGTCGTCGTCTTCGACATGGGGCTGAACCTCTCGAAGGTGCTGATCCACGACAACGTCGAGACCGAGCGGATGCACTCGCTCGACCTCATCGACATGGGTGCGATCCCCGACGACCGGATCATGTCCGACCTGGAGGGGGACGTGAAGGCCATCGTGCCGACCCACGGCCACCTCGACCACATCGGCGCCATCTCGAAGCTGGCCCACCGGTACGACGCGCCAATCGTCGCCACGCCCTACACCATCGAACTGGTCAAACAGCAGATCCAGAGCGAGGAGAAGTTCGGCGTCCAGAACGACCTCGTGAAGATGGAGGCCGGCGGGACGATGCGGATCGGCGACGACAACGAACTCGAGTTCGTCAACGTCACCCACTCGATCATCGACGCGATCAACCCCGTCCTGCACACGCCGGAGGGCTCGATCGTCTACGGGCTCGACAAGCGGATGGACCACACGCCGGTCATCGGCGACCCCATCGACATGAAGCGGTTCCGGGAGATCGCCCGGGAGGACGGCGGCGTCCTCTGTTACATCGAGGACTGCACGAACGCGGGCAGCAAGGGCCGCACGCCCAGCGAGTCCGTCGCGCGCCGCCACCTCAGGGACGTCATCCACAGCATCGAAGACTACGACGGCGGGATCGTCGCCACCACGTTCTCCAGCCACATCGCCCGCGTCAAGAGCCTCGTGGAGTTCGCCGACGACATCGGGCGCCAGCCCGTCCTGCTCGGGCGGTCGATGGAGAAGTACTCCGGGACGGCCGAGCGGCTGGACTTCGTCGAGTTCCCCGACGACCTGGGGATGTACGGCCACCGGAAGTCGGTGGACCGGACGTTCAAGCGGATCATGAACGAGGGCAAGGAGAACTTCCTGCCGATCGTGACCGGTCACCAGGGCGAGCCCCGCGCGATGTTGACCCGGATGGGCCGCGGGGAGACCCCATACGAGCTGGATAACGGCGACAAGGTCATCTTCAGCGCACGGGTCATCCCCGAGCCCACGAACGAGGGGCAGCGCTACCAGTCCGAGCGCCTGCTCGGCATGCAGGGCGCCCGGATCTACGACGACATCCACGTCTCGGGCCACCTCCGCTCGGAGGGCCACTACGAGATGCTGGATACCCTCCAGCCCCAGCACGTGATCCCCGCCCATCAGGACATGGGCGGGTTCGCCCCCTACGTCGACCTCGCGGAGAACCAGGGGTACCAGCTCGGGCGCGACCTGCACGTCACGCGCAACGGCAACATGATCACCCTCGTCGAGGAGTAGATGGCGGGGCAGCAGGCGGTCGAGCGGGCGGTCGCCAGCCGCCGGGAGCGGGTCAACGAGGCCATCGACGAGGACCTCCCGCTCGCCGAGCCCGAACGCCTCTACGAGGCCTCCCGCTACCTCCTGCAGGCCGGCGGCAAGCGGCTCCGGCCGACGGTGCTGTTGCTCGCGGCCGAGTCGCTCGCGGACGTCTCCCCCCTGGCCGCGGACTACCGGTCCTTTCCCGCCGTCGACGGCGAGGTCGACGTCATGCGGGCGGCGGTCAG
Source organism: Salinirussus salinus (assembly GCF_009831455.1). Taxonomy (NCBI): domain Archaea; kingdom Methanobacteriati; phylum Methanobacteriota; class Halobacteria; order Halobacteriales; family Haloarculaceae; genus Salinirussus; species Salinirussus salinus. The sequence goes on along the minus strand of NZ_WOWO01000002.1, from coordinate 822,909 downwards.
CGTGGAGATCATCCAGTCCTTTACCCTGATCCACGACGACATCATGGACGACGACGACGTCCGCCGCGGGGTGCCGGCGGTCCACCGGGAGTTCGACCTCTCGACGGCGATCCTCGCCGGCGACACCCTCTACTCGAAGGCCTTCGAGAACATGCTGGAGACGGGCGCACCGGCCGAGCGGTCGGTCCGGGCCCTGTCCGAACTCGCCACCACCTGCACCGAGATCTGCGAGGGACAGTCACTGGACATCGACTTCGAGGGCAGAGCGGCGGTCACGCCCGACGAGTACCTGCGGATGGTCGAGCTCAAGACTGCAGTGCTGTACGCCGCCGCGGCCTCGATCCCGGCGGTCATCCTCGGTCACGACGACGCCGTCGAACCCCTCCACAGCTACGGCCTCGACATCGGACGCGCCTTCCAGATCCAGGACGACCTGCTCGACCTGACGACGCCGACGGAGAAGCTGGGCAAACAGCGCGGCAGCGACCTCGTCGAGGGCAAACAGACCCTGATCACGGTTCACGCCCGCAACCAGGGGGTCGACGTCGACGACCTGGTCGACGCGGGCTCGGTCGAGGCAGTCACCGAGACGGAGATCGACGCCGCGCTCGACGAACTCGAGGCGGCCGGCAGCATCGAGTTCGCTCGCGAGCGAGCCCGCGGGCTCGTGCGAAGCGGGAAGAACCACCTCGACGCGCTCCCGGACAACGAGGCCAGCGACCTGCTGGCCTCCGTTGCGGACTACCTCATCGAACGCGAGTACTGACTACAGCTTGCGCTCGGCGTCCTCTGCGAGCTCGCGCATCCGCTTGCCGACGCGGCCGGCGTCGGAGAACTCGTCCTCGCTCATGGCGTTGGCCAGGGCGTTACCCAGCACGAACACGGCGTGTTTGTGTTCGCTTTTGGACATGTGGACGTCGTCGGGGGTCACGTCCAGCTCCTCGTACGGCTCGAACAGCGCGGGGTCGACCTGCTCCAGTCCCGCGAAGTACTCCTTGATCGTCACCATCTGCTCGTGGAGCTCGAGCAGCTCGTCTTTGTGCATGGGCGGAATACGACGGACGCGCGGTTAAACCTTGCTTGGGAGCCGATACCAGAACGGGTCCTCAGAAGACGTACTCGTCGTCGTGGCCCATCATGCCGTCGTCCTCGTACCCCGGCTCCTCCTCCTCGTTCGTCGGGCCACTCGTCTTGTAGGCTTTCAGTCCAGTGGAGAGCAGATCCTCGATCGCCTCCTCGCGGTTGAGGAACTCGCCCCGCTCGACCAGCTGAGCGATCTGCATCTCGAGATGCTCAGGGATGGTTATCTCTACCTTTGGCATCGCAACATGTCCCGCTTGCATGGAGGTGTATTTAAACCTGACGGGGAATGTTCCCGAACTCGAAAAACGTCCTGTCGGAAGAAAAAGCGAACTTTGGAGAGGAAGATGCGAACTTTCAGATGACCGTATCGTCCGTCCGTCGGGCGGCGTCGCTCCGGAGCGCGAAGCTCCCGCTCCGGCAGCGGGAGCGGCGGCCTGCCGGTCTCCGGTCGCGGTGGCCACTCGGGCACTATAGTTAGGTCCAAATGTCCGGATCCCGTACCCCGAGAGGATGGAACGACCGCGCGGTGAGGAGCGCGCCGGCCGGCGAGCAGTCGACGGGGCCGTCCGCTGGTGCCGCATCGAGGGCAGCCCCGTCAAACCGCTGCTGCGGGCGGCCGGCCGCCCCCGGGTCGCGTGGGCCGACGCCACGACGACGCTCGTCGCCGGCGGGGTAGCGGCGACCGTCTCCGCGGAGGGCCCCGACCGGTTCGAGCACGTCCGCGAGCGCGCCGAGGCGGTGTTTGCCGGGCTCGAGGTCCCGCTTGACCTTCCCGAGGCCGCGCGGCCGCGGCTCTACGGCGGGTTCGCCTTTCACGAGGGGCACGCCGACCCCGGACCGGGCGCGACCTGGGAGGGGTACCCCGGCGCGCTGTTCGTGTTGCCGGCCGTGCAGCTGTCGCTGGCGAACGGTCACGGCTGGCTGACGACGGCCGCCACCGGACCCGACGCGGCCGCCCGCGCCGAACGCCGGCTCGAACGCTGGCGCGACCGGCTCGCAGCCCTGCCCGACCTGGGGGCGGTCGGGCCGCCCGGGGTGGCCGACAGCCGGCCCACGCCCTCGCTCGCGGGGTGGCGCCGGCAGGTGACCGACGCCACCGCGAGCGTGCGCCGCGGGGACCTCCGGAAGGTCGTACTCGCCCAGTCTCTGGAGGTCGACCTTGCGGATGAACTCGACGTCGTGGACACGCTCGACCGGCTCAGCGACACCTACCCCGGCTGCTTTCGCTTCCTGGTCGAGCCCGAACGCGGCGGGGCCTTCTTCGGCGCGACCCCCGAGCGGCTGGTCTCGCTGGAGGGGCGAACTGTCCAGACCGAGGCGCTCGCCGGCTCGACCGGCCGCGGGGATACGCCGGCCGAGGACGAGTGGCTCGCCTCCGAGCTGCGGGACTCCGAGAAGGACGTCCACGAGCACGAGCTCGTGGCCGACGCGGTCCGCGACCAGCTCGCCCCGCTGGCGGCCTCGATCCGGACGGGGACCCGGACGGTCCGGCGGCTCGCGACCGTCCAGCACCTCCGGACGCCGATGCAGGCGACGCTCACCCGCGACGAGCACGTCCTCACGCTGGTCGAGGCGTTGCACCCCACGCCGGCGGTCGGGGGACTGCCACCGGACGAAGCCCTGCGGACGATCCGCGAGACGGAGGCCTTCGACCGCGGGTGGTACGCCGCCCCTGTGGGGTGGTTCGACGCCGCGGGCGACGGGACCTTCGGCGTCGCCATCCGGTCGGCGCTGGCCCGCCGGGACGCTGCGACGCTGTTTGCCGGCGCGGGCATCGTCGCCGACAGCGACCCCGACAGCGAGTGGGACGAACTGCAGCTGAAGTACCGGCCCGTGATGGACGAACTGGAGTGACCGATGAGCGCACCGAACCGGAACACGCTGTGGGGACGGGCTATCGCCGAGGAGCTCGCAGCGACCGGCGTCGAGGCGGTCTGTGTCGCGCCGGGCAGCCGGTCGACGCCGCTGACCGTCGCCGTCTCCGAGCACCCCCAGCTCGAGGTCTTCTCGCATCTCGACGAGCGGTCGGCGGCCTTCTTCGCGCTGGGGCGTGGCCGCCGGACGGGGGTACCGACCGCGCTCGTCTGTACCTCCGGGACGGCGACGGCCAACTTCCACCCGGCGGTCCTGGAGGCGAGCGAGTCCCGGGTACCGCTGCTGGCGCTGACAGCCGACCGCCCGCCCGAGTTGCGGGACAGCGGCGCCAATCAGACCACAGACCAGACGGACCTCTACGGCGACGCGGTCCGGTACCACCGGACGCTCCCCGAGCCAGAGCCCGAGGCCCGGAAGCTGCGCTCGCTGCGGACGACCGTCGACCGGGCGGTCGCCGAGACGACCGGAACCCCACCCGGCCCGGTCCACCTGAACGTCCCCTTCCGCAAGCCGCTGGAGCCGGTCGAGGTGCCCGGCGACGTCCCCGAGGGGTTCGAGCGCGAGCACCCCGAGGCGGCGACCGGGCGGGTCGGCCCCTTCGTCACCAGGACCCGCGGGAAGACCCGGCTCCGGCGTGCGGACGTCGAGGCGCTGGCGGGGGCGGTCGAGGACGTCGACCGGGGGCTGGTGGTCTGTGGCCCGGCCGACCGGCCGACGCCGGCCCGGCCGGCGCTGTCCCGGCTCGCCGAGGCGACCGGGTTCCCCGTGCTCGCGGACCCGCTCTCGGGGCTGCGCTTTGGCCCACACGTCGAGCGGACGACCGTCTGTGGCGGGTACGACTCCTACCTCGACGGCGCGGCGGCGTGGGCCGACCCCGAGTTCGTGCTCCGCTTTGGCGCCTCGCCCACCTCGAAGACGCTCCGGAAGTATCTCGCAGCCGCCGATGCCCGGCAGGTCGTCGTCGACCCCGCCGGAGGATGGCGGGAGGCGGAGTTCACTGCCACGGACCTGGTCGTGGCGGACCCGTCGCCGCTGGCCGACGAGCTCGCCGCCGCGGTCGAGGACGGCGGGAGCCCCGACTGGCACGGCCGCTTCGCCGGCGCCGAGGCCGACTACTGGCCGCTGGTGGCCGAGGCCTGCGAGGAGCGGCTCTTCGAGGGGGCACTCCTCCGCGAGGTGGCCCGCCGCCTGCCGGACCCGGCGACGCTGTTCGTCTCGAACAGCATGCCCGTCCGGGACCTGGACCGCTTCGGCCGGCCCCGGGCCGCCGACGTCCGGGCGTTCGGGAACCGCGGCGTCAGCGGCATCGACGGGGTCACCTCGACGGCGCTGGGTGCCGGCAGCGCGACCGACGACCCGCTGGTGCTCGTCACGGGTGACCTGGCGTACTACCACGACATGAACGGGCTGCTGGCGCTGGAGCGGTGTGGCGTCGACGCGACGGTCGTCCTCGTCAACAACGACGGCGGCGGCATCTTCCACAAACTCCCGGTCGAGGACTTCGACCCGCCCTTTACCGAGCAGTTCAAGACGCCCCACGGGCTGGACTTCGAGGGGACGGGCGAGCTCTACGACCTGGAGTTCGCCACCGCCGGGAGCCGCGAGGACTTCGTCGAGCGGTTCGAGGACAGCCTCGGCCGCGAGGGGACGCAGGTCCTCGAGGTGGAGACCGACGGCGAGGCCAGCCACCGCTTTCGCGAGCAACTTCACGACCGGGTCTGTGACGCCATTTGATACCGCGTCCGCGGTGCCGCCCGGTCACCGGAGGGCGACCCGGACCAGCGCCGAGAGGCCGAGCGGCACGCCCGTCGCGACCGCGACGACCGCACCGCGAGCCGACACCAGCGGGACGCCGAGTGCCACGAGGGCGGCCGGCCCGAGGACGAACCAGGTCCCGAAGACAGCCATCCCGACCTCCGGGACCGACTGGAGGTAGGCGACGAGTCCGAGCGCGCAGCCGCCGACGAGCACCCGCGCGAGCAGCGGAAAGCCCGGGAAGAGCACGCCCGCGACGAGCACCGGATACGTCAGAAACGCGGCACCCAACAACACCAGCGACGGGCCGACAGGGGAGAGCCGGCTACCGTGTAACCCGCCCTCAGTGCGGTGAACCGCGTACGGCGAGTCCGGGTTCCAGGCCCGGGCGGCCCCCGCCCGCGCCTCCCGGTGTCCCGACCACGACGGCGTGCCGACGTGCTCGCGGGCCCTCCGCCCCTCACTCCAGCTCGCACCGCGTTCGCCGCGCCCGCTCCCCGTGCTGCTGTCGTCGCCGGGCCCTTCCCGGTCGGCTGCTGTGGTCTCCTGATGGCTACGGCCGCCCCTCCCGCGCCCGGTTCGGGACTCGCTCGCGTCGGTCGTTTCGCGGGCGTCCGCGGTCGGTTGCCCGGCCGTCCGGCCGGCCCACTGCGCGTCGGTGTCCTTGAGCCCGACGTAGGCCTCGTGGCCGAGGCGGTCGTAACGGGCCCGCTCGCTCGCGTCGGTGAGCACGTCCCGGGCCTCGATGAGCCGCCGGGTCCGGTCGCGAGCGTCGGCTGCGTCGCTCACGTCGGGGTGGGTTTCCTTCAGCCGCTCGCGGTAGGCCCGCTCGACCGCCTCGGCGGAGGCCTCCGGGGACACCCCGAGCAGGTCGTAGTACGTCCGGGTCACTGCTTACCCGGAGATCGCTGCCGCCGGTAAAAAACCTCCCGTGGCGCCCGGTAAAGCGGGGCCCGTGCCGTCGCCGCCGCGACACCTGCTCCGGCGGTCTCCCGGACCCGCTCGCCGACAGGATTAAGTGTGGGTGTGGCAAACATACACATGGAGCCCTGGGGCGTGGGGCTCTCGGCGGGAACCACCGCCGACAGTTCCGGTGATTGGCACCGCTTTCCAGGCAACGGACCAGGTGATTGCCGGCCGGCAACACCACCCCGCGGTTTTCGGCCGCCGCTCCGCGAGCCCCGGCCGCGCCGAAAAGCACATTCGCGTCGCGGCCCCAGACACACCTATGGGACTGGGAAAGGACCTCCTGAACGGCATCGTCTCGGTCGCGATCAGCGTGGGGATCACCGTCTACCTCGCGGAGGACGGCGAGGAGTACGACCTGACCGACGTCGCGCTGGCGGTCGCGGTCTCGGCGTTCCTGTCGGGGCTGTTCAGCTCCCGCTTCAGCGGCAAGTGACGCGCCGACGGGGGCGCCGCTCACCGACCGATGGAAGGACCACCTGCCGCGGACGACGGGTCGTGGTTCGGCGCCAGCGACGGTGACGACGGCGCCACGCAGGTGGTCTGTCACGTCGACATGGACTGCTTCTACGCGGCCTGCGAGCGGCTGCGCGAGCCCGGGTTGCGCGGCGAACCCGTGGTCGTGGGGATGGGGTACGAGCCCGGGGAGACCCACGGCGCCGTCGCGACCGCGAGCTACGAGGCCCGGACGTACGGCGTCGAGAGCGCACAGGCCATCTCGACGGCACTCGAGGCGCTCCCCCGCAAGATCGAGGCGGCGACCGACCCCGACCTGGCCGTCGAGGACGCCGGCTTCTACCGGCCGGTCGACATGGACTTCTACGAGTCGGTCGCGGCGGAGGTGAAGGCGCTGCTCCACGAGCGGGCCGGGACTGTCCGCGAGGTGAGCATCGACGAGGCGTACCTGAACGCGAGCAACGTGAGCTGGGAGGGGGTCGAGGCGTTCGCCCGCGACCTGAAAACGGACATCGAGCGCGAGGTCGGCGTCACCGCCAGCGTCGGCGTCGCGCCGACGATGAGCGCAGCGAAGGTCGCCAGCGACCGCGACAAGCCCGACGGGCTAGTCGTCGTCGAGCCCGGCGAGGTCCGGGAGTTTTTCGCGCCCCTCGACGTCGAGGCGGTCCACGGCGTCGGCCCCGTCACCGCCAGCGAACTCCGGGAGATGGGCGTCGAGACCGCCGGCGACCTGGCGGCGACCGACCCGGACCGGCTGGCCGACCGCTTCGGCGAGCGCGGGCTGGCGGTCCGCCGATACGCCCGCGGGGAGGACGACCGGAGCGTCGAGCCGACGGGGCGGCCCAAGAGCCTCTCCCGGGAGTCGGCCTTCCCGGAGGCGACTGCCGAGCCCGACCGCCAGCGCGAGCGCGTGCGGACGCTCGCGGCGGCCGTCGCCGCCCGCGCCGAGCGGAAGGACGTCCTCTACCGGACGATCGGGATCAAGGCCGTTGAGCCGCCCTTCGAGGTCAACACCCGCACGGAGTCGCTGCCGGGGCCGGTCGCCGACGCCGACCTCGTCGAGGAGACCGCCCTCTCGCTGTTCGAGGAGTTCGCCGGCGACCCGGTCCGGAAGGTCGGCGTCCGGGTCTCGAAGCTCTCCTTCGCCGACCGCGACCAGGCCAGCCTTGACTCCTACGCGGAGGCCGATGCGGATGCCGGGACTGGGTCCGGATCCGAGGGAGCCGACGAGTCCGACTCGTCTGCCAGCCGGTCGGGGCAGCGGTCACTGTGGGAGTTTTGAGGGACAGGCGGCCGGGCGGACAGCCTCCCTCGAGAGTCAGGAGAGCCCGCCCTCGAGGTTCTCCAGCAGCTTCCCGACGAACAGCCCCAGGCGGGGCGAGACCTCGTCCCCGCCGGTCGGCTCGGCGGGCTGGGCCGCGAGCGTCTCCACGAACCGTTCGGAGTGAGTCATCGCCTGCATCATGTCGACGACGTCGACGGTCAGCCCCTCGTCGGAGGTGTCCATCCCCGGGTGGCGCTCCTTCTCCTCCTCGGAGTAGCGGATCGTCCAGGAGGGCCCCCCCACCACCTGCAGGACGTCCTCGACCGAACCGACCTCGAGCGCGCCGTCGTCGGTGCCGACGTAGATCGTGTCGCCCTCGACGACTGTCTCGTAGCGAGTCATGGCGCGGATGTCGATACCCTCCCTTCGCCGGCCGCCCACAAAACGGTCCGGATGTGTTCGGCCCGCCGAGCCCGGCACGCTCGGGGGTTCGCGCCGGTCACCCCTCGTAGGCACGCCAGAGGTACCGGCTGGCGTAGGAGCGGTACGGCCGCCACGCCTCGGCCCGCTCGCGCATCTCCCCGCGAGTCATCTCCCGGCCACAGACCTGCTCCATCCCCCGGCGCACGCCCAGGTCCTCGACGGGGAAGACGTCCTCGCGGCCGAGCGCGAACAGCAGAAACATCTTCGCGGTCCAGTCGCCGACGCCGTGGATGTCGGTCAGTTCGGCCACGACGGCGTCGTCGTCCATCCCCTCGAAGGACGTGCGGCCGTAGCCGCGCTCGCGCCAGGCCCGCGCGACCGCGCGGACGTACTCGACTTTCTGCCGGGAGAGGCCGACCTCCCGGAGCGTGGACTCCTCGGCAGTCAGCAGCCCCTCGGGAGACACTTCGACGGCATCGAACAGACGCTTCTCGATGGCGTCGGCGGCGGCCATCGACACCTGCTGACGGGTCAGCGAGACCACCAGCCGGCGGAACGGGTCCGCAGCCGGGTCCAGATCGAGCGGACCGTGTTCCTCGACGAGCGGGGTCAGTGCAGGGTCGGTCCGGAGATGGGCTGTCGGCTCGCGTGGCACATCCGGAGCTACGCGTCCGGACAGTTGACTGTATCGACCGGTTGCCGTTCGGTGTGGCCTGGAGGGCCAAAGCGGTGGCAGGGCAGAAGGGCACAGTGTCAGGGGTCAGGGGACGGGTTCGGTGCCACCGCACTCCAGTGTAGATACCCCGGGATAAAGAGAGGCGTCGACCTGTTTCAGACCCGTCGACCGAGGGACAGATTTTTATACGAGTTCCGGACCGGCACCCACTTACCGGGGCGGGACGGAGCGGGGCGTATGCGCGTCGCCGACCGACAGCAGCGGGAGGGCGGTCGCGAGCGGCTGACGCTGGTCCCCGAGAGCCTGGACGACCTCTGGCACCTCTCTCACGTCGTCGAGCCCGGCGACCGTGTGGCCGGCGACACCACCCGCCGGATCCAGCGCGACGACGAGCAGCTCCGGGACACGGGTGGCGAGCGCGAACACCTCTGGGTCGAGCTCGCCGTCGAGGACGTCGAGTTCGCCAAGTTCGCCAACCGGCTGCGGGTCGGCGGCGAGATCGTCGACTGCTCGCGGGAGGACCAGCTCGGCCACCACCACACCATCAACGTCGAGACCCAGACCGAGGTCGAGGTCGAGAAGGTCTGGAAGCCCGACCAGCGCGAGCGGGTCGAGGAGGCCGTCGAGGCCACCGACAACCCCGACGTCGCGGTCGCCACCGTCGAGGAGGGCCAGGCCTACGTCCACACCGTCGCCCAGTACGGCACCGAGGAGCGAGCTTCCCTTTCGGGAACCACCGGGAAGGGCGAGTACGCTCGCTCCCGGGAGGAACTGTTCGCCGACCTGACCGACGTGCTCTCCCGACTGGATGTCGACGCGGTCATCCTCGCCGGGCCGGGGTTCACCAAGCAGGACGCAATGGACTACATCGAGGAGAACGCCCCCGAACTCGCGGAACTGGTCACGACCGTCGACACGAGCGCCGTCGGCGACCGGGGTGTCCACGAGGTGCTCAAGCGCGGCGCCGTCGAGGACGTCCAGCAGCAAACGCGGATCGCCGAGGAGTCGGAGCTGGTCGACGAGCTCACCGGACGGATCGCCGAGGGGGCGAAGGTGGCCTACGGGCCGGCATCGGTCGCCGAGGCCGCCGAGTACGGCGCCGTCGAGACGCTGCTCGTGCTCGACGACCACCTGCGCCGGGAACGCCGCGGCGAGGGCGAGTGGGATGTCGACGTCGACCGGGTCATCGAGACCGTCGAGCAGAAGGGCGGTGACGTGACCGTCTTCTCCGGGGAGTTCGACCCCGGCCGGCAGCTGGCTAACCTCGGCGGGATCGCCGCCCTGCTCCGGTACCGGCTGGAGTGAAGCGACCGGTTTCGGTCGCTTCCCGTCAGCTCACCTCGACGCTGAGCCCGTCGCGGGCGACCCGGACGGCGCCCTCGTAGCGCTCGCCCACGGACTCGAGCATCTCCTCGTGGCGGCCGTCGGTGTGAGGGTAGAGATGGGTCAGGTAGAGCCGGCCAACCTCCGCGCCCGCATCGGCGAATGCCCGGCCGAGCGCGCCCGGCGTCGGGTGGTTCGAGACGTCGACGTCGTCCGGGAACGAGCAGTCGTGGACGCAGACGGCGGCGCCGTCGGCGAAGGCTGCGAGCTCCGGGAAGGCCTCGCTGTCGCCGCTGAAGGCCACGTCGCCCGGCTCGTCCGGATGGGCAAAGCGGTAGGCCAGACAGTCCATGGAGTGTCGGGTCTCCATCGAGTCGACCTCGAAGCCGGCCACCGCCGCCTCGCTGCCGGGTTCGACGGTCCGCAGCGTCAGGTCTAGCCGGTCCTGCATGTACCCGTGGACGTCCAGGAGGTCCTCGACGAGGGCCGGGGTTTCGGGCGGGCCGGCGACGGTCAGCGACTCCTCGCCAGCGAGCCACCGTGCCTTCATCAGCGGAAGCAGGTCGGAGACGTGGTCCAGGTGGTGGTGGGTCAGCAGGACGGTCCCGACCCCCTCGTAGCCCGCCTCCGTGCGGGCCAGCCCGTGGAGCGCGCCGCTGCCGCAGTCGACCAGCAGCCGGTCCTCGCCCGCCGAGAGCAACAGTCCCGTCTGGAACCGCTCGCCGGTGGGCATCGCACTTCCGGTGCCCAGGAAGGTCAGGCGCATACCGGCGGAACGTCCGGGGACGGCAAGGGCGTTTGGGCTCGTCCCGCAGTACCGCGGCCGAAGGGGTTTCGGCGGCCCGCCCCTCCCCTCGGGTGATGCCCGCCGACACCGTCCGCGAGGCGGTCGCCGACCGGCCCGTCGAGGGCGCGGTCTGTCTGGAAGCTGGCGCCGGCACCGGTCGGATGAGCGCCGCCCTGCTCGAGGCCGGCGCGGCCGCCGTCTACGCGGTGACCGACGACCCCGACCACGCCGCGGCCGTCCGCGAGCGCTTCGACGACCGCCGCCTGACGGTGCTTCGCGGGGACGTGCGGACCACGCCGCTGCCGGCCGACAGCGTCGACCTCGTCACCGCCCACGCGCTGTTCAACGTCCTCCCGCCCGCTGCGGCGACTGCGGTGGCCGCTGAGTTGACCCGGGTCGTCCGGCCCGGCGCGGACCTGGTCGTCGACGACTACGCGCCCGTCCCCGCGTCGGCGCCGGTCCGGCGCCTGTTCGCCGTCGAGAACGCCGCCGCCGAGCTGGCCGGCGGGGAGCCGGCGCTGACCTTCTACCCCGCCGCCGGACTCCGGCGGCTGTTCGCCGGGCACGGCTGGCGACGCGACCGGACGCGGACGCTGCTCGACCCGGTGCCCTGGCACGCCGACCTGGTCGACGCACACCTCTCGGTCGTCCGGGAGACGGTCGCGGACCTCGAGGACGGGCTGACCGACGAGTTGCTCGCCGAGGCCCGCCGGCGGGCCGACGCCGCGCGGGACACGTCAGTCGGCGAGATGTACAGCCTCGCGCTCTCGCTGCCGGCGGAGCCGGAGTGAGGGAGGAGCGCGGCCGTCCGGCGCCGTCAGGCCGGCCGGGCGCGCTCGCCGTCCCAGCGGACCCGACCCTCGACGGCCAGTTTCTCCAGGTGGGCGCGGGCGGTCGCCATCGCGAGGTCGCGCACGTCCGAGACGTCCTTCTCGTAGGCGGCGTCGACCACCTCCGCGAGCGTCTCGGCGCCGCCGTCGACGGCCGCGAGGACGCGCCGCTCGCGCTGTCGTCGGTGGTCGACGAGCCGCCGGCAGGTCGCCCGCGGGTCCTCGACCACTGGACCGTGGCCCGGGTAGAGGACATTCGGGTTCCGGGCGTGGACCCGCCGAAGGGAGGTGACGTACGCACGCATGTCGCCTTCCGGGGCGCCGACGACGACGCTGCCCTCCGCCACCGCGAGGTCGCCGGTCACCAGACCGCTCTCGGCGCTGAAGGCGACGTGTTCCGGGGCGTGACCGGGCGTTTCGATAACCTCGACCCCACCGCCCGCGGGAAGGACCGTCCCCTCCCGGAAGGTCCGGTCGGGTTCGACGCCGGTCGCCGCCTCGAAGGCGCCCTCCCGGCCGGCCCGGGCCCAGACCGTGAGGTCGTAGGCGTCGGCGTAGGCGGCGACCCCGCCGGTGTGGTCGCGGTGGTGGTGGGTGAGCGCCAGGTGGGAAACGTTGCGCTCCTCGACGGCCCCGTCGAGCGCGTCGGTCCGGCCGGCGGGGTCGACGAGGAGCGCGTCGCTGTCCCCGAGAACGTAGGCGGTCGTCGCGCCCGAGGGCGCCCGGGTGCTGACGTCGACGCTGACCCCCTCGACGCCGGGTCGGGCTACCATCTCGGCCCCCGCGCTCCGCGGGTCGACCGTCTCCCGCGCATCGACCGGGCGCCCGGCCGGCGGCGCCGTGCTCTGCGAGTCAGTCGGCCAGGGTGTACAGCCGCCGGCGGGCGTCGTAGGGGTCGTGTCTGACCGAGACGACGTCCGCGTCGGTCAGCCGGTTCAGCGCGTACCTGGCGGTCCGGTCCGGGAGCAGTGACTCCTCGGCGACCTCCTCCAGGGACATCGTCCCCTCCACCTGGAGCACCTTCGCCACGAGCTTCGCGCTCGGGGGCAGGTCCCGGAGGCGCTCGCGACGGTCTTCTTTTGTTACATCTCCAACGCTCCCGTCCGTTTTTGTGCTCATACGTGTCGACAATCGGCTCGCAACTGTAAACCTTGGCCATATATCCGGGGAACGTGTATCCATTGCATCCATGTCCTTATATTCCTAGTCCCCTCGGGCACCAGCGGGGGGCGGGCGGCGGTTTCAGTACCGTTTTAGGCCCCGGTTGACATGGGGGGAACGTGAAAGGAGAGGAGTGGTACCAGGCCGACGACGTGGCCGAGTCCTACGAGGACAAGCGCTTCTCGCGTGGCGGCCGGATCATCGACCGCCGCGAGAAGCAGGCAGTCCTGGACGCGCTGGGGCCGGTCGAGGACAAGGACGTTCTGGAGATCGCCTGTGGGACCGGCCGCTTCACCGTGATGCTCGCGGAGCGGGGGGCGGACATCGTCGGACTTGACGTCTCCGAGCCCATGCTCCAGCAGGGGCGGGAGAAGGCACGGTCGGCCGGCGTCACCGACCGCCTGGAGTGGATGCGCGGTGACGCCGCGCGCCTCCCCTTCCCCGACGACCACTTCGACATCGTCTTCGCGATGCGGTTTTTCCACCTCGCCGATACGCCCGCCTCCTTCCTGGAGGAGATGGCCCGGGTCTCGCGGAACCGGGTGTTCTTCGACACGTTCAACCGGTTCTCGACGCGCTCGCTGTACACCTGGGCGCTTCCGATGGGGTCGCGGCTCTACTCCAGCCGGGAGGTCGACCGGCTGCTCAGCGACACAGGGCTCGAACTCGACCGGGCGGACCACGACTGGGTGTTCCCCTACGGCTTCTACCGGAAAGTCCCCAACAGCGTCGCCTCCGGGTTCCGGTGGGCCGACAACGCCGTCGGGGCGACGCCGGTCGGGCGGTGGCTGGCCTCCGTCTCCTACTGGTCGGCAACAGTCTGAGCCCGCGACGTTTTTAGGGCTCGGGATGACTACCCCTGAGTATGTCCCTCTCGGTGGTCGTCCCGACACTCAACGCCCGCGACGAACTCGCGGACTGTCTGGACGCACTCGCCGAGCACGCTCCCGACGCCGAGGTGGTCGTCGTCAACGGCCCCTCGGCCGACGGCACCACGGGGATGGTCCAGGACCGGGCGGACGTGGACGTGCTGGTCGAGCTCGCGGACCGGAGTATCAACTGCGCCCGCAACGCCGGGCTCGACCACGCCACCGGCGAGACCGTCGCCTTCGTCAACCACACGCTCTCAGTGTGTGACACCTGGTGCGAGGCCGTGACCGACGGGCTGGTCGACAGCCACGCCGTCACCGGGCCGACCCGTACCCAGCTGCGGGCCGGCGTCGAGACCGAGCGCAAGGAGTCCCGAGAGATCGCCGGCACCACGGTCACATACTTCAACCCCGGAAACGTCGCCTTCCGCCGGGAAACCCTGGAAGAACTGGACGGGTTCGACGAGTACCTGGAGGTCGGGGGTGCGCGGGACGCCGCCCACCGGCTCGCGCTGGGCGGGTTCGAGGTGCGCTGGGACGACGCCATGCACGTCCGTCAGGAGCTCGGTGCCGACGGCGGCCGCGAGACCGACTGGGACTGGAAGTACCGCTCGCTGTCCTACCGGCTCGTGAAGAACTACGGGTTCCGGCCGACGGTCGTCCGGCGGCTCCTGACTCACGCCGGGCGGGACGCCGGCGGGGAACTCCGCCGGGTCGCACGCGGTGACAGCAAGCCGTCGACCTGGCTCGGGGCGGGCAAGGACGTCACGGTCAATCTCGCCGTCGGGCTGAAAGACGGGCTGGTGGCCCGGCGACGGGACGCGGGTCCGCGGCGAAACCCCCGGGGCCGGTCGGCCCGGTCCGACCGCGCGGTGACGGTCTACGACTGGCGGTGACTGCCGTAGCGGCCGGGGCCGACAGCGGCTCCCGGCCGGGGTCAGGGCGCCAGGTCCTCGACCACGCGGGTGGCGTTTTTCGAGAACACTTTCCGCATCGCGTCCTCCGGGACGTCGAGGGTCAGTACCTCCATGACACCGACGTTCGGGTGGACGGTCGGTGCGCCGCTGCCGAACAGCACCCGGTCGGGGTGTTCCATGACGGCCCGCTCGACCGGCTCGCGCGTGTGGACGGCGCTGGTGTCCAGGTAGAGGCCGTCGTGGTCGTCGAGCAGGTCGACGGTCCGCTCGGCCATCGCCTCGTCGAGCGGGTAGCCGCCGAAGTGAGAGACGACGACCGGAAAGTCGAACTCGAGCAGGTGGTCGGCGACCGCCTGCGGGCCGAACCCGCGGCCGCCGTAGGTCAGGACGGGCAGCCCGGCGGCCTCCATCTCCTCCAGCACGTCGCGGTCGGGGAGCCCGTCGACGGCGGGGTTGAGTCTGAATCCCGAGAAGCGGTCGTCGTAGGCGAACTGCTCGACGTCCTCGGGGGAGGTGTGCTCCTCCGAGCGCGAGTTGGCGATGTTCCGCAGCCGCGACCCCGGGCCGCTGCCGGGGTCGCGGGGACCGTTGACCCGGGCGAAGGCGATGAAGGGCCGGCCGACGCTCATGCGGGCCACGGCGTTGTTGGCCTTGAGGTACCCGCCCTCCCGGTCGGCGGGGAAGACGACTCCGCGGACGACCCCGGCCTGGTGGAGCTCGCGTTCGATCTCCTCCGGGTCGCCGACGCTGCCCGCCCGACGCTTTTCGTCGGGCTCGAGCTCGATGTGGACGTCGACGACGCGGAAGCCGTGCTCCAGTTCGAGCATCGACCGGGCGTTTGCGGTCGCGGGGCTTAAATCCCGCCGCCGGTACCCGCCCCCGTCGCTCCCGAGTCCGGTATGTTTATATAGAACCGCTAACGATGAACTATTGACTACCATGGCATCTGGACAGCGACGCATGGGGGGACAGCCCCTCTTCATTCTCAGCGAGGACAGCGAGCGAACCAGCGGCGAGGACGCCCAGTCGGCCAACATCACGGCCGGCAAGGCGGTCAGCGAGACCGTACGCACCACACTCGGGCCCCGCGGGATGGACAAGATGCTCGTCTCGGACAGCGGCGACGTCGTCATCACGAACGACGGCGCGACCATCCTCGACGAGATGGACATCGAGCACCCCGCGGCACAGATGCTGACCGAGGTCGCCCAGGCCCAGGAGGAGGAGGTCGGTGACGGCACCACCACCGCCGCCGTCCTGGCGGGCGAACTCCTCGGCAAAGCCGAGGGGCTGCTCGAGGACGACGTCCACCCGACGACGATCGTCGAGGGCTACCACGAGGCCGCCGCGCTGGCCCACGAGGCCATCGACGAGGCGACCCTGGACGAGGAACTCGACGAGGAGCGGCTCCGGCAGGTCGCCGAGTCGAGTATGACCGGGAAGGGAACCGGCGACGTGACCGCCGCCGACCTGGCCGAGACGGTCGTCAAGGCGGTCCAGCAGGTCCGCAACGGCGGGGTCAACCGCGACAACATCAGCATCCAGACCCAGGCCGGCGGCTCCTCCAGCGCGACCGAGCTGGTCGAGGGGGTCATCGTCGACCAGGACCCCGCCCACGAGAACATGCCCCGGCGGGTCGAGGACGCCGACATCGCCATCGTCACCGAGGACTTCGAGGTGCGGGAGACCAACATCGACGCCGAGTACGACGTCTCCAGCGTCGACCAGCTCAACGCCGCCATCGAGTCCGAGACCGAGGAGCTTCGGGAGTTCGCCGAGAAGGTCGACGCCACCGGCGCGGACGTCGTCTTCACCGAAGGCGAGATCGACAGCCGCGTCAAGACCTACCTCGCCGAGCGCGGGATCCTCGCGTTCAACGACCTCGACAAGGACGAGGGCCAGGCGGTCGGCTCGGCCACGGGCGCCTCCCGCTCGGGCTCGGTCGACACCCTCGAGGCGGAGGACCTGGGCCACGCCGAGACCGTCCGCGTCGAGAAGTTCGGCGACGACGAGATGGCCTTCGTCGAGGGTGGCGCGGCCACGGAGTCGGTCACCATCCTCGCCCGCGGCGGCACCGAGCACGTCGTCGACGAGCTCGAGCGGGCGCTGAACGACGCGCTGGACGTCGTCACTGCCGCGCTCGACGCCGGCGGCGTCGTCCCCGGCGCGGGCTCGACGGAGATCGTCATCGCCGACCACATCCGCGAGGAGGCCGCGAGTATCGAGGGCCGCCAGCAGCTCGCTGTCGAGGCCTTCGCCGACGCCGTCGACGTGCTGCCCCGCACCATCGCGGAGAACACCGGCCTCGACCCCATCGACGCGCTGGTCGACCTCCGGGCCGCAAACGAGAGCGGCGAGCGCGCCGGCATCATCGCCGAGGGCGAGGACGGCTCCATCGAGGACCCCGTGGAGTACGGCGTGCTCGACCCCGCCGCCGTGAAGCACGAGGCCATCGAGTCCGCCACCGAGGCGGGCACGATGATCGTCCGGATCGACGACGTCATCAGCGCCGAGTGACCGGCCGAGCGTTTCATCGCGAGGTCGTGGTCGGTGCTGATTGGCGTGCTGAGTGACCGACGTCGCGACCCGCCTGTGTTTTCGGCCCGTCGCGTTTTCTGCCGCCGTGTCAGTCGACTGTAATCAGGCTGTCCGGAGAGCGGTCAGGACCACTGCAGGGAGACCCGGCCGCCGGCGTAGACGCCGAAGGTCTCGTCGCCCCGGCCCTGGTTGACCGCGAGCTCGACGTTGCCGTGGCTGCCGACAGTGATGACCCGGTGACCCTCATCGACGGCTGCGTAGGTACGCCGGGTGCTCGCCCAGACGCCGTTTGCCTTGACGTGTTCCTCGAAGTGTCCCTCGAGGGCCTCGCCCGGGATGTTCGTGATGACGTTACCGAAGCCGTCGACGGCCAGCGCCTCGCCGACGGCTCCGTCCTCGCCGACCTCCGGCTCCGGGAGGCGAAGGTCGACGTACTCCCCGGTGGGCTCGATGCCGGGAACGGACGCGACGGCGTCGACGCCGGTTTCGTGGACGCGGGCGGCCGCGGGGGCGAAGACGTCCCGGCCGTGGAAGGTCGAACTCGCGGGGTCGGGCAGCCAGTCGCCGGCCCCGCCCCGGTAGTCGAGCCCGAAGATGTCGAGGTCGTCAGCGAGCCGGCGGGCAGCCGGGAGAGCGAGGCCGTTATCCGGGGCGACGACCGCGTGCTCGCCGGCCCGGACGACGACCGCGCCGCGGTCGGTCCCGACGCCGGGGTCGACGACGGCCAGGTGGACCGCCGGCGGGAAGTACGGCAGGACCTCCCGGAGCCAGAAGGCGCCGGCCTGGACGTTCTGGCGTGGGAGGTCGTGGGCGACGTCGACCAACCGGGCCTCGGTCCGGTCCGCGATGACACCTTTCATCGCTGCGGGGTACGGCGAGCCGAAGTCGGAGCTGAGCGTGATCACGGCTCCGGGTACGACGGTGACTGACTTGTACGTTTCCGGCCGTCAGCCGCCGTGTCAGCCGTCACTGTCGCCGTCGTCGCCCCCACCGGCGTCGGTCGTGGCGACCTTCCGCAGCCGGTTCAGACCGTCGACCTCCCGGATCGTCTCGATGACGGCGTCCGGGACGCGGTCCTGCCAGGGCTCGCTCGCGACGATGCGTTCGCGGATCGTCGTCCCGCGCAGGCGCCCGCGGTCGATCAGCTGTGGGTCACGGACCTCGTAGTTCGCTTCCTCGAACAGCCGGATCACGAGCGGGTTGTTCGAGTAGACGACGTCGAAGGGCGGGCACATGCTCTCGACGTGGCTCACCCAGACGGCGTTGCGGTCGATGTCCTCCAGGGGGACGACGTAGTGCCGGACGTCGATGTCCGCCAGTACGCCGGTGATCATCATCGTCCGCTCGCCGGCGGTGAACGGGTTCCGGACGGTGTGGGAGGCGTCGGCGCTCCCGATCCCGACGACCAGCTCGTCCACCTCGGTCGCGACCTCCTCGACCAGCTGCCTGTGGCCGTGGTGAAACGGCTGGAACCGGCCGACGAGAAAGCCCCGCGTGGTAGCCATGGTGGTGGCGTGGGGTCCCCGTTTCATAAACCAACCGGGTCCGGTGACGACGAGACCGGGTCCGGGTGTCGTGGCGCTGTCCTGCGGTTAGTGGCACGGTAATACCGGCCAGGGGGAGAAAGTATATCAGTAGACAGCCCCTTTCTCCCCCTGTTAGAAACGCTTGTATGAGTAACGATAGAGACACCGAGGAAGCCCCCGGCATCGCCCGGGAGGTCGACGCCGACGAGGCCGTCGAGGAGCCGGTCGAAGACCCAGGCTCCGACGACTCCCCGGGGCTGGACGACCTGGGGAGCGAAGTTGGAGTTGACGTCGACGAGGAGATGGAGGTCGACGAGGAGATCGCCGACGAGGACCCGCTGGGTGGACTCCAGGTCGACAGCTCCGACGGGATCGAGGTCCCCGACCGGCTGGTCGACCAGGTCATCGGGCAGGACCACGCCCGCGACATCGTCCTCAAGGCGGCCAAACAGCGCCGCCACGTGATGATGATCGGCTCGCCCGGGACGGGCAAGTCGATGCTCGCGAAGGCGATGAGCCAGCTGCTTCCCAACGAAGAACTGCAGGACGTCCTGGTGTACCACAACCCCGACGACGGCAACGAGCCGAAGGTCCGGACCGTCCCGGCCGGGAAGGGTGAACAGATCGTCGAGGCCCACAAGGAGGAGGCCCGCAAGCGCAACCAGATGCGGACCTTCCTGATGTGGATCATCATCGCCATCGTGATCGGCTACTCGCTGATCATCGCCCGGCAGATCCTGCTGGGCGTGCTCGCGGCAGGGGTCATCTACCTCGCCTTCCGCTACGGCTCGCGGGGCAACGACTCGATGATCCCGAACCTGCTGGTCAACAACGCCGACCAGCAGCAGGCGCCCTTCGAGGACGCCACCGGCGCCCACGCCGGCGCGCTGCTGGGCGACGTCCGCCACGACCCGTTCCAGTCCGGCGGCATGGAGACGCCCAGCCACGACCGCGTCGAGCCCGGGGCCATCCACAAGGCCAACAAGGGTGTGCTGTTCGTCGACGAGATCAACACCCTCGACATCCGCAGCCAGCAGAAGCTGATGACCGCGATCCAGGAGGGCGAGTTCTCGATCACCGGCCAGTCCGAGCGCTCCTCGGGCGCGATGGTCCAGACCGAGCCCGTCCCCTGTGACTTCGTGATGGTCGCAGCCGGGAACCTCGACGCCATGGAGAACATGCACCCGGCGCTGCGCTCCCGGATCAAGGGGTACGGCTACGAGGTGTACATGGACGACACCATCGACGACACCCCCGAGATGCGCCGGAAGTACGCCCGCTTCGTGGCCCAGGAGGTCGAGAAGGACGGCCGCCTGCCCCACTTCACGCGGGACGCCATCGAGGAGGTCATCCTCGAGGCCCAGCGCCGGTCGGGCCGGAAGGAACACCTCACGCTGAAGCTGCGGGACCTCGGTGGGCTGGTCCGGGTCGCCGGCGACATCGCCCGCGCGGAGGACAAGGAGTTCACCGAGCGCAGCGACGTCCTCCAGGCCAAGAAGCGCTCCCGTTCGATCGAGCAACAGCTCGCGGACAACTACATCGAGCGCCGCAAGGACTACGAGCTCACCGTCTCGGAGGGCGACGTGGTCGGCCGGGTCAACGGCCTTGCCGTGATGGGCGAGGACTCCGGTATCGTCCTGCCCGTGATGGCCGAGGTCACGCCCTCACAGGGGCCCGGCGAAGTGATCGCGACGGGGCAACTCCAGGAGATGGCCGAGGAGGCGGTCCAGAACGTCTCCGCCATCATCAAGAAGTTCTCCGACGAGGACATCTCGGAGAAGGACGTCCACATCCAGTTCGTCCAGGTCGGGGAGGGCGGCGTCGACGGCGACTCCGCTTCCATCACCGTCGCAACCGCGGTCATCTCCGCGCTGGAGGACGTCCCCGTCGAGCAGAACATCGCCATGACCGGCTCGCTGTCGGTCCGTGGCGACGTCCTGCCGGTCGGCGGGGTCACCCACAAGATCGAGGCCGCCGCCAAGTCCGGCCTCGACAAGGTGATCATCCCGAAGGCCAACGAGCAGGACGTGATGATCGAGGACGAGTACAAGGAGATGGTGGAGATCATCCCCGTCTCCCACATCAGCGAGGTCCTGGAGGTCGCGCTGGCGGGCGAACCGGAGAAGGACTCGCTGGTCTCGCGGCTGAAGTCCATCACCGGACAGGCCCTGGAACACGACGTCGGCCGGGGCTCCAGCAGCCCGAGCCCCAACTAGCGTGGCGCGGTGGGCGGCTTTCCTCGGGCTCACCGGCGTCGTTTTGACCCTCTTTCTCGGTCTCGCGCGCCTCTCACAGGGCGCGGTCCGTGACCCTCCGGCGGAGGAACTGTCCGACGGGGACCCGGATAACGCCAGCGACACTGTCGACGACGGCCCAGCCACGGGTCCCGACGCAGCCGTCGACTCTGGACCGGACCCGGTGTCGGGTCCCCCGTCCGGGGCCGAAGATCCCGAGCCGTCCGGCCGTCGGGCGGACTCCGACCCTTGGGAGGACCCGCCCGGCGTCGCCGACGGGACGCCGTCGCTCTCGGCGGGTGCGTTGCTGGCGAACGTTGCGGTCACCCAGGGGCTGTTCGGCGGGGTCCTCGCCGTCGGGGCCTTCTACTTCGAAATCCCGGCCTCGGCGCTCGGGCTGGGTGGGGAGGACCTCGCACTCCTGGCCGTCGGCGTCGGGCTCGGTGCCGTGCTCTGGGCCGGCAACGAACTGGCCGCGGTCCTCGCGGACGCCGTCGGGGCGGGCTACGACGAGACCCTCCGGGAGATGCTCTCGCCCGACTCCGGCACCGGGTGGGCGGTACTGTTCGGGGTCGTCCTCCCCGTCGTGGCACTGGTCGAGGAATTCGTCTTCCGTGCGGCGGTCATCGGTGTGCCGGCAGCGGGCTTTGGCACGCCGGTCTGGGCGCTCGTGCCCGTCTCCGCGGGCGCGTTCGCGCTCGGGCACGGCGCGCAGGGTCGGGTCGGCGTCGCCGTGACCGGCGGGCTGGGGCTCGTTCTCGCGGGCGCATACGCAGCCACCGGGAGCCTGCTGGTCGTCGTCGTGGCTCACTACCTGGTGAACGCGCTCGAATTCGCCGTTCACGAACTGCTCGACAGGCCGCGGCTGTGGTCGTCCTGACCGCTTCCGCGAGACGAGCGCCCCTACAGCCCCTCGACCCGGCGACAGAGCGCGGCGACGTCGGCGGGAGTCGCGCCCGGGGCGTCGCGGACGCGGTGGTCGCCGATGAGAATCGGGGCGGGATTCCCGGTCAGCGCGTCGCGGACGGTCCGGAGGTCGGCCTCGTCCTCGTCGTCGAGGCCGGCGGTCATCCGGGCGAGCTGCTCGGCGGTCACGGCCTCGCCGTAGGGGACCTCCCGGAGGGCCTCGAGCACGCGGCGCTCGTCGGTCGGGAGCGTTAGCGCGACGGTCACGTCCCGGAAGTCGTCGGGGTCGCCGTTCAGGTACGCCCCGACGCGGTCGAGGAGGTCGTGGTCGGGGGTGGCGTCGTCCTGTGGACGGGCGGGGAAGTCGACGGAGATGACCCGCCCCTGCGCGACTCCCACCTGAATGTAGCCGTCGACTGCGGGGAACTCGCGGGCGAAGATACCGGCGACGTCGTCCATACCCACTCCCTCGGCGGCCGCGACCTTCATGCTTTCCCGCGCCGGTAGACCTCACTCCCGCAGGCTGGACAGTTGTGCGGCTCCCGGTCGAACGTCAGTCCACAGAACCCACACTCGTATGCCGGCCCGCCTACCTCCCTGATTCGCTCGAACAGCTGTCGTGCCACGCTCATGTGTTATACAACGTATTGGCTCCCTCTCCCATATAAATGTAAGTATTGGGCAGGTATTTTGCGTATCGAAACACACTCCCTAACCATATTCCGGTATCGTATCGTGTATTTCAAACCGAGAGCCTGCGTCGACACCCGCGGGAGGTGCGCAAGTCTTATGAACATCTCTGTCCATTAGTGTTCAATAATGGGCCATGACGAGGAGCTCGCGCCGGCGGTACAGTCGATCCTGGCGACGGCCCGCGAGCGCGGCGGCGGCGAGCGTGTCTCGGTCGACGCCCGCTCGTTTCCCGCGGCGCTCGAGCGCGCCGAACGCGAGGGGCGGGTCCCGCTGGTCGCGGAGGTCAAGCCGACCTCGCCGACGACCGACGGCGAGCACGACCTCGACCCGGTGGAGACGGCGGAGGCGATGGTCGAGGGCGGGGCCACAGCCCTGTCCGTGCTGACCGAGCCCGAGCACTTCGGGGGGACGCCGGAGGACCTCCGGCGGGTCCGCGAGGCGGTCGACGTCCCCGTGTTGCGCAAGGATTTCCTCCTCCGCGAGGAGCAACTCGACACCGTCGCCGCGGACCTGGTCCTCCTGATCGCCCGGTTTCTCGACGACCTGGAGGGGATGGTCGCGGCGGCCCGCGACCGGGGCTTTCAGCCCCTCGTCGAGGTCCACACCGAGACCGAGGCCGAGCGCGCCCTCGCGGCGGGCGCGCAGGTCGTCGGCGTGAACAACCGCGACCTCGCCCGCCTGGAGGTCGACCTGGGTACCTTCGAGCGGGTCGCGCCGGCCGTCGAGGGGAGCGCCACGTTGATTGCCGAAAGCGGCATAGGGACCGTCGAGGACGTTCGGCGGATGCGGGCGGCGGGGGCCGACGCCCTGCTCGTCGGGTCGGCGCTGATGGCGGGCCACCCCCGGAAAACAGTTCACGAGTTCACCACGGCGGAGCGGCAGTGAGAGACCACAATGAGACGCGAACGACCGGCCGAGACACGACGGAACCGACTACACGAACCGAGACACGATGAGTAGCCAAGGCAAATTCGGCGACTACGGCGGACAGTACGTGCCTGAGGTGCTGATGCCGGCGATCGAGGAGCTGGCCGACGCCTACGAGCGGTACGTCCTGGAAAACGAGGACGGCTTCATGGACGAGTTCCGCGCCCGGCTGCGCGACTTCGGCGGCCGGCCCATCCCGCTCCAGCGCGCGGACCAGCTCTCGGCCCGCTACGACCGGGAGGTCTACCTCAAACGCGAGGACCTGCTTCACGGCGGCGCCCACAAGCTGAACAACGCGCTCGGGCAGGTGTTGCTCGCGAAGTACATGGGCAAAGAGCGGATCGTCGCCGAGACCGGCGCCGGCCAGCACGGCACCGCGACGGCGATGGCCGCGGCCCACCTGGATATGCCCTGTGAGGTGTACATGGGCGAGACCGACATCGCCCGCCAGCGCCCCAACGTCTTCCGGATGCGCACCAACGGCGCCGAGGTGACTCCCGTCACCACGGGCCGTGGCACCCTGAAAGAGGCCATCAGCGAGACGATGCGGGACTGGGCGACGACCGTCGAGGACACCCACTACGTCATCGGGAGCGTCGTCGGCCCTCACCCCTTCCCCGAGATGGTCAGGACCTTCCAGGCGGTCATCTCCGAGGAGGCCCGCGAACAGACCCGCGAGCGGACCGGCGGTCTGCCCGACGCCGTCCTCGCGTGCGCGGGCGGCGGGTCGAACACCATGGGCGCCTTCCACCACTTTGTCGACGACGAGGACGTCGACCTGTACGCGGTGGAGGCCGGCGGCTCCTCGCTGTCCGTCGACGAGGCCGAGGGCGTCGCCCCCAACTCGGCGTCGCTGTCGACCGGCGAGGAAGCGGTACTCCACGGCGCCCGGACGAAGGTGCTCCAGGACACGGACGGCCAGGTCATGGAGTCACACTCGGTCTCCGCCGGCCTCGATTACGCCGGCGTCGGCCCCGAACTCGCCCACCTCGTCGACGAGGGCCGCGTCCGGGCGGTCAACGTCGACGACGACGCTGCGCTGGAGGCCTTCCACCGGCTCTCCCAGGACGAGGGGATCATCCCCGCCCTGGAGACTGCCCACGCCTTTGGGTATTTGGAAAAGTACCACGACGACATCGGCGAGACGGTCGTCGTCAACGTCTCCGGCCGGGGCGACAAGGACCTGGAGACGGTCATCGAGGAGACGATGGACCGTGACCTGGACATCGCGCCCGACATGGGGGTCTTCCGCGAGGTCGGCGGTGGTCGGCTGTGAGCCTGGAGGAGGCCTTCGCCGACGGGCCGGCCTTCATCCCGTACCTCGCGGCGGGCGACCCCAGCTACGAGGCCTCACTCGAGTACGTCGAGGCGCTTGAGCGCGGCGGCGCCGACGTCATCGAACTCGGCCTGCCCTTCTCCGAGCCCATCGCGGAGGGCTCGACGATCCAGGAGGCGGTCGTCCGGGCGCTGGAGGCCGGGATGACCCCCGACCGCTACTTCGAGTTCGTCGAGGACCTGGACGTGGACGTGCCGCTGGTCTGCATGACCTACTACAACCTGGTCTACCAGTACGGCGCGAGCGAGGCGGAGAAGGGCCCCCGCCCGTTCGTCGAGCGGGCCGCAGAGGCGGGGATCGAGGGGTTCGTCGTGGTGGACCTGCCTGCCGAGGAGGCGGGGCCGCTCCGGGAGGCCTGTGACGAGTTCGGGCTGGACCTGATTTTCATCGTCGCACCGACCACAGAAGGCGAGCGCCTCGAGCGCATGCGCGAGCGCGTCTCGGGCTATGTCTACGTCCAGTCCCGGCTGGGGACGACGGGCGCCCGCGACGAGGTCAGTGACTACACCGAACGCTCGCTTTCCCGGCTGGCGGACTGGGACGTCCCGAAAGCCGTGGGCTTTGGCATCAAGACCGGCGACCACGCCGAGCGGATCGTCGCCGCCGGCGCGGACGGGATCATCGTCGGGTCCGCCCTCGTCGACATCGTGGCGGAGGGTGTCGACGAGTCGACCGCCGACGTCGCGGCGCGCCTGGAGGAGAAAGCCCGAGAACTGAAACGCGGGGCGGTCCGCGGTGCCGGAGTGCCACGGGCGGAGTAATTCTCAGAATCGATAACCGGAGCGTCCCGTTTTTCTACTTCCGGCAGCTCTTTAGGATAATGGCGGTAGATTCGGAGTCCGGCGACTCCCAGCCCGACTGGCGCGTTCTCGCGAACCACGACTGGACCGACTCGACTGCGCTGGAGACGTCGCTCTGCCGTGTGTTCCACGCTCTCGAGGGCGTCTCCGACGAGGTCTACCTCTACGAGTGCGTCGACGTGGAGGCGGTCCGCGAAGCGTTCGGTCCAGGCTCCGAGCGCGGCGTCAGCGAGGTCCGGTTCGAGTACGAGGGGTACGAGGTCCGGGTCGACGACGCAGGCACGATCGCCGTCCGGTAACCCGACGCCGCGTCGCTCGCGCTACGGGGCGTCCGGACCCGTCCGGCGCTGGTCCGTTGACCTGCGGTCTGTCCAGGCCCGGTTCCGCGGTCCCACCGTCCCCGATGACCCAACAGGCTGCCCCTCTCGCAACCCTTATGTCCGTACTTGACACAGTCCCGCACACCATGACTGCAGGGAAATCCGCACGGCTCGCGCGCATCCGGACAGGCGGGCGCTACCTCGTCGTCCCGATGGACCACGGGATCACACTCGGGGCCGTCAAAGGCCTCAAGAACATCGAATCCACGATAGACGCGGTCACCCGCGGCGGCGCCGACGCCGTCCTCGCCCAGCGCGGGGTCGCACCGCGGGTCCACCCCAACAAGAACGACGCCGGCTACATCGTCCACCTCAACGCCTCCACCAGCATCGGCCCGGACGAGCGGGACAAACGCCCCTCCGGCACCGTCGAGGATGCCATCCGGGCGGGCGCCGACGCCGTCTCCTTTCACATCAACGTCGGCAGCGAGTACGAACCCGGCCAGATCGAGGGGCTCGCGGAGCTGACCAGCGACGCCGCCGAGTACGGGATGCCGGTGCTCGCGATGACCTACGCCAGGGGTCACGACGTCCGGACCGACGACCCGGAAGCCTTCGCCGAGGACCTGGGCCACGCCGTCCGACTGGGGGAGGAGCTCGGTGCGGACGTCATCAAGACGGGCTACAGCGGCACGCCCGAGACCTTCGAGCACGTCGTCGAGTCGACCCGGCTGCCGGTGCTGATCGCCGGCGGGTCGAAGGGGACCGACGAGGAGACGCTGTCGATGGTTCGGGGGGCGATGGACGCCGGCGCTGCCGGGGTCTCGATGGGCCGCTCCATCTTCCAGCACGACGAGCCCGAGAAGATAACCGAGGCCGTCGCCGCGGTCGTCCACGACGACGACGCCGCCGCGGACGCGCTGGAGCGCGCCGGCCTGGCCGTCGAAGCGTAGCCTCGCGTACCGGAGCCCCGCGTACTCCGCGCCCGCCTGCCGCTACTCCGCGCCTGCCTCGGTCAGCCGCGCGTATTCGGCCTCCGTCAGGTCGATCCCGCTCGCCGCGACGTTCTCCTCGAGGTGCTCGATGCTCGAGGTTCCGGGGATCGGCAGCATCACGTCGGAGTGTTCGAGCAGCCACGCGAGGGCGACCTGTGCGCGGGTCGCGCCGTGGGACTCGGCCACCTCGTCGACGGTCTCGCCGAGGTCGTCCATCTCGCCGGCGGCGATCGGGAACCACGGGATGAAGCCGACCCCGTACTCTTCACAGGCCTCGAGGACGTCCTCGGAGCTGCGCTCGCCGATGTTGTAGTGGTTCTGGACCGTGGCGACCTCGACGTGGTCGCGGGCGGTCTCGAGTTGCTCGACGCTCACGTTCGAGAGCCCGACGTGCTTGACCAGCCCCTCGTCTTTCAGTTCAGCGAAGGCCTGGACCGAGGCCTCGAAGTCGGTGTCCGGGTCCGGGCGGTGGAACTGGTAGAGGTCGATCTGGTCGACGCCCAGCCGGTCGCGGCTCACGAGCACCTGGTTTCTGATGTAGTCCGGGTGACCGTGTGGCTTCCACTCGGTACTCGTATCGCGAAGCAGGCCGGCCTTGGTCGCGACGACTGCATCGTCGGGCTCCAGCGCTTCGCCGATGAGCCGCTCGCTGACGCCGGGGCCGTAGGAGTCCGCGGTGTCGACGAAGTCGACGCCCAGTTCGACCGCGTGTCGCAGAACCTCTTTCGCGGCCGCCTCGTCCTCGGGCGGGCCGATGATCCCCTCGCCGGTGATCCGCATCGCGCCGTAGCCCATCCGGTGGACCGTCGTGCTGCCGCCGATGTCGAACGTGTCGCTTGCGTTCATCCACTGGCTCCTCGGACGGAAGACGCAAAAAGGCCCCGTCCGCGCCCGGTCCGTACTGCTACCGCGTCGTTTTGCTGTGTCCGGCAGACGCCAGGTCGAACGCGACTGCAACGGCGGGGTCACCGATCAGTCCCCAGAAGACGAACCGGTAGCGGCCGGGGACCAGGTCCGGACAGACGTCGAGCACGTCGTCGTGATGGCTCGCCTCGACGATACCCGCCTCCGTCAGTTCGACCTCTGTGGTGAACCCTCCCGAGACGGCCTCGTCGGTGTACGCGAGCACCGCATCCTCGGTCGTCCCTCGCACCTCCCTCCACCCGGTTTCGGTGTACAGCTCGACGTTGAACTTGTGTCGGTTGCCTCGCTCCCCGTCCCCCTCCAGCTGGATCTCGGCGGTCTCTCCGTACTCGAACGCGACCTCGTCGACGCGCAACGAGAACCCGGCGGCGTCACCCCACCGGAGTGCATCCTCGGAGTAGCCCGACGGGTGGCGGTCGAAGCCGTCGGCCTCGCAGACGAACTCGGCGGGCACGTTCCGGGGAGTCCGGTCCGGACGGACCTCGCCGCTCGAACCGCCGATACTGGCACACCCTGCAGTACCGACCGCGCCACAGCCCGCGACCGTCGAGAGGAACGAGCGCCGTCGCATAGAGGGGGTCCTTTATCGAGAGGCGAATGTTTTCTGCCCGGTCACACCGGACACACAGCCAGGGGTGCCACCGGCAGGGCTCGTGACCTCACGCAGCGACCGTCTCCCGCGCCCGCCGTCTCCGGTACCGGACCCCGGCAACGGCGGCGAGCACGACCAGGCCGCCGACGAAGCAAGCCAGCCCAGCCAGCAGGGCCGGGTCGACGGCGCCGGCGGCCTCCGCAGCACCGGACGCGGCGTCCTGGACCCGCTCGGCCGTCATGGCTCCCGGACCGTCCGTGGGTTCCGGAGCCGGCGCGGGCGCCTCGACGACCTGTCCGGTCACCGCGCCGACCAGCAGGCTGGCGAGCGCGACCAGCCCGACCGAGCCCACGACGCGCTTGAACAGCGACCGCAGCGACCGCGAGCGGTCCTCGCCGGCGAAGAGCACAAGCGCCTCGTCGGCGGGCGCGTACACGGTCATCTCGGTCCCCCGCTCGGAGTACCAGGTGTCGACGGGCTCTATCAGCTCGACGTCCTGGAGCTTCCCGAGGTGGTACTGGGCGTTCTGGACCGAGGTATCGGTGACTTCCGCCAGGTCCGACGCCGTTCGCGGTTCCTCGTGCAGCGCCGAGAGCACCCGCCGCGTGGTGCCCGACGCCAGCGCCTCGAACACCTCGTCGGCTCGCTCGTCGTCCATGTCGACCAGCCGGGGCTCGCGGTCCCCGAGCTCGACCGTCGACCGCAGCGGGAAGACCTGACTCATGACTGTCCCTGCGGTGGGGGAGAGTATAGCCGTGCCGTAGGCTCAAACGGCCGTTTGAGTCTCGGCTGCGGGGCGGCTCGCGGCCGCCCGGTCCCCGGATCCGCCACGTTGAAGCCACCCGCCCGCCAGCCTTGTGACATGACACGCTCGGTCTGGCTGAAGGCGGACGACGAGGTCGGCGACTGGGAGGCCCGCAAGCGACGGATCACCGCCGGGCTGGAGGCCGGCGTCGACTGGGTGCTGGTCGACCGGAGCGACGTCGAGCGGGTCCGGGAACTCGGCGAGGTCGACGTCGCAGCCTTCGGCGGCGGCGATGTCCACGTCATGGAGGCTGAAGAGGAGGGGCCGAGCCCGGATGCCACCGTCGTCGGCAAGGACGGCGAGGGCGACGGGACGGTCGACCTCCCCTCCGATTTCTCGGGCTCTGCGGACCTCTCGGCGCTGCGGGCCGACGGCGCACAGGGGGGGTACGTCCGGATCTTCGACGAGAGCTACGAGGCCTTCGCGGAGGCAGTCGCGGAGGAGGCCGAGTACACCCTCGTCGTCGGCGAGGACTGGCAGATCATCCCCCTGGAGAACCTGATCGCGCGGATCGGCGAGGAGACGACGCTCGTGGCCGGCGTCCGGACTGCCGAAGAGGCCGCGACCGCCTACGAGACCCTGGAGATCGGTGCCGACGCCGTCCTGCTCGATACGGACGACCCCGGCGAGATCCGCCGGACCGTCGAGGCCCGCGACGCCGTCGAGCGGGAGACGCTGGACCTGGAGTACGCCGAGGTGACCGAAATCGAGCAGACCGGCTCGGCCGACCGGGTCTGTATCGACACCGCGAACATGATGGACCACGACGAGGGGATGCTCGTCGGCTCGATGTCCCGCGGGCTCTTTTTCGTCCACGCCGAGACCGCCGAGTCCCCCTACGTCGCCTCCCGACCCTTCCGGGTCAACGCCGGCGCGGTCCACGCCTACCTCCGGGTACCGGGCGGCGAGACGACCTACCTCTCCGAGGTCGGTAGCGGCACCGAGGTCCAGATCGTCGACACGGACGGCAACACCCGCGAGGCCGTCGTCGGGCGCGCGAAGATCGAGAAGCGCCCGATGTTCCGGGTCCAGGCCGAGACCGAGGACGGCGACAGGATCGAGACGTTACTGCAGAACGCCGAGACGATCAAGGTCCACACGCGCGAGGGCCGCACCGCCGTCACCGACCTCGAACCCGGCGACGAACTGCTGGTCTACTACGAGGACACCGCCCGCCACTTCGGCGAGGCCGTCGAGGAGTCGATCATCGAGAAGTGACCGGGACGGCCGGCGGGGCGTCCCCCGGAGCTACTCGAGTTCGGTCGTACACCACTGACAGAAGTCGAGTTCCTCGTCGACCTCCTTGCCGCAGTTCGGACAGGTCGCCTCCCCCTCCGGCCCCTCAGCGCCGCTCGTTTTGCCCTGTTTTGCCATCATGTACGCATCGAGGACGTTCAAAAGCGTCATCAACAGGATGGTGAGGCTGACCGTCAGCGGCAGCGCCCGCGCGGCCTCCATCGCCGCGCTCACCGACAGCGTCGAGGGGTAGACCTCCGGCGGGACGAGCAGCGCGGTCGCGGTGACGATCGAGAGAAACCACAGCAGGGCACGCCCCCACAGCCGGAGGTAGACGTGACCGAGGCCGGGATAGAGCACCGAGAGCAGCGCGGCTAACCACGGCCGCTTGCCCGTCGAGTCCGGCGAGTCGGCCGGGTCCGCCGAGTCTGTTTCCACTACTGGAGGCTCCGTGGTCACCGCCTGTTTAATCTTCCGCCCGCTCGACGCCCAGTTGCTCGACCAGCCCCGCCAGCGTCGCGAGGTCGTACTGCCCCGGCGCGGTCGCCTCCGCGGGGTCGACGGGCGCGTAGCCGACCCGCGAGCCGTACAGCGGCGCGACCGCCCGCGAGTGCCGACCCGCCTCGCCCATCGCCATCGTCGCCACCTGCCGCCCCTCGCGGCTCGCTGCCCGGGTGACCGCCAGCAGGTCCAGTACGTCGTCCGGCGACGCGGCGGTCACCGCGAGCTTTGCGACGTCACCCTCCCGCCCGGCCCGCGCGAGCAACTCCGCCATCCGCTTCCGGTCGGGCGTCCCCTCGAAGTCGTGGACGGAGGCGAGGACCGCCACCCCGTGCTCGCGTGCTGCCTCGCGGACGCGGGTCGCGGAGTGAGCGGCCTTCGCGTCGTCGACCGCGTCTGCCAGCGCCGCGAGTTCGAGGTCGACCGCCTCGACGCGGGGATGCTCGACGGCGGTCGCCAGCCGGTCCAGTCGCCGGGTGGTGTCGGCGGCCTCGCCGCCCTCCCACGCGGCGCGGTTGGTGACCAGCAGCGGGAGGTCGCCGTCGTAGGCGCGCAGCTGTGCCATCGGCTCCGCCGCCAGGTCCAGCCGGAACTCGACGACGTCGGCGTGCTCGCGGGCTGCCGGCTCGTCGGCGAGGTCCGCGGTCGAGGCGGCGAGCCGGAAGTCCCCGAAGTCCATACCTGCCGGTCGACGGGCGTCGACAAAAGCATCCGGGTCCACAGCGACGCGGAGGGCGCGATGGCGCGGGGGACGGGGTCGCGGCGGCGACTCAGGCTGCGGGCAGGTCCTGCTCGGCCTCGAGTAGCTCGTGGTAGCGGTTGCGAATGGTGACCTCGGAGATGTCCGCGACGTCGCTGACGGCGGCCTGCGTGGTCTTCTCGTTGGTGAGAAGCGAGGCGGCATACACCGCGGCAGCCGCGAGCCCGACCGGTGACTTGCCGGAGTGGACGCCCTGTTCTTTGGCGTTCTGGAGCAGCTGGCGGGCGCGGCGCTCGGACTCCTCCGAGAGGTCGAGATCCGAGGCGAACCGGGGCACGTAGCTCTCCGGGTCCGCGGGCTTGACCTCGAGGCCGAGTTCGCGAACGACGTAGCGGTAGGTGCGGGCGATCTCCGACTTCTCGACGCGGGAGACGTCGGTGATCTCGTCGAGCGAGCGCGGGACGCCGGCCTGGCGGGCGGCCGCGTAGACCGACGCCGTGGAGACGCCCTCGATGGAGCGACCGGGCAGGAGGTTTTCGTCGAGCGCGCGGCGGTAGATGACCGAGGCGGTCTCGCGGACGTTCTCGGGGAGGCCGAGCGCGGAGGCCATCCGGTCGATCTCGCCGAGTGCCTGCTTGAGGTTCCGTTCTTTCGAGTCCCGCGTGCGGAACCGCTCGTTCCACTTCCGGAGCCGCTGCATCTTCTGGCGCTGTTTGGCGTCCAGCGAGTTGCCGTAGGCGTCCTTGTCGCGCCAGTCGATGTTGGTCGACAGCCCTTTGTCGTGCATCATGTTGGTGGTCGGGGCGCCGACGCGGGACTTCTCGTCTTTCTCCTGGGAGTCGAAGGCGCGCCACTCGGGCCCGCGGTCGATCTCGCCCTCCTCGACGACCAGGCCACACTCGGTACACACCGTCTCGCCGCGCTCCTCGTCGGCGACGACGTTCCCGCCACACTCCGGGCAGGCCAGATCCTGGTCCGCCGTTTCCTCTTCGGTCTCCTGGGTCTGTGTCCGTTGAGTCATCGTATCGAATCCGCCGGGCGGGGCTCTCGGGCCCCTGTCTCCCGGACCTGTTTCGGTAAAGCTGGATTCAACCGAAATATACTTAAAGATTACGTTACCGCGACGTAAGCGAGTCGTTCACGGGCGCTTCCCGTACATCTTCGGACATGATTAATCGGTTCAAATAGCTCAGTCCTGCGGGCTGGCCTCGACGTCGCGGCTCTCCTCGACGGCCGTCGTCAGCGAGACGTTCAGAAGCGCCATCGAGACCAGTCCGCCGGCGATGGTGACCACGTTCTTGACAGCGTGGTCGACCACCGCCACCGACAGGGCCGTGACCGCCCCCACCGGCGTCAGCGCGGCCACCAGCAGGGTGAAAGCCCCCTCGTAGAGACCGACGCCGCCCGGCGAGAGCGGCAGGAC
Organism: Salinirussus salinus; assembly: GCF_009831455.1. NCBI lineage: Archaea > Methanobacteriati > Methanobacteriota > Halobacteria > Halobacteriales > Haloarculaceae > Salinirussus > Salinirussus salinus. The sequence goes on along the minus strand of NZ_WOWO01000002.1, from coordinate 790,068 downwards.
CTTCGCGAGATTGCCGACGCTGACCGCGAGGAAGGTGACCGCCACGAGTACGCCGGGCGCGAGCGCGACGTCGAAAGCGAACATCACGACGACCGCGACTGCGACGTCCAGCGACCAGACCAGCAGGCTGGTCGCGCTCACGCGGGCGAAGGCGCCGCGGTCCCGGGCGACGGTCTGGACGTCGCCGGCGAACTGCTCGAGCACGCCGGCCACGTAGTCGGCGTAGGCGTCGGAGCTGACGCGGGTGACCAGCCGCCGGGCGTAGTTGCGCTCCGAGCGGGCGCTGGCGACGATCAGCAGGGTGGCAAGCACCGCGGCGACCCCGACGGCCGCGGCGACGACGAGGGCGGTCCGGCCGGCTGCTGCGGTGTCACCACCCACTCCCCCCACCAGTGCCGTCGCCAGCGTGCCCGCCTCACCGGTCACGACGAGCCCTCCGACCACTGTCCCCGCGAGGACGGCGATCGTCAGCAGGTCGAACACGCGCTCGACCGCCAGCGAGGCGAACCCGGAGGGGTAGGGAATGCCGCGGCGCGCCTTGACGACGTATGCGCGGACGCCGTCCCCCGCCCGGGCCGGGAAGACGAGGTTACCGGTCTGGCTGATGAAGACCGCGCCGGTCAGGAACGTCCACCGCTCGCGGTAGCCGATGGCCGCCAGGATGTCCCGGTACCGGATCCCCCGGAGCGGCCACGAGAGCAGGTAGACCAGCGCGCTGGCCGCGACCAGCGCGGGGTCGGCGCTGCCGAGCCGTGCCAGAACGGCGGAGGGGTCGAGATACAGCGTCATCAGCGCGAGCGCCAACAGGACGAGCAGCGTCCCGGCGGCAAGACTCACCCGGCGGGTGACCCGCGGGCTGACGCTGAGCTGCCACCAGGTCCGGACGACCTGGCTTCCCATCCCGAGGACGTCCCGGACGATGTTCACCTTCGAGTCGGTCTGGGGGTCCCACGCGACGGGGAACTCCTTCACCCGGTAGCCCGCCCGCTGGGCCCGGACCAGTACTTCGGTGTCCCAGAACCAGTGCTCGTCCTCGACGTCCGCCAGGAGGTCGAACAGCGCCTCGCGGTCGAAGGCCTTGAACCCGCACTGGTGGTCCCGGACCTCCGAGCGGAGGACCAGCCTGACGAGCCTGTTGTACCCCAGGCTCGGGACGCCCCGTTTCGCCGGCCGGTCGGCCTCGCTGTCGGGCAGCCACCGCGACCCCGTCGCGAGGTCGTACTCCCCCGAGCGGACGCTCTCGACCAGCTCTTCGAGGTGGGCCATGTCCGTCGCGAGGTCGGTGTCGAAGTAGACCAGGGTCTCCCCCCGGCTCTCCCGGAAGGCGTGTTCGAGCGCGCCGCCCCGGCCCAGCCGCTCGTCGCTGTGGACGTGTCGCACGGCCTCGTGCTCGCGGGCGAGTCGGTCGGCGATCTCTGGGGTGCGGTCCTCGCAGCCGTCCTCGGCGACGATGACCTCGTAGCTTTCGGGAGGCAGGAAGGAGGCGAGCGCCTCGAGGGTCACTCCGACGGTCCCCTCGATGGTCTCCTCCTCGTTGTAGGCCGGGAGGACGACGCTCACCTCGACGTCGCTCATTGGTCCTGGGTTCCGCGAGAACGGGCAAGTACCTTCTGCTTGCCGACACCGCGGTCGAGGGCGAACCGCGTCGCGCGCACCGGCGCCCTCGTACTCAGTCGGCGCTTTCCGGCGACCCGGCGGTCGCGAAGGCGTCGATGGATTCGACGCCGACCTCGCTCACCGAGGTGTAGGGTCGGTCGACCACGATGTTGCCCGCGGTCTGGCGGCCCACGCCCGGGATCGCCGCGAGCTCGTCCATCGACGCCGCGTTGACGTCCAGCGGGTAGGGAATGCCCGACACCGAGCGGTAGCCGTGGTCGGTGACCGCCACGTCGACCGTCCGCCCGAGTTCGCGCTCGCCGGGGATCCCCACGAGGAGGGGGTACGTCCCCAGCTGTCGGCCGAAGGTCGTCCCGTCCTGGTGGTACTCCAGGTGGACGTCCGGGAGGACCGTTCCGGGCGGGGCGACCCGCTGGAGCATCGGGTTGTCGATCTCCTCGCGAACCTCCCGCTTGTACCGCTTGAACTGCTTTTTGTGGTCGCGGGCGATCTCCGCGCCGGTGTCGGCCATCTCCGTCCCCTCGAAGGCCATCACCTGCCGGATGTTCACCCGCCGGAGCAGCAGGCCGGCGTCGTAGACCCGCTCGAGGAACTGCTTGTTGTGCTCGAAGGTCTCTTGGCGCTCGCCCTGAAGCCCGTGGACGAGGTTGATCCCCGGGAGCAGCTTCGGCAGCCGGCGGGTCGCACTGTCGCCGAAGGTCGGCGCGTTTTCCCGGTCCCCGCCCGGACGCCACCCGGCCACCTCGTTGACGACCCGGACGGCCTCGAAGCACTCCTCGGCGGTGACGTTCAGCTGGTTTTGCTCCTGCACCACGGGGTCCGCCGACTCCAGCCCGAACGCTGCGGTGTCGCCGGGCGTGTTGTGCTCGGCGATGACCCGGATCCCCTCGCGGGCCTTCTCCGGCCACTTCACGACCGTGATGGGGTTCATGTTGTCCAGATGCAGCGTCTCCAGGTCGGGCGCGACCTCGCGGATCCCGCCGTACAGCTCGCGGAGCGCGTCGGGATTGGGGGCCTCGCCGTCGCCGCCGTAGGCGAGGATGTCTGCCTGCCGGCCGAGCCGGAAGTGGCGCGCCCCTCGCTCGCTGAGGGCGTCGACCTCGCCGACGACGCTTTCCGGCGGCCGGAAGTCCGGGTCGCCGTACAGCGGCTCCGTGCAGAACGAACACCGGTAGGGACACCCCCGCGAGGTCTCGAGTTCGCAGATCAGGTAGTCGGGATGGTTGGGGTGGTCCTCGATGACGTACGCGCCCTTTTGCGCCCACCGGGTGACCTCCTCGACCTCGCGATACCGGTCGTTGAACCCCCCCAGGCCGCTCTCGACGAGGTCGAACACGGCGGCCTCGACGTCGGCCATCGCGAGGAAGTCGAAGTCCAGGTCGTCGCGTTCGGTCTCGGTCGCCCCCTCGTTTTGCTCGCCGACGCCGAAGCGGACCGGCCCGCCCATCACGCTGACGCCGTCGGCCGTCCAGGCCAGCTTGCGGACCTCGTCGGGCTCGGCGGGCGTCCCGCCGACGTACTTCCCGGGGACGGTCATGCCGCCGACGTAGACCAAAAGATCCGCCTCCTCGACGTCGCGCCACCGGCGGGGGTGGTCGCGGAGTTCGTCGATGGTGTGGTAGGTGACCTGCTCGCGGTCGAGGCCGGCGTCGACGAGCGCCCCCGCGACGTACCGCGGGTAGGTGGAGATGTATGGAGGGACACCGAAGTGGGCCGGCTCGTCGACGTAGCCGTCCACGATGGTGGCGTCGATGTCGGCTGGGTCGGTCATTGCCGCCCCTATCGCCTCGACGCAAAAGAGCGTGTCTGCTCGGCGTCCGACACACCGCCGGAGCCGCGACTTTGATACGTGCCCCGCCCCTACGAGCGGGTATGCCTGCCACCCTCGAAGTCGTGTGCAACGACGCTGACTGCGAGATGGATATGTTCGAGCTCCACTACACCTACGATATGCCCGACGACGTTGGCGTGGCCGACTTCGTCTGCCCGTACTGCCAGGGGACGGAGTCGCTGGAAGCCATCGAGCTATGATACGCGAACTCGGCGAGTCCATCGGGAACACGGTCGTCGAGACGGTCGGCCGGGCGGTCGGGCGCGCACAGGAGACCCGCCCGCTCCCCGTCGACCTGCTCGAGAGCGACGACGCCTACCTCGCGGTCTTCGACGCTCCCGGCGCGACGGCCAGCGACGTCCAGGTCCGGTTCGAGGACGGCGAGATCCAGGTCCGGGTCGACCGCTTCCGGGACTTCCACGAGGGCTTCGAGATGCGTTTCCCCGGCCGCGGGCTCGCGCTCGACGGGCACGTCGAACTCCCGGAGGCGTCCGTCGACCCCGGCGGCGCCACGGCGACGCTGTCGGACAACGGCACGCTCCAGGTCCGCGTCCCAAAGGTGGACGGAGAGACCGGCGAGGACACGCGGGTCACTGTCGAGGAGGAGGTCGACGAGGCCGACGCGGGGGACACGAGTACCCAGGACGACGGCGACGATGCCGCTACCGACGGGGAGTAACTCACGGAGCGCGGCGAGCCCGCGGGGCGGGCAGACCACGACCCGGCCGACGTCAGCCTCACGCAGCGGCGCGACCGGCCTCAGGTGGGGTAGTCGGCGTCCCGCTCGACGCGGCGGTCCGGCTCGGGGGGCATCTCCCAGTCCGTCGTGAGTTCGAGGAACTGGACGAAGATGCGGGCGGTCGCTCCCCAGACGGTGTAGCCGTCCACGTAGAAGAAGTGCAGGCGGATGTCGCCGTAGTAGGGGTGGTCCCGGCGCTCGCTCTCGTAGTTGTCGAGGTCGGTCAGGTCCGCCAGCGAGAGGACCGCCACCTCGGCGACCTCCTGGTCGCCGGGGACGTACTCCCGGTCCGGGGCGCGGGCGACGAACGGGCGCACGGAGTAGCGGGTGACGGTCTCGATGTCGTCCAGCCGGCCGACGAAGTCCAGTTCCTCGCGGCGCATCCCGACCTCCTCCTCTGCCTCGCGGCAGGCGGTCGCCTTGAGGTCTGCGTCCTCGGGCTCGCGGCCACCTCCGGGGAAACTCATCTGTCCGGGGTGGTCCGAGAGGTGGTCGGCGCGCTTGGTGAAGAGGAGTGCCGGGCCGTCCGGCCGGTCGATGACGGGGACGACGACCGCCGCCTCCCGCTCCTGACCGGTCACCGTCGACGGCTCGTGTCGGCGCACCCCCTCCAGGTCCATACCCGCCACGACGTGGTCCACGCTCTTAATTCGTCCCATCCCTCGCGGCGTCGAGCCGCCGGCGGACGTCCGCGAGGTCGACCGGGCCCCACGCCTCCAGCTCGTAGCTGACGTCGAGCAGCGTCCCGACGCGCTCGGTGTCGCCGGCGCCGACGGCCGCCGCGGCGTCGGCCCGGAACTGCTCTTCGGCGGCCGCCGCGGCCGCCTCGCGGTCGACTTCCCGGTCGGGGACATCCATGATGTGGGGTAGGTCCTCGCCGCCCTCCGGCAGCCTCGGGAACGCGACCGGGCCGGCGACGAGCAGGTCGGCTCCTCCCTCGCGCTCGACACTCTCCCCGAGGGCGTCGGCCGGGACCGCCACCAGGTGATAGGAGTCGACGGCCCCCTCGACGCTGTCCTCGAAGGCCGCTGGCTCGCGTTGCTCGCCCTGCCGGAAGGCGAGTTCCGAGAGCGCCTGCCGGAGTTCCGCCCGCGCGAGCGCGCCGAACAGGTCGACCACGCCCGCCATGTCGTCGGGGCCGGGGTCCATACCGGACCCGCGGGCGCGGACGCCTTCAGCGTTTCCGCGTCAGCCCTCCTCCGCGATGGCCGCCGCCGACTGCTCGCGCACGACCGCCGGGTCGAGCGGCGCGTCCTCCCAGGCTGGGAGCCGGTCGTCCGCGGGCGGTGCCCGGACCCCCGCGACGTAGGTGTCGACCTGCTCGCGCTCGGCGGCCGGGTCGTAGTCCAGCCCGTTGAAGCCGGCGTCGGCGGCGTACTGGTCGACCAGCCGGTAGGCGTGCTCGCGGTAGCGCTCCCGGAGCGACTCGTAATCGGGCCCGACGCCGTTGTCCGCGAGGGCACGGAAGAGCGCGGCCCCGACCTCGGTGCACATGTCACCGAGCCCGTCTGGCCCGCCGACCGAGCGGTGGTCGTGCTCGTGGACGCCCAGGTCGACCTGCGCGGTTCCCTCGGGACCCGCGACGGCGAAGGCCTCGCCGAGCGTCCCGACCTCGAGTCCCCACCCGCGCTGGGCGCGCAACTGCTCGGCGACCTCGGCGGTGGCGGCGAACTCCCCGGCGAGCGCGTACCGGAAGGCGCCGAGGTACTCGACGACCGGGTCGTCGTGGGCCTCGGCGAGCGCCCGGACCAGCGGCTCGTAGAACAGCCGGCAGAGCCGGCCGTAGATGCGGTCGTTCTCGACGCGGGCGTAGTACCCCTTCGCGAAGGCGAAGCCGTTCGCCACGGGGTGTAACAGCCGGGGGACGTGTGCCCGGCTGTAGGTCGTCGCGTCGGCGTCGTGGACGACGACGTACTCGGCGTCCCCGGCGAGGGCTGCGCCGACCCCCAGCCAGACGTCCCGGCCCTTGCCTGCCGCACCCGCGAGGTCTGCCTCGGCGAGCGCCGACTCCACGGCCGGCGCCGTACACCACACCACCTCCGCGGGCACGTCGAAGCTCTCGACCCACGCGACCACGTCACCCACCTCGTCGGGGCCGGCACGCAGGGGGACGATTACCCGCCCGAGGTCCAGTTCCTCGAGCGTCCGGAGGACCCGCTCGGCCGCGAGGGCGGCGTGGTCGCGCTCGGTCATCGGGACGACGACCGCCGCCCGCTCGGTCGGGGCCGGGGGGTACGCGTCCCCGAAGTCGTGGAGCGTCGTGACTGCCTCCTGGACGTACTCCATTGCGCCGTTGTCGGGTCTCAGCGTCCAAAAACCCGCGGTTCGATGCCTCGTCTCTCCGACGCTCGCGGGCGCGCTGGCTTTTTGGTCGCGGGCGGGCTACCGACAGGTATGGAATCTGTCAGGCGAGGGCTCCGTTCCGGGGACATCGAGAAGGACACCTACGAGCGGCTGACCTGCGCCGACTGCGGCGAGGAGCTGGCCACCGAGGCCATGCCCGAGGACGTCGGGAAGCGGCGGGTCTGCCCGGGCTGTGGCACCGAGTGGCGCGAGATGCCCTGATCACTCGAAGACGGCGTCGAAGGCACCGGCACCCAGCGGCTCGTACGTGCCGGCGCCGACGTTCTCCGCGACGTGCTCCGGCGAGCCCGTGCCCACGAGCGCGCTCGTCACGCCGGGCGCGCTGCGTGCGAAGTTGATCGCCTGCTGTGCGCGGGTCTCGCCCTCGAGTTTCGCCGCCACGCTCTCGGGCATCTCGCTGGCGAGCCGCCCCTGCATGAGCGAGGCGCTCGTGAAGACGTCCAGGCCGGCGTCGCTGGCGAACCAGAGCGCGCTCTTCGCGCCGTCGGGGGTGTCGTGGGCGACGACGGTGAAGGCGTCGGCCATGTAGATATTGAAGGGGAGCTGTATCGCGCGCAGGCTCGTGGCGGTCGACCCGACGGTCTCCGCGGCGGCCCGCGCACGCTCGACGACCTCCGGGAGGGAGAGATACGTCTCGGACCCTCGTTCGACCCGGAACGCCTCCCAGGTCGCGACGCCGTAGTGGCGGATGTCGCCGGCCTGAACCCGCCGCTCGAGGACCTCGAAGGCGGCCTCGAGCTTGTCGTAGACCTCCTCCCGGGAGTGTTCCTGGAGCTGGGTTTCGGGGTTGTGGACGTAGTACAGGTCGAGGGTGTCGAGGCCGAGATTCGAGAGCGAGCGGTCCACCTGGTCGTCGACGAAGGTGGGGGAGAGACAGTGCCGCCCCCCCACGAGGTCCGCCGGGTCCACCAGGCCGGGGTCGACGTACTCCTCGCGGACGTACCGCCCCGGGTCGTCGGGCCGGGACCCGTCGAAGGGAAGAAAGCCGCCCTTCGTTGCGACCAGGACGGCCTCGCGGTCGATGTCGGCTGTCTCGATGGCCGCGCCGACCGCCCGCTCGCTGCGCTGGCACCGGTAGTTGACCGCCGTGTCGACGACGTTGACGCCGGACTCGAGGGCTTCGACGACCGCCTCGCGGTAGGCCTCGTCGGCGGCGTCGGTCGGCTCGCCGAGGTAGGTTCCCACGCCGACCGACGAGACCACACAATCCCCGAAGGCCCGGAAGTAGGTGCGCGCGAAGCCGTCGTGGCGGTCCCGGTAGTCCCAGGTCGCGTCTGCGGTCGCCATACCGACGGTGGGTGCTCCGGCCACTTCCACCTGCCGCTCCGGCGCGCTACAGCTCGCCGCTCATCGCCTCGAACAGCCGCTCGTGGAACTGTTCGCGGGTCAGCCCGTCGCCGGGACCGAGCCCGTTCATGTGCTCGATGGAGAGCTGGCCGCCGCCCATCCGGGCGTGGCCGCCGGCCCCGCCCATGGGGACGTCCTCGACGACCGCGCTCAGGGCCTTGCCCATGTGGACGCGGTCGTCGCGCGAGCGCCCGGAGAGGTGGATCTGGCCGTCCTTGTCGCCGAGGACGACAACGGCCGTGACCCCCTCCAGCCGGAGGAGTTCGTCGGCGGCCTGGGGGATCGCGTCCACGTTCGAGACGGTCCCGACGTCGCTGACGGCGAAGGCGTTGCGTACCTCCCGTTCGGTGATCGCCGTCGCCTTGACCTCGAGCACTTCGGCGTCGACCTCGGGGTTCGCGATCCGGTCCAGGTGGTCCTCGTCGACCCCCGGGTAGAGGTATCGCGCGGCGTCGAACTCCGCCGGCGAGCACCCCTTCGTGAGCTGGTTGGTGTCGGACTGGATCCCGTAGAGGAGTCCGGTCGCGACGGCCGGGGACAGTTCCCCCTCCTCGGCTTCGCCGTTCTCTTCGGGGTCCGCGGGCTCCCAGTCCGTCTCCCGGAAGTACTCGGCGAAGATACTCGCACAGGAGCCGTTGTCGGTCCGGACGTCGGTGAACTCCCGCCCCTCGCCGCCGCCGGGGTGGTGGTCGACGACCGCGACCGGGTCGACGCGCTCGGCGCCGGAGAACCCGCGGGGCTCGTTGTGGTCGACCAGTACTACCTCCCCGTCGTCGAGGTCGCTGGCGCTGTCGATGCGCTCGAAGCTGGCGTCCAGCACCGTCTCGAAGGCGCGGTTCTCCTGGTGGCGGATCTGGCCGGGATACTGCAGCGTCGCCTCGGTGTCTCCCGACTCGGCAAGGTGTTTGACCGCCAGCGCACACGACATCGCGTCCGGGTCGGGGTTGGGGTGCATCAGCACCGTCACTTCCTCGAACCCGCCGACGAGGTCCGCGAAGCGCTCGCCGGTCGGCCGGAGATACCGCCGGAGCGCGACCGCACCGACCGCCAGGAGAACCACGAGTACTACCGCCACTCCGGCGACGACCAGCGGCCGGTCGGCCGCCAGCGCCGAGGCGGCGTCGAACGCGCCCCACACGTCCGGAACGGCGACCATCACACCCATTGGCACTACAGATAGCACGGGGTCAAAAGAAAATTCCCCTTCCCGACCGAGTCGGTCGGTTTTGCCGCGAGCGCCCTACTCCGCCCCGCTCCAGGCCGAGATAGCCGCCCGGTACCCCTCCCGATAGGTCGGATACCGGAAGTCGTACCCCAGCCCGCGGAGCTTGTCGTTCGAGCATCGCTTGCTCGTGGTGAGCCGGCGCCGGACGGCCTCCGAGACACCCTCCTCCAGGCGCTCCTCGACGGTCCGCTTCGGCGGGGCGGGCGCGCCACACTGCCCGGCCAGCCAGTCCGCGAAGGCCCACTTCTCGACTGGCTCGTCGTCGACCACGACCACGACCTCCCCGCGGGCAGCGTCCGCCTCGATGAGGAACCGGACGGCGCCCGCCGCGTCGTCACGGTGGACCATGTTCAGGTACCCTTCGGTCACCGGCCCCTCGACGTACCGCTCCAGCCGGTAGCGGTCGGGCCCGTAGAGGCCGCCGAAGCGGGCGACGGTCCCGTCGACGCCGCGGTCGGCCGCCCCCTCGAGTGCGACCGTCTCGGCCTCGGCGAGCACCTCGGTCTTCTCGGTCACCGGTGACAGCGTGGTCTCCTCGTCCACCCAGCCGCCGCCGTGGTCGCCGTAGACGCCGGTGCTCGAGGTGTAGACGTACCGCTCTGGCGGGTCCGCGCGCCCGGCGAAGTGTTCGAGTGTCGTCCGCTGACCCTCGACGTACACCTCCCGGGCCGCCTCGGCGCCGCGACCACCCGAACTCGCCGCGAAGACGACGACGTCGGCGTCCGGGACCGCCTCGAGCGCGTCGGCGTCGGTGACGTCGGCCCGCACGGCGGTCGCGCCGGTCTCTTCGATAGCCCGGATGCCCGCGTCCGACCGGCGGACCCCGACCACGTCGGTGTCGAGCTGCCGACAGAGTTCGAGCCCGACGTAGCCACAGCCAAGCACCGCGACTCGCGTCATCGTTTCCGGCTCTCGATAGCGCTGTGAAGCAGCGCGTACTCGTCGAGCGTGACGGGGAACCGCCCCTCGACTTTCTGCTGGATCTCCTTGGGCTCGAGTTCGTCGTCGACCGCCGAGGCGAGTGCCTCCACGTCCAGCACCGCGGTCGTCATCCCCATCAGGAGGATGTCCCGGGCCTCCGCGGCGATGGTGTCGGCGTCCGGCCGGTCAGGGTCGGTCGCCAGCACCGCCGCCGCCTCCGACAGCGTCAGTTCCGGGTGCTCGCCGTCGACCAGCGCCCGGAGTAGCTCCGGGTCGAGCCCGGCCCGCTCCGCGACGGTTTCGACGCCGACCGCGCCGATGACCGTCGCCAGGTGGTCGTCGTACGCTGCCCGGAGCGTCTCCGGTGACTGTTCGCCCGCCGACGGGAACTCCCCTCTGAGCATACCCGGAATAGGCCGTCCGGGTACAAGTGGCTGTCACCTCCAGCCCGGGCGCGGCCAGCCGGCCGACGCCTCGGTCCGCTGGCCGTCGACGTCTGCGACCCCGCGCGGGCCGGCCGGTACCGCGACGGCGATGTCGGTCCCGGTGGCGAAGCGTATCCGACTCGCTCGCCCGAGTACCTCCCGCTCGCCGTCGGCATCGACGTCGAGACGTACCTCGTCGCCGTCCCGGACGTATCTGAACCCGCCCGGCGTGTCGGGTGCGCCCCGGGGAACCCGGACGACGAACTGCGCGTAGACCCCGCGGACGTCGACGTCCCAGAAGTTGGCCGTCGCGTACCAGAGCCCGGGAGCCGGCGCCAGCGGGACGCCCGTCGGGAGCTTCGCGAGGAACTCCCCGCCGAGCCGTCTGCCCGTCCCGGTCGAGAGTACCTCGTCCTCCAGCCGGTCGGCGACCCGCTCGCTCACCTCTTTCGAGAGGTCGTCTGCCTTCCGTCGCAGTTCCCCCTCGGCGACCGTCCTGACCGTGTCGGCGACCTCGCGTACCGCTGGCTTCCCGACTCCGGCACGGGGCGTTTCCAGCCCGTTCCTGACTGCAGCGTCGAGCCGGAGCCGGAGCACGTCGCGCTCGCGGCCGGTGAGCGACGGCCACTCGCGGACCGCCGCCCGGTGGACTGCAGCAGCCGCCGAGCCGTTGACGAACGCGCGGGCGGCCTCGTCGGGACGCTCCCACCCGGCGGTGGCGTTTGCGACCAGCGAGCGCCGCACGGACTCGGGCCCGAGCCCCTCCTGTTTCAGGGTGAAGGCCAGCTCTCCCCGGAGGTGTTCCACCGAGTCGGCGACCTGTCCGGACAGCTCCCGGTGTGTCTCGTTCGACCGGCCGGTGGCGACCAGGCTGGCGCCCGACACCCGCAGCGCCTGTGCGGCCCGACTCAGCGAGACACGGCCGGGGCTGCTGAACGCCTCCATGACCGCCCCGACGGCGTCCGCGTACGGAACCGACGCGACGTTCGTGTTCCGGACTGCGAGCGGGTGGCCGGAGTGTCCCTCCCCGAGGCTCGGAAGTATCTCGCCGTCGACGGCTGCGGTCGTCAGATAGGAGGGGCGGGCGTCGACGACCATCGGCAGCGACAGCCCGCCGGGGGGCGAGCGCCGCGTCCGGTCGCGGTAGGACGCGTGCAGGCTCCCCTCGCTCTCCGCGGCGAGTTCCTCCGAGACGGTGGTGGCCCTGTCGGCCCGGCGCTGTGCGCGGGCCTCGAGCAGCCGAGAGACTCGCTCGAGGTACGCCGCGCGCGCCGCGACCCGTGCCCGGTCCGCGACGCCGTCGTACGTGTCCGGGCGGTCGAGCAGTTCCGCCCGCCGCGTCCGGAGCCGCTCCCGGAGTTTCGCCGGCGGGTTCACCCCGAACGTCGCGACCCTCCCCTGGCTCGTCGTCACGGACACGTTCGCCACCCGGCGGCGCAGGTCCGCGAGGTCACCGTACACCCACGCGTCGAGGTCCGGGGGCTGCTCGCCGGCGACGGTCGTCTCCGTCTCCAGCGCCGCTGCCCGGCGCTCGAGGTGTCGGGGGTCGCCGGCTGCGACCCTCCGTGCGATCCCGTCCGCGCCGCCCTCGTCCGCCAGGAGCCGCTCGCGTGCGGTGTCCCGAACGCCCGCCAGGTTCGGTCCGTTCAGCGGCCCGCCGCGAGCGTGGACCGGGGTGACGTTCCCGGGGGGCGCGCTGTCGACGGCGTGGTTCCCCGTCAGGAACACCGTGATGTCGACCCGGACGACCCGACGGCGCTCGGTGGTGCGCCTCCCCGCCGGGGTCGACCAGACGTGTCGCTCGGTGACCCGTCTGACGACGCGCCGCGGGTGGTGCGCGAGGACGTGCCAGTCGCCGTCTGGCTCTGGCGGCTCGGTCGTTCGCTCCCGAACGCTCGTCCTCGCCTCGCGCTCGGAGCCGACCCGCGTCCAGTTGTCCTTCGGGTGGACGGCGGGTCCGGTTCGGCGGTCCGAGACCACCGTCGCGCGGACTCGACGCCGGACGTCCACCTCGTAGTGGCGCTCGAGCCGCTCGTCGAGCGGGACCTCCGCCTCGGAGCCGAACGCGGAGAGAAACGCCCGGTCGGCCGTCTCGTTCACCCCCACGGTGACGTTCTCCTCCGGCGAAGGCCCCTGCTCCCGTGCCCGGTCGCCGAGCCGTTTCTGGTCCGGGAGCGGTGACGGGTCGACGACGTAGCCGCGGGCGCGCTCGAGCGTCTTCAGTCCGGCGTGGCCCGACCCCTTCAGCGCGTCCGATATCGCGGTCCTGGCCGTCGCCTCCCGCAGCGCGCGTCTGCCGACCGGGTCGCTGGTCCCGAACACCGACCGCTGGATGTCCAGCACCGCACCGTTTGTCGCCAGCGCGACGTGTCTGTTGGCGATGACGTTCTCGACCGGTGTGCCCGCGTACTGGGCGTAGCCGCGCGTCCAGGCCAGCGGGTAGAGGCTGGCAGTCAGCCGGCGGCCGAGACCTGGGCCGGTCGGGCCGGCACCGAGCCGCCGCTCGAACAGGGCGACGCGGTCGTGGACTGCGAGCGTCGGGACGGCCACCCGGACGGTCGGGTTGACTTCCCTGTGGGCCACGGTCTGTCCGTTCCGTCGGACGGTCAGACTCACGTTCTCGACGGTGACGCGAAGTTCGGCCCCGTCGGGGCCGGCCCGCTCGACGGTGACCCGCTTGACCGCCCGGCGTAGCTCCGCGCGGGTCTCCGGAACGGGAAGCGAGGCCGCGAGCCGGAGCGTTCCGTCCCGACGCCCGAGGTCGCCGAGCCCCTGCCGAACGCGAGTGTAGATACGGAGCCGGAGCGCATCCCGGAATGTGGCCTCGCGCCCGAGCGCCCCGCCGGCCCGCGTGTCCGCCCGGCGGGTCACCGGATCGGCAGCCGCCTCCATCGCGGCGTCCCGGGCCCCCTCTCTCACTGCCGTCCGTGTCTCGGCGCCGAACTCCTCCATGGTCTCGGCGACTCGGGGCTCGGCCGGTACCGGGCTCGACAGCGACGCGGCGTACGTGGCGCTCCCGACCAGCAGCAGGACGCCGAGCAGTGCGAACGGGACCCTGGCGCGGTCGTTCATCCCTTCCACCGCCTGACGACGACCGTCGCGGTTCCCGTTTCCACGGCCGTGGCCGCGTCACGGGGCGAGTCGAACCGACCTCTGAGGTCAGCAGCGAACGCCGGGGCGAGCGCCCTCGCGGCGACGTCCCGGGCCGCCGTCACGTCTCCCGGTTCGGCGGGCGTGCGTGCGACACTACCTCGGGTCAGCACGTCGAAGCGGTGGGCCACGGCGCGCCGGTGTGGGCCGTTGCCGAGGGGGAGACCCGCCGTACTCCCGGGGAGCATCCCACGGGCAACGGCCCGGGATACCCCGCTGGCGACACTGCCGTACGTCCGCTCCGGGTCGACGGAGGGGACGGCCACCGGTACCCGGAGCCGGGCGACGCGGACGTCAGCCCGCGGCGGCGGGTCGGGCCCCACGGTGACCTGCCCGGCCACCGGCGCGCCGGGGTAGGGCGTCCACCGCGCCGACACCTGCGTGTTCGCTCCGAGCACCGCCGCAGTTTTCCCGCGGACCTCCGCGGCGAACGCGGGGCCGTCGGGAGCTACCTGTCGTCCGGAAAACGTCGCGTTCGCGACCGCGGCCCGGCCGAGCAGCCCGGCGTAGGTTCCGCGGGCGCGCCGGCGGATCGTCTCCCCCTTCCCGCCGACCTCGTACTCGACGGTCGCGGTGCTCGTCGCCAGCACCTCGGCGGTGTCGTCCGCGGGGACGTCGACCGGTTCGGTCGTGGGTCCGGTCACGACGAACACCGCCGCCGACACCAGAAGCAGGAACAGGAGGGTGTCGACGACGGTACTGACCGCGCGGGTCACCACACCACCACCCTGAGCCGGCCCGGACGGACCCGGCCGAGCGGTCCTCGCACGCTCACACGACGCGAGACGGTCGCGACGCTCCCGGCGTCCGCGGGCGGGGTCGGCCCGCGTTGCCAGGTCGCCGTCCCGCTCTCGACGCTGACGTTCGTCCGCCACTTGCCCTGCCACCGGCCTTGCCACTGGAGGGCGCGGTCGAGCCGACTGGGGTGCACCACCCCGATCTCGGCGGTCCGTCCGTAGACGCGGTCGAGGAGGCGTTCGGCCGCCGCCGCCCGCCCGTCCGTCGACGGGGAACCGGGCAACAGGCCGGCGTACAGACTCAGGGCCGAGCAGACGACTGCGACGGCGACGAGCGCAGCCAGGGGCTCCGTCCCGGCTCTACCCGACGAGCGTCGCATCGACCTCCCCCCAGGCGACGCGTCTGACCGTCAACCCCTCCGGCGCCGGCCGCCACTCCGACTCCCGGGCACGGGCCTCCCGGAGTGCGTCGGAGAACGACTCCCGCGTCCGGTAGACGCTCTCGGGCGGTGCCCCGCGAAGGACCTCGGCGAGGGGCCCGTCCCCGACCGGCGTGGCACGGCGCGCGAACGCCGCGTGTGCCTTCCCGCCGCCGGACCGGAGTGTCAGGCCGCGACTGTCGAGTCGCATCGCGTCCGCCGACACCGCGACCCGCTCGTGTTCGTCGTACGGGCTGGCCGCGACGCCGTCGACGGTCGCGGCGACAGCTTCCGCGTCCGGCGGCACCGCCGTCGGTAGCCCGGCGACGACACCCCCGACCGCCAGGCTCGCGGCGGCGAGGCCGAGCCACGTGTACCAGGTATCGGCTGCCGTGTCGAGCATGGGGGGTGTGGTCACGCCTTCGGTGATAAACGTCAGGCGAGGCCGCCGACGAACGCGTAACTCGCGAGGTAGACCGCGACGGCCACACACAGCGCGCGCCCGACCGCGTGACCTACGAGCGACGGGTCGAAGCCCCGCTCGAGCCCGACCGCGAGCGCGGGCAACAGCGCGGCGAGGAGTATGACGTAGACGCCGACGACACCGCCCAGCCACGGCATTCCCGACCCGCCGATGAAGCCGCCGCCGGTCATCCCTGCCGCGAGTGCGACGGTCGCGCCGGCCACGAGCGGCCCGAAGGTGGTGCCCGTGCTCCGGAGCGTGTTGCAGACGCTGTCGAGCTCCGCCCGGGCGTCCGCCTCGACGCGCTGGAGCTGGCCGACGTGCTCGGACAGCGAGAGGAGCGCTCGGCCGGCAGGCCGTCCCTCGCGGCCCGCGAGCGCGACCATCGAGAAGCTCGCCCGCAGCCGCTGGCTCGGGAGGTGTCCGAGCACGCCTCGCTGGCCGAGAAACGCCCCCTCGACCCCGACCTGGAGGCGCCGCTGGCGGCGTGCACCGTCGGCCAGCGTCTCTCCAACCGGGCCGCCGACGTCCTCGCTCGCGGCCTCGACCGCCCGCTCGATGCTCTCCCCGGCAGCCACCCGCCGGCCCAGCAGCGCGAGCGCGTCGGGGAGTTCCCGCTCGGCCGCCCGGATCCGCTCGTGCACGCCCCGCACGGGACGGAAATACAGCCAGAGGGGCCCTCCGACCCCCCAGCCCACGGCGACCAGCGGCGGGCCCCAGCCCGGCGCGACCCGCGCCGCGGTCAGCCAGCCGAGGACGGCCGCGCCCCCTCCGAACAGGAGGGCAGTCCGTCTGCTGATGGCGTTCTCTACCGCCGGGTGTGCGGGCGTCACCCGCGGCGGCGGGAACGCAACCGGGCGGTGGGCGAGAAGCCAGGCACCGGCCGCGACGACCACTAACGGGACGGCGAGGTCGTAGACGACGGCCACCGAGAGCGGCGTCACCGCCAGCCCGGCAGTCCGGGCAGCGGGGAGGAGCGCGACGAGGGCCGTCGGCAACAGCACGCCGAAGGCGTACAGCGCGGTCGCCGGGCCGGTGATACGTCTCGCGTACTCCTGTGTCCGGGTCCGGACGCCCTCCAGGACCGCATCCAGTGCACGGTCCAGGACGTCTCCGCGGCGGTCGGGTGGAACCGAGCCAGCGGCCTCGACGAGCGCGAGCGCACGGCCCAGCGACGGGAACCACTCCTCCCACTCGCCCGCGAACGACTCCAGTCCAGCGTCGCCGGTCGGCCCGGCGGCCCGAACGTGGCGTTCCAGACTCGCCGCGAGCCCGCTCTCGCCGGTCTCGGCGGCGAAGGCAGCGGCTCGCTCGGGCGCCGGTGTGACGTGCATCCGCAGGGCCGCACGCGCGACGAGGTCCGGGGCCGCACCCAGGTTCCGCGTCCGTCGGGCGGTCGCGAACAGCCGCGGGAGCCACCCTGCGGCGGCCGAGCCCGCCAGCCCGCAGGCCAGCGCGGCCAGCAGCCCCGCGGGACGCAACCCCGCGGGAAACAGGAGGGAAACCCCCGCAAGCGCGAGCGTGACCAGTCCGGAGAGGACGTACCCCGCCGCGAGCATCTCCGACGGCCGGGGGCCGACGCCGAGAAACCGGACAGCGCGCCGGAACTCAGGCCCCGGGTCTACCTCCAGGGGGTACAGCCCGGCCAGGCGACCAGTCAGTCCCACGGTCGGCTCCCGTCTGCCGTGTCGGCTCGCTTCGCGAACCGCGCGGTACGCTCCTCCAGGCGAGCTCTGACGTCCCCGTAGGTGTCTCCGGGGCGTGCGAGCGCGGCGACGACGCGGCTGTTTCCGCGCTCGATACGGCCGGTCGACGAGAGGCCGCCGTCGCCGACGGCGTACAGCGGTTCGAACCCCGGCCGATCGCCGCCGGTCACCTCCTCGATGTGGCTGACCCGCCGTCCGTCGGGAGCGGCCTCGAGTGTCACGACGAGGTCGGTCGTCCCGAAGGCCGCGGGCGCGACGCCGAGGTCCTCGACGACCCGCTCGTAGACGGCCGTGGCGCCGTCGCCGTGAACGGTGCCGAGGACCGCCTCGCTTGTCGCCCCGACGCGCATTGCCTCGTAGAGGACACTCGCCTCCTCGCCGCGGACCTCGCCGACGACGAGCGCCCCGTCGCCAAGCCGGAGCGCGGTCCGGAGCGCCTCCGGGGGCGGTATCTCGCCGCCATCCGCCCCCGTCCGGAGCGCCTGGACGTCCCGGCCGGCCGCCTGCAACGCCTCGACGGGCAGCTCAGGCGTGTCCTCGATGGTCACCGTCCGAACGTCCGCCGGGAGTTCCCACAGCAGCGCGGCGAGCATCGTGGTCTTCCCGGCCCCGCGGGCGCCCGCGAGAAGCAGCGACCGGCCCCGCTCGACGCACAGCGAGAGCACCGCCGCGGCTCCGGGAGGGACGGTCCCGTTGTCGACCAGGTCGTCCAGCCGCCAGGTCTCCGGGTCGTGTGCCCGGAACGCGAAGGCCAGCCCGTCGCTGGCCGGCGGCCGGAGTCCGGCGACGCGGACCTGCCGGTCGCCGACATCGATTGCGGCGTCGAGGGTCGGGGCGGCCCGCGAGAACGCCCGGCCACTCTCCCGACGGAACCGCGAGGCGAGGGCGTTGATGCCGCCGTCGGTGAGCCGGAGGTTCGTCCGCATGGCCCGCCCGTCCGCCACGACCCGGACCGGGTTCGCGGTCGCCGGCGCAGTCACGTAGACGTCACTCACCGCGGGGTCGGCGAACAGGTCCTCCAACAGCCCGTATCCGCGGGTGTGTTTCGCGAGGACGGCAGCGACCCGCTCGACGGCCTCGCCCCGAACGCCGTCGGCGACTGCCTCGACCGCCGCCCGCGGCGTCCGCTCGCTGCCCGTGGCGGCAAAGCGCTCCGCCGCCGCGGCGAGCGTGGCGGTCTCGCCGTCGTCGAGCCGCTGGCCGGCCGGCTGGAGGTGGTACTTCCAGGTACTTTCCCGGCGGTAGCAGCGGACGGTCCCGCCGGTCTCCAGGTCCCTCCGCTCCTCGAGGGGGGCGCCGGGGACCGACCGGTCGACCCGCCAGCGGCTGACGGCGAGTCCCTCGACGGGAGCGAGCGCAGTCGCCGTACCGCCGGCGGCCGCCGCGACCTCGGCGAGCCCGGCTTCCGCGGCGATGTCGGCGGTGGTGTCCGCCCGGCCCGTCGCCTCGCGGGCGGCTCCCAGCGGGTCGCGCCGAACGCGGTCGGCGAGCCGTTCGTCGTGGATCCGGACCCGCTCGAGGAACCGGCCAGCGGCGACGAGGAGTGCGCCCGCCTGTCCGGTGTACGCGCGCTCGACGCCGGCCGCTCGCGTCAGGACCGTATCGGCGTCCCGCCCGGCGAGAGCGGAGACCGCGGTCGCGCGGCAGTCGGGCTCACGCTCCAGCCGGCCCGCCCCGTCGCAGCCGTCGGCATCGACGACCAGCCGGTCGTCCTCGAACCGGGGTCGACACCCACAGCCGGACTCATCCGCGCCCGACAGCAACGCTCGGAGTCCCATGTGCCGCGGTGCTCCCGCGTTCGGTGATAAAACTCAGCCGCCGGACCTCGACCACCCCCTCCGGGCGGAGCAGAAGCACCACCTCCCTGCTGCCACCTTCCCGGAGCGTGAGCCCGCCGGGCGGACCGACGACGTCGCCGCCGAGGAGTCGCCGGTCGCGCTCGGCCCCACCCTCGACGCGCCACGTCACGCTGCCGCGTCCCCCTGGAGGCGGCACGGTCAGCCGAGCCAGGCCGGGGTGGGCCCACGTCCGCTCGGGCAGGGAGAGCGTCAGCGTCCGCCTGGCGGCCGGACCGCGCGCCGTGGCCGTCGACCCCGCACGGAGTGCCCGGGCCGCAGACTCCACCCGGTCGAGTTCACTCGCCACCCGCGCGTCGCTGTGGGTCCGCCCCGCCTCCTCGACGACGGGGAGGGAGACGCCGAGCAGCGCGGCGGTGAGCGCGACGGCGAGTACCGCCCGGATCACAGCAGCTTCCGGAGCCGGGCGATGGGCCCGTCCGCTCCGCTTCCCTCACCGGCCTGCCCACCGCCTTCCCGCGAGCCAGAGGGCCCGCTCCCGGCCCAGGACGCTCCCGGGCTCCTGGAAGCGCCGGGGTCCCACGACCCCCCGTCGAGCGCTGCGGCGTTCGGCCGGTCGCCGCCGGTCGGCTCCGGGGACTCTTCCTGCCGCGGACCGGGAGCCGCCGCTGCGGACTCACCACCTGTCCCCGGCTCGCCGTCGGTCGGCTGGCCGCACCGGCCACAGCGCTCGCGACGCCGTGAGCCCTCACCGACGTTCCGCGGGCTCCGTTCGGCCGGTTCGTCGCGGGTGTCGCCAGAGGTGTTCGACCCGCCGGCCAGGTCCTCGACCCGGGAGAGCGCCAGGTCGGCCCGTTCCTCGACCTCCCGGTTCACCGAGCGGACCTCGCCGACGTACCCGCGCAGCGCCTGCGTCGCTGCCTCGAGTTCGGCAACCCGGTCCTCCAGGTCCTCGGCTGCCGTCTCGAGGTCATCCAGCCGTTCGGCGGTGACGGCCGCGTCGGCGAGCGCGGCGGGGTCGCCCTCGCCGTCGGTGACCGCGCGTTCGAGCGTGGCGACCCGCTCTTCGAGTTGGTCGTCCATACGCCGGGTGGCCCCCCGATCCGGTTTAAGTACTGGGGCAAACGTTCATGAACCAGTGTGACAACACCCGGTCATGAGAGTCGCCCTGATCGGTGTGGGCCAGGCCGGCGGGAAGGTGGCCCAGGCCATCGCCGAATTCGACTACGAGATGGACTTCTGCGCGGTCCAGAGCGCCTTCGCGGTCAACACCGCGGAGGCGGACCTCCAGTCGCTGGACATCGACACGATGCTCATCGGCCAGGACCGCGTGAAGGGCCACGGCGTCGGCGGCGACAACGAGCTCGGCGCCGAGATCATGCAGAGCGAGGCCACCGAGGTGATGGACGGACTCGACGGCCGGATCACCTCGCAGACGGAGGCGGTCATGGTCGTCGCCGGTCTCGGCGGCGGCACTGGAAGCGGCGGCGCACCGGCGCTGGCGCGCGAACTCGGCCGCATCTACGACATCCCGATCTACGTGCTCGGCGTCCTGCCGGGTCGCGACGAGGGGGGTATCTACCAGGCCAACGCCGGCCGCTCGCTGAAGACCGTGACCCGCGAGGCGGATGCGGCCCTCCTCATCGACAACGACGCCTGGCGGGAGAGCGGCGAGAGCGTCCAAGAGGGGTTCGACGCGATCAACCGCCAGATCGCCCAGCGAGTCGGGGTGTTGCTGGCCTCCGGCGAAGCCGTCGAGGGCGTCGGCGAGAGCGTCGTCGACTCCTCGGAGATCATCAACACCCTCCGGGAGGGTGGGATCGCCAGCCTCGGGTACGCCACCGCCGAAGCCAGCGAGGACGCCGCCGAGAACGTCAACACCATCACGAGCCTCACGCGCAACGCCCTCCTGACGAGCATGAGCCTGCCCGACGCCGTTGAGGCGGAGGCGGCGCTTCTGGTCATCGCCGGCCGGCCCGAGCGGATCTCCCGGAAGGGCGTCGAGCGCGCCCGCTCGTGGGTCGAGGAAGAGACCGGCAGCCTCCAGGTCCGCGGCGGTGACTTTCCGCTCGATAGCGACCGTCTCGCCGCGCTCGTCTTGCTCTGTGGGGTCGAGCGGTCCCGTCGGGTCGAGGAGTTCATGGAGCGGGCCCGCGAGGCCAGCGCGAGCGCCGAGGGTGAGGGGCCGACGACCGAGGAGATGTTCGACGAGAACCTCGACGACCTGTTCTGAGCCGCGGCGACGGCACGGTAGGCCGGATTCAGACCAGGCTCGCGCCGTCGAACTCGGAGCGGTCGTAGTCGACCTCCATCAGCGAGAGGATCGTCGGGGCGACGTCGTAGAGGTCCGCATCCCTGACCGACGCTTCGGGGTCGTCGACGAACAGACAGGCGTTATCGAAGCTGTGCATCCCGTTTCGCGGACCGGTGTCGAAGACCTCGTCGCTGCCCTTGAAGCCGGCCTTGAGGTCGAAGCCGTGGTTCGGGATCACGGTGAGGTCCGGCGCGATGTCCGCGTGAGCGCCCCGGTAGGCCTCTTCTTTGGTCTCGACGCGGTCGGCGACTGGGGTACCGTCTGGTCCCTCCAGGGCCTCGAGTTCCGCCCTGAGTTCGTCCCGCACCGCTTCGTAGTCGGCTTCGGGGACGCTGCCCCGTGGTTCGCGACCCTCGAGGTTGATGTAGAAGCGGCCGGGGATGAGCGAGTAGGCGCGGGTCTCCTCGGCGATGTCGTCCAGTTCCTCGTGGTCGTCGCCGTCGTAGGAGAGCCACCCCTCCTGGCGGAGCCACTCGTTGAGGTGGACCTCCCACTCCAGGGTCGTGAAGCCGTGGTCGGAGGCGACCATCATCGTCGTGTCGTCGTCGAGCAGCCCCCGCAACTCGCCGAGATACCGGTCGACCTTCCGGTAGAAGTCGATAAAGTCATCGTGGTACTCGCCGCCTTCCGCGTAGTCTCTGAACAGGAAGTGATTGACCCGGTCGGTAGTCATGAAGACGCCGAAAAAGAGGTCCCAGTCGTCCTCCCGGATGTAGTGTTTGAACGCCTCGAAGCGGGCATCCAGGGTCTCGTGGGCATCCTCGATGAAATCGGACTTGTCGTCGGCGTGGCCGAGCTTGGCGTTGACGTCGATCTTGTAGTCGAGGCCGTCCAGTCGGGTCCGGAGTTCCTCGGGCTGGGCGGCCCGGTCGATGCCCGGCGAGAGAAAGCCCGAGACCATCCGCTGGACGTCCTCCTCGGGCGGGAAGGTGACGGGGACGTTCATCACGGTCGCGTCCCGGCCGGCGTCGGTCACCCGCTTCCAGAGGCGCGTGGCCTGGACGTCACGGCCCATCGGGACGTACGTGTCGTAGGAGCCGTTCTCGCGGTCCTGGAAGCCGTAGACGCCGGTTTCGCCGGGATTGACGCCGGTCGTCAGCGACGGCCAGCAGGCGCTCGACTCCGGCGGGACGATACTGTCGATCGCTCCCGCGCTGCCCTCCTCGGCGAGCGCGGCGAGGTGCTCGAACTCGCCCGGGTGGTCGTCGAGGAGACTGAACGGCACGCCGTCGATACCAAAAAAGGCGACTCGGGGGCCCTCGTCGCCGCGGAGTCGGTCGAACAGACCCATACCCTCCATACTGGCGTGGGGGACAAGAAGGTTCGTCATGCGGCCCCGCCCGGGGGTCTGTCGGGGGTCGCGGCAATACTCAGTTACCTTCGGGCTGACTCTCGCCCCCGCCTTCGCCCTCGTGCTCCGGGCGTTCGGGGTCGAAGTTCTCCGGGACGACCGTGGGGTGGGCGATACCCACCGGGGGGTGTCTCGCTGCCATCACCCCTCACTACCCGCTTGACGTTCAAGTAATTACCCATAATCATAATTCATCGGCAACGCCTGCCGGTATAACCCGGGAGCATATCTCCGGGCCGCTGCGGGGGGCCACAGGGGGGCTTCCAGCCCGGAGGGTTGACGGCGTTGAGCCGCTTCGGGGGTCGTGACGGCGTTGAAGTGGATCGCGTACGTGGTCCGGGTATGTTCGAGAAGAACGTCGGCGGACTGGACAGACAGGTCCGGTTCGTCGCCGGGGCGGTGCTGTTGGCCGTGGCGCTCGCTGGTCTCCTTGCAGATGCGGTCGGGCGGCCGGTGGCCCTGGTGGCACTGGCGGGCGCTGCCGGGCTCCTGTTCAACGCGCTCACACAGCGGTGTCTGCTGAACCGGCTGCTCGGGGTCGATACTTGCGGCGAGACCTGCTGAGTGCCGTTCAGCGGCGACAGCAGCTCAGAAGTTCTCCTCGTAGAGGTCCATCGCGTGCTCGATGGCCTCTTTCGCGGCCGCCCTGTCTTCCCACCCCAGCGTCTCGACTTCCTTGCCCTCCTCGAGGTTCTTGTAGGTCGCGAAGAACTCGTCTATCTCGTCGAGGGTCTGCTGGGGGATGTCGTCGATATCCTCGATGTGGTCCCAGCGGGGGTCCTCGCTCGGGACGGCGATGACCTTGTCGTCCTGCTCGCCGTCGTCGTCCATCTTCATCAGCGCGACCGGGCGGGCCTCGATGACACAGCCCGGGAACGTCTGGTCCTCGACCAGCACGAGCACGTCGAAGGGGTCCTCGTCGTCGTAGTAGGACCGCGGGATGAAGCCGTAGTCGGAGGGGTAGTGGACGTTGCTGTGGAGTACCCGGTCCAGCACGACGCCGGGGAGGTCCTTGTCGTACTCGTATTTGTTGCGCTCGCCTTTCAGACACTCGACGACGGCGTAGATCTCTTCGGGCGGGTTCGGGCCGGTCTCGAGGTCTTCCCAGAGGTTCACCATCGTCTCGCGCTCGGTCGCCGCTCGAAAAACTACTTTCGGTCTCGGCGGGCGCCGCCGGGTTGGATATCACCTGTGAATATCACCACCCAATGGGGAGAACAGTGGCCGAACCTCCGTATCTGCCCCCGAGAACGTCTCGGAGATTTAACAAGCGTTAAATACGATTATGACCTGAATTTCACTATGTCAGAGGCACAAACAGTTCCCGACAGTCCCGGCATCGCGCGCGAGCTGACAGCGTTTCAGCAGAACATCCTGACGATCCTGGCCGAGGAGGCCCGGTACGGGCTCGCGATCAAGCGCGAACTCGAGACCTACTACGACTCGGAGGTAAACCACGGCCGCCTCTACCCGAACCTCGACGACCTCGTGGAGATGGGGCTGGTCGAGAAGAGCGAACTCGACAAGCGGACCAACCAGTACGCGCTGACCGAGGAGGGCTACCAGGCGCTTCTCGACCAGCTTTCCTGGACGTTCTCGAAGGTCGTCACCGACGAGGAGCGCGCGGCCGACCTGGAAGACCTCATCGAGGCTGCCCGGTAGACGCCGCCTCGACTGCCAGCGACACCGACTCCTCGACCACCGCTTTCTGCTCGTCGGTCGGCCAGACGTTCCGCCGGTAGTACTCCGTCAGGAACTCCTCGCGCTCGTCGGCAGAGAGCTTCTCGACCGGCTTCGCGTAGTGGTTGTTGCAGAACTCCGCGAGCGCCTCCGCGTTGGCCCCGTGGACGGCCCCGTGTTCCTCCCGCACGGCCTCGACAACCTCGCGGTTGTGTTCCGCGACCACCTCCCACTCCGCATCCTCGCCGGGTCCCTCCAGGGGGATCTCTATCCCGCGGTCGATGTCGTCTATCCGGTCGGGGTGGACTGTCCCGTCTTCGACCCACTCCGCCGGGTGGAGGACGAGCACGGCCCGCTCCTCTTCGCGGACCCGCGCGGTGTAGCCGTGCTCGGCCAGCAGCTCCTCGCGCTCCTCGCGGTACGCCGCCGCCTCGCGCTCGTCGGCCGCCGCGCGGGCTCGCCGCGTGAGTTGCTCCACTCTCGTTTCCGTCTCTTCCGGGACCGTATCAGGCGTCATCGAGTGCTTCGTTTGCCAGTTGGTCCGCCCGGTCGTTTATCTCCCGCGGTACGTGCGAAATCGACCACTCCGAAAACTCCGCCAGCAGTTCCCGCGCCTGTATCCGATACTCACGGAGTTCGGGGTCGTTGACGTCGTACTCCCCGCGCACCTGTTTCACGATGAGCTCCGAATCCCCGCGCACGACCACCTCGTCGAAGCCGTGGTCGGCGGCGACCGACAGCGCCCGAACCAGCGCCTCGTACTCCGCCTGGTTGTTCGTGGCCCGGCCGATGGTCTCGCCGCCTTCCGCGACGATGCCGCCGTCGGTCACGACGACGTACCCGACGGCCGCCGGGCCGGGATTCCCGCGGGCGGCGCCGTCAAAGTAGACGTGCGCGCGCCCGTTCGAGGTGGGCCGGACCAGCCCCTCCAGGCGCGCGGTGTCGCCGCCCTGAACGACGACCTTGCCGTCGTACGCGACGGCGGTCGCCCCGGCGTAGGCCGCGCGCCACCGTTCGTGGTCGGTGTTTCCGGGCTGGACCTCGACGCCCGCCTCGCGGAGACGCTGGCGAGCGGTCTCGGGGTCGCAGTCGATGACTGGCACGCCGCTCAGTCCGGCCGGAACCGCAAAGGGGCTGTCGTTGTGTCCTCACGACGACGACGGAAGCCGAAAGATATTTGACCGAGGGTTTAAGTGGCTCGGAAATACTACTATAAAAGAGCGATGACACGGTCCAGCCGCCAGCGGGAGCGCGAGCGCGAGTCCGAGACCGACCAGGACGAGACCGAGGGTGTCCGCGACTGTCCGGAGTGTGGGTCGGACAACATCATCAAGAGCTCCGACCGGGGTGAGCTCGTCTGCGACGACTGTGGCCTCGTCGTCGAGGAGGAGAACATCGACCCGGGGCCGGAGTGGCGAGCCTTCAACCACCAGGAACGACAGGAGAAATCGAGGGTGGGGGCACCGACGACCCAGACGATGCACGACAAGGGGCTGACGACGACCATCGACTGGAAGGACAAGGACGCCTACGGCCGGTCTATCTCCTCGAAAAAGCGAAGCCAGATGCACCGCCTCCGGAAGTGGCAGGAACGGATCCGGACGAAGGACGCGGGCGAACGGAATCTCCAGTTTGCCCTCTCTGAGATCGACCGGATGGCCTCCGCGCTCGGCGTCCCGCGGTCGGTCCGGGAGGTCGCCTCCGTCATCTACCGGCGCGCGCTCGACGAGGACCTCATCCGGGGTCGCTCGATCGAGGGCGTCGCCACCTCCGCGCTGTACGCCGCCTGCCGGAAGGAGGGGATCCCCCGAAGCCTCGAAGAGATCTCCGACGTTTCGCGGGTGGAGCGCAAGGAGATCGGACGCACCTACCGCTACATCTCCCAGGAGCTGGGTCTGGAGATGGAGCCGGTCGACCCCAAGAAGTACGTCCCGCGCTTTTGCTCAGAACTCGAACTCTCAGAGGAAGTCCAGACCAAGGCAAACGAGATCATCGAGACGACCGCCGAGGAGGGACTGCTGTCGGGGAAATCACCGACCGGCTACGCCGCGGCCGCGATCTACGCTGCCTCGCTGCTCTGTAACGAGAAGAAGACACAGCGCGAAGTCGCCGATGTCGCCCAGGTGACGGAAGTCACCATCCGGAACCGGTACCAGGAGCAGATCGAGGCGATGGGCATCCACAGCTGAGGACGTCTCCTCGCCCCCACATTTATCGGCGATACCGCGACCAGCCCCGCACATGTGACCGTCGCTGCGGGGCGGCACGCGGTCGTGCGACACACCGCCTCGCAGGCAGCCGTGTCGCCTGTTCGCTCTACCCGCCCGACCGGCGTCGACGCCTGCGTCCACTGGGTTAGATTCATCATCCACTCCCCCGTAGCCCTGGTAGATGCGACTCGGGGAGTTCATCGAGGATTTCGAGCGCGACGAGGCCGCCGAGCGCCGGCGACTGGCCCGGGAGAAATCCTACGAGATCACGGACTACCTCGACGAGGTCGAACGGCAGTTTCAGGAAACCGTTCAGGGTGACTCGCTGTTCGGCGCGACGGCCCCCGAGATCTTCGTCGGCCGGTCGGACTACCCGAACGTCTCGACCGGACTCCTTTCCCCGATGGACCGGGAGGCCGACCCCGGAAGCTACGCGACCGGCGGCCACTGGTACCGGGAGGGACTCGACATCAACGACGTCCTCCAGCGCCGGACGGGACTGTTGAACTCCACCCGCTCGACTGGCGTCGATGTCACCGACGTGTGGGACGGGTTCGTCGGCGTCCAGCGCGAAGTCGCCATTGCCGACCACCCCGTGGACGTGGAAGTCGGACTGAGCGACGAGCCCGACCTGGACCTGACGCTCGACGACATCCAGACCCCGACCGGACCCCGGGCCCGCGCGACCTCCGCTGACCTGGCGGAGAATCCTCACGTCCCCCGGCCGGTCGAGAAGACCCTGGAGGACGACGACTGGCAGGCCGAGGGCGCCATCACCTACCTCTACCGGCGGGACTTCGACGTCTACGACATCAACACCATCCTCTCGGCGGGTGCGCTCGGGCAGGGCCGGAATCGACGGCTCGTTCCAACCCGGTGGTCGATCACTGCCGTCGACGACACCGTCGGTCAGTACCTCCGCGGGCAGGTCCGGTCGTCGCCCTCGGTCGACGAGGTCCAGGTCTGGCACAACGCCTACCTCGGCAACGACTACTGGGTGGTCCTGGCACCGGGCAACTGGGAGTTCGAGCTCGTCGAACTCAAGGCGCCGGGAAGTGTCTGGAATCCCGAGCCCGACGGCGCCTACTACATGGCTGCCGACAGCGAGTCCTACGAGGGCCGGACCGACTACGTCGACGAGACCGCAGGGGCGTACTACGCCACCCGGCTGGGCGTGCTCGAACACCTGGCATCGGTCGGCCGCCAGGCGACCTGTCTGGTGGTCCGGCACGCCACCGAGGAGTACTGGGCGCCGGTTGGCGTCTGGCAGATCCGCGAGGGGATCCGGGACGCCTTCGAGGGCGAGCCCGCGGTCGCCGAATCCTTCCACGCCGCGGTCAGACAGCTCGCGCCGCAGCTACCGGTCTCCCTGGACGCGCTCCGGCGAAAATCCGAACTCGTGGCTGGCGTCCAGTCACAGCTGACCGACTTCTGACCCGGTTGCTACTCCTCTGTGGTCGGGACCGGGCCCGTGCCGACCGCCTCCTGCACAGCGTGTTCGAACTCCTGTCTGGTCGAGAAATAGGGTTCCTCCACGTCCTCCAGCACGTCTGCAAGCTCCCGTGGCCCGTCGGGCGTTCGGACCGTCGTCTCGCCCTCCCGCTCGATGACGGTGCTTCGCTCGATGCCGTACATCAGCCGGGCGGAAATCCGGGCCAGCGGAGCGCCCTCGACGGGTTCGCCCTCGCCGAGCGCGACGGCCGGCTCGTCCTCCTCGTCGCTGTCCTCGTCTGCCATACCGCCGGCTTCTCGGCGGCGGCGATTAGTGTTTACGACTCGCGGCCCGGCGATGTCGGACGCCCGTCTGACGGGGAGTTTTGACGGTTCGCACCCGACCGGATGGCATGACCAGCCTGACCGACGTCTACGACGGCGGCGTCGGGGCCGTCGTCGACCGCCGCCGGCGCGCGCTCGGCGCGAGCGTGTTCGTCCTCGGCGCGGCCATGGTCGTCGCGGCCATCCCGGTGGCCACGACGGGGCTTGCCGACCTGCTCGGTCTCGGTACCTACGAGGCCCGCGAGCTGGCCGGTATCCTCGCCGGCGTCGGACTCCCGGCGGTGTTCGTCGGCATCTTCACGGTGTTGCCCGCCCCGAAGACGGTCCGCGCGCTCGCGGCTATCGGCGCCAGCGTCGCGCTGCTCGGCGTCGCGCTCTTTGCCTTTACCTACCCCGACCGGTGGATCCCGGTCGATCCGGCGCTGACGGTCGTCACCGTCCTCGTCTACTCGCTGGGGACGCTCGCGACGTTCTGGTGTCTGTTCGTCGGGCTCGCGACGTTCAAAACGCGCAACGACCCCGGCGGGACCGCGCGGCTCGACGTCACCGAAGCGGGGACGGTCCGTATCGTGAGCGACGACACTGGGCCGGGACTGAGCGGCGTCGGCCTCTCGGGGACACCAGACGGCGGGGTCGAGACTCAGACGAACCGCCGGCCGGCGGGCGACGGCGGAAGCGTGGCCGACCCTGCTGCCGAACCCGACACGGTCGAGGCGGCCACCGCTCGCGGCCAGCCTGACCCGTACTGCGGGAACTGCGCCCACTTCGAGTACGTCCGCGCCGACGGTGACCTCGCGCCCTACTGTGGCCGCCACGACGAACTCATGGACGACATGGACGCCTGCGAGCAGTGGCAGCCAAACGACCAACCGTGAAATTAAACACGGCCGGCGGGTAGGGACGGACATGGAATTCTGCGACGAGTGCGGCTCGATGATGAAAACGGAGGACGGCCGGTGGGTCTGTGGGAGCTGTGGCTTCGAGAAGTCCCGCGACACCGAGCAGGAGGCGGCGATGACGACCACCCAGGGCCAAGAGGAGACGGAACTCGTGGACATGAGCGAGACTGACGAGGAAGCCATCGGCCCGACGACCGGCGCCCGGTGTCCGGAGTGTGGCCACGACCGGGCTCGCTACGAGATGAAGCAGATCCGCGCCGCCGACGAGTCCGAGACCCGGTTTTTCACCTGCACAGAGTGTGGCCACAAGTGGCGCGAGGACGACCACTGAATGGCCGACCCGCGGTACCCCATCGTCGAGGTTTCGGACGGCTGGGAGCTGACTGAAGAGGGCGTCGAGACGCTGTTCGAGCTCCCGACGATGTCGGTCCGCGGAGCGAGCCGCCGGTACGAGGACCGCGCGGGGCGTGACGGCCTCGCCGCGGCGACCGACCCACCCCACGACGAGACGCTGCGCTTTTTCGCGGCGACGCGGCTGACCTTCGAGCCCGGTCTCCCGCCCGGGACGCTCCCCGCGAGCGTGCTCCCGTCGGTCAGACAGCAAGCGCGACAGCGCTTCAAACAGCGTCTCCGGGACCGCGGGGTCTCCCGCGTCTCCCGTGACCGGTCGGAACGGCTGCGGGTCGACGGTTCGCGGGTCCGCGCCCGCAGCTACACCGGCACTGTCGACACTTCCGGCGGGTACGCTCTCCCCGTCGAGGGGTGGCTCGCCGCCTGGCACGACGAGGACTTCTTCGTGGTCACCGGCGGCTACCCGGCCGAACGGCTGGCGGACGTCTTCGGGCTCGAGGGTGCCGGGGAACTCCTCTCCACCCCGCCGCGAGTCTACCGGGACGATTTCTTCGACTTCCTGCGGAGCGTCCGCTGAGCGGACCGGGGCCCGTGAATCCGGCTACACGTGCCGTGCGAAGGTCAGGTACCCCGTGTGCCCGACGCCCGTCGTCGAGGGTCTGGTGCCCCGCTCCTCGAACTCCATCTCCCGCTGGATCGTCTCCAGGGTCTCGACCTCGGCCAGCCCCGCCCGCCGCGCGGCCTCAACGGCCTCCCGGGTGGCCTCGACGAACGGGGAGTAGACCGCCACGAAGCCGCCGTCGACCAGTAGCGACGGACTCCGCTCGACGACCGCCGGCGCGTCCGCGGTGTCGAGTGTCACCGTCTCGAACCTGCCGAGGTCGGGCAGGTGGGCCGCCACGTCGCCGGTCCGTACGTCGACCCGGTCGGCCACGCCCGCCAGTTCCATGTTCTCGCGGGCGACCTCGGCGAAGTCGGGGTCGCGCTCGTAGGTGACGACCTCAGCGCCCGCGCGGCCCAGCGAGGCCGCGAGCACCCCGGTTCCGGTGCCGGCATCCAGCACGCGGTCGCCGGCGCCGACCCCGGTGTGCCCGAGTACGAGCCCGATGTCGCGGGGCAACATCGGTGCACCGGTCCGCTCCAGGTGGTGAAACAGGTCCGGTCCCCGTAGCTCGCGGGCGCGGAACTGCTCGCCGAGGTGGGTCTCGACCGTGTCGCCGGCCGCGACGTCCTCTGGCACCTCCAGCACGCCCAGGTCGGTCTCCAGCGTCTCGCCGGGGTCCAGCAGGTACTCGCGGTCCTCGTGGACGAAAAGCAGCGCCACGCTACTCCAGCCGCTCCACGGCGGCCGCCAGGTCGCCGTCGGTCGCCTCCAGCGCCTCGCGGGCAGCGTCCTCGCTCGCCCCGGTCCGCTGGGCGACGAGTTCGACGTCCCCGTCGGGAATCCCGGCGTCGTCGGCCGCTTCGCTGTCGGGGTCTTCGCCGTCGCCCGCTTCGAGAGCGTCGGCATCCCGGCGTTCCGGGGAGCCGACCACCTGGTAGGTCTCCTGACCCTGGGCGTCCATCTTCTGGACTTCCGCATCGGTGAACACCAGTTTCCCGTCGGGGGTCGTGATAACGACCTCCTGGGCGTCGATCTCCTCGATGTCGATGCCCATCTGTTCCATCATCTGCTTCATTTTGCGGGAGTTGAGCCCCCCGCCGCCTCCACCGAACATACACTCGCTTCGGGTGGCCCCGACAAAAAGGGCTGTGTTACGCGCGGTCCGCCGCCGACCCGTCCCCGACCCCCTCGCGGACGGCCACGGCCACGCCAGTGCCGAACGACTCCATCCCCGGCCCGGACAGCCGCGCACGCCCCACGGCGACCAGGTCGCCGTCCTCGTGCTCAACCAGTACCTCGTCGCCCGGACGGATTCCGGGGTCTACCTCGCGAACGAATTTCGCGAAGGCGTTGCGCCCGTCGGCGACGTACGGGCGGCTCTCGTCGCCGACCACCACACGGTATCGGGGCCGGCCGAGGGCCGCCTGGAGCCGCCTGCCACCGGTCGCGCCGAGCGTGAACCGGCCGTCCGTCCCGTAGGTCGCCAGCCGGCCGGCCTCGGTGTGAAGCTGGCGTGGCCGGCCGGAGCTGGTGTGCGTCACCGACACTCCCGGGGGGACCAGTGCCGCCCCCGCGCCCGGTCCGAACTGGTAGGTCGCGACCGTCCGGAGCGTCGACAGTTCGTCGGTCATGCCTCCCGTTCCCGCCGACCCTACTAAACGGCGTCGCCGCCCCAATACGGAAAGGTTCAGTCGAGTTACAATGTCACATCGTACCACAGCCCGTCGGATTCGGTAATACTTATTCTCGCCCCGAAAAAACGGTGAGCCATGCCAGACAATGGAACGGCACAGATGACGGCCGGCGTCTTCCTCATCGCCGCCGGGTCAGTCGTGATGCTCGGGGTCCTGGGGGGGGTCGTTCCGCCCCTCCCGCCGGTATCCCTGGCAGTGGCAATGTTCGTCATGGCAGCCGGCGCACTGCTGGCCGGTATCTCCGGCGAAGACGGGCGCCCGGTTTAGAGCAGAAAGCGGGAGGTATCCGCGCTCATGTCCGTGAAGAAGCCGGCCGCTTCCCGCAGGGACTCTGCGGTCGACTCCTCGAAGCTGAACACCTCGACGCGGACGCCCTCGTGTCTGAGATACCGGCACAGGCGGGCGAAGTCGCCGTCGCCGGTACACAGCGCGACGGTGTCGACGTGGGGGGCCAGCGAAACGGCGTCCAGGCTCATCCCCACGTCCCAGTCAGCCTTCTTCGAGCCGTCGCCGAAAGTGCGGATCTCCTTGATCCGGGTCTCGAAGCCGATGTCCTCCAGGGCCTCGAAGAAGGACT
Source organism: Salinirussus salinus (assembly GCF_009831455.1). NCBI lineage: Archaea > Methanobacteriati > Methanobacteriota > Halobacteria > Halobacteriales > Haloarculaceae > Salinirussus > Salinirussus salinus. The sequence goes on along the minus strand of NZ_WOWO01000002.1, from coordinate 757,872 downwards.
CCTCTTCGGGGGCGTCGGCTCTGATGACGTAGGCGATGGCGCGGGTCAGCGTCCGTCCGTCCGTGGCCGCCTCCAGGAGTGACGCGTAGTCGATATTCCTGGAGTAGAGGCTCTGTGCAGTGTGATAGAGGTTCTGCGAGTCGGCGAGAACCGCGACCCGCTGGCCGGGGTGTGTCGTGGACATGCGCCCGCTACTGGCGGGGCGAACAAACCTCTTGGGTCGGGCGGTCGACGGCCGCGGGTTGCGGGGGCGGGAAGTCCGCGGACGGCGCTCAGCGGCTGCGGAGCTTCTGGATGCGCTTCTCGACCGGCGGGTGGGTCGCGAAGATCGTCGCCAGGATCCCCCGCTCGCCGCCGAAGATACAGAGGGCGGCGACCTCGTCGGAGAGTCCGTCGTTTTGCTGGCGCTGCTGGCGACCCCGGCCACGGCCGCGACCGCGGCTGGCCCTGGCCTCGGCGCGGGCCTCCTGTTTGGCCTTGGCGCCCTGCTGGATCTTCTCCAGGGCGCGGGCCATGGCATCGGGGTTGCCCGTGTACTCGGCGGCGTCGCTGTCGGCGACGTACTCCCGGTACCGGGAGATCGCGAACACGAAGATCATCACGAGGAACTGCGCGATGGTCCCCGCGATCATCCCGATGAAGAAGTCCGCCAGCCCGCGGTTGTCGCCCGCGAAGATGACGACGTACTGGACGACGATACCGACCATGGAGGCGATGCTCTGTCCAAGGAGCATCATCACCACGTCGCGGTTGTTGATGTGGGCCAGTTCGTGGGCGAGCACCCCCTCGAGCTCGTCGCGCTCGAGCAGGTCGATGATCTCCTGGGAGACGACCACGACGCCCGCGCCTTTCCGGCCGACCGCGAAGGCGTTCGGCATCCCCATCTCGGCGACCATCAGCCGTGGCTTGTCGATGCCCATGTCGCGGCTGAGCTGCTCGACGGCGTGGTGGATCTCCTGATACCGTCCCTCCTCGGGCATGTCTTCCGCGCCGACGCTGCGCAGCGCGGCCCACTTCCCGAACTTGTACTGGAAGCCGACCAGCAGGACACTCCCCACCGCGAACAGGGCGAGTATCGACGTGCTCTGGCCGAAGGCCAGGTACGCCAGCCCCGCCGCACCGGCGTAGAGGGCAAACAGGATGGTCCCGGAGAGGAGCATCCTGAGTTTCAGACCGATGTGTCGTACCATCACCCCACGGTAGGGGACGGGTGTTGAAAAGGTGAACGGCTCCTGACAGGCGCAACACACAACGTATAAACGCCTCCGCGCGGATCTCCGACGTATGCACCACGGCGTCGTCCCTGTTCTCGCTACCGGCGCGAACAGCGTCGGGCGTGCCGTGGTCTCCTTCTCGAAACGGAAACGCCGGTCACGGTAGGCTCGCGGCAGGCGTGGCGCCCCCGTCGCGGGCCCGTTCCGGCACCGACCGCAACTGACTCAACGCTACCGTTCCACCCCAGCAACATGGACTACGACACCTTCGGCGGCGTGTACCCCGCGATGTGCACGCCCTTCCACGACGACGGCAGTATCGACTTCCAGACGCTCCGCGACGACGTCCGCCGCCTGGAGACGGCGGGCGTCGACGGCCTCGTTCCAGTGGGGTCGACCGGCGAGTCCGCGACTCTCTCCCACGACGAACACGTCGAGGTCGTCGAGGCAGTCGTCGACGCCGCGGAGGACGTCCCCGTCATCGCCGGCAGCGGCTCGAACAACACCGACGAGGCCCTCTCGCTGTCCCGGCGCTCGGTCGAGGCCGGCGCCGACGGCCTGCTTCTGATCTCGCCGTACTACAACAAGCCCGAACAGCAGGGCTTTCTCGACCACTACCGGGCCATCGCCGACGCCGTCGACGTCCCCCAGATCGTCTACAATGTCCCCGGACGGACGGGACAGAACATCGAACCCGGGACCGTCGCGGAACTGGCCACTCACGAGAACATCGCGGGCTACAAGGCCGCGAGCGGCGACCTCGGCCAGATCAGCGAGGTCGTCGAGCGCACGCGCACGGAGGAGTTCGACGTTCTCTCGGGCGACGACGGGATGACCCTCCCCGTGCTCTCGGTCGGTGGCACCGGCTGCATCAGCGTCGCCGCGAACGTCGAACCCGAGCGGATGAGCGCGCTCGTGGACGCCGCGCTGGCCGGCGACTACGACCGGGCCCGCGAGCGCCACCACGAACTCGGCCCGCTGTTCCGGGCGATGTTCTGGGAGACAAACCCCATCCCGGTGAAGGCCGCTCTGGAGATCCGCGGACACATGTCCGGGCGCCTGCGCTCGCCGCTGACCGACCTGACCGAGGAAAACCGCGAGCGCCTCGAGGCCCTGCTCGCCGAGTACGAGGCGTTCGACGCCGCGGATAGCGACAGCGGGACGGACGAGGTCGTGGAGGCCGGCCGATGAAGGTCGGGGTCAGCGGAGCCGCCGGCCGGATGGGGCGGACCGTCATCGAGACTGCCGCCGACCGCGACGACGTCGAGGTCGCCTTCGGCGTCGACGTCGACACGGACACGGACGCCGACGTCCCGCTCGTTACACCGGACGAGGTCGCCGGCGCTGTCCGGGAGCACGACCCCGCCGCCGTCGTGGACTTCACCGTACCCGAATCGACGGCGGACCTCGCCGAGGTCTGTGCCGCCGAGGGCGTGGCGCTCGTCGTCGGGACCACGGGGCTGGAGGAGAGTCACCTCTCGGTCGTCCAGGAGGCCAGCGGCGCGACGCCGGTGCTGAAGGCGACGAACTTCTCGCGGGGCGTCCAGGCGTTCCTGCGCGCGCTCGGGCCCGCGCTTGAGGCGCTGCCGGGCTACGACCTCGAGCTGATGGAGACCCACCACAACGGCAAACGCGACGCCCCCAGCGGGACCGCAAAGACCATCCTGGAGGCCGTCGCCGAGCACCGCGACTTCGAGACGGTCTACGGCCGCGAGGGGATCCAGCCCCGCGAGGAAGGCGAAGGGGAGGTCGGCGTGATGGTCCGCCGCGCCGGGAACGTCCGCGGGGAGCACGAGGTCATGCTGGCCGACAACGACGAGGTGCTCACCCTGACCCACCGGGCGGAGGACCGTGCGGTCTTCGCCGAGGGGGCCCTCGACGCCGCAGTCTGGCTCGCCGGCAGAGATCCGGGCTGGTATACCTTCGGGGACGTGATCGACGACCAATGAGCCTGCAATCCGAGGTCGAGACGCTCTGGGAGCGCTACCAGGACGGGCTGACGGCGGCCGACGCCGGTGGCGACGAGTACGCGACACTGGATGCGTTTCTCGACGCCCTCGAGATGGGCGACGTCCGGGCCGCCGAGAAGTCCGGCGGCGAGTGGGAGGCGAACGAGTGGGTCAAGCAGGGCATCCTGCTCAACTTCGGGCTCCGGGAGACCCAGGCCCGGGAGCACGGCGGCGTCACCTACAACGACGTGCTCCCGCTCGCGGACACCGCCGACCTGGGCGGGCGCGGCTCGCGCAACACGCCCGACGGCACCGTGATCAGGCGCGGGGCGAACCTCGGGGAGGACGTCATCATGATGAGCCCCTCCTTCGTCAACATCGGCGCGCGGGTCGGCGACGGCACGCTCGTCGACTCCTGCGATACGGTGGGCTCCTGCGCCCAGATCGGCGCCGACGTGAAACTCGGCGCGAACACGCTCATCGGCGGCGTGCTCGAACCGGTCGAAGACGCGCCCGTGGTCATCGAGGACGGCGTCTCGCTGGGCGCGGGGACCCGGGTCACCTCCGGGTTCGTCGTCGGGGAGAACAGCGTCGTCGGCGAGAACACGCTGCTGACCCCCCGCATCCCGGTCTACGACCTCGTCGAGGAGGAGGTCGTCTACGGCCACCTGCCGCCCGAGCGCCGCGCGTTCATCCGGTACGTCGAGTCCTCGGTCGGCGACCACGACCTCTTCGAGGGCGGCGCCTACAAGCCCGCCGTCGTCGCGACGGGCGTCGAGGAGGAGACCCTGGAGGCGACCGAACGGGAGGACGCGCTCCGGGAGTGAGATGACCGGGACACCCGCCTACCGGCTGGCCGACTGGGACGAGGAGCGCCTGTGCCGGCTGGCCGGGGACCACGCCACGCCACTGTACGTGCTCGACCTCGACCGCGTGCGGGCGAACTACCGCCGCTTCGCCGACGCCTTCCCCGACGCCCACGTGATGTACGCCGCGAAGGCACACACCGGCCGAGCCGTGCTGGAGACGCTGCTGGAGGCGGGCGCGGACATCGAGTGTGCCGCCGCCGGGGAGCTCCAGCGGGCCGTCGAGGCCGGCGCGGACCCGAACACGCTCCAGTACACGGCGGTCAACCCTCCGGGTCGGGACCTGGACTACGCCGTCGACCTCGCGGCCGAACACCCCGGGCTGACGGTCACCGGCGGCGCCGAAGATACGTTCGACCGGCTGGCCGAGCGGGGCTACGACGGCCGGGTCGCGCTGCGCGTGAATCCGGGTATCGGCACGGGCCACCACGAGAAGGTCGCCACCGGCAAGGACGCCAAGTTCGGGGTCCCGGCCGGCCGAGTGTCCGAAGTGGCCGCTGACCTCGATGACCGGTTCGACTTTGTCGGTGTCCACGCCCACGTCGGCAGCGGCGTCCTCCGCGAGGACCTTGACGACCACGTGGAGGCTATCGCCCGCATCGCCGACCTGGCACGCGAGGCCGCAGCGGCCGCCGGGACGGACCTCGAGTTCGTCGACGTCGGCGGCGGCTTCGGCGTCCCGTACCGCCCGGAGGAGGAGCCCCTGGACATGGACGAGGTCGCCAGCCGGGTCAGGGAGGCCGTCGGCGACCTCCCGGGTCGACTCAAACTCGAGCCCGGCCGGTACGTGGTCGCGGACGCCGAGTGCATCCTGACCCGCGTCAACACGGTCAAGGAGGCGCCCGGGACGACGGTCGTCGGCGTCGACGCCTCGCTGGCGACGCTGATCCGGCCGGCGATGTTCGACTCCTACCACCACATCCGGAACGTCTCGGCGCCCGACCGCCCCGACGAGCCGGTCTCGGTCGGCGGGCCCTGCTGTACCAGCGCCGACGTTTTCTGCACGGACCGACCGATTGCGCGCCCCGAACGTGGGGACGTGCTCGCCATCGGCAACGCCGGCGCCTACGGCTACGAGCTCGCAAACCAGTTCCACTCACAGCCCCGGCCGGCCGAGGTGGCCATCGAGGGCGAGGAAGAGCGGGTGGTGCGGCGCCGCGAGACGCTGGCGGACGTGACCCGGCTGGAGCAGTAGCGGCGGCAGCGGTCGTGGCTCGCCGGCGCCGTGCTCAGGAGATGTGGATCGCCGGCTTCCCGGGCTCGGCCTTCCGGGCCATCTCGCCGTCCTCGGCGCGCCGGACGGTCACGTCGGCTCCGAACTCGTCGTCGAGCAGCCACGCCGCCCGCTCCAGCACCTCGCGCTCGGTGTCGGCGTCCAGCGCCGGCTCCAGTTCGCGAGCCCTCGCCTGCAGGTCCTCGGCGTAGGCCTGGGCGGCCTCGCCGTGTCGCCCGACGGCCTCGTCGTTCATCAGAAGGCCGACGACGGCGGCGTCGGGGTCGGCCTCCCGGGCCAGCCGGTGGGCGCGGTACTTCCACTCGGGGGCCAGCGCCACCTCGATGTGTCCGGGGTCCTCCAGGCCCGCGACGTCCACGATGTCCCGGACGTCCGCACGCAGCGTGCCCACCAGATCCCGTTCGGCGGCGAAGGAGTCGACCTCGTGCTCGACGGCCGGCCAGTCGGCCTCGACGGCCAGCCCGCCGCCCCGGAGCATGTTCCAGACCTCCTCGCCCAGATAGGGGGTGATGGGGGCGATAAGGCGGGCCAGCACCAGGAGCCCGCGCCGGTAGACTGCCTCATGTGGCGTGTCGTAGGCGCGGTACTGGCCCAGGAGGTCCGCGAGCCGCCGGACCTCCGTCACGGCCTGGTGGAAGCGAAAGCGGTCGTAGTCCTCCGCGGCCGCGAGCACCGTCCGGTCGACCTCGCGGGCGACGTACTCGTCGTGGGACCGGCGCTCTTCCCTGACGTCATCGCGCTCGACGAAATCCTGGGCCAGCCCGTGGACCTGCTGCTGGAGGTCGTAGGCCGTGGAGACGTCCTTGGCGGTCCACTCGAAGTCCTGTTCGGGGTGGGCCGCCGAGAGCACGAACAGTCTCGTCGTTTCGGGGCCGTACTCGTGGGGTGCGACGACGTTGCCTCCCGTCTTCGACATCTTCTCGCCGCCGTGGAGCACTGTCCCCTGGTTGATCAGCCGCTGGACGGGCTCGCGGTGCTCGAGCAGCTCCAGGTCCGCGAGCGCCCGGGCGAAAAACCGGATGTACAGCAGGTGGAGCACCGCGTGTTCCTCGCCGCCGACGTAGGCGTCGACGGGGAGCCACTCGTTGGCCAGTTCGGCATCGAAGGGCGCCTCCTCCAGGTCCGGCGAGAGGTACCGCAGGAAGTACCACGAGGAGTCGACGAAGGTGTCCATCGTGTCGGTCTCGCGCTCCGCCGGCCGGCCGCAGTCGGGACACTCCGTCTCGACGAAGCTGTCGATCGCTTCGATCGGGTTGCCGGTCGTCTGGACGAACTCGGGCAGTTCGACGGGCAGGTCCTCCTCGGGGACGAGCACCGGGCCACACTCCTCGCAGTGGACGACGGGGATCGGCGTCCCCCAGTACCGCTGGCGGGAGATGAGCCAGTCCCGCAGCCGGTAGGTGGTTTCGGGCTCGACCTCGGTGAAGTCCTCGCGGATGCGCTCGCGGGCGGGGGCGCTCGCGAGGCCGTCGTACGCCCCGCTGTCGGTGAGCATCCCCTCGCCGGTGTAGGGCTCGCCGGGCAAGGGGTCCGGTCCCTCGACCGGCTCGACCACCTGCCGGATCGGGAGGTCGTGCTCCAGCGCGAAGGCGTGGTCGCGGTCGTTGTGTGCCGGCACGCCCATCACGGCGCCGGTCCCGACGTCGTCGAGCACGTAGGCGGCGACGTAGACCGGGACTTCCGCGCCGGTGACCGGGTTGACCGCGACCGCGTCGGTTTCGACGCCGGTCATCCCCCCGTCTCCGCGGGTCCGCTCGAGGTAGGCGGCCACGTCCTCGTCGTCCTCGGCCAGCGAGACCGCCAGGTCGTGGCCCGGCGACACGGCCACGTAGGTCGCGCCACAGACAGTATCCAGCCGCGAGGTGAAGACGTCGACCTCGCCGTGGCCGGGCACCTCGAAGGTCACCGCGTCGCCCTCCTGTCTGCCGATCCAGTTGCGCTGGATCTCCCGGACGCTGTCGGGCCACCCCTCCAGGTCCTCGAGCCCCTCCAGGAGTTCGTCGGCGTAGTCGGTGATCGTAAAGAACCACTGGTCGAGCTCGCGGCGGCCGACTGGCGTCTCACAGCGCCAGCAGACCTCCTCGCCGTCGTGCTCGTCGACCTGGGCGTCAGCGAGCACCGTCTCGCAGTCAGGACACCAGTTCACCGCCGCGGAGGTGTACTCGACCAGATTCTCCTCGTAGAACCGGCGGAAGAAGTACTGGTTCCACCGGTAGTATTCGGGCTCGCAGGTGGTGACCTCGCGGGACCAGTCGTAGCCAAAGCCCAGCGACTCCATCTCCTCGCGCATCCGCTCGATGCAGGCCTCGGTCCAGGACTGGGGGTCGGTGTAGCGCTCGTAGGCGGCGTTTTCGGCGGGCAGGCCGAAGGCGTCCCATCCCATCGGGTGGAGGACGTCATCCCCGCGCATCCGCCGGTAGCGGGCGTAAGCGTCCGTGATGGCGTAGTTGCGGACGTGGCCCATGTGGAGGCTGCCGGAGGTGTAGGGGAACATCCCCAGCACGTAGGTCGGGTCGGCGGCCTCGCCCAGCTCGTAGACGTTCTCGCGGTCCCAGGCGTGTTGCCAGAACTCCTGGACCCGCGCGTGGTCGTACCCCTGTGGCATTTGCCCGGTATGCGGGGCCCGCGTATTTGATTGTTCGCCCGACGGTCCGGCGTTCCGGGATAGCCACGGACGCCGCGGGGCGTCGTGTGCCGTCCGGCCCCGACGAGCCGTTTTTATCCCGCCGGACGAACTCCCGGTGTGGACTCCCTGGAAACGGAACTGGAGCGGGCGCGCGAACTCGATGTCGACGAGGTGGCCGACGCCATCGAGTCGATCGGCTTCGAGTGCACCCGGTGTGGCGGCTGTTGCAAGGCCGTCGAGACCGAGGAGGGGGCCGAGGAGCACACCGCGACGGTCTTTCCCGACGAGGTGCGCCGGCTCCAGGAGACCGGCGACTACGACTGGCGCGACGTCGCCCGGCCGATGCCGTTCGGACTGAGCGACGGGGCCGAGGGTCCCGAGGGGGAGACCTTCGAGTGGGCGCTCCAGACCGACGGCTGTGGGGACTGTGTCTTCTACGAGGAGTCCGAGGGAGACGAGGGCGCGAGCGAGGGGAGCGGTGAGGGTCCTGGCACCTGCACCGTCCACGACGACCGGCCGCTGATCTGCCGGACCTATCCGTTCAGTGTCGCGCTGGGCGGGACCAGCCAGCCGATGGGCGAGGCCGTCGACAGCGCGGGACCCGAGGTCCCGCGAGCAGACGGAACCGCTGCGGACGGTTCCGTCGACAGCGAGGGGCTGGTCCGTGCCCACGAGTGCGAGGGGCTCGGCCGGGACATCTCCCGCGACGAGGCGGAAGAGCTGGCAACGACCCTGAAGGAGCGGGCGGTCCGCGAACTGGAGGAGGCCATCGCCGTCCGCGAGGCGTACCGCCCGGTCGACGCAGACGGCGTGGTCGTCCACGATTCCGAGGGGCCCAAGCGCCCGGACGGGAGCCCCTACGAGTGATCGGAGAGACGGCAACTACTATGGATGATGACCGCCTATACGTGGCTGGAGGTCTAGCTACCCTTGGAAATCTCGAATGAGTTGCTGTGTCTGTTCAGTGCGGACGTCTCGGACGACGGTGACCGCTACGTCGTCGAGGTACCGAAACGCGAGGTCGAGACCGGCTCGGTCGAGGCGGGACGGACGTACCGGGTCGCGCTCATCGAGACCGGCGCCCGCGAACCGACGGACACCGAGGAGACGGAGGAGACGCCCACGGGCGAACCCCAGCCGCCGGTCGAGCCCGGCGAGATACGCTACGTGGAGATCGAGGACCTCGGCAAACAGGGCGACGGCATCGCGCGCGTCGAGCGGGGGTACGTCATCATCGTCCCCGGCGCGGAGGTCGGCGAGCGCGTCAAGGTCGAGGTGACGGAAGTCAAGTCCAACTTCGCGGTCGGCGAGGTCATCGAAGAGTCGGTGTAGGGTTTCCTACCAACCGCGGCCGGGGTCGACGCTCACACGCCGGCTTGCGTCTCCAGCGCGTGGCGCTGCGGACCGCTCCACGCCCGGCCTGCGGACGGGCGGCGCAGAACCGCCAGACAGCGGCCTGTTAACCGTCCGTACCAAACCCGGTTTAGGTGCGTCCCCGTTATCCAGAGACATGAGCGCGACTGCCGACACCAGCGGCCTCGGTCTCTCGGAGAAACAGCGCCGCATCCTCGAACACCTCCGCGAGCACGCCGACGAGCAGACCTACTTCAAATCGCGGCTCATCGGCGAGGCTGTCGGGCTCTCCGCCAAGGAGGTCGGGACGAACATGCCCGCGATCCAGGGCGGGGATGTCGAACTCGACGTCGAGAAGTGGGGGTACTCCTCCTCGACGACGTGGATGGTCACGCGCGCGGACTGATCACGCGTCGTGACTGACCAGGTCGGGCGCCTCGCTCGCGAGGGCGGCGGCGTCCCGGCCGAAGGAGTCGGCGTAGCGCACGAGCAGGACCAGAAGCGCCTCCGGTTCGGCCAGCGCGTAGCCGTCCTCCCGGGAGAGGATGCCGGCGCGTTCCAGGTCGGCGGCGTGGCTGCTGACAGTCGGCCGCGAGACGCCGAGCCGGTCCGCGATCGCTGCGGCGCTGGCCTCGGGGTCACGCAGCAACTCGATGACCATCCGGCGCGGGGTCTCGCGGCGGAGATACCCCAGCGCGACCTGCTGGAACTCGCCGAACCGACCGGCAAGGAAGTACCGCCGGTAGTCGCCGTCCTTGCGGCTCTCGACGGTTCCGGCCTTCTCCAGTTCCCGGAGGTGGTACTGGGTCTCCCCGGTCCCGAGCTTCAGGTCGTCCCGGACCCGCGAGAAGTGCGCCCCGGGTGTCGCCCCCACGTAGCCGACCAGCGCGTCGCGGGTGTCGCTCTCCCCGTCGGCGGATGCGGTCCCGGCAAAGCGGGACAGCGGCGTCGCTGCGCCGAGGGCTGCGAAGCGACGTAACGTCGCCCGCTTCTCGGGGTCGACGTCCCCCTCCCCGTCGCGACTCATCGTCGGCCGTACGTCGCCCGTGGCTAAAAGGCTTGGTTCCGCCGACGCCTAATTCGACCCGCTGTCGCCGTCCTCGGGGTTGAACTCGGCGCCCTCCGCACTCTCCATCTCCTGGTCCATCTCCTCGATCACTTCGTCGGGGTCCCGGATGTCCGCGCCGGCAGAGCCCTCCTTGACGGCCTGGGCCTGGGCCTCCATCTCCTCGATGTCCGCCTCGGCGTCCTGGTCGATCTGGCCGAGGATCTCCTCGATGTCGTCCAGCCCGAGCATCTCCCGGGCCTCGTCGTCGAAGTCAAGCCCCTCCAGGACGTGACCGTTCTCCTTGACGTCCGACCCCTGGAGGTGCTTGCCGTACCGACCCACCAGCGAGGTGAGCTCCTGGGGCAGGACGAACTTCGTCGACTCGCCTTTCCCGATCTCCTCTAAAGTTTCCATCCCGCGCTCGATGACCGCGCGCTCGCCCATCGCTTCGGCGGATTTCGCCCGCAGGACCGTCGAGATGGCGTCACCCTGGGCTTCGAGGATCTGGCTCTGCTTCTCACCCTGGGCGCGGATGATGTTGGACTGTTTCTCACCCTGGGCTTCCTCGATGGCCGAGCGGCGTTCCCCCTGAGCTTCGAGGATCATCGCACGCCGGCGACGCTCCGCGGAGGTCTGTTGCTCCATTGCCTGCTGGACGTCCTGGCTGGGGTTGACCTCCCTGACCTCCACACTCTCGACGCGGATCCCCCACTCGTCGGTGGGCTCGTCCAGCTCTTTGCGGATCTTGGCGTTGATCTCCTGGCGCTTGTTCAGCGTGTCGTCGAGTTCCATGTCGCCCAGCACCGCCCGAAGGGTGGTCTGGGCGAGGTTGGAGACCGCCCGCTTGTAGTCGTCGACCTGGAGGTAGGCCTTCTCGGCGTCCATCACCTTGATGTAGACGACGGCGTCCGCGGTGACCGGGGAGTTGTCCCGCGTGATCGCCTCCTGGCGGGGCACGTCCAAGGTCTGTGTCCGCATATCGAAGCGGTAGGTCTTGGTGACGAAGGGCAACACGAATCGGGGGCCGGGCTCGAGCAGTCCCTGGTACTTCCCGAACCGTGTGTACGCCCGCTTCTCGGTCGCGTCGACGATGACGATGCTGTTGTAGACCGTCACGATGGCGAGCAGCAGGACCACTACTGCCACCAGCGAGAGCGGGCTCAGCAGCTGTAACACCGGGGACATAACACTCTCTCTTCGGTGCGTTCACCCAAAAGCCTTCCCCGCGGGCGCCGCTCAGGCGTGAGAGCCCGATTCCCGCTCCGGTTCCCGGTCGCGTTCGCCGCTCTGACCGGTCTCGGCTGCTGCCTCGGTGTCCGCGGCCCGCCGCCCCCGGGCCAGCTCCCGGTCGATGTCGTCGGTGATGTTCTCGACGGCCTCGACGGTCAGGACGTTCCCGCCGCCGGGGTCGAGGACGATCACCTCCGTGCCCTCCGGGATCTCGCCGTCGATGCTGCGGGCCCGGTAGAAGGGGTTGAAGCCGCCGTCCTCCAGTTTCACCTCGCCCTCCCTCGGGCTGACGCGCTCGGTCACCCGGCCGGTCTGCCCGCGCAGCGAGTCCGAATCCGAGGTCTGGTCGACGCCCGCACCGGTGTAGATGTCGAACTGGCGGTACGCGTACAGCGTCGCGCCGCCGGTCGCCAGGACGACCGCCGCGAGGATCAGGACGTTGAAGATACCCAGCGCCGGCGGGAGGACGAACCCGACGAGCCCGGCGGCGAACAGCGAGACGCCGGCGACGAAAAAGTGTGCGCCAGGGGCGAAGGCCTCTGCTACGATGAGCCCCGTGCCGATGAGCAACAGGAGCGTCGGAAGACCCACCTGCAGCAGGTCCGGGAAGACAGCCATACCACTCCTTGGTGTCGCGCGACGAATAATCCTTCGGGGACTGTCGTCGCCGGCTCTTCCCGGCTCTCGGGGGAACCGCCGGCGGCCTCACCTATAGTAGGTCTTGAAACGATTTACACATCGACCACACTGCAGTCGTGCGGTCGAGTGTGCAATGACTTTCAAGACCTACTATAATTCGAGGCGGAGGCCCCACCCTCAAGGAGCGAGCCACTGCTGTGGCGAGCGAGTAGGGTGGGGAGGACAGCGCGGAACGAAGTTCCGCGGGCCGCGCGAGCGGGCGAAGCCCGCGCGCAGAAGCCGACACGGTACTGACCGGCCACCAGATTGTTGCCTGCTAACTCCCAATAATTAAGTAACTACAACTACATATGTGAAAACATCGTGGACTGCCGTCGAACCGCCGTTATCAAGCTCGAAACACCCGAAGGCGCGGATGCACGCCTGCGGGAGACTGTCGAGCAATTCAACTACTGCGCCAACACCGCGAGCGAGTGGTGCTGGCACGGCGATGACGGCTACCACGTCACATCGAAAGCGAAGGCCGAGGATGCACTGTACGACCAGCTACGTGAGGAGACGGAGTTGACCGCAAATCTCGTCCAGAAGGGGATTCGCCAAGCCGTCGAATCAGTCAAGAGCGGCGTCGAGCGGCTCAAGAATGACCAAAATACGTCTCGTCCGACGTTCACGGCTGATACCGCCGTCTACGACAAGCGAAGTGCCACCTTCCACCGCGACCACGTGTCGCTCTCGACACCGGATGGGCGTATCGAGTGTGACTATATTCTTCCCGACGATACCGACGTCCCGCCGACAAAGTACGTCGCCGACGAGGACTACGAGTTTCGGCGGGCGACACTCCATCGACGTGACGGCGACTGGTATCTCCATGCGTCGATGCTCAAAGAGGACGACGACACCGACACCACCACCGGGCACAGAACAGTCCTCGGGGTGGACCTCGGTGTGAATCAACTCGCGGTCGCTTCGACCGGACGGTTCTGGTCGGCAGACGAGTTTAACCACTGGAAACGAGAGTACGAGAAGCGGGTTGGCGACCTCCAACAGTGTGGAACGCGAGAAGCACACGACGCGATTGCAGGTGTTGAGCGCAAAGAAGACGGGCGCTTTGAGATATTCCTGCATCGTGTCGCCAACGAAATCGTCGCCGAAGCCCTCTCTCACGACTGTTCGCACATCGTGTTCGAGGACCTGACCCACATCCGTGAGAACGTGCCACAGGCGTCGTGGCACCATCTATGGGCGTTCCGTCGCCTCTACGAGAACGTCGCATACAAAGCCAGAGAACAGGGCGTCAAAGCCGTGCAAGTAGACCCACGGAACACCTCGAAGCGATGTTCGACCTGTGGGTTTACCCACGACGGCAACCGCCACGGAGAGGACTTCGAGTGTCTGGATTGCGGCTACCAGAACCACGCGGACTACAACGCCAGTAAGAATATCGGTTTGCAGTATCTCCGTCGTCGGCAAAACGCAAACGACGGAGGCGCACCCGTAGACGTGCGCTTGAATCGCGGGACGCTGAACGTGAGTGGAGAGTACAACCTTCCCGCCTCATCCGAGGCGTAGAACAGGAGTCCACGCGAAAGCCCTCCCCTCAACGAGCGAGCGGGGCCATTGCCCCCGAGCGAAGTAGGGTAGGGTAGTTTACCCGAGCACGGGGTAGCGCTCGCGTGCCATCCCGACCAGTTCGTCGACGGTCTCGGGGTCGACCGTCCAGAAGGCTTCGTACAGCGACGGGTCGCGGTGTTTCGCGACGAGCGCCGCCTTCGCCTCCGGCCCGCCACCGTCGTACAGCAGGAACCAGAAGTCCCGGAAGGTCCCCTCCTCGTCGGGGACGACCTCGTAGGACTGACCCGAGAGGTCGACGTCGGGGTAGCCGACGACCGCCACGTCCACGCCGGCCTCGGCAAGCCGGCGGTAGACCGACCGCGTCCGGGAGGATTCGGCGATCGCCGAGAGCTGCTGGAAGCCGACCCGGAGCCACCCCTCGCCCCTGGCGAGTGCCTGCCGCTCGAACTGCCGGGAGACGTCGACCATCTGGCCGTGGCTGGTCCCCGGCGAGACCGTCACGTCCGCGTCGGGGTCGAACGGCAGGACGTCCGGGTCGAACGGCTCCTCGCCGGCGAAGGCCCGCTCGATGCCGTCCTCGGGGAGCAGCGTGTCGAGGTCGACGGTCCCGAGTACCTCGTCGCCGTGGTGGAAGACGGGGACGTTCGTCGGTTTCCCGCGGTCGGTGACCGCCGTCCGGACCGCGACCCCGTAGCCGGCGAGGTGTCCCGCGAGCGTCTCCAGGCGCTCCTGGGTGCCGTCGTAGTCGTAGATGGTCAGCGTCCGCGCCCGGTCTCTGAGGTGTTCCAGCAGCGCTTTCATTGTCTTTCCTCCCGCGGCAGGTAGCCGTGCCAGCCGTCGCCGTCGTGAAGTCGGTACTCCGGGTCCGAGCCGTCGGGGTGGCGCACCTCGACGACGGTGTCGAACAGGCCGGTCAGCGCCGGCCGCTCCCCGCCGGCGAGCCCGTCCGTGTCGAGGGTGGCGATCGTCTGCCCCCCGGCGTCCGCGACGCGGGCCGTCAGGGCGTGCATGAACCGGTAGACCGGCTCCAGGTCGGTCGCGACCAGCAGCGCGGTGACGTTGTCGACGAGCACGCGCGAGCCGAGCCGGCGGCTCCGCCGGCTGGCGTCGTACATCTCCGTGAGCGCGCTCGCGATCCCGGTGAGGTTGCCCGGCGTGTCGACCGACCGGGTGAACTCGTCTCCCGCCGGGCCGCCGTCGCAGGCGATGACCGCGGGTCTCGGAAGGGAGGCCCCCTCGGGCGTTCGCGCGTCCAGCCGGGCGCGCGCGTCGGTCGCCGAGCCCGCCGTCGTGATGTAGAAGGGCCGCCCTTCGGTCTCGACGACGGCCGCGACCAGCAGCTCGAGGGCCATGCGGGTCTTGCCGCTCATCGCCGGCCCACAGACGAGGACGTCACCGGCATCGGTCGGCGGGACCCGCTCGGTGACCGAGGTGACGTCTTCGACGACCTCGGTGTGGTCAGTCGCCACGACCTGTCACTACCGGGCTATCGCCACCGGTCGACAAAAAGGTCAGGCTTCCCGCTGGACGACAAAGCGGGTGAACTCCCGCAGTTGCTCCTCCGGACCCGGCTCCAGGTCGAGGTCGTCGAGATGCGAGCGGGCGCTCTCCGCCAGCTCGCGGGCCTGTTTGCGGGCGTACTCGACGGCACCGGCCTCCTGCATCGTGTCGATGGCATCCAGGATCTCCTCGTCGGTGTTCTCCTCCGCCCAGAGGATTTCCTCCAGCCGGGCGACGTCCTCGGGCGGGGCGACCTCCGCGGTGTGGATGACCATCAGCGTCTTCTTGCCCTCGCGGATGTCGTTGCCGAACTCCTTGCCGAACTCGCCGGCCTGGTCGAGGGTGTGCTCGATGTCGAGGATGTCGTCGCCGATCTGGAAGGCGATGGACATCTCCTCGGCGTACCGGGCGACTTTCCGCTGGACGTCCTCGGGCTGGTCGGTGACGATGGCCGCCAGCCGCGCGACGATGCGCGCCAGACAGCCGGTCTTGCAGGCACACATCTCGAAGTACTGGGACTCGTCGACGGTCACCTCCTTCTGGTTGTGCCAGTAGATGTCCATCCCCTGGCCGAGGTGGGTGCGGTTGAGTTCGTAAGTGAGCATCTCGTAGGCCTCGAGCTGCTGGCCCGGTGAGAGGTCCCGGGAGTTGCGGGCGATCACTTTCAGCGGGATGAAATACATCGCGTTGCCGGCGTTGAGCGCGATGTCGGTCCCGTGCTGGTGGTGCAGCGCCGGCCCGCCCCGGCGCATCCGTGCCTCGTCCTCCACGTCGTCGACGATGATCGTCCCGTTGTGGAGGATCTCGGGGATGGTGGCGTAGGGGAGATACGCCTCGGGGTCTTCGCCGAAGGCGTCGACCGTGATGAGAAAGAGGATGGCGCGCCAGCGTTTGCCCCCGCGGTCCAGCAGCTCCCAGATGGGGTCGGCCAGCGCGCGCTGGATCGCCTCCGCGTGGTAGCGGTGGGTCGGCTCGCCGAAGAACTCGCCCAGGTACGCGTCGTCGACCTCCCGCGGCAGCAGCTCGCGGATGGCCTCGTCGACCGCCGGCCGCCACTCGGCGAGTACGTCCTGCATACCGGAGTTCTCGGTGTGCGGGCTGAAAAAACCACCCACTCGGTACGATGGGACTCGCAGGAGGCGCCCCGGCGTGCCGGCAGGCCGGCCGCGGCGGCCGGCTCCGGGAGCGACCCCGACGGCGCACCGGGTCGGCGTCGGGAGCGAGTGGAAAAGTTCTAATGCGGGTAGTGTGGACGTTCGGGTATGGCCCCAATCGTCAGACTGTTCGGCCCCGTGGACGGGGTGCTGGGAGCCGAGGTGGGCATCGGCGAGGTGCTCGTCGTCGAGGTGCTCCTGCTCCTCCTGGTGGTCGGGAACTTCGTCACGAGGTTTCTCGCCCACACTCGCCACCGGCGCCAGGCCGAGGAGGGCCCGGAGGCAGTCTCCCGGTTTCTCCCCCACGAGGTCGCCAACGTCGCGCTGATAGCCGTCTCGCTGTACTACCTGACCCTCGACGCCCACGCCGGGACGGTGATGTCCGTGCTCGTGCTGGGCCTGTTCCTCGCGGACTTCTTCGAGTTCGAGGCCCGCAAGGCCGAAGCCCGCCGCGACGTCCCGCTCGACCGTCCCAAGGGAGCACTCGGCGCCGGTCTCATCGTCTTCGCGTACGCTGGCTACCAGGTGCTGTTTTTCCTCATCGACGGCTACGTCGCCGCCATCATCTGAGCCGGCACACCCTCCCCGGACACCCCGCGTTCAGTTCGCGCTGACGACCTTGATCACGTCTCCTTCCGAGAGTTCGTGGTCCTCGCCGACCTGCCGGTCCCGCCGGGCGTCGACGGCGTAGAGATACCCCTCACCGATGTCCGAGTGGACGGCGTAGGCAAGGTCCGGCGGGGTCGCCCCCGACGGGAGCAGGTGGGCGTCCGGGAGCATCCGGCCCTGGCCGTCGGTCCACCGGGTCTCGTTCTCGACGGGGTAGACGGTGATCCTGTCGAGCAGGTCGTAGACGGCGGTGTCGAGTGCCGCCTGGATGCCCGTCCCGCCGTAGCGCTCCATCACCTCCCGGACCTGTTCGAGGCCCTGCTCCTGCTGGTCGCTCAGCCCGCCCACCACCGCGAAGTCGTGGTCGCCGGGGTCGTACTCGACCAGCCCCGCCTCCGCGGCCCGCCGGAGCGCGAGCTCGCCCTCCGCGGTCGCCGGGATGACCCGCTCGGCGTGCTCGCGCAGCCGGTCGATGGTCCCCTCGGGCGCGACATCGGCCTTGTTCGCCACGACGACGATGGGTTTGGTCCGCTCGCGCACCGCCGAGGCCAGCCGCCGGCGGTCCTCCTCGCCCCACTCCCGCGGGTCCGACGGGTAGTCGACCGCGCGCAACACCGCTCCGACATCGGCTGCCGTCGCGCCCACGCCGGTCAGCATCTCCGTCAGGGCCTCGTCGATGTCGAAATCGGGCGAGCGGGACTGGCGCTCGACGCCCTCCCAGTTGTCGGCGACGATCCCGGCGAGCCAGCGGTCCATCTCCGTCTCGATGAAGGCGAGGTCCTCGACGGGGTCGTGCTCGCCCACCTCGACGGGTTCGCCCTCGGCGTTCGTCCCGCCGGAGGCGTCGACGACGTGGAGGATCGCGTCGGCCGTGGTGAGTTCGTCCAGGAACTGGTTGCCCAGCCCCCGCCCCTCGTGGGCGCCCGGCACCAGTCCCGCCACGTCGAGCAACTCGACGGGGACGTACCGCTTGCCCTCGCGGCAATCGTCGCTGTCACACCGCCGGTCGCGGTCCAGGCAGGGACACTCCGTCCGGACGTGGCTGACGCCGCGGTTGGGGTCGATCGTCGTGAAGGGGTAGTTACCCACCTCCACGTCGGCCATCGTGGCCGCCCGGTAGAAGGTGGACTTGCCGGCGTTCGGTTTGCCGGCCAGCGCGAGGGAGATCATACCCGGGGTACTCCCGAGAGCGGAAAGCGCCTTTCGG
This sequence comes from Salinirussus salinus, assembly GCF_009831455.1. Lineage (NCBI taxonomy): Archaea > Methanobacteriati > Methanobacteriota > Halobacteria > Halobacteriales > Haloarculaceae > Salinirussus > Salinirussus salinus. The sequence goes on along the minus strand of NZ_WOWO01000002.1, from coordinate 739,668 downwards.
TTACCGGCCTGCCTGCGGGTGCGTGGAACTGACGGGCCGGCTGTCACCGGCCGGCCCGGACGCCCGGCTCATTCCGGCGCTTCGGCTTCGGGCTCCGCCCCACTCTCGCCGTCGACCCGGGTGATCGCCGGGGTCGGGTCCGGGTCCGGAACCGACTCCGGTTCGGCCGTCGGCCGCTCCCCAGTGACCACCTCGTCGTCCAGAACGGGCTCGGAGACCATCGACATCTCGTCGCGGGCGCGGATGGCACCCTCGACGGCCGCCTCGTGGTGAACCTCGACGTAGTCCCCGGAGACGTCGCCGCGGACCTCCGCGCCCGGGCCGATACGGACCGTCCCCGAGCGGGTGGTGACGTTGCCCGTCACTTCGGTGCCGGCCCCGACGGTCACACCCTCCTTCGCGCGGAGGCTGCCGAATATCTCGTTGTCCCGGCCGACGACCAGCGACTCCGCGCGGACGTTGCCGTGGAGCCGACAGTCGTTGCCGATCCGGCCGGGGGTCGAGACCCGCCAGGCGTCGTCGCCCACGCGGGCCGAGCGGGGGATCACGACCGGCTGGTGTTCGCGCTCGTCGCTCATCAGCGCCTCCAGCATCTCCTCGGCGGCCTCCTCCTCGCCGATCCGCAACAGCTGCGAGAGGTAGACGAACAGAAAGGTGATGGTGGGCATCGGGTTGCGGATGACGATCCAGCCCGCGGCCTCGAAGCCGTCGTCGATGTCGACGTCGTCGCCGATGTCCAGATCGCCGGCGACCTTGAGCTGGCCGCCGACGTGGACGCGCTCGCCGAGGTAGGCGTCCTCCCCGACCAGAACGTCGCCGTCGACCTCACACCACATGTCCAGCCGGCAGTCGCCGGCGGCCTCGATGTTGCCGCCGAAGCCGACGCGCTCGCCCGCGATGACGTTGCCCCCGCGGACCCCGAACTCCACGTGGCTCTGCCCGCCGACGAGCACGTCGCCGTCGGTCACGAGGTCGTGTTCCTCGACGTGGGTCCCGTCCGGGATGACCAGTTCGTCGAGGGGGTCCGAGCGGAATATCGGCACGCTCTAGTAGGCGTGTTCGGCGGTCTTAAAGCCTGAGGCTCCGTCTGACGGACGTCTGACGCACGCGTGACGCCGCGGATGGTACTGCCGGGAGCCGTTCGACGGCCAACACCACCCCGCGAGGCCGAAGGGCCAAGAGGAATCAGCCCTACTCTCGGGTATGCCGGAGTTGCACGCCGACACGCGCGCCGAGGCGGTCGTGGACGCGCTGGGACTGCTCTACCACGACGACCTTGACCCGGAGGAGTTCATGCTCTTCCCGGAGGGGGAGACGCCGACCATCGAGGCCGACGACGAGGTGAGCGACTGGGCGGACACCTACGGCGGCCGGCCGGCCTTCGAGTGTCTGGTGCGGACGATCCTGAGTCAGAACACCTCCGACACGGCCAGCCAGCCCGCCCACGACGCGCTGATGGACCGCTACGCCGACCGCGGCTCCTCCTACGGGACGGACGCGACCGAGTCCCGCGCTCCCCACGACGACCTCGCGGCCGCGCTGGCCGACGCCGACCACGCGGAACTCGCCGAGACGGTCCGCTCCGCTGGACTGTACAACCAGAAGGCAGAGAAGATCATCGGGGCCGCCGAGTGGGTGCTCGAGGAGTTCGGCTCCGAGGCCGCCTTCGACGAGTTCGTCACCGGCGGCGACCCCGGGGAGGTGCGGGAGACGCTGCTGTCGGTCGACGGCGTCGGCCCCAAGACGGCCGACTGCGTCCTCCTCTTTGCTGGCGGCCGGGGCGGCGTCTTTCCCGTCGACACCCACGTCCACCGGATCGCCCGGCGGATGGGGCTGGCGCCGGCCGACGCCGACCACGAGGGCGTCCGGGAGGCCCTCGAACGGGACGTCCCTCCGGAGAAGTGCGGCTTCGGCCACACCGCGATGATCCAGTTCGGTCGGGAGTACTGCTCGGCCCGCAAGCCGGCCTGCCTGGACGACCCCGAAGCCTGCCCGCTGGCGGGGCTCTGTGACCAGGTCGGCGTCTTTCCGGAGCGTGGCGAGGTCGTCGACCCCGCAGAGGGCGTTGCCGGCAGGACAGGGGCGGACCGATGACCGGTACCGAGACCGAGCCCGGCGGCGCGAGCCGGTATCTCGACACCGAGGGGCTCTACGCCGCGCTCGCGGAGACGCTCGGCGAGCCGGGTTTCTGGGCGCTGTCGCCCCACGAGCCCGGCCTGGGCAACGAGACCCTCTTTCTGGTGTGGGGCGACCGGCGCTTCGTCGTCCGGCGGCCGCCACTGGCCGGCGCGCCCGCCGACGCACACGACGTCTTCCGGGAGTTCCGCCTGCTGGAGGCGCTGGAGTGGACGGACCTCCCGACCCCCCACCCCGTCCTGGCCGTCGAGGACGAACGCGTCGCCCGTGCCCCCTTTACCGTCGTCGAACGGCTGGACGGGAAGGTGTTGCGCCACGGCGAGCCGATGGCCTACGTGGAGGGTGAGCACCGCCGGCGATTCGGCGAAGGACTGGTCGATCTGCTGGCGGACGTCCACGCGGTCGACGTCGCGGAAACGGGGCTTGCCGACGCGGGCACCGGGGGCGACACCGCGGCGTCGCCGGCCCTCGACCGCGGGCTCGAGACCCGTATTCGGGAGTGGCGCGAGCGCTTTGGGGCCTATCGCGAGCAGACGGACCGCGCGGTTCCCGGGGCCGGGACGGTCGGCGAGTGGCTGGCGGCGAACGTTCCCGACGACCGCGGCCGGACACTCGTCCACGGCGACTACACGCTGGACAACCTGAAGTTCACCCCCGAGACACCGCCCGAACTGGTGGGCGTGCTCGACTGGGAGCGGGGCGGCCTCGGCGACCCGCTGGCGGACCTGGGGCGGCTCCTCGCCTTCTGGTTCGAAACCGAGGCCGAAGCCTGCGGGCTGCCCTGGGAGTTCGCGCCCCGCTTTACGACCAGGGAGGGGTACCACTCCAGGTCGGGTCTCGTCGAACGCTACGAGGCTGCGACGGGTCGGACGTTCACCCACGACCGCTTCTACCGCGCGCTCGCGATGTTCGAGGCCGCGACTGTCTTCGAGGGCTACTACCTGCGGAATCTGACCGACGCCTCCGACCGGGCCGGGTTCGGGGACCTGGAGACCGCGGTGCCTGCGCTGGTCGAGCGCGCCGGGCGCGTCATCGACGGCGAGGAGCCGCTGTAGCTCAGCGGAGTCCGACCCTGCGGGTCAGAACACCCACGCTCGCTGCCGCGACCACGACGTGCATGAGCATCAGCACGACCACACCGCCGACGGTTGCGGCGGGGTCGAGCGCGAGGAGCGCGAGGTCGGGGAGAAACGACAGCACCAGCACGGCGGCGGCCACCCGAACGAACGTCCGTCTGGGGGCCCGACTCCGCCTCAGCAGGAGTGCGTAGACTAGCGTCGCGCCGACGACCCCGACCACAGTCAGGAAGAGCACCGGCGGGTAGGACACCGCCCGGAACCCCTCGCCCACGCCGGCGGCGGTGGCCCCGGCGACCAGCGCGGCGTTGACCGCACCCGCGAGGACGGCCGCGACGGCCGCCCGCGACGCGAGCGCCGTGTCGCTCGGTGGCTCCGTCGACCGGTCGGCGACGGCGCTCATCGCGCCGCCACCTCCCGCTCGGACGCCGCGGCGGCCGGCTCGAACGCCGGGGCGTAGTCCCCGACGTACTCCCGGAGCGAGCGCGGCTCCCGGCCGAGCAGCCGCGCGGTGTCGTCGGTGACGCGTCCCGCCAGCCCGAACCTCGCGGTCGTGTAGATGACGAGCATCGCGGCGACGAACCCCGGACTCTCGCCGCGGCCGCGCATCCGTCGGGCGAAAGCAAGCACCGACGGGTCGGGGTAGGTGACCTCCCGTCCCAGCACCTCGGTGAACACGGCGGCGACCTCCTCGTAGGTGAGCGCCTCGGCACCCGTGATGTCGTAGGCCGCGTTCTCGTGGCCCGGTTCGAGTAGCGTCACCGCGGCCACGTCGGCGATGTCGCGGGCGTCGACGAAGCTGGTTTCCCCGCCCCCCGCGGGGACGAATATCTCGCTGTGCTCGCGGACGTCGACGGCGTGGACCTCGTCGAGGTTCTGCATGAAGAAGGAGGCCCGCAGGAACGTATGGGTACAGTCGGCGTCGAGGAGGTGTTTCTCGATCCGGCGGTGGGGCAACAGGGGGTTCCGCTCCGCGCCCAGCACCGACAGCAGCGTGACGTGTTCGACGCCACACCGGAGGGCGGCGTCGACGGCGGGCAGGAGGGATTCGCCGACGCGGCTGATGGCGGGCGGCCGGACCAGAAAGAGGCTGTCGCCGCCGTCGAAGGCCCGTCCCCACGTCTCGGGTTTCTCGAAGTCGAAGGCGACCCCGTCCGCTCCGGCGGGCGCGTCCGCGGGGTCGCGGGCGAGCGCTCGGGCCTCGCAGTCGCGGTCGGCCAGTGCCTCGCAGACGAGAGAGCCGACGGTGCCGGTGGCGCCGGTGACGAGGACAGTCGGAGGTGTCATACGGAACGTATCGGTGGCTACGAATATATACAGTCGAGTTCGCGGCGCCGTAGCTACTATCGGAGCGCGTAGTGGACCCCGGTGCCGAGGGGGCTCGCCCCGAACGATTTATTCTCGGGAAGTGTAGCCGCTCGCATGCCGACACCGGAAGAGCACGAACGACGGCTCGAAACCCTCTACGAGGGCGTCTGGAACGGTGCGGACCCGGATGTCGCTGACGAGCTGGTCGCTCCCGACTACCTCATCCACGACCGCGACCTCGCCGCACAGCTTCGGGGCCCGGACCTCTACAGGGCCCTCGCCGACGGGACCCGCGAGGTGTTCCCCGACATGCGCCTGACCGTCGAGGACGTGTTCGGCGCCGGCGACCGGGTCGCGGCTCGCTGGACGATGACCGGGACACACGAGGGGTCACTGTTCGGCGAGGAACCGACCGGCCGGGAAGTCCAGTTGCCGGCGGTCGAGATCAACCGCTTCGAGGACGGCCTGCTCGCGGAGACCTGGACCCAGAGCGATATGCTCGGGCTGAGACAGCAGGTAACGGAGGAGTAGCGACCAGCGTAGGGCGGCGGGAAAGCCAGCATCCGCGCGCCAGCGGCGCGCGGTTCACTCCGAACGAGGGAGCGAAGCGACCGAGTTCGGAGGTCGTTTTTCACTATGTTTTTACAAGGAGCGGTGCGCGACCGGAGGGAGCGCACTCGACGCAGTAAAAAGTAGTCTCAGAGAAACCGAAACGTCTCCAGGTTTTTGGGCGCGAAGGTGCGCATGTTGTAGTCGTGGTACAGCGCCGAGGAGAGGTCCTGCGTACTCGATTCGTCGCCGTGGACACAGAGCACCTTCTCCGGGCGCGGGTTCATCGTCCGGACGAAGTTCTCCAGGCCCTGCCGGTCGGCGTGACCGGAGAAGCCGTCGACGGTCTCGACGTCCATCCGCAGCGTGAGGGTCTTGCTGCGGCCGGTCCGGTCGTTGCCGAAGGGGATCTCCTCGCGACCGCTCTGGATGGCCCGCCCCAGCGTCCCCTGGGCCTGGTAGCCGACGAAGGTGAGCGTGGAGTCGCTGTCCTTCCCGAGGTGTTCGAGCCAGGACATGATCGGGCCGCCCTCGACCATCCCCGAGGTCGAGAGCACGACGCTGGGACCGCCGTCGGCGACGTCCCGGCGCTCGTCCTCCCCCTCGTCGATGTGGTTGAACTGATCAGCCAAAAAGGGGTTCTCGTCCTCGTGGAAGATCCGGTCCCGGAGGTCGTCCCGGAGGTACTCCGGGTACGTCGAGTGGATGGCCGTCGCCTCCCAGATCATCCCGTCGAGGTGGACCGGCACGGTCGGGATCTCCCCCTCACGCATCGCCTCCTCCAGCACCAGCATGATCTCCTGGGAGCGGCCGACCGCGAACGCGGGGATGAGGACCTTCCCGTCGCGCTCGATGGTGTTGCGGATGATGTGTTTGAGCTTGCGCTCGGAGTCCTCCTGGTCGGTCTGGTAGTCGTTGCGCCCGCCGTAGGTGGACTCCAGAACGAGCGTCTCCACGCGGGGGAACTCGTTGACCGCGCCATTGAACAGGCGGGTGTCCTCGTAGTGGATGTCCCCGGAGAAGGCGACGTTGTAGAGCCCGTCGCCGACGTGGAAGTGACAGATAGAGGACCCGAGGATGTGGCCGGCGTTGTGCAGCGTGAGCTTGATGTCCGGCGCGATGTCGGTAACGTCGCCGTACTCCAGCGGGACGGTGTGTTTGATCGCCTCCCGGACCATCTCGGACTCGTAGGGCGGGGCTCGCCCCTCCTTGGCGGCGACGTCCAGGTAATCCAGCTGCAGCAGGCCCATCAGGTCCCGCGTGGGTTCGGTGGTGTAGATCGGCCCGTCGTAGCCGTACTTGAAGAGGAGGGGGATGAGCGCGGAGTGGTCGAGGTGGGCGTGGGTCAGGACGACGGCGTCGAGCGTGCTCGCGCCGGCACCCAGCGCCTCGGGCACCTGGAGGTAGGGGACGTCGTCGGGCGCGCCGGGCTTGTCCCCGCAGTCGATGAGGATGCGGGTCTCGGGCGTCGAGAGGATGAAGGCGGCCCGGCCGACCTCCCGGCAACAGCCCAGGGTCGTGATCCGGACCCACTCGTCGTCGGACATCTCCTCGCGGTGGATCTGGCGGCCGATCCGTTCGAGGATGTCCCGGCGCTCGTCGCGTTCCTGTTTGAGGAAGTTCCGGACGTTCGAGACCGTCGAGGACTCGATGGGCGGGGTCCTGACCACTTCGGGGGTCCACCCGACCGTCTGGGTGATCTCCCGGAGCGTGGAGCCGTGGCGGCCGATGACCATCCCGGGTTTCTCGGCCTCGATGACGACCTCGCCGGTGTCGGCGTGGAAGTCAAGGTCCGCGACGCCCGCCTCTTCGGGGATGATCCGTTCGATCTCCTCGCGGGCGCTCTCGGGCGGCGCCAGCGATGAGGGGTCCGGCCGGACCGTGATCCGCTTCCGTAACTTGGAGGCGAGCCGCCGGACCAGGTCGCCGTCCTGGGCGAATTTCTTCGGGTCGCGGGTGTAGATGACGAGTTCCGGCCCCTCGTAGGTCACCTCCGTTATCGTGATGTCGCCGGGGACTTCCTGTTCGACCTCGCTTCGCATCTCCTCGAGTCGTTTGTCTACCGTACTCATGTGTCGGTGAACCGTCCGTCACACCCGGCAAGACGGCACGGGGTGGACGGGTGACAGGACGTGGCAGTAGGCGTCATTGTAGGTGCGTCTTTCCCCCCGATGGGGTCTCCTCCGGGGACCGCGAACGGCCCGGAAAACTGTCTGTATCCGCCTATTCGTCCCCTGTTATAAAAGGCTTCGCAATACGGTGGCGCCGTGGAGCGGACCGACCAGTCACGGAGCACCCGCGCCGGACGAGCGACCCTGGCGGCGGAATTAAGCCGCCGGCACCGGGAGGGATGACATGGAGCTCTCCCCGGACGCGGTCGTCCGCGAGCGCGAGCGGCTGCGCGAACGCGGCCCGCAGGTCGTCGCCCTCGCCAACGACGTCCGCGACGACCTCGGTGGCGCCTTCGGCGTCGACGTGGACGAGGTGACCGAGCGGCAGTACGAACGGGCCCTCGACGAGGTGTTCGCCGACGGGGCTCTGGCAGTGAACGTCGCCGCCCTCGCGGCCCTGTTGCGCGAGCTGGACGTGACCGACGACTACCCGGGCTTCGTCGTCGACGAGTTGCTCGGTCGGGAGCTGGCGGCGATGCTCGCCGGCCGGCAGCCGCTCCGGCTGCTCGCCGAGGCGACCTTCCACTACGCGGACGTCCGGGCGGACAGCGCGGCGGCCGGCGGCGACGACCTCGACGCGGCGCTGGCGGCCGGATTCCAGACGCGAGTGCCCGGCTGGGACTGGCGCGAGACCGACCCGTTCGGCGTCGACCCGGAGTGAACGGGGTCGCGCTGTGGAGTCCCGGGACCCGGCCGGTCCCGACACCTCACGCCGGCTACCGCCGCCGCGGTCCCCGCCCGCTGCGGGTGTTGAGGTCGTCCCCGTTCGGGAGTGCGAGCCAGGCGAGAAACGCCCCGACGAGGCTCCCGGCCCCGAAGGCACCGGCGAGCACGACCGGCCCCGCGCCGGTCTGGAGCCCCATCAGGCCGGCGGAGAGCCCGACGAGCAGTGCGAAGCCGATCTTCAGCTTCCGGAGGAAGGCGACCCGCTCGGTGTTGTCCACCGGGTCGACCATCACAGCGCCTCCGCCGTGCTGACGTGCATGGCGGCGAACTCGCCGTCGACGACGGTCCCGCTCCAGCGGGTCTCGAACTCGTATCTGACCTGCCGGTCGGTGTCCGTCCAGGACATGAAGACGTCGTCGGCGAACCAGCCACACGGGGCGGACTGTCCCTCCGTTCCGTCGCGAGTGCCCGCGGTCAGGTTCCGGGAGTCGACGGTCCAGCCGGCCGTGGTCCGGGTCTGCTCGCGCAACCCCGCGGCGACGGCCTCGTAGCCGCGCAGGGTCTCCGAGAGCCCGTACTTCACTGTAGCTGGCGACTCCCGGAAGTAGGGGTAGAGGGGGTCACCGGCCCGGAGCGCGCCGTAGTACTCGCGGACGAGCTCCTCGACGGGCGTGGCGGATGGCATGCGGTCAGTAGAACCCCCGGTCGACCTCGTCGTCGACCACGTCCTCGAACTCCGCCTCGAGCAACTGCTCGGCCTCCTCGAAAGTGTCGGTGAGGTCGCCCATCGCCTCGGGGCGGTCGTGGTTCTCGAACTCCATCGGACCGTAGGCCGGGCTGTCCATCGCGTCCATGATGTCGTCGAACAGCGCCTCCGGGGAGGTGGGTGCCTCCGCGTGGGTCTCGACGACCGTCTCCAGCTTCGTCGCCACGTCCTCGGCTTTCTCCTCGTCGACGGGCTCCTGGACGCCGAAATGGCCGGGAGCCTCGCCGCGCTCGGGGAACAGCGGCGCGAGTTCGTCGTCGACCTGGCGGGCGACCCGGGCCCCGACGCCCTGGACCTCGAAGGGGTTGCGCGCGTAGGTCTTCACCTGGAAGACGCCGGTGTCCGGATGCCCGATATAGAGGTCTTCGCCGATCCCGCTCGAGCGGTCGCCGCCGACGGCGCGCCACCCCTTGGGGTCCGCGCCGCTGTCGACGACCTCCTCCATGATGTCCTGCCAGTCCCGGACCTGCATACCCCGCGGTACGTGGCGGGAGCGAAAATAGCCACCGGTTCCACGTACCTTCCGGGGCTCCGCGCCCTTCGCCCCGTCCGGGGCCAAACGCACAAGCCTGCCCAGCCCCAGGGGGAGAGTAGATGCGAGGACGCGCGCTGCTCGCCGAGCAGGACGTGGACTTCGACCCTGGGTCCGTCGCGGTCGACGACGCCGACGTGCTCGACCTGCTCGACCCGGTCGTCCAGGAGTGGTGGGTCGAGCAGTTCGGCGCGTACGTCCCCGGAAACGGCGGCTTCTTCACCCCGCCCCAGAAGGAGGCCATCCCGCTGATCCACGAGGGAGAGAACGCGCTGGTCTGTGCACCGACGGGCAGCGGGAAGACGCTCGCCTCCTTCACCGGGATCATCAACGAACTGTTCGCCCGCGACCGCGCGGATGGGCTTGAAAACAGCGTCTACTGCCTGTACGTCTCGCCGCTGAAGTCGCTGGCGAACGACATCCACCGGAACCTGGAGGTCCCTCTGAAGGGGATCACCGGGAAGCTCGACGAGCGCGGCGAGGACGTCGAGATCCGCCACGCGATCCGCCACGGCGACACCAGCAGCAGCGACCGCCAGGCGATGCTGGAGACGACCCCCCACATCCTCAACACCACCCCAGAGACGCTCGCTATCCTGCTGAACTCCCCGAAGTTCAAGCAGAAACTCGAGACCGTCGAGTACGTGATCGTCGACGAGATCCACAGCCTCGCGGAGAACAAGCGGGGCACCCACCTGGCGGTCTCGCTGGAGCGACTCGAACACCTCTGTGAGGAGTCGCCGACCCGGGTCGGGTGCTCGGCGACGGTCGAACCGCTGGACACCGTGGCGGAGTTTCTCGTCGGGCGCGAGGAGCCCGGCGGGCCGCCACGGGAGTACGAGGTGGTCGACACCCGGTTCGTCCGGGAGTTCGACATCGAGCTCACCTGTCCGACCGACGACCTCATCGACACGCCCCGGGAGGTTGTCAACGGTCGCTTCTACGACCACCTGGACGACCTGGTCGCCGAGCACACCCAGACGCTCGTCTTCACCAACACCCGCTCGGGTGCCGAGCGAGTCCTCCACAACCTCCGCGAGCGGTATCCGGACTACGACGAGGACAACTCCGCCTGCCACCACGGCAGCCTCTCGAAGGACCGCCGACAGGCGGTCGAACAGCAGCTCAAGGAGGGCGACCTGGACGTGGTGACGACCTCCACCTCCCTCGAACTGGGGATCGACATGCCACACATCGACCTGGTTGTCCAGGTCGGCTCGCCAAAGTCCGTCGCCGCCTTGCTCCAGCGGGTGGGTCGGGCGGGCCACCAGCTCGGCGAGACGGTCACCGGCCGGGTCGTCGCACTGGACCGGGACGAACTCGTGGAGTGTGCGGTCATGCTCAAGAAGGCCGAGGAGGGTTTCGTCGACCGCGTCTTCATCCCGGAGAACGCTCAGGACGTCGCCGCCCAGCAGGTCTACGGCATGGCGATCAACGGCCCCCGGCCCGAGGCCGAGGTCAGGGGGGTTCTCCGGCGTGCCTACCCCTACCGCGAGTACGACGACGCCGCCTACGAGCAGCTGATGCGGTATCTCACCGCGGACTACCCGGGCATGGAGGAGAAAAACGTCTACGCGAAAGTCTGGCGGGACAGAAACGACCCGCCGGGCGGCGAGCACCACTACCCGGAGTACGACGTGGGACAGCGGCTGATAGGCAAGCGCGGCCGGATGGCCCGGGTCATCTACATGACCAACATCGGCACCATCCCCGACTCGTTCACCTGCGACGTGTTCACCCGCGGGGGCGACGAGTGGGTCGGGCAACTGGACGAGGCGTACCTCGACACGCTGGAATCGGGCGACGTGTTCGTGCTCGGCGGGAGCCGCTACGAGTACCGGTACCGCCGCGGGTCGAAGGTGTACGTCGACCCGACGAGCGCGCGCCCGACGGTCCCCTCCTGGTTCTCCGAGCGGTTACCTCTCTCCTACGACCTCGGCCGCGAGATCCTGCGCTTCCAGCGCGAGCTGCTCGCCCGCCTCAAGCACGGGGGCAAGTCCGAGGTACGGGTGTGGCTCCGGGAGTTCCCGCTCGACGAGCACAGCGTCCGCGCGCTCACGCGGATGTTCGACGAGCAGGTCCGGTATCTCGGCCCGGAGGGGGTGAGCACGGACGGCCGACTGGTCGTCGAGGAGGAACTGGACCGGGAGGCCTACGAACGGCGCTACTACGTCCACTCCAACTACGGCCGGCGGTTCAACGACGGCTTCTCCCGGCTGCTGGCCTACCGGGTCGCCCAGGAGACCAACGCCAACGTCCAGGTCGCGGTCGCCGACAACGGCTTCACGCTGTCGATGCCCCTGAACCGGAAGGTCGACCTGGTCGGGGTCCTCGAGGACATCGACCCCGGGGACGCCCGCGGTGACCTGCGTGCCAGCCTCGAGGGGACGGACCTGCTGGAGCGGTACTTCAGGATCAACGCCACGCGGGCGCTGATGATCCTCAAGCGGTACAAGGGCCACGAGAAGTCTGCGAGCCAGCAGCAGGTCAACGCCGAGATGCTGCTGGGCTTCGCCGAGGAACTGGAGTCCTTTGCCGTCATCAAGGAGACCTACCGCGAGATACTTGAGGACAAACTCAACCTCGCGGGCATCCAGGGGGTGCTCGCCGCTATCCAGGCCGGCGACGTGACCGTCACCACCGAACGGGTCGACTCGCCCTCCCCACGAGCGTTCGGACTGGCGACGCTGATGGCTTCCGACGTCGTCCTCGCGGAAGACGAGTCGGAGGTCCTCCGGGAGTTCCACCGGCGGGTTCTCGAGGAGATCGAGGACGGAAACGAGGGCGCCCTGGCGACGGAGTGACCGGCTCCGGCCGCGTCAGAGATACGGGGGAATCTCGCCGCGAGGGGAACCCCCCTTGTCCTCGAACCCCTCGATGTACTCATGCCACACCACGGTCACAGCCACGAGGAGCCGGACGCGGGTCAGGTCCACCGTAGCGTCGACGAGAACGTCGACGCCAGAAGCGACTGGGCGCGGCGGCGACGCGAGGGGATCCCGACGGACAAGCAACTGCTGGTCGTCGCCTGCATGGACGAGCGCATCCCCGTCGAGGAGGCGCTGGGCATCGAGCTGGGCGACGCACAGGTCTTCCGCAACGCCGGCGGGAAGGTGACCGACGACGTGGTCCGGTCGGCCGCGCTCACGACGCAGTTTTTCGACACCACCGAGATCGTCGTCGTCAATCACACCGACTGCGGGATGATGAGCGCCTCCGACGAGGCGGTCGTCGACGGCCTGACCGAGGCCGCCGGGGGCGACCTCTCGGATGTCGACCTCGACCCCGCGCTCCCGGAGCTGAACATCGGCGACGCCGACCTCGCGGAGTGGGTGCGGATGACCGACGACATCGACGTGGCCTGCGCCCGGCAGGTCGAACTGCTGGAGGAGCACCCCCTGATCCCCGAGGAGACGGCGGTCCACGGCTACGTCTACGAGGTCGAGAGCGGCCACCTCCGCCGGCCCGGCGAGCGGGTCGCCGAGACCGTCAACACGCGCGTGGAGGAGTAGCGGGAGTCCGGGCCGGCGACTTGCCGGTCAGACCAGCAGCGTGTTCAGCGCGTCCGGGACGACGAGCACGTCGCTGCCGGGGTCGACGGCAGCCTCGACGCTGTCGGCGGCGTGCATCAGACAGTCCTCGACCACGCCGGGCGCCTGGCTGTTCGTGACCCACAGCTCGTGGTCGCGCAGCACCTGCGCGACGACGAACGCGCGCTGTGAGCCCGGTTCGTAGCCCTGCCGCATCTCCTCGTAGAGCGCCTCCGCGGAGTCGGCCGTCGAGAGCCACTCGTGGAAGCGCTGCTCGCCGGTCCCCTCGCCGGCCCCCTCGGTCAGCCGGGCCGGGGTGATAACCCGGCCGCCCTCCCGCAGCGGGTTGTGTGCCCCGAGAACGACGTAGGTCGCCCCGCGGGTCGTCTGGTAGAGGTTGGCGTCCTTGGGCGCACCCACGCCCGCGAGGACGGCGTCGTAGCCCTCCTCGACCTCGACGGCCAGCGCGTCCTGTGCGATGCCGGCCAGATCCGCCACCACGGCCCGGGAGTCGCCCGCGCTCGCGCCGAGCATCCCCGCCGGCCCGTGGGTGACGTTGAGACAGAAGTCGACGCCGACGAGGTCGCCCGCCCGGTCGACAAAGTCCCGGAAGGGGTTGTCGTCGATCCGTCCAAGGCGGACGCCCGGCCGCGAGAGCATCTCCGGGCCGTGGGTGTACCCGATCCCCGACTCGCCGCCGGCGCCGATGACGGCCGTCTTCGCTCCGCCGGAGAAACCGGCGTACTGGTGGGGCTCGACCATCCCCGTCGAGACGACCGTGTCGGCCGCGGCGACCGGTTCGTATATCTCGATGGGGCAACCCTCTATCTCGCCGACCACTACCGTCCGCTCGGGGTCGTGGTTCTCCGCGATGTCGGCGTGTTCGCCCAGCGCCTCCCGGATTTCGGCGTCGGTCATCGGGCGGTGGAGGCCGAGTCCGAGGACGACCCGAACCGTCTCGCGGTCGACACCGCCGCGCTCCAGTTCGGCGAGCAGCGCGTCCAGCAGGACGTCGTCGGGCGTGGCTCGGGTGACGTCCGTCACGACCACCGCGACGTCGTCGCCGGGGGCGACGCGCTCGGACAGCCGCGGACCGTGCGGGTCCGCGACCGCGCGCTCGGCGGCTGCGGGCACGTCGACGGGGTCGCCGCCCGCCGGCTCGGCGACCGTCACCGCCGAGTCCGGCAGCTCCACCGACACCGTCCGCTCCCCGAGAGGGACTTCGACCATGCCCGGTGTTCGACACGTCGGCGAAAAGGTGTTCGGATCGGGGGGAGTCTCGACCCGAACGGGTCGACGTGCCCATGCCAGTGGATTGCGGCGTGCCGCGAATAGCTATCGGGGCCGGAGCGGCATCGCCGTCCTGCCCCGCATGTTCGGGTCTTCAAAAGGAGCCGGGGGAGTCACCGGGGTTTCGCGCCTCGACGGTCACCCGCGCGCCCACTCGACCATCCGGGCGTAGGTGTCGTCGGTCCCCAGCGCCTCGGCGTCGCCGACCAGCACCAGCGCCTTCTTCGCCCGGGTGAGCGCGACGTTGACCCGGCGGTAGTCCTCGAATATCGGACTCTCCAGGTCGTCGGTGGCGACGAAGGAGACGACGACCACCTGCTTGCTGGAGCCCTGGAACCGGTCGACGGTGTCGACCGCCACCGCCTCGCCGACGCGCTTGCCGACCTCCGCGACCTGGGCCCGGTACGGTGCGATGACACCGATGTCGCCGGGGTCGACGCCGGCCTGGCGGTAGGCAGCGACGGTTTCCGCGACCGCCTCCGCCTCCGCCGGGTTCGTGTTCCCGTCGCTCTCCCCGTCGGGGTCGACGAAGGCCACGCGGTCCTGGAGGTGGGACGGCAGGTCGTCGACGCGCACGTCAGGGAGGTCGCCGACGTGCTGGGCCGCGACCTCGGCGGTCGCCGGCCGGAGTTTGCCCTCGTAGAACTCCCGGGAGGCGAAGGCCTGGATCCGCTGGGCCATCCGGTACTGGCGGTCGAGCATGACCGACGCCTCCGGATGGAGGTCGGTCAGCCGCGCGAACAGGCTCTCCGAGAGGGCGTACTCGTCGGTCCCCCCGTCCTCGGCCTGGACGACCGGCGGGAGCTGGTGGTGGTCGCCGACGAGGACGAACCGCCCGGCCAGCGTCGTCGCGGCGAGCGTCCCGGGCTCGGTGAGCTGGCCGGCCTCGTCGACCACGGCGGCGTCGAAGGACTGCTCGCGCATCACTCGCGAGCCACACGAGGCGGTGGTGGCTGCCACCACACCCGCCTCCTGCAGCCGGCTCGCGCACTCGTCGGGGTCGCCCGCGGTCTGCAGCCGGTAGGACTGCATGTCCTCGCGGACGCCGCTCTCGGTGCCGACGCGGACGATGTCTGTAAAACCCTGCTCCTCCAGGGCCTCGACCGCGTTGTCGACCGCGCGGTTGGTAAAAGCCGACAGGAGCACCCGCTCGCCGCGCTCGACCATCGCCCGGACCATCCGCGCCAGGGTGTAGGTCTTGCCGGTCCCCGGCGGCCCGTGGACTAATGCGAAATCCTCGGCGCCGACGGCTCTCCGGACCGCCCGGTCCTGGGCGTCGTTGTTGTCGATGAACGTCTCGCCGGGCTCCGAGAAGGCGGGCTCACGACGGTCGAAGAGGACGTCCTTCCGCTCGGCGGGCTGTGTCAGGAGGGCGTCGTGCAGCGCCGTCAGCATCCGGTCCGCACTCAGCTCCGAGGGGTAGACGTCGAGCCGCCGCAGTTCGACAGGTTCGTCGGCCGTCACGACCACCTCGCCGTCCGGACCACCGAGCCGCTCGACGCGGGCGAGTTCCGCGGTCCCGCCGATAGGGTCGCCGTCGCTCGCGAGCACCACGTCCCCCTCCCGGATCTTCGAGACGGCCCCGGTCCCGCGGGCGCGCAACTCCCAGCGGCCGCCCTCGAGCTGTTTTCGTCCTGTCGGCTCCAGCCCGACGAGCGCCCGGTCGTCGTCGGCGCGCTCGCCGGGCTTCTGCTCCCAGAGCTTGGCGTACTCCCGGTGGACGGCCGCCCGCTCGCGCTCGATGGCCCGGTAGAAGGCCTCGAAGTACGCCTGCTCCTCGGCGGGGATGGCGGTGCCGACCTGGCCGGCCTTGGACTCCTGGTCGAGCCGGCCGGAGACCGCCATACAGGTGTCCTGTTCGAAGCAGTACTCGCACTTGGCGTCGGCCTCGTAACCCGTCGGGACCGAGCTGTCGTACTCCATCGCGGCGAGGTGGTTGCGCTCCCGGAGGACGAAGTCCAGCAGCCCCGACCCGATGGAGAAGTCCTTGGCCGGCGAGAGGTCGCCGCCGTCGGTCTCCTCGCCGTCCAGCGCCGCGTTCTTCGTGTAGAGGAGCGTCCCGGTGTCGGGAGCCTCGCCGCGGCGTTCCTCCAGCACGAGCGCGTAACACGCGGCCTGGACCTTGTCCTGGAAGCGGGGGTCCCGACGGGTGTTCTTCCCGGTCTTGAGTTCGACGGGCGCGCCGTTGCGGACGGCGTCGGCCCGCCCTTTGAGTCCGTAGCGCTCGCTGACCAGCGTCTGCTCGGAGCGCCACTCGTCGCCGCCCCCGAGCCGGCCCTGCTGGAGCCAGGCCTGGATGGCGCCGGCGTGCTGGCGGACCGTCTCCGCGGTCGCCTCCCGGCTCGCCCCCAGCAGTCCGAGGTCCAGTCCCGCCTCCTCCACCCGGGCGTCGACACTCTCCTCGAGGTCCCGCCCCCGCAGCAGGTCGCCGAAGACCTCGTGGACGACCGTCCCCGTCACGACCGGCTCGGCCAGCGGCGTCCCGCCGAGCTTGTTCAGGTAGTACATCCGCGGGCACTGGACCCACGAGCGGATGTCGGTCACGTCCACCAGGAAGTCGGGTTCGACGACCACCCGCGTCTCCCCGCCGGTGGTGTACTGCGTCTCGCCGCGGTACTCGCGCTCCTGGGCGTCGTAGACTGCAAGCTCCATCCCGGCCTCCAGGTACTCGCCGGTCTCCGCCCAGTCACCCCACAGCGTCACCGTCGTCGGCTCGCCGCGGCCCCGGTCGGGCCGGAGCGCCACCTCGAGCAGGTCGCGCTCGCCGTACTGGGTGTCGACTGCCCTCTCCTCGCCGACCTCGGTGACGACCCCGCGGATGTTCACGGAGGCCGCAGGGGTGCGCCGCGCAAAACGGTGTCGGTGGCGGCCCCTGCCGGCTACCCGTCCGCCGGCGCCTCGTCTTCCGCCTCGGGCTCGGGAGCGGGGCCGGCGTCGGAATCGCCGGCGGCCGGCGAGACCGCGGGTACGTCGACGGCCTCGAGCGCGTCCGCGATCACCTCGGCGGCGTCGATGCCCTCGACGGTCGCCTCGGTCGTGAGTACCACCCGGTGGGCCATCGTCGGTCGGGCGAGCCGTTTCACGTCGTCGGGCGTCACGTAGTCCCGCCCCGCGACCACGGCCCGGGCGCGGGCGGCCTCGAAGACCCGCTGGACGGCCCGGGGCGAGATACCCACCTCGGCGTGGGCGTCGGCGCGGGTGGCCCGCGCGATGTCGACGATGTAGCGGCGGACCTTCTCGTCGACGCGTACCTCCTCGGCGCGCTCCTGCAGCGCCAGCACGGTCCCGGGGCCGACGACCGGCTCGACGGACGGCGCCAGCGTCCGGCGACTCGCCCGCCGCTCCAGCAGCCCCATCTCGCCGTCGACGCCGGGGTAGCCCAGCGTCGTCTTCACGCTGAAGCGGTCGCGCTGGGCCTCGGGCAGCCTGAAGGTCCCCTCCTGCTCGATGGGGTTCTGGGTCGCGACGACCACGAAGGGCTCGGGAAGCGGGTGGGTCGTGCCGTCGACGCTGACCTGCCTCTCCTCCATCGCCTCCAGCAGCGCGGCCTGGGTCTTCGGCGGGGCGCGGTTGATCTCGTCGGCCAGGACGACGTTCGCGAATATCGGCCCCTCGGAGAACTCGAAGGTCCCTTCGTGCTCGTCGTAGACCGTCGACCCCGTGACGTCTGCGGGCAGCAGGTCGGGGGTGAACTGGACCCGTGTGAAGGAGAGTCCGAGCGCCTCGGCGAGGACCCGCGCCGTGACGGTCTTCCCGGTGCCGGGGACGTCCTCGAGCAGGACGTGGCCCTTCGCGATGACGGCCGAGAGCACCGCCTCCAGTACCTCCCGGTCGACGACCGCGGCGGACTCGATGCGCTCGAAGACCTCCTCGCAGACTGCCCGCGCCTCCCCGGGCCCGTCCGGCGTTCCGTCCATACGCGGGCGTGTGCCCCCACCGACAAGAATCCACCCCTCGCGGCCGACAGGCTGACCTCGCCAGTCGGCCGTCACGGGCGCGCGACCTCGCTCAGCGCGCCAGCGGCACCGTCAGGACGGCGACCCCGAGGACGGCGACGGCCGCCGCGACGACGGCCCCCCCGGTCGAGACCGTCCGGACCAGCCAGTCCAGCCCCGTCAGGGCGCCCACGGCGACGACCCCGACCCCGACCGAGAGGGCGCCGTGGTAGAGTTCCAGACGCCGGGTTTCGGGCTGGTGGCCGAGTTCCGCGGTCAGTCCCAGGCCGAACGCGGAGACGTCCCAGACCACGAGCGCTCCGGTCGCGAGCCCGAAGACGAGCACCCCCGACAGGCCGGCCTGGACGGCGCCGGCGGCCGCCACGAGCAGCCCGACAGCGCCGAGCGCCGGCCCCGCCGCGCGGTCCGGCAACAGGCCGAGTCGCACCGCGCCGACGAAGACTGCCCCCAGGGCGAGCAGGCCCAGGGGAGCGACGACGACCAGCGCGACGATACTCCCGCCGGCACCGAGAAAGACCGGCGCGACGACGACCGCCAGGAGTCCCCCGGCGGTCCCGGCCGCGAGCGCGGTGTCGAGCGCCGCACCGGAGCGGTCGACGACCGCGTCCAGCACTCTGACGCCCGCGGCAGCCAGGAGCGCGAGCCCCGCCAGCGCCAGCAGCGGCAGCAGCACGACGGGAGCGGAGAGCACCTCGAGGAGGGTGACGACCGAGGGCGTCGTCGCCGCGACCCGGTCCAGCGGCGCCGCCAGAATGGGGCTCGCGACGAGCGTCGCCAGCCCCAGGACGGCGACGGCGGCAGCCGACCGCCGCGCCCACCGTCGGCCGCGCCAGACGCTCTGGCGGGTCGCCGGCGGGGCCCACTGGAGCAGCGGGAGCCAGCGCAGGGCGAGGAGTGCCGAGAGCCCGAGGGCAGCCAGCGCGCCGCCGAATCCGGCGAGCGCCGTCCCGGGGTCGGAGGTGGCGGCGGCCCGCTCCAGGAACGCGACCCCGGTCGCGAGGAAGGAGGCGAGGAGGAGCAGTCCCGTGAGCCCGAACAGGATCGCGATGTAGGACGCGGCTCCCCGGACCATCGCCCGCGAGACGGCGTCGGCGCGTGCGGTGTCCGTCCAGGTCAGCCCGATCCCGAGACACGCGAGCAGGAAGCCGCCGAGCAGGGGGCCGGCGGGCAACACGACGGCGGCGGCCGTCAGCGCGACCAACAGGCTCCCGCCGAACAGGAAGACGAGGTGGCCGACCACGCGGGTGGCGACCCGCTCGCGGCCGAGCAGGGCGACGCCGGTGACCGTGAGCCCGGCCGGCAGCGCGACCTGGCTCACGAGGACGACCGGCTGGAAGGGCCCGCCCGAGCCGACGAGCGGCCCCAGGTCCCCGCTCAGCCGCGCCGCGGCGGCCAGGAACAGCCCGACCACCACTGCGGCGGCGATGGTGAGACTCGTCGCCCGGGGGCGCCCCTCGTCGCCGACAGCCGACGGCCGGTCCAGCCGCGGGCCGGCAAGCGCCATCAGCGGCTCACCTCCGGGCGTCCCCCGCCCCTTCCGCGCCCTGCCTGGCCGCCGCGGCCCCCGAGGCGTTCGCCGGCGGCGAAGGCGTACTCGAGGGCCAGCGGCAGCGGCGTCCCCCGGCGCCAGTCGACCGTCTGTGCGCCGGTAGCCTGACACCGCGCCAGCGCGGTCCGCCGGCGGACCGCCTCGAGCTGGCCGCTGACCGTGTTTCCGGGCAGCACGTCCGGCGACAGCACCGTCACCGGGACACCGTGGGCGTGCCAGGCCTCGACGGCGTCGGCGGCCTCGCGGTCCAGAAGCGGCGACACCCACGCGAACTGCGCGCCGGGCGGGGCGAGCTCGACGAGCTTGCGGACCTGCGTGCGGGCGCTCCGGGCGACCGACCCGCCCTCGACGGCCCGCTCGACCAGCTGCCGGGCGGCCGCCTGCTGCTCGCGGCCGCCGCCCGGCGCGAGCCAGTGAAGCCCCGCCGGACCGGGGCCGTCGAGTCCCACTACTGCGACTGCCACGTCGTGACCGCTCCCGAGTAGTGCCGCCAGCGCCCGCGTCGCCGCGTAGCCACACAGCTCGACGGCGGTCGGCCTCCCGGGGCCCGAAACGACCCGGTTCACCGACCGCGCGTCGAGGACGAGCACGACCGTCGCCGACGTGGTGTGGCGGTAGTCGACCGTTGCCAGCTCTCCCCGTTTGGCGTAGTGGCGCCAGTCGATCCGGTCGGCGGGGTCCTCGGGCCGGTGCTTCCGGACGGAGTGAAACTCCACGCCCTGCCCCGGCTCGTCCGAGGAGAGCTGTCCGGCGTAGCCCGTGCCGTACTCCTCGAGGGGCGGGACATCGGCGTCGAGCCGGCAGACCAGCCGGTCGTCGCCGCCGGCCGCCAGCGCCCCGGTGGCCATGCTCGCCGCGCTGGCGTCGCGCACCCTGACCGTCGGCCGGTCGAAGTCGTGCTCGCCCCGGCGAGCGACCACGACGTACTCGACGGTGTGCTCCTCGCCCGGGGCCAGCGTCGCGCCGGCCCTGGGGGTGCCGGAGACGACCGCTAGCCGCTCCGGAACCCCGTCGACGACCCGCAGGTCCGAGACGGTCTCGTCGCCCCGGTTCGCGACGGTCAGCCGGACCCGGACCGACCGCCCTGGTGGGGCTGGCGTCGGCGCCACCTCCCGGACCGCTACGAGTCCACCGGGCATCGCCGCGGTCCCCGCGGACCCGTAGGCGACGTAGCCCAGCGGGACGACCGCGGCGAGCACGAGCGCCGGCTGGCGGGTGACGAGCCCGGCCGTCGCGAGCGCGACGGCGGCCGCGACCCCGCCCTGCCAGCGGGCCGTCCGCTGACTGTCCCTCGTTTCGACGCTCCGGCCCGCGGACGGACCGTCCGCGTCTTCCCCCTCGAGTGCGTCGAGCGCGCTCTCGACCGACACACCGGGTGCCGTGCCGTCACCTCCGTCGCCGTCGGATCCGAGGCCCTCCTCCTGGCCGTCGTCGGCCAGTGCCGACGCCGGGTCGGGCGGGCCGTCGGCCGCGGGCCCGCCGTCTCCGTCGCCCGGGTCAGCAGGACCGCCCGGGTCGGCGGGCTCGGGCCCGCGCGCCAGGCTGTCGGGGTTGGCAGCCGGGTCGAGCCGGCCGTCGACGCCGCGACGGAGCCGCTCCAGCCGCGGCTGGACGACGGGGTTCGTTCGCGGTGCCCGCTGACCGACGACCGCCGGGAGCGCCCCGCCGGCGGCCTCGGCGATGGCGCCGACCGCACGGCGGACCCGGGTCCGGACCTCGCGAGCGGGGAACAGCCAGGACCGGACCCGCCGCCGGACCGAGCGCTCGGGGCTGCCGGCCCGGCGGTCGAGGGTCGCCGCCGCGACCGGGTCATCGGTCCAGGTGCCTGCCGCCAGCGCCTCCTCCGCGGCCTCGCGGTCCCGTCCGCCCTGGACGAGCGCGGCGAGCAGGCTCTCGCGCAAGGCCGGCCGGACGACGTCCAGCCCGTCCTCGACGCGCCGGTCGCGGTGGGCGGCCCGTTCGGCCTCCTCCAGGGTCCCTGCGAGGCGCTCGCCGGACAGCGGGTGCGCCGAGGGCGTCTCCTCCGGCCGGCCGGAGACGATGCTGCCACCGACCGACCACGGCGCGAGCGCGTACCCTTCGGTGCCGGTTGCCAGCCGCCAGAGGTGATAGAGCCCGGCGAGAAACGCCAGCACGCCGGCGAGCCGGACCGCGCGGTCGACGTCCTCCGCCGGGAGGTCGGCGCCGACGAGCGCGACCGCGAGCGCGGCGAGCACGGCCAGCGCGCCCAGCCCCGCGAGGGCGCGGACGGCAGTCCGGTTCACTCTTCGCGCCCTCCCCGGTCGCGCTCGTCCCAGGTCTCCCGGAGCCGGTCGTAGGCCGCGCGGGCGCGGTGCCACCGCCGGTCCGAGAGCGGGCGGTCGCCGTACTCCACCTCGCGGAACACCTCCGCGATCCGTTCGACGGGCTCGGCCGGGAGCCCGCGGTCGGTCGCGGCCCGTTCCACCTCCGCGGGCGTCGAGGATCGCCACCGTCGGGGAGCCACGCGGCGTGCGACCTGTCGCCAGAGTTCGCGGAGCGTCTCCGGCCCCTGCTCGGCCGCCTCGCCGGGTTCGCTCTCCGGGGCGGATGCGGCGTTCGGACCTGCCCTCACCGTGGTCTCGCCGGGTGACTCGTCGGCCCGGTCGGGGTCCGGCCGCCGGCGGAGAAGTGCCAGCGCGACCACGGCGACCGTCCAGACGCCGAGCCCGGCGACGGCACCTCCGGCATCCGCGAGCACGTACCCGGCAGAGACGGCAGCCACCAGGAGCGCGCCCGCGACGAGGATGCGAACGCGCCCGTACCTCCCGAGCGCGCGGCCCGGGACGGCCCCGACGGCCTCCGCGAACGCTGCGGCGGCCGAGACGAGACGGCCGGGCGCGGCGGCGAGCCACTGGGCCGGCGCGGCCAGCACCGCCCGGAGCCGGGCCGGGAGGGCGCGACACCAGGCCACGCCGCCACGCAGCCCTGCGAGCAGCCGGTCGGCGGCTCCCGAGAGGCCGTCGGCGAGCGCCAGCGCGACCGCCTTGCCACGCCGTGCGAGCCGGCCGAGCAGGCCGCCGCCGTCGGCGCCCGCCGGGACCAGGTCCTCGCCCCGGTAGCGGACCGCGATAGCGGCCCAGGGGACCGCGACGAGCCCCGCGGCGGCTGCGAGCCCCGGCCAGCCCCCCAGGACGTAGCCGGCGAGCAGCGCGACCGTGGTCAGCCAGCCCGCCGCGGCGAGGAGGCCCACCCGCCTGCCGTACCGCCGGCCCGCGGCGGCGGTCGACCCGGTCGCGAGCCCGAGCAGGCCGGCGACGAGCGCCACCGAGGGGAGGTAGACGGCCCACATCGGGAGCTGTTCGACCTGGCCGCGGGCGCGGACTTCGACGGTCGCGCCGGAGTCGGGGAGGTCGAGCCGGAGCTGTCCCTCGCTGTCGGTCCGGCCGACGCGCTCGCCGTCGACGAACACCGGTGCGTCCGCGGCCGGCCGGGGGCCGAGTGTGGCTTGCAGGGTTCCGGATTCGCCGGGGACCGCGAGCAGGCCGCGGGGCTGGACGCTCACCGAGAGCGTCCAGACCTGCAGGGTGCGCGCACCCGCGAAGTCGCCGCGTTCGACCCGGAGGGTGACACGCTCGCGGTCGGGAACCTGGAGCCGGTAGCGACCCCGGTCGTCGGTCCGGCCGACGCGCTCGCCGTCGACGAATACACCGGCGTTCCGGAACGGGACACCACTGACGGCGGCGGCCACAGTGACCGTCTCGCCGGGGTACGGCTCCCCGCGAACGCCGACCTGTACCTCGCCGTCGACCGGCACTGTCGCCGAGTCGTTCCCTGCCGTGCCGGTCTGGCGGACCCGGTCCCCGGTCGCGCCGAACTCCGGCCCGCCGGTGAGGGCGGCCGCGTCGGCTCCGCCGGCGAGGGACTGGTCGTACCGGCGGCCGTCCGGGGTGACGAAGGCACACTCCGCGGCGAGGCCGACCCGGACGTTCAGCTCGCGGTCGTAGGGAACCCGTCCGACGACCCGTCCGCGGTCGTCGGTCCGGCCGACCCGGCGGCCGTTGAACCACACGCGGGTGTCGGGGACCGGCTGGCGGTCCCGGACCACGTAGACCGCCAGGTCGCTGCCCGGTACCGGCTCGCCGCCGAGGACCACGAGACAGCCGCTGTCGGGCATCCGGCCCTCCGGGAGCTCGATGTCGATGGGGACGTCTCCGGGGTCGATGGTGACGTTCCCGTCGAACTCCGGGAGCTCGGGCAGGGCGCCGCCGTCGGAACTGGCACCGTTCGCGTCGGCGGGCGGGAGGGCCAGCGCCGCGACCACCAGACCGAAGACACACAGCGCCAGCAGCGGGAGCTGCCGGGCCTGGGCCCGGTCGCTCTCCCGGACCGGCCGGCGGGAGTGGCGGGAAGTCATGTGTGACGCCGGGGTGGCTGTCACCGGTTTGCCGGCCGGCAGTTATCAAAGGTCGGGTCGGTTCGCTGCCGGGACTTGGAGGCTCGCGCAGAAAAGTGGGGAGCCTCAACGGTCGTCGTCGGGGCCGCTCCGTCCGCGCGGCGACTCGGCCTCGATGACCGCCGCCAGATTCTCGAGTTCCGGGCTCTCCAGGTCTTCGGCGAGCCCGACGATGACGTCGTCGAGGGTGACGATCCCGAGGATCTCGCCGTCCTCGACGACCGGGACCCGGCGGACGCCCTCCTCGCGCATCAGTTCGGTCAGCCCGAGGACGCTCTCGTCCGGGCCGACCGAGAGCACGCCCATCGAGAGGATGTCGTTGACCGTGGTCGTCGCGAGCGAGTCGACGAACTGCTGGCCGTAGACGACCAGGTCCCGGTCGGTGACGACCCCGAGCACGTCGTCGTTCGAGTCGAGAACGACCGCACTCCCCACCCGTTCCTCACGGAGCGTCTCGGCGACCTCGAGGATGCTCTCGTCGAGGTAGACTGTCACCACGTCCTCGCTGGCGAGTTCGGTTATCTCCATGCTGTATTGTACGGACTCCGAAATATAAAAAGCGAAAGGGGATTCCCGCGACGCGGGGACGACCCCTCGCTCCCGATTCAGCCCGCCGCCCTCCACTCCCGGTCCAGCCCGCCGCCACTCACCTCGGGTCTCGCTCGCCGACGGCCCTCATCCCTGGTCCAGCTCGTCCACGAGGTCCGCGGCCACACCCGTGTACCCGGCAGGCGTCAGGGCCCGGAGCTCTTCACGAACACTCGCGGGGACGTCGAGCTCCGCAAAGAGGTCCCGGAAGTCGGCCAGGGTGACCGCTTCCCCGCGGGTGAGCGCCTTCACCCGCTCGTAGGCGTCGGTGTGGCCCTCCCGGCGCAGCAGGGTCTGGACGGCCTCGCCGATGACCTCCGGGGTGGTCTCGAGGTCCTCGCGCATCACCTGTTCGTTGGGGACGACCTTGCCGAGCCCCGTCCCGAGCTTGCCGTAGGCGACGAGACAGTGCGCGAGCGCGCCGCCGACGTTGCGCTTGACCGTCGAGTCCGAGAGGTCCCGCTGGAGCCGGGACTTCGTGACGTAGTCGCCGAGAAAGACCAGGTCCGAGTTGGCCTTCGAGAGGTTCCCCTCCGCGTTCTCGAAGTCGATCGGGTTGACCTTGTGGGGCATCGTCGAGGAGCCGGTCTCGCCCTCGACGGCCTCCTGACCGAGATAGCGGTCGGAGACGTAGAGCCAGCAGTCGACAGCCAGGTCGAGCAGGACGTTGTTCGCGCCCCGGAGCGCGTCGAACAGCGCCGCGAGGTCGTCACAGGGGTTGACCTGCGTGGTCAGCGGCTCGTGGTCGAGGCCGAGCCCGGCGACAAAGTCCCGGGAGAAGGCACGCCAGTCGACCTCGGGGTAGGCGGCGTGGTGGGCGGCGTAGCTCCCGCTCGCGCCCGCGAGCTTGCCGGAGAGCTCGTTCACGGCCGCCTCCACCCGGCCAAGCGCCCGCCCCAGCCGGGAGGCGTAGACCGCCATCTCCTTGCCGAAGGTCGTCGGCGTGGCCGGCTGGCCGTGGGTGCGAGCGAGCATCGGGAGGTCCCGGTACTCGCGGGCCATCCCGGCGAGCGCGTCCCGCACCTCGCGGAGTTCGGACAGGATCACCTCCCGGACCGCCGGGCCGACCAGCAGCCGGTGGGCGAGGTTGTTGACGTCCTCGCTGGTGAGCGCGAAGTGGACCCACTCGCCCACGTCGACCGGCGAGCGCTCGCGGATGAAGTACTCGACGGCCTTCACGTCGTGGTTGGTGGCCGGGTAGTCGCCGTACCCCTCCGTTTCGAGTTGCTTGACGAGGGCGGCGTCCTCGGCGTCGAACTCCTCGTAGAGCGCGCGGAGCGCGGCGCGCTCCCCGTCGTCGAGCGCCAGCGGGACGGCGTCGAGGTCCGCGAGCGCGACCAGATACTCGACCTCGACCTCGACGCGGGCGCGCATCAGTCCGCGCTCGCTGGCGTAGGGGACGAGCGGCTCCGTGTAGCGGGCGTACCGGCCGTCCAGTGGCGAGACGGCCGACAGCGGGCCTCTGTCCATATCTCTCCCTGTCGGACTCCGGGAAAAAGCCTGCCGGTCGGGGCGGAGACGAGACCCCCCGCTCGCGACCCGGTCAGCCGTGCGGACTTTCGCAACGCCTTTGCGCGCGCCGGGCGCCCACTCACACATGAAACTCGCGGGCATGGCCAGCAACCGCGGCCGCAACCTGATGAACGTCGCCGACCGGGCGCCCGGCGGGGCCGAGTTCGCCGTCGTCCTCACGAACGACGCCGACGCGCCGGTCCTCGAAAAGGCCGAGAAGCGCGACATTCCCACGGAGGTCGTCGAGCGGGAGGGCGACGACCGCCGCGCCCACGAGCGCCGCGTGCTGGACGCGCTCGACGGCTACGACCTCGACCTCGTCTGCCTGGACGGCTACATGCGCGTGCTCTCCGACACCTTCCTCGACGCCGCGCCGACGACGCTGAACGTCCATCCCTCCCTGCTCCCCTCTTTCCCGGGGATGGACGCCTGGGGGGACGCGCTCGACGCCGGCGTGGCCGTGTCCGGGTGTACGGTCCACCTCGTCACCGACGCCACCGACGAGAACGGCGAGGTCCTCGAAGACGAGGTCGACGGCGGCCCGGTCGTCACCCAGGAGCCGGTTCCCGTCTACGAGGACGACGACGCCGACGCGCTGAAAGACCGGGTGCTCTACCAGGGGGAGTTCCAGGCCTACCCCCGCGCAGTCAAGTGGTTCGCCCAGGACCGGGTGACCGTCGAGACCGACGCCGACGGCGAGCCCACGGCGGTGACAGTCGAGGGTGACACGGGCGGTGACCTCCCTGAGCGCCGGCTCGCGTCCCACGACCGCGCCGCGGACCTCCGGTACGGCGAGAACCCCCACCAGGACGCCGCCCTCTACGCCGACTACACCACGGAGGAGGCGAGTGTGGTCCACGCCGACCAGCGCAACGAGGGCGCGAAGGCCCTGTCGTACAACAATTACAATGACGCCGACGCCGCCCTGAACCTGGTCAAGGAGTTCGACGAGCCCGCGGCGGCGGTCATCAAACACACCAACCCCGCCGGCTGCGCGACCGCGGACACGCTCGCGGAGGCCTACGCGGACGCGCTGTCGACGGACCCGATGAGCGCCTTCGGCGGCATCGTCGCCCTCAACCGGGAGTGTGACGCCGCCACCGCCGAGCAGGTGGTCGACTCGTTCAAGGAGGTTGTCGTCGCGCCGGGGTACACCGACGACGCCCTCGCGACCCTCTTCGAGAAAGAGAACCTCCGCGTGCTGGAGGTCGAGGGGGAGATGGAGGTCACGGAGCCGATGACCGAGAAGCCCCTGGTCGGCGGGCGGCTCGTCCAGGAGCGGGACACCCAGCAGGTCACGCCCGAGGGCCTGGAGGTCGTCACCGACCGCGAGCCGACCGACGAGCAGGTGGAGTCGATGATATTCGCCTGGCAGACGATCAAGCACGTCAAATCGAACGCCATTCTCTTCGCGAAGGGTACTGAAACCGTGGGCGTCGGGATGGGACAGGTCTCGCGGGTCGACGCCGTCCGGCTGGCGGCGATGAAAGCCGAGGAGCACGCCGAGGGCAAAAGCGCCGACGGAGCGGTCATGGCTTCGGACGCCTTCTTCCCGTTCCCCGACGGGATCGAGCACGCCGCGGAGGCGGGGATCGAGGCGGTCATCCAGCCCGGCGGCTCACAGAACGACGACAGGGTGATCGAGGCTGCCGACGAGCACGACATGGCGATGGTGTTCACCGGCAGCCGGGCGTTCCGTCACGACTGAGCCGCGCCTCCCGTTCCCGCATAAAAATCTACCTCCCGTTCGCCGGCCCGGCGACGATTGAGGGGTTTATACGTAGTACGGGGCCGTAGCCGGGGGCACGATGACCGACACCCAGCCCCGCTGGATCTCGAGGCGTGCGCTCGCGGCCGTCGCGCTCGCGGCCGCGATGGTGCTGGCCGGCTGTGGCGGCGGCGGGACGACGACCGCCGCTCCCGGCGGAGACATCTCCGCCGAGGACGTCCGCGAGAACGTCATCTCGGCGATAGACGGGTCGAACAGCTACGTCACCACCGGGACGACCAACGTGACGGTGCTGGCGAACAACCAGGAACAGCGGATCACCGTCGAGAGCGAGACCCGGGTCGACCGCGCGAACCGGGAGTTCGTGGCCGACCAGACGACGAGCGTCCTCGGCCAGACGACCGAGGCCGAAGCCTACCTGAAAGACGGCGTCTTCTACCAGCGCAGCGACGCCTTCGTTCAGGCCTACTCCTCGGAGTGGATCAAACAGGACGTCTCGGAGAACGTCTCCCGGACGTTCCGGACCGTCGACCTGCTCCAGCAGGTCGATGTCGGCCTGGAGAACGCCACCGCGCTGTCGCTGAACGGCACCACCCGGGTCGACGGCACCGAGGCGTACGTCCTCGAGGCCGAGGTGAACGGGTCGGCCATCGAGGCCTACGCCCTGGGCTCGCTGCAGTCCTCGGGGCTGGGCGGGTCGGTCAACGTGACCGACGCGGCCATCACGGTCTACGCGTCGGCCGAGACGGGCCAGCCGCTCCGGGTCGTGAGCGCCACGAACGCCTCGCTCTCGCTGCAGGGCCAGCAGATCGACGTCCGGTCGACGTCGGACGCCCGGGTCACCGCCGAGCCGGTGTCGGTGACGCTGCCCGAAGGCGCGAGCACTGCCGTCAACGCCACGACCGCGCTCGCCTCATGACCCGCCGCGGGCTCGCCCTCGTTGCGCTCGCGGCCGTGCTCGTGGTTGCGGGGTGTCAGGCACCCGTCGCCGGCCCTGCTGGCGGCGGCCCGGCACCGGACGGCGGGCCCGCCGGTGCCGACCGCCAGCCAGCGAACATTACAGTCCAGAACGGGACGCTCGCCGTCGACCCCGGGCTCGTGTTCGCACGGGTCCAGACCGTCGCCGGGACGAACGTGACCCCGCCCGAGCGGGTCCGGGCGTTCGGAAACGAGAGCGACTACGGGAACGCCTCGCTGGGTGGCGGCGGGCTTCCGCCCTTCCAGGAGGCGGTCGGGCTGAAGACCGGTCCCGTGCCCAACGCCAGCGACGTCGGGTTGCAGTTCGCCGGCCAGACCTCGGCACTGGGGACGGTGGTCGTCTACGCCGGCCCGAACGCGACGACCGACGACGTCCGCCTGGTTGTGGCCCACGAGTTCGTCCACTACGTCCAGTTCAAGCAGGGACGGTCGGCCCAGCTCCGCCAGCGGGTCGATACGAGCACGACCGACGGGAGCTACGTGGTCCGCAGCCTGCTCGAGGGGCCGGCCGTCTACACGACCGACGCCTATCTCGAGCGGTACACCGACAACGGGACGCAAAACTCGCCGGTCTACCGCGCCATCGCCGAGGCCCTTCCCCCCGGTCACGTCGGCCGGTACGGCAACAGCCAGTACGCCGAGGGGTTCGAGTACGTCGCCAGTCGGGTCGACGACCCCGCCGACATCCCGCGCGTCTACGAATCGCCGCCGACGACCAGCGAGCAGGTCATCCACAACCTCACCGCCGACGAGGAGCCGCCGGTCGCGCTCGACGCGGCCGTCGAACCCGCCGGAGGGTGGCGCGAGGTCGGGACCGACCGGCTCGGCGAGGCGTTCGTCCGGACGACGCTCGCGGTCGGCGTCACCCAGGAGCGCGCCGACCGGGCGGCGGCGGGCTGGGGCAACGACAGGCTGTACGTCTACCGGACGCCCGGCCAGCGAACCGCCAGCTACGCCTGGACCTTCGCCTGGGACGACGCCGGCGAGGCCGCGGAGTTCGAGCGGGCGCTGCGCGCGTATCTGGACGCACGCGGCGAGCGCCGGGCCGGACAGTGGGCGATCGACGACGGCCTGAGCGCGCGTGTCCTCGCGCCCTCGGAACGGTCGACGGTCCTGTTGCTCGGCAACGGCTCCTTCGTCGCGGGGACGGACGCGACCGTGACAGTCGGCTGATACCCGGTCCCGCGCGGTGAGACGGAGGGACGGGATTTTTGACGGCCGGCGCCGACCCGCCGGGTATGCGCGTGGCGCTGGTCGCGATGGAGACGAGCCACCTGTCGGACACTCCGGGGAACCGCCGGCTGGAACAGGTGGCTCGCGGGCTGGCCGGGCGGGGCCACGAGGTCACCGTCTTCTGCACCCAGTTCTGGCGCGGCACCGAGTCCGAGCGGGTCGTCGACGGCGTCCGCTACCGCCCGGTGACCATCGGCCACGCTCCGAGTTCGTTCTACGCCTCGCTGCCGGCCGTGCTCGCCCGCTACCGGCCCGATGTCGTCCACACCCGACCGACGCCGCCGGGGCAGGTCCTCGCCGCGAGCGTCGGCGGGACGCTCGCGCGCGCCCCGCTGGCTATCGAGTGGTACGGCGACGAGGGGCTGGACACGGACCGGCGGCTGACCCGGGCTGCGGTCTCGCGACCACAGCTCGTGGTCTCCCCCTCGGAACTGGTCCGGACCCGGGTCAGGGAGTTCGGCGTCCCCGGCGAGCGGGTCGAAGTCATCCCGGAGAGCATCGACTTCGACCGGGTCCGCGAGGTCGAACCCGCCCGCGAGGTGGACGTCGCCTACGCGCACCCGCTCGACGGGAGCGCGAACGTCGAGAGTCTCCTGCTCGGGCTGGCGGAACTCCGGGACCGGGACTGGTCGGCCCGGGTCATCGGCGACGGCCCACAGCGGGAGGCCTACGAGCGCCAGGCCGCGGACCTGCGGATCGACGACCGCGTGGAATTCGTCGGCGCCTGCGACCGCGAGCGCCGCCTTGCCATCTACCGCGGCGCCCACGCCTTCGTCCAGACCGCCTACCGGGAGTACTTCGCGACAGAGCTCCTGTGGGCGCTGGCGTGTGGCTGCATCGGCATCGTCGAGTACCAGGCCGAGTCAAGCGCCCACGAGCTCATCGAGAACTACGAGCGAAGTTTCCGGGTCACCAACCCCCAGCAGCTCGCCGACGCCATCGTCGACTGCGGCGAGTTCGAGCGACTGAGCGTCGAGGACTCCTGGGCGGGCTACGACCACGACGCCGTCGCCGGCCGGTACGTCGACGCCTACGAGCGGCTGACTGCCGAGTACGGGCTGCTGTAGTGACTCCCTGCGTTGTGGCAAGATTCCGGAACTCGCCGCGCTCTTTTGCTCTCCGGGGCCCAACGACGGTACATGTCGGAGCCGACGCTGTACGACCGGCTGGGTGGACGCGAGGGGATCCGCGCGGTCGTCGACGACTTCTACGACCGGCTGCTCGCAGACGACGGCCTCGGCCCGTTCTTCGAGGGCGCGGACATGGCGAAGCTGCGCCGGACCCAGACGGACTTCCTCTGTCAGGCCGCCGGCGGCCCCGAGACGTACGACGCCGAGCCGGTCCGGGAGGCCCACCTCCACGTTCCGTTCACGCCGGCGGACATTCAGCGAGCGGTCGAGTTGCTCCGCGAGAGTCTCGCGGCCTTCGATGTCCCCGAGGAGGACGCCGACCGCGTGGTCGGCGCGGTGGCCGCGTACCAGGAGGAGCTGCTGGCCCGGCCGGAGGAGGAAGAGGACGCGGTCTGAGTCCGGCTCGGGGACCGACCGCTTCCGGCAGTGGGCCGTCTCCCGACCGTCGCCAGTAACGGCCCGGTTACGCCGAATCGGGGTCGGCGGCCTCGACGACGTCGACCGCCGCGCGGTTCGCGGCGACGTCGTGGACGCGGACGATGTCGGCGCCGCGCTCGGCGGCCACCGCCGTCGCCGCGACGGTCGGCTCGAAGCGCTCGCCGGCCGCCCGGCCCACCTCCGCGAACATCGACTTGTGTGAGTGGCCGACCAGAACCGGACAGCCCAGCCCCCGGAGTTCGCCGAGCCGCCCCAGCAGCTCGAAGCTCTCCTCGCCGGACTTCCCGAAGCCCAGGCCGGGGTCGACGATGACCTGCGAGCGGTCGAGCCCGGCCTTCTCTGCCAGCAGGACCCGCTCGGTCAGCTCGTCGACGACGTCCTCGACCACGTCGTCGTAGTGGACGTCCTTGCCCGGAACTACCGGTGCGTCGATGGAGTGCATCACGACCACGGGGACGTCGTGCTCGGCGGCCACGAGCCGCATTTCCGGGTCCTCCAGCCCGGAGACGTCGTTGAGGATGTCCGCGCCGGCGGCGAGTGCCGCCCGCGCCACCTCGGCTTTCCGGGTGTCGATGGAGACGTGGACGTCCATGTCGGCGAGCGCCTCGATTACCGGGACGACGCGCTCGCGCTCCTCGTCGGCGGGGACCGGGTCGGCGCCCGGCCGCGTCGACTCGCCGCCGACGTCGACGATGTCCGCGCCGGCCGCGACCATCTCCTCTGCGCGCGCGACCGCGTCGCCGGCGTCCTCGTACTCGCCGCCGTCGTGGAAGCTGTCGGGGGTGACGTTGAGAATGCCCATCACGGCGGTGCCGCCCTCCCAGGGGTAGCCCCGCTCGTCTGGCTCGACGCCGATCCCCAGCGTCTCCCGGAGCTCGTCGCCGAAGCTCGCGAGCCCGTAGGGCTGGCCGTCCAGCTTGTCGGCCAGCCGTTTGAACTGGGCCATCGTCGCCATCATGAGCACGCCGAGCGACTCCTGGTCCTGGTCGTTCAGCCCCGAGACCGCACACTCCCCGCCCAGCGAGAGCAGTTCCTCCTTGAGGTACTGGGCTTGCCGGGGTCGGACGCGGGTCTTCAGCACGCGGTGGACGCCCTTCCCGCGCATCCGCCAGGCGCCCGCGTCCGTGACGTGGGTTCCCTTGATCGCCGCCCGCGAGGCGGCGATAGAGTCGACCCGCTTCGGGATCTCGACCCGTGCCCAGCGGGTCCGGGCCTCCGCGACCGTGTACAGCGAGCCCGTGACGAGGACGGCGTCGCCCGACTCCGCGGTATCGAGCGCGATGTCGAGCGCGCCCGGCACGTCCGAGCGCGTCCGCACCTCGGCGCCGGTCTCGGCGCGGAAGGCCTCCGCGAGCACCCCTTCGTCCTCGGCGCGGTCCCGGTCGGGCTCGCAGGCGACCACGGTGTCGGCGGCGTCGAACGCTGCCGCGATCCCGCGGTGGTCCTTGTCCGCGAGCGCCCCCGCGACGAGGTGGAGGTCGTCGTACTCGAAGGCCTCCAGCGTCTCGGCGACGCGGGTACACCCCCGGGGGTTGTGGGCGCCGTCGAGGACCACCAGCGGCTCCCGGCCCATCACCTCGAACCGCCCGGGCCAGTGGGCGTTGCGCAGCCCCTGCTCCAGGTCAGCGGCGTCGACGTCGGCGACCTGGCGGGCCAGCGCCGCCGCCACGCCGGCGTTGTCGACCTGGTGGGAGCCAAGCAGCGGGAGGGCGGTGTCGACGCTCCAGTCCTCGTTTCCATCTCCGTCCACCGGGCCGCCCTCGATGGCCACCCGCCACTCCAGGCCGTCGCGGCCGCCGTCGGCCACCCGGACGTCACCGTCTGACCCCACGGTCACCACGTCGCCGGCCACCTCACGGACTGCCTCGAGGGCGGCGCCGTCGGCCGCGGTCACGAGCGGGCGGTGGGCGGGTGCGACGTGGGCCTTGTCGTGGGCGATCTCCTCCACCGTGTCGCCCAGCGTGTCCGTGTGCTCCAGGGCGACGCTGGTGACGCAGGCCGCGGCCGGGTCGACGACGCTCGTGGCGTCGTACTTGCCGCCGATACCGACCTCCAGAACGGCGACGTCGACGTTCCGGCGGTCGAATTCCCAGAGCGCCAGCGCGGTGATAGTCTCGAAGAATGTGGGCGCCGCTCCCTCGGTCGCCCGGTCGGTGACGTAGCTCTCGATGGCGTCGACGAACTCGACGAGCGCGCCCTCCGAGAGCTTGCGGCCGTCGACCCGGACCCGTTCGCGGACGTCGTCCAGGTGCGGGGAGGTATAGAGGCCGACCGAGAGCCCCGCCTCCTGGAGGACGGAGTCGAGCATCCGGGCGGTCGACCCCTTCCCGTTCGAGCCGGCGACCTGGACGCAGGTCAGCCCCTCGTGGGGGTTCCCGAGGTGGGCGAGCAGGTCCGCAGTCGCGTCCGTGCCCGGGCGCGGCGCGAAGCGCCGCAGGTCGAAGAGGTAGTTGGCCGCCTCGTGAAACTCCATGCCCGTGATGCGTGGACCGCCCGGCTTTAGCCTGTCGGACCTGGAAACCGCCGGGAGCAACGCCGGACGGCCCGACAGCGGTGGGCGTCGCTGGCCGCCGCTGAGTACCCGGGTCTGTCGCTCGGGTCCGTTCGGCGGGAGTGAGGGCTCCACGGAAGCCAGCCCGGAGCAAGATACTTGAGGACTCCCGCTGACGTCTCGGCATGGTGATACTGGCCGCGGTCGGGGAGAAACGCGACCAGGAGCGGGTCATCGGGCAGGCCGCCGACCTCGCCACGGCCTACGGCGACGACCTGCAGGTGCTTCACGTCATCCCGGAAGACGAGGCGGACAGCCACCTCGAGGAACTCCGGTCGATCGACGAGTTCAGCGACGTGTCGTTCACCGCCGAGGAGAGCCGGGCCCGGGATGTCGCGCGGACGATGGCCGAGACTGCGCTCGGGGAGACGGAACTGGGGAACGTGGAGCCGGTCGGGCGGATCGGCGACCCCGCGAGCACGATCATCGCGGAGGCGGACGCGGTCGGCCCGCGGTATCTCGTGGTCGGCGGGAGAAAGCGGTCGCCGACGGGGAAGGCCATCTTCGGCAGCGTGACCCAGTCCGTGATACTCAACGCCGAGTGTCCGGTGGTCACCGTACTG
Organism: Salinirussus salinus; assembly: GCF_009831455.1. Classification (NCBI taxonomy): domain Archaea; kingdom Methanobacteriati; phylum Methanobacteriota; class Halobacteria; order Halobacteriales; family Haloarculaceae; genus Salinirussus; species Salinirussus salinus. Next base: position 705,003 of record NZ_WOWO01000002.1, on the reverse strand, counting down.
TCGGAGCCCTGACCGCAGGAGGTGTCGCGGCGGCCCGACCGCCGGTCTCCCTACCCGTCGAGGTCGCCGATCAGCGCCTCCAGGGTCTCGATGTGCTCCTCGAACAGCTCCCGGCCCTCCTCGGTGAGTTCGTAGGTCGTGCGGGGCTTGCGGTCGACGAACTCCTTGTGGACCGCGACGGCCTCCGCTTCCTCCATCCGCTGGAGGTGGCTGGCGAGGTTGCCCTCGGTCAGGTCGAGTTCCTCGACCAGGTCCGAAAAGCCCGTCTCGCCGTGCCGGTAGAGGTAGGCGAACACCTGGAGTCGCGTCGGCTGGTGGACGAGCTTGTCGAACTCCATGGTCAGGTCCGTGTGAGCACGGCGTACGCTCCCAGCGCGTAGACGAGGTATACCCCGCCGAAGGTCGCGTGTGGGAGAGTCCGGAGGAACTCGACCTGCGGGATGGCGACCCCCAGCGCCACCATCCAGACGGTGCCGACGTAGAAGAGCATGCGGTCCCGGAACCGGACCCGGTAGGCCGCGAGCGAGGAGCCGAGGATGCCGTAGGCGAGCCCGATGAACACGACGATCAGCGACTGGACGAACAGCGCCTCCTCGACGTAGCCCAGGTCCTGGAGGAAGGGAGCGACCGCGGCCTGGACCGGGATCACGGTGAAGTAGACGAGGCCGAACTGCACGAAGAGGTTGGGCCTGGCGCCGGCTCCGACGCCGATGTCCCCCTCCTCCTTCCCGGCGGTCGCGTACCAGATGGCGAAGCCGACGCCGAGAACGACCGCCCAGACGACGGCGTGGAGCCACGGGGCCAGCCGCTCGGTGAAGACGTACTGTGAGACCCCGCTGGCGACGGGGACCGCCAGGCCGAAGAGCAGCCACATCGAGGTGGCCCCGCTGTACCGTTCCTCGAGGCCCATCGCCTCCTTGATCGTCTCCAGTTCCTCCCGTAGGTCGTCCGGCTCTATCTCCCCGCTCATGGTTCGACGTGGATGTAGTAGTTGAACAGGTCTGTGTAGGTCGGGTCGATGCGCTCGACGCCCCCGCTCTCGACGGCCCCCGCCAGGTCCTCGAACGCGACGTCTTCGGCGAGAAAGCCCCGCGCCTCCCCGCCGACGGGGAACAGCTGGCCGTCGACGTACTCCTCGGCGGTCCGCATAGCCTCGCTGCCGGTCACGCGGACCACCGTCGGCACCTGCTCCATCAGTCCGTCGGGCTCGCCGACCGTCGAGACCGTGCCGTCGGGCATGAACGCCACCCGGTCGGCGATGTTGGCGTCGATGGGGCGGTGGCTGGAGACCAGGACGGTCTTGCCCGCGTCGCGTGCCTCGAGGATGATGTCGTGGAAACGCTGAATGTTGGTCAGGTCGACGCCAGCGGTGGGTTCGTCGAGCAGGTAGACCGGCACGTCGACGCCCATCGTCAGCGCGAGCTCGAGCTTCCGTTTCATCCCCTCGGAGTAGTGCTCGACGCGCTTGTCCAGGTCGTCGGTCAACCCCAGCCGGTCGACGTACTCGCGCCAGCGGTCGGTGAAGCGGTGGTGGAGCCGCGAGTAGAAGTCGACGTTCTCCCGGCCGGTCAGCGTCTCGACGGCCATCGAATCCTGCAGCAGGAAGGTCAGGCTGTCGCCGCCGTCTTCCCCGACCGGGCGCCCGAACACCTCGACGGCCCCTTCCGTGGGCTCCCGGCTGCCCGCGAGACAGGAGAGCAGGACCGTCTTCCCGACCCCGTTCGGTCCCATCAACAGGAGGACTTCCCCTTCCTCGACGGCCAGGTCGGCCCCGCGGACGACGTCGTCGGCGCCGAACTCCTTCGCGACGCCGCGGCTCTCGATGGCGGTCATGGCCGCACCTCCCCGTAGACGGCGTGGCGCATGACCAGCAGGCCGACGGCGACGGCGGCCAGAGTCGTCGCGGCCAGCAGCCCGACGCCGAAGGAAAGCGAGGGGACCGAGAGCAGCGAGCCCGACCCGAGCACTCCAGTATCGGGGAACACCACGATGTTGTGGCTGACGAGCCGGGTCGCGAGCGTGAAGGGCAGCCAGTTCAGCAGCCAGTCCGGCCCGGCGAAGGCGCCGGGGTCGGTGCCGTTGTACCCGGTCAGGAAGTACGCGCCCAGCGCGATGCTGATCGTGACCACGGAGGCGTACCGGGCGTCCCGGACGAGCGTGGCCACGACGACCGCGAGCATCATCCACAGCACGGCGAAGGTGAGGACCGCGAGCACGACGACGGGGACCGACGCCGCCGCCCGCAGGGAAAACGCCGCGCCGGTCGGGACCGCCACGACGAGGACGGCGACGAAGGCGACGACCGACAGCGCCAGCCCCGCGACCGCCCGGCCGGCCAGGTCGGCACTCGGCGCCAGCGGCAGCGAGCGGTACTGCATGTACCTGTCGGCCTCGAAATCCGCCGCCAGCTGCTGTCCGAAGGAGTTCAGCGAGGCGACGATGGCGCCGAACATCCCGTAGCTGACCGCCACACCCGCCTTCTGGTAGGGGACGACCGTATCGGGGACTGCCCCCGTGTCGATGAACACCGTGATCGTCAGCAGGTAGAAGGCGACCGGGAAGGCCACCGACCAGAAGAGGACGACCTTGTTCCGGAACAGTTCGCGGGCGTACCGCTCGGCGAAGGCCCGGGCCTGGCCGGCCCACACCTGCCGCCGGTCGGCACTCGCTCTGGAGGGTGTCTGCGTGTCCGTTGCCATGTGTTGCAGTGTACTGTCCAGTGCAATAAAGTTTGCCAAAGAATTCGCTTTGCATCGCAAAGCAGTTGCGGGGTGCGGGCAAGATACATACCGGCCGAGCGACCACGGGGGAGTATGGCGAGCATCGAGACCGAGGTTAACAGGCCGGCGGTCCCGCCGGAGGGCGCGCGGATCACGGCCGAGGTCGACGTCGAGCCGGGCGAGCAGACCGGCGGCGTCGAGCGTCACATCGCGCTCTGTATCGACACCAGCGGGTCGATGAGCGGTGCGAAGATCAGCCGTGCCCGGGACGGCGCGTCCTGGGTGTTCGGCCTCCTGGAACCGACCGACTACGTCAGCGTCGTGGCCTTCGACTCGACCGCTGAGGTACTGCTGGGACCGGTTCGCTGGGGCGACCTCGGCCGGGACGAGGCGATGGGGATGGTCGAGGAACTTTCGGCGGGCGGCGGCACGGACATGTACGCCGGGCTGGAGACCGCCAGCGAGTCGCTGGCGTCGCTCGACCACGACCCCGGAGCGAGCGGTGACGCGGTTCGCCGGCTCCTCCTGCTCTCGGACGGCAAGGACAAGGACCACACCGTCGCGGAGTTCGAGGGGCTGGCCCGCGACATCGACGGCTCGGGCGTCCGGATCGAGGCCGCGGGGATCGGCGAGGACTACAACCAGGACACGATCCGCACCCTGGGAACGACCGCCCGGGGGAAGTGGACCCACCTGGAGGAAGCCGGGGACATCGAGGCCTTCTTCGGCGAGGCCGTCGAGTCCGCCTCCCAGGTCGTGGCCGCCGACGCGGAACTCGAACTCGACGCGGCAAACGGCGTGGAGGTCAGCGACATCTACCGGGCGCTCCCCCAGGCCCAGGACGTCGAGCCCGAGTGGGAGGCGAACACCGCCACGGTGAAGCTGCCGGACCTCACCGAACGGGAGCGCCAGCGTGTCGTGATGAAGGTGGCGGCGCCGGCCCACGACCCCGCGGAGGGGGTCCCGCTCGTCCAGGTGCGGCTGCGGGCCCGCGGCGACGAGGCGACCGACCGGATCACCGTCGACTACAGCGAGGAGAGCGAGGAGCTCGCGGAGGCAAACGAGGAGGTCCAGCTCGACCACCAGGAGACGGTCGTCCGCACCGAACTCGGCAAGGGAAACGTCGAGGCCGCGGAGACGCAGGTCGAGCAGATGACCCGGATCCACGGCGAGACCGAGGTCGTCGAGGACGTCGCCCGCGAGACCCAGGTCGTCAAGGAGGGCGGCAAGGCCGAACGCAGCCGGGCGACGGAGATCGTCGACGAGGAGCGGATAGAGTGAGAGAGCCGTGACCGCAGTCCCGGCGACCGGCGAGACGCTCGCGGGGCGGTACCGGCTGGGCGAGAAGGCCGGGGCCGGCGGCTTCGCCGTCGCCTACGAGGCCGTCGACACCGAGACCGGCGAGACCGTCGCCGTCAAGTACCCCAACTACGACTCCAGCAACAGCACGGCGGTCGTCGAGCAGTACTTCGAGACGGAGGCCGACCTGCTCGAGACCGTCGAGGCCGCGGGCGGCCACCCCAACATCATGTCGCTGCTCGACCGCGGCGAGGTCGACGGCCTCCCCTACCTGGTCGTGGAGTTCGTCGACGGCTACGAGCTCGACGAGGCTATCGACAGGACGGACGTCCCGGAGGAGGAGGTCCGGCAGGTGGGAGTCGCGCTCTGTGGCGCGATGGCCTTCCTCCACGGCAACGAGATCGTCTACCGCGACCTCAAGCCGGACAACGTCATGCTCACCGAACGCGACGGGCTCGTCACTCCGATCCTCATCGACTTCAACACCGCCACCTCGGCGGCCGGCGGTGTCGGCGAGACCACCATCCTCGGGCCCTACAAGCCCCCTGAGGTGGCCGAAGCGACCGAGACCGACGCCCGCCAGGGGCCGTGGTCCGACGTCTACTCCATCGGGAAGATCCTCCTCTTCCTGCTCCGGGGTGCGGTCCCCCACAAGGACGGCGTCGACCCGCGCGATTTCGGCGTCGACTGCGAGCCCTACCTCGCGGAGACCGTCGAGAAGGCCACCCGGTCCGACCCCGACGAGCGGTACCGCAACGCCACGGCGATGGAGCGGGTCCTCCGGGAGCGCGACTCCACGCCGCCCCCCAGCGCCTCGCTGGTCCGACAGGACGGCGACGAGGAGTACTCGGTCTACCCCGGCGACACGCTGGGCCGGCGGGACGCGGCCGGGCCGGCCCCCTCCATCGCCGTCCGCGACGAGGAGGAGTACGTCTCGACGGTCCAGGTCCAGTTCGAGTACGAGGACGGCGGCTGGCGGCTCCGGGACAGCAGTCTCAACGGCACCTACGTCCAGACCGGCGACGGCTGGCAGCGGGTGCTGTGTGCGGCCGGCCGCGAGCGCCTGCAACGCCAGGGCGAGGACCCGACCGACCGCCACGGCTTCGTCCCGCCCGAGTCCTACGAGCTGAGCGACGGCGACCTCGTCGCCCTGGTCCACCCCAGCTACGGCCTCACCTTCCAGTTCCGCACATGAGATACGCAACCCGCTACGACGTCGGCGAGCGCAAGCGTCCGGACGGCATCAACGAGGACAGCCTCGCGGTCTCGGTCTTCGAGGACGGGCACCGGGAGGGGTATCTGGGCCCGGACCGCGACCCGAGTTCGCGCGCGAACGGGGACCCGAACGCCCGCGGAGACGCTGACCCGGGAACGACCAGGAGCACCGCGGTGGTGGTGCTCGCGGACGGCGCCGGCGGCCACGAGGCCGGGGACGTCGCCTCCTACATCGCCACGACGCGGGTCGCCGAGGAGCTGGCGCCCCTCGCGGTCCGTGCGGCCGGAGAGGACCCCGGCGCCTTCGGCCTCGACCTCCCCGACACCGTCTCGGTCGGCGGAGCACCGCCGGCCGAGGAGGGAGACCCGACGGCACGGGCCGAGGGCGAGAGCGGGAACGGTACCGGGGTCGGGAGCGACCCCGCGTCCTCCAGCCGGCCACGCCAGGACCGGTTCCACGGCGCCATCGAGGCGGCCATCCAGCAGGCCCACCAGGACGTGCTCGCGTACGCGTCCGAGGCCGGCACCGCTGCCTACACGACCGTGGTCGCGGGGCTGGTCGTCGACGGGCGGTTTCACTACGGGTGGGTCGGCGACTCGCGGGCCTACGTCTGCAACGGCGCCCACGACCATATCGCCCGGCTGACCGAGGACCACGCGGTCGTCGAGCAACTCTACGCCGACGGGGAACTCGACGGCGTCGAGGCCCACGTCCACCCGCGGGGCAACGAACTCACCCGGGCGGTCGGCGGCCGCGGCGACGCCGCCGACGTGACCGTCGAGACGGCCTCGGTCGACCTGTTCGCCGAGGACGTCCTGTTGCTGACCAGCGACGGGCTCCCCGACGCCCAGAGCGACGCGCCCGCCCTGTACGACCGGTACGTGGGCAGCGGGCGGGGGGAGGACGCCGCCGCCCGGGTCCGCGAGCAGGTCGTCACCGACGCCGACATCGGGGAGTGGGTGCTCGGCGCGGACTCGCTGTCGGCGGCCGCCGACCGGCTGATCACGGAGGGAAACGACCGCGGCGGCAAGGACAACCTCTCGGTCCTGCTCGCACAGGACCCCACACTGCCCGAGACGCCGTCGCGGCTCCCGGTGCGGGGCCGCGACCCTCACCCGGCCCACCGCCGCGAGACTGTCGTCGAGGAGTGACTGGCTGTTCGGAACGCCCCGGACTCAACTCTCAGCGTCCGCGGCGAGCGCACAGACGTCGGCCCACCGGCCCTGCTCCTCGAGGTAGGCCTGGAGTTCGACCGCGTAGTCGTCGGCCAGGGTGCGGGCCGCCTCCAGCTGCTCGTCGCTCGACCCCTCGGGACCGGAGTCGCTCGTGAGCCCGCCGAGGTACTGCCGCAGCCGGCCGAAGAGACCGCCGCCGGAGGAGCCGCTGGGGGGGCGGGCCGCGCCGCCCATCTCCTCCTGGATCTTCCCGAGTTCGGGGACGACCGCCCCCAGCTTGTCCGTGTCCGCGACGAGGCGTGCGCTGTCGGGGTCGTCCGCCGACCGGACCTCGAACTCCACGGCGGTCATGATGAGCCCCCACTCCTGACTCGAAAAGCGGGAGTCCCGGACGCGCTGTTCGAACTGCTGGTCGACCCGCATGCGTGCGCCGGCGAGATGGTCCTGCCAGTCGCTGGTCATACCTGGCCTTGGACGCTCGCGCCTATAGGCTTACAGGTCCTCCGCGCGGACGCTACAGGTCCCGCTCGTCGCGGACCGTGACGTCGGCGTGCAGCTCCTCGCGGAGCGCGCTGTGGACGTGACAGATGTCCTCGGCCCGGTCGACGATCGCCTCGACCTCGTTGCCGAGTGCGGCCTCGACCTGGATGTCGAAGCTGACGCTCTCGAGGTCGTCGTCCTCGTCCAGGTCGACCCCGACGTCGACCTCGACCACGCCGATGTCGTCGTGGCCCAGCTTGTTCGCCGCCACCCGAAAGGCCGGGATGAAACAGGCCGCGTAGTCGGCCGCGAGCACCTGGTTCGGCGTCGGCCCCGTCTCGCCGGTCGCGTCGGTCGTCAGCTCCCACTCGCCCGCGACCCCGGTGACAGCGTAGCCTTCCTCGCTCCGGCTCGTGACTTCGATGTCTGGCATACCGCCACGGACGAGTGCCGGGGCGAAAACGGTTGCGCCGCCCGGTCCGCGGCACACGCGACGGGGACGACGGATGCGTGCCCCGCCGGCCGGCTCGGACGGCAACACCTTTGGGCCGTCCGGAACCAGGGAGTGGCATGGACGCGGCTCGGGTGGCCGTCGGGCTGGGGTACGTGAGCCTGCTCGCAGCGGTCGGCGCCGGGATCGCCGTCAACGTCGGGGCCGTCACCGTCCCCCCGCTGGTCTCCGACACCGCCTTCCTCGCGCCGGTGCTCCGGACGGTGCGTTCGCTCCCGCCGGTCGGTCTCGCGGCGACGTTCGTTCTCGGCGTCTGGGGGCTCTGGCGGCTCGTCGGCCCCTGATCACAGCCCCTTGCTGCCGGCCGGCAGCGACCACCAGCCGTAGAGAAAGCCCCCGAGCCCGCCAAAGACGACGGGGTAGAGGGCGCCGACGTCGACGAACAGCCGGATGGCGACGGCGTCGAACGGCGACACGCTGGGGACGGTGGCCGCGACGAGGACGTGGCTGAGCACGAGAACCGGGAGGTACCCCACTGCGAGGCTCATCCCCCGTGCGACCGCGGACACGACCGTCGCGGGCTCGCCCTTCCCGGCAGTCACGTACCCGAGTACGACGAGTGTACACACCAGAACCGCGCCGAAGATCACTGTCGGCGAGCCGAGCGAGCCCGCGGCGTACCCGCCGAGGCTGGCGTGGAGACCGTACACCCAGAAGACGAGCAGGAACGGTGCCAGCAGCGGCACCGAGGCTCCGTGGAGACCCGCGGCTGCCCCGACCTCGACGGCAACCGCGGTCCCGAACAGAGCGAGGAAGTACGCCTTCGCTCCCGCCGAGAGCCCGCGGACCAGACTGCGGGGCGGGTGAGGGAGGGTACGGGTGTACTGGCCCGTCCAGTCCGCCATGTCACGCTGTTTGGTTTCCGAGAATAAATAACGGGGCGGCCGGGCCCGGAGGGGGACGAAAACGGCGGGAGTGGCGACTCTCCCGTTTAGAGCTCGTAGGACTCGTCGCCGTCGAGTGCGACGACCTCGGCGTCGCTCCCCGTACCGGCGACCTCGTTGGCGAAGTCCTGGGGGTCCTGCTCGATGGGCGGGAAGGTGTCGTAGTGCATCGGGAAGGCGTAGTCGACGTCGAGCCAGTCGACGGCGACCGCGGCCTGCATCGGCCCCATCGTGAAGTGGTCGCCGATGGGGACGGCCGCGGCGTCGGGCTCGAGGAACGGCCCGATGACGTCACGCATCTCCGTCATCAGCCCGGTGTCGCCGGCGTGGTAGAACGTCGTCGAGTCGGCGTCGGAGACCTGGGTCGGCTTGGTGTCGGAGATGACGTAGCCCGCGGGCGAGCCGCCGCTGGGGGCGACGAACCCCTCGCCCATCCCGTTGGTGTGGTCGGCGCGGTGCATCGTGACGTAGGCGTCGCCGATCTCGACGGTGCCGCCGAGGTTGAATCCCAGCGCGTCGTCCTCGGCGATGCCGTGCTGCTCGGCGAGGTGACCGACGACCTCCGGGGTGCCGGCGACGGTCGTGTCCGCGAACGCGCCAACGTGCCCGACGTGGTCGTCGTGGCCGTGTGTGACGAGCACGGCGTCCGGCGTGTCCAGGTCCTCGGGCTCCAGGCCGGTCTTGGGGTTGCCGAAGAAGGGGTCGATGAGCAGCTCCGTCGATCCGACTTCGACGTGCCACGTCGCGTGGCCGTGCCAGGTGACTTGCATACGGGTGTGGGTACGCCCGACGGCCACTTAATGCTACCCGAGACCGGGCGGACGTGTGGCCGGACCCCATACGGCTCGCCATGACTGGCTACCGATACGACCGCACGCGGTCGTACGGTCGACCCGGGACTGACTCACAGCAACCGTATCAGGCCGAACCGCCGGCCCCCGAAGCGCTCCCTTCGGCAGCGCCCGCGGCGCCTCCTTCGCCACTGGCGGTGCCGCGTTCCTCGCCGGGGCCGCCGTCGCCGGTCGCGTTCCCGGCGTCGGTCACCTCGTAGGTGACCGTGACTGGGTCGGGAAGCGTGTAGGGAACGCCATCGTCGTCGACGACCCAGTCGACCCGGAGGGTGGCGGTGTTGGTGCCGTTCGTGATGGGGTCGCGACCGAGGCTCTCCGCCCGGACACGGAAGCGTGCCACCTCGACGGCGCCGGTGGAGGTGTTCGCGTCGAAGGCCATCATCTCGGTGGTCGACTCCCGCTGGGAGATGCTGCCGCCGCTGCTGAGACGGCTCGCGTCCACCTCGGCACGCAGGCGGAGTCTGACGCCGGGCTCACCTGTCCGGTTGGCGCTCAGCGCCAGCGCGCCGACGCCCTCGGTCAGGCTGCTCAGCGTCACGTTGGTCGCGACCTCCTCGCCGGCGGCCACGCCGAGCGACCGGTTCGCGAGTTCGAGCCCGACCGGCCGCTCCTCCGGGAGGCCGACGACGACCCGCCCGTCGGCGACCGCGCCGCCGTCGCGGGTGTCGACGGCACTCACGACCACGTCGTAGAGGCCGGGGTCGAAGGCACTGACCGTCGCGTTGAGCCTGACCCGGGGGTCGTCGCCAACCTCGATCCGTGCGGCGGGCTGTCCCTCGACCACGTCGATACCCTCGAACCCGTCGACGCCGCCGAAGGCCGCGTGGAGGTCGTCGGCGCCCGCGGCGTCGCCGCGGAACCGGTCGGCGCGCACGTGGACGTCGTAGTTCGAGCGCTCCGAGTCGAAGGTGAAGGACACGCCGTGCTGGCCGGCCGCGGCGTCGACGAACGTGCGGTTGGTCTCGACGCGGAAGAGGTCCTGGCTCTCGAGCCGGAACGCCGCCTCACGCCGGTCGGCAAAGCCCGAGACGCGACCGTCCTCGAGGGCGGCCGCCCGGTCGTAGGGCGTCCGGAGGACGTACTCGCCGCGGGGGAGCGTCGCCGACTCGATGACCGCCGTGTCGTCGTCCCCGAGCGAGACGCTCCGGACGACCTGCGGGCCGGACTCGCGCTCGCCGGGGAGCCTGACGAGGTCGTAGGTGTCCGTCGGCCCGCGGGTGCTCACCCGGAGGTCCTGTCCACGGTAGAAGGTCCCGTTCGAGGCGAGACCGGCGTCAGCCTCGAGGGTCGCGTTACCCTCGGCGTCGACGGCCGGGACCGGGATCTCCGCGAGTGCGCCGGTGAGTTCGCCAGTCGTGGGGTCGAGGTCCGCCAGCCCGGCGACGCGCAGCCTGTCACCGCTCTTCGTCATCGCGGTGATACGGGGCGCGTCCTCGACTTCCTCGTCGAACAGCCGGGCGCCGTCAGCGCCGACGCCGACGAGTCTGACACCGCTCTCGCCCGGAGGGTCCACCAGGTTCTGGCCGGCGAGCAGGAGCCCGTTCTCGGCGTCGAAGACGCGGTTGAACTGGACGTCCGAGCCGGCGCCGTGGACCCGGGTCCAGCGCACCTCCCCGTCGCCGTCGATGCCGGCGGTCCACGCGGTGAGGCCACCCTCGAGTCCGGACCGGTGCTGGCCGGCGAGCACCACGCCGCCGTCGTCGGTGGGCACCGCGCCGAGCACGCCGCTGCTCGTGATGCCGGGATAGGTCTCGTTGAACGTCGGCCGGCCCGACTCGGTGGTCCGGAGCACCCACGGCTCGTCGAAGCCGACCGACCCGGCGAGCAGGAAGCCGTCGCCGGTCGCCCGGACGGAACGCACGCCGGCGTCGACGTCGTAGGTCCGCTCCCAGGCGACGTCCCCGCCGCTGTACTCGGCCAGGCGGACCCCGCCGTCCGGGACCTGCCGGGCGAGCGCCACGCCCCCGTCAGTGTCGACGAGCGTCCCCCCGGCACCGAGACCGAAGCCGAGGCCGAGGCTCGTGTTCAGCGACCGCTGCCAGCTGACGTCACCGTCGCTGGTCGCCTTCCCGAGCCGCAGGTCCACCGACTGCAGGCCGGTTGAATCCGGCGAATCCTCGACGAGGAGGAAGTAGATGCCGTCGTCGGCAGCGAGCACGTCGACGACCCGCGTGGCGTTCTCGCCCTCGATGCTTGTCGACCACTCGGCCGCCCCGTTCTCGCCGACGCGGACGAGCGTGGCGGTGGTGTCGGTCAGGACCGGCTGGCTGTCGCTGCCGTTCGCGGCTATTCCGAAGCCTCCGGCGACGAGGTCGCCGTCGCTCGCCTCGTCGACGGCGAGGAAGGCCGTTCCGTTGAACCGTCTATCCACCTGGGTCGTGCTGTCGGCCGTCTCGGTCGCCGACGCCGTGGAGGGCTGTGCCGGCGCCGACGCGGTCGCCGGCACCGCTATCGCGACGGTGCTGGCGACCACCAGGGCGACGAGACAGCACGCTGAGAGCGCTCGGCGTTGCATGTGTTGTGCTGCTTACTGGAGGTCATAGTAGTCACCGGTCACTCAAAGGCGGATTTTTGTTACCCACTCACACGGGAGATGGTGGACGGCGGTCTTCGGCCCGGCGCCGACGGGCCCTCGGCCGGTCACGGAGGACGACACGGCCACGAGTCCCGTCGGGTGACGGTGGAATCCGCCGGGCGTGCACCCCGGCAGGCAATTTAACCGCCCGAAACACGTATCACCCCCATGGATGACGAGGTCTCCCGCCGCCGCCTCATCGCTGCCCTCGGGACCGGTCTCGCCGGAGGGCTCGCGGGGTGTTCGCTTGGGGCGCCCGCTCGCGAGGAAGCCGACGGGACCGGCGAGACCGGCACGTCGGCCCCGGGCCCCGGTGACTCGGACCTGCCGGAGCGAACGCCCCCCGACCTGGATATCGAGACCCCGCGCGAGACCGAGGCCCCACCCTCCGACTCGCCGTACACGCGGGTGTACCGGGAGGTCATCGACTCGGTGACCGCGATCCGCGTCGAGACGCCCTCCGGAGGGGGGTCGGGCACCGCGTGGATGTACGACGACCGCCACCTCGTGACCAACGAGCACATCGTCGGCGAGGCCCGGTCGGCCGCGGTCCGCTTCCGAAACGACGGCTGGCGCGAGGCGTCGATCGTCGGCAGCGACGTCTACAGCGACCTCGGCGTGGTCCGGGTCGCGAACCCGCCGGACGACGCCGTCCCGCTGGCGCTGGTCGACGCCGAGGCACCCGTCGGGACGGAGGTGGTGGCCGTCGGCAACCCCTTCGGGCTCTCCGGGTCTGTGACCGCCGGGATCGTCAGCGGGAACGACCGCAGCCTCGACGCGCCCAACGGGTTCTCCATCCCCGACGCGGTCCAGACCGACGCCGCCGCCAACCCCGGCAACAGCGGCGGCCCGCTCGTGACGCTCGACGGGGAGGTCGCGGGCGTCATCAACTCCGGTGTCCGGGGCGGTGACAACGTCGGCTTCGCCATCTCCGCCGCCCTGACCGAGCGGGTCGTCCCCGCGCTCGTCGCCCGCGGCGAGTACGAGCACTCCTACGTGGGGGTCGCCCCCGTCGACGTCGGCCCGGACCTCGCCCGGGCCAACAACCTCCCGGTCACGTGGGGTGTCTACATCGACGAGACCCGAACCGGCACGCCCGCCGACGGCGTCCTCCGGGGGTCGACCGGCTCGGCGGTCGTCGACGGCCGGGAGATCCCCACCGGCGGCGACGTTGTCGTCAACATCGACGGGACGGTCATCCAGACCCGCCAGGACCTCGGGACCTTCCTCGCGCTCGAGACCTCGCCCGGCGATACGGTGACCGTCACCGTGATCCGCGACGAGCGCACCGAGCAGGTCCGGCTGCGGCTCGCGTCGCGGCCCGAACCGTAGACAACCGCGAGCCGGGGGCTCGTCCGGCTGTTCGTTCCCCACCGGAATGTTCGTCAGTCCAGCCGCTCGGCCGCGCCGCGCTCGACGAGCGGGCGGGCGTTCTCCGCCGGCAGCTGGACCACGTCGTCGGTCACGAGGTCGTACTCGCGCTCGTCGACGCCGAAGATCTCGCCGACGTCGTCGGTGATCCGGACGGTCTCGCGGGCGACGGTCCCGCCGTCCTTCCGGACCGGCGCGTCACCGTCGCCCGGTTTGCCGCCCGAACCGGGCGACCCGGACTGCCCCGTCTCCGTCGTTCCGGCGACGGCCGGAGTGCCCCCGGAGCCCCGACCCGGCTCGGACTCGGATTCCGGCCCCGGCTCACCCCCGTGGTCCGACCCGGGACCCGTTCCGGGCCCGGAGTCCGGTCCCGTCCCGTCCCCCATCAGGTCGGCGGCGGCGACGCCGTCGGCGTCCCGGTCGGTGGTTCCCGCCCCGCCGGCGGGCTCGTCCGGGGTCCGCGCCGGGTCGGTATCTTCCACCGGATCGCCGCCCGGTTCCGGTGCGCGCTCGCCGGAACCGGACGCGGGGTCCGGGTCCCCGGTCGGTTCGCCGTCGAGCGTGTCGAACACGCGCTGGCGGGTCGCGACGATGTCGTCGACCAGGTCGTCGAACAGGACCGTCTCCTCGGCAGTCATCCCCTCTGCGTCGAGTGGCTGGTCGGCCGCGGCGAGCGACGCCGCCTTGACGATCTTGCCGATCCGGCGCTCGAAGATGGCCTCGACGGTCCCCTCCGCGGTGTTGATCTCGTCGGTGAGACGGTTGACCTCCGGCGAGTCGAACGGGTCGTCGGCGCGCTCGGCGGCCCGCTCGCGCTCGCGACGGAGCTGCTGGATGAACTCCCCGGCATCAGCATAAAAGGACTCGCGCAGCTGCTGGAGCTTGTCGGTCTGGCGCTCGCGGTCGCGTACCGATTGGAGTTCGTCCAGGTCCATGCTACTCCCGTGCCTTCTCGGCGCGTCCACGACACATCAGGAACACGCCGAGCGACTCCGGAACGGTATGGATTCGCTCCGGGAGTGTAAAACTATCGCCGTCGAGTTCGACCGTTCCGCCCTCGGTCACCTCGACCGCGATGTCGTGGCTGCGGAAGGTCTCCGGTACGGCGTCGGTGAGCGGGTCGAAGGCGTCGAGTGCGTCCCTGTCGAGCCGCCTGACTGCGAGTCCGCTCCCGCCGTGGAGGCTGCCCGGAAGCCGGATCAGCCGGTTGGTATCCGTCGAGACTGGCTCGTCGATGGGCGCGTTCTCGGCCTCGACCGTCTCGCCGACCAGCGACTCCACGAGCGTCCGGATGCCCGGGCCGCCGGCCTCCAGGTTCCCCTCGCGGATCGCCTCGGGGTTGGCCTGTACGGCGCCGTAGACCGTCGAGGCGCGCCCCTCGCCGATCCCCTCCAGTTCCTGCAGGCGTGCGAGGGCCTCCTCCTCTCCCATCGCTGCCAGCTCCTCGACGAACGCCAGCAGCCGGCGGTGGACGCGCCGTCCCCACCCGCCACCGGTCTGCAGGACGCGGGCGGTGGCGCCGCCCTGCCCGCGGACTTCCGTCCGCACGAGCCCCTCGGGGTCCAGCCCGATGCCGCGGACGTAGTCGACGACCTCCCGGCGGGCGTCGCTGCCGAGCTGCTGGACCTGCTCGTCCCGGACGTGGACGTGGTACCCCCGGCTCCCGGAGAAGACGACGGTGAGCTCCTCGAAGCCGAAGTCCGTCTCCAGAAAGTCCAGCAGCCGGTACAGTGCGTCCTTGCACTTCGCGAGCATCTCGGCGTAGGAGTCGTCCGGGTCGGCGCTCGGGAGGTGGTCGGCGTCGAGGTCGAAGACCAGGTCCGACCGGCGCCACCCCTTCCCGCTCATCGTGGTGGCGCTGGGGTCGTCGTACCGGCCGGCAGAGAAGTAGACGTGCCGGGGGCGTTCGCGGGTCAGAAACTCCCCCAGGTCGCCCAGGTCGAGCAGCGAGTTGTGCCGGACGTACGTGTCGCCGGGCCCCTCGGTCCAGGGGACGTAACCCCACTCGCGCTCGTTGGCCTCGGGCGGGGGCGTCACCTCCGCGCGGCGGTAGTGGTCGCCGAAGCGGCCGCGCAGGTACGCCCTGGTCCGCGCTTCCATCGCACCCCGCTACCGGTGGGGTCAGCAAAGGGATTTCGCTTGGCTCACCGCTCGTCGTTGCCCGGTCGCCGCCGGCTACCGCGCCAGCAGGTCGGCCAGCCGCTCGCGGATCCCCCGTTTCTCGCCCAGCTTCAGGTAGTAGGCGTCCCCGCCGTCCTCGTAGTAGGAGTCGACCCGGCGTGTGACCTCGAAGCCGAGATGGCGGTAGAAGCGGAGGGCGTCGCGGTTGGTCGTCCGGGCGTGGCAGGTGACGGTGTCGTACTCCTCGGAGACGCTGGCGACCAGCCGCTTGCCGAAGCCCTGCCCGCGGTAGGCCTCGTCGACGGCCAGAAAGAGGATGTAGCCGTCCCGGCGGACGGCGGCGAAGCCGACGAGGTCGTCCCCGCCGCGGTCGACGTAACAGAACACCGTCGACCGCCGGTACGCGCTGGTGAAAAACGACTCCCGCTGGCGGAGTACCCCCTCGGACTCGCGGATCCGCTCTTTGAGCTCCCAGGCCTGGTCGACGCGGGTGTCGTCGCCCGGGCTCACGACTTCCCGTCGGACGTTGACACTCACTACCACCGGGTGACGGGAGACAGGGTATTAATTCCACCGGGAGAGCCACAACGCTTTCACCCGCTCTGGCCGTGTGACGGGACATGAGTACGGAACTGCCCGGCTCACGGAGAGCCAGGGGCGTCCGCGAGTACGTCCGTCAGGTGTTGCTGACCGGGCTGGCGCTCACGGTCCCGCTTCTCGTGACGCTGTTCGTCCTGTTTTTCGCCCTGGACCTGCTGGCCGGCGCGCTCGACCCGCTGGTGCTCGCTCTCGAGGGTGTCTTCGGGTTCACCGAGTCGTTCTCGCGGCTCACGCTGCAGGTCTTCGCCGTCGGCACGCTCGTCGGGCTCATCTTTCTCGTCGGCGTCGTCGCCGAGAGCCAGTACGGCAGCGGCCGGATCGAGCCCCGCGTCGAGGCGTTCATCAGCAGCATCCCCGGGCTGGGCTCGGTCTACGAGTCCCTCAACGAGATGAGCAAGATCCTCCTGAGCCGGGACACTGACAGCTTCAAGGAAGTCAAGCTCGTCGAGTACCCCAGCGAGGGGTCCTACACCATCGCCTTCCTCACCGCGGAGCCGGGCGAGGCGGTCCGGAGCGCCACCAGCCACCAGGAGATGGTCTCGCTGTTTCTGCCCATGGCGCCCAACCCCTTCATGGGCGGCTTCGTCATCCACGTCGCCGCCGACCGGGTCTACGACGTGGACATGACCGTCGAGGAGGGGATCCAGGCTATCGTCTCCTCGGGAGTCGCGGTCGACGAACACGCCGACGGCGTCAGGGGGCGCCAGCACGGACCCGAAGACCGCGGCGTCGACGAGCGCAGCCGGGACCGGCGTTCGGCGGGAGACGCCGACACCGAGAGCCGACCCGGACCCGGGGGGCGGCTGTGAGCTTCCGCCTCCGCTCGCATACCGCTGACGTCGCCGTCGAGGCCACCGCCGATACACTCGGCGGGGTGATGGCCGCCGTCGCCGACGGCATGGCCGCCGCGATGGCCGACCAGGTCCCCGACGGCGGCGACCGCCGCTCGTTGGAGGTGAGCGCCGAGGGCCGCGAGGCGCTCCTGTTCGACTATCTGGACGAACTCATCTACGAGCGCGACGTCCGGTCGGTGTTACCGGTCGACAACGAGGCGAGAGTCACGCCTCCGGGGCCGGACGCCGACTCGGGGCCCGACGCCGGCGGGACCTGGACCCTGGAGGGCTCCTACCGGGGCGTCCCGCTCGCCGGGCTCGGCGCCCGCGACCTCAAGGCCGTCACCTACTCCGAGATGGAACTGACCGAGACCGACGAGGGGTGGCACGCCTACGTTGTCTTCGACGTCTGAGGCGTCCGGGGCGTGGCTGTCTGCCGGGGCTTTCGAACGCCTGCGGGCCGCGCACCAACCGTTTTTTGCTGCCGGGGGCATTACCATGGAGCATGACGGACCAGGCCCCGCCGGGCTCCGGTGGGGACGGGCGGCCGGTGGTCGTGCTCCACGTCGCCGAGGACCCGGGGTTCGACGACCGCGTCGTGGCCGCTCTCGACGAGCACGAGGGGGCGTTCGCCGTCCGGACCGCGGGGAGCGTCGAGGCGGCACTCGAGGCACTCGGGTCCGGCGGGGTCGACTGCGTGGTCAGCGCGCGGGGCCTCCCGGAGTGCGACGCGCTCGACTTCCTCGCGGCCGTCCGGGAGCGCCACGGGGACCTCCCGTTCGTTCTCTACACCGGGCGGGGGGACGAAGCGTTCGCGAGCGCGGCCATCTCGGCGGGGGTCACAGACTACGTCCGGTCGGATGTCGACGGCCACGCCGCGTCGCTGGCCGAAAGCATCGAGCGCGCGGCCCGGCGACACCGCACACGGCAACTCGCGACGGACGTCGCCACCAGAGTGACCGACGCCGTCGCCCAGATCGACGCCGACTGGCGGGTCAAGACTGTCGACGACCGCGCGCTGGAGCTGCTGGGCGTGGAGCGCCCGGAGATACTCGGCGAGCGGGTCTGGGACGTGTTCCCGGCGCTCTCCGAGAGCCCCTTCGGCGAGGTCTACCGCGACGTGATGGCCTCCCGCGAGCCCCGGACCATCGAGGAGTACTTCGAGGGGCTGGACACCTGGTTCGAGGCCGACATCTACCCCGACGACAGCGGCGGGCTGTCGGTCTACTTCCGGGACGTGACCGACCGGAAGGAGCGCGAGCGGACGCTGGCGCGGCTGGCGGAACTGCTCGCCGCCGACCGCCCCTTCGAGGAGACGCTCCGTGACCTGCTGGAGCTGGGCCGCGAACAGCTGGGGCTGCCCTACGCCTTCCTGACCAGGATCGACGAGGAGGAGGGCACACAGACCATCGCCGAGGCCCACGGCGACCACGAACTCCTCCAGCCGGGGGAGGAATCCGACCTCTCGGAGACCTACTGCCGCAAGACGATCCGGACCGACGGCGCCCTCGCCGTCGAGGACGCGGTCGCCGAGGGCTGGGCGGACGACCCCGCCTACGAGACCTTCCAGCTCGGCTGTTACATCGGCGCAGAGGTCGACCTCGGCGACAACCGACAGGGGACACTGTGTTTCGTCGGGCCGGAGGAGATGACGGTGGAGTTCTCGAAGTTCGACCGGGCGTTCGTCGAGCTGGTGGCACAGTGGGCGGGCACGGAGTACAGCCGCGAGCGCAGCGAGCGCCGGCTCAAGCGACAGAACGAGCGCCTGGAGCAGTTCGCGAGCGTGGTCAGCCACGACCTGCGGAACCCGCTGAACGTGGTCGGGCTGTCCCTGGAGATGGCCCGCGAGACCGGGGACGCCGAACAGTTCGACCGCGCGGAGCGGGGGGTCGAACGGATGGACGGCCTCATCGAGGACCTGCTGACGCTCGCGCGCAGCGGGGACGACGTCGACGAGGTGGAGACCGTCGACCTCGGGGCGCTCGTCAGGGAGTGCTGGGCGACCGTCGAGACGGAGGGCGCGACGGTGACCGTCGCCGACGACTTCGCGGTCAGGGCCGACCGGAGCCGGCTCCACCAGCTGCTGGGGAACCTCTTCCGCAACGCCGTCGAACACGGTTCGACGAACCCCGACTCGCAGGCTCGTCGGGACGCCGTGGCGCACGGCTCCACGAGCAGTCGGCCGGAGGTCGACGACGCGGCCGAGCGCGGCCGGGACGTGACCGTCACGGTCGGCAGCCTCGAGGAGGGATTCTACGTGGAAGACGACGGCCCCGGGGTCCCCGAAGCGGAGCGCGAGGACGTCTTCGACGCCGGGTACACCACCAGCGACACCGGAACCGGGTTCGGCCTCAGTATCGTCCACGAGATCGCGACGGCACACGGCTGGAGGGTCTCGGTTACCGAGAGCGACGCCGGCGGCGCCCGCTTCGAGTTCCGCGGCGTCGAGACTCCCCGGCGTTAGAGCGAAGTGCCCGAGGCGAGTACGGAGAGGTGTGAGAGAGTTCGAGCGCAAGCAACTGCTGGAGCGCATCGAGCGCGAGGGCGCGACGGTGGGGGCGTCGATCCCCGAGGAGGTCGAGGTGCAGGGGGAGACGGTCGCGCTCCAGGAGTTCGTCTTCGAGACGAGAAAGCGGGAGACGGTCCCGCCCGGCGAGCGCGAGCGCGTCGAGCGCGCGAAGAAGAACCTCCGGCGCGAGCGCCTCCAGCGCAAACAGCGCATCGAGGACGCCGACATCAGCTACGAGGAGGGCGAGCGGCTGGTCGAGTCGGTGGTCGGGATCGACCGCGCGCTCAACGCCTTAGAGCAGCTCGGGCCGACGGACCTGGAGGCCGAGGTCGAGGCGAAGGAGGCCGCCGACCGCAAGCGGTGGATGAACTTCCTCCGGCAGGCCCTGGGCCGTGACGACGACTCCGGCGGCGTCGGCCGGGGCGGACGCGGAAGCGGGGGCCGCGGAGGCGGCGGTCTCGGGGGGCGGTGAGATGAGCCGCAACGACGAGGTCGCCCGGCGGCTCGAGGAGTTCGCCGACCGCCTCGAAGCGACCGGCGTCGAGTACAAGCCACGCTCCTACCGGAACGCCGCCGAGAACGTCCGGGACCACCCGGCTGCCATCGAGGACCTGGCCCGCGAGGGGCCGGACGCGGTCGCCGGGATCGAGGGCGTCGGCGACGCCATCTCCGCGAAGGTCGTCGAGTACATCGAGACCGGCGAGATCGGCGAGCTGGAGGAGTTGCGCGAGCAGCTCCCGGTCGACATCGACGCGCTCACGAGCGTCGAGGGGGTCGGCCCCAAGACCGCCGGGCAGCTGTACGAGGCGCTCGGCGTCGAGGACCTGGACGACCTCGAGGCCGCCGCCGAGGCCGGCGAGATCCGCGAGGTGTCGGGGTTCGGGGAGAAGACGGAGCAGAACATCCTCGAGGGGATCCCATTCGCCCGGCAGGCCCACGGCCGCCACCTGCTCGGCGAGGGGCGCCCGCAGGGCGAGCGCGTGCTCGCAGCCCTGGAGACCCACGAGGCCGTGACCGACTGTGACCTGGCCGGCTCGCTCCGGCGCTGGAAGCCCACCGTCGGGGACGTCGACGTGCTGGCTGCCAGCGACGAGCCCGCCGCGGCCGTCGAGGCCTTCACCTCCCTCGAGGCGGTCGACACCGTCATCGAGGCCGGCGACCAGAAGGCAAGCGCCCGCATCGAGGGCATCCAGGTCGACCTCAGGGCGGTCGTCCCCGAGGAGTTCGGCAGCGCCCTCCAGTATTTCACGGGCTCCCGCGATCATAATGTCGCGCTCCGGAACCGCGCCATCGACCGCGAGCTGAAAGTCAACGAGTACGGCGTCTTCGACGTCTCGGACGTCGCGGAGGGGAACGCCGACCACGGCGGAGACGGCCAGCGGGCCGGCGAGCGGGTCGCCGGCGACACCGAGCGGAGCATGTACGACGCCGTGGACCTGCCGTGGATCCCCCCCGAACTCCGCGAGGGGCGCGGCGAGATCGAGGCCGCCGCTGCCGGAGACCTGCCCGACCTGGTGACCGTCGAGGGGATGCGCGGGGACCTGCACGTCCACACCGACTGGTCGGACGGCCGCGCCACCCTGGCGGAGATGGTGGCGGGCGCCGGGGCCGCGGGCCACGACTACGTCGCGGTCACCGACCACGCCACCGGGCCGGGGATGGTCGGCGGCGTCGGACTGGACGACGACCGCCTCCGCGAGCAACTGCCCGCGGTCCGGGAAGCCGGTGACGACGCCGACGTCGACGTGTTCGCGGGCGTTGAGGCGAACATCGGTTCGGACGGGACGGTCTCGGTCGGTGACGACCTGCTGGCGGACCTGGACCTGGTGGTCGCCTCGCCCCACGCTGCGCTGGAGGGAGACGGCACCGACCGGCTGGTCGCGGCCTGCGAACACCCCGCGGTCGACGTCGTCGGTCACCCGACGGGCCGCCGACTCAACGAGCGGGCCGGGATGGACGTCGACGTCGACCGGCTGGCCGCAGTCGCCGCGGAGACCGGGACAGCCCTCGAGGTCAACGCCAATCCCCACCGGCTGGACCTGGGCGGGAGCATGGTTCGGGCGGCCGTCGACGCGGGTGCGACCGTCGCCGTCAACACGGACGCCCACCACCCCGACGAGTACGGCTACCTGCGCTACGGCGTCCACACGGCTCGCCGGGGGTGGGCTGAAGCCGACCAGGTGCTCAACGCGCGGGACGCCGACGGTGTCCGGGACTTCCTCGGCTGACATGCGCCTGCTGACGGACGCGATGCTCGGCACGCTCACCACCTATCTCCGTTTTGCGGGCCACGACACCGCCTACGCGCTGGAGGAGGGGGTCGAGGCCGACGACGCGGTCCTCGGGCTGGCCGACCGCGAGAACAGGCGGCTCGTCACACGGGACCGCGGCCTTGCCGCCCGCGGTTCCGGGAGTTTCCTGCTGACCGAACGCGACGTCGAGGACCAGCTCGCGGAACTGGCCGGGCAGGGGCTCGACCTCTCCGTTCCCGACGAACCGACCCGCTGTGGCTCCTGTAACGGAGTACTGGAGCGGGTGCCTGCCGGCGAGCCGACCCCGGGGTACGCGCCGGTAGCTGCCAGTTCCGACTCCGAGGGATTTCGCGTCTGGCGGTGTGTCGACTGCGGCCAGCACTTCTGGAAGGGGAGCCACTGGGAGCGGATGGCGGGGACGCTCGCGGGCCTGTAGTTCAGAAGGTGGAGAGGTCGCCCTCGATGACCCGCTCGGTGACCGACGTCACGTCGGCGAGTTCGCGGTCGATGGCTGCCGCGACGTCGGGGCGGACGTCGGCCACGTCCACGCCCTCCTCGGTGACGAGTTCGGCGTCGGCGACGTGTGGCTGGTCGATGGGCTCGCCGATCTGGCTGAGCAGCCGGACCTGGAGCTGGCGGATCCCCTCGACCTCCTCGACGGCGGCCTGGGCGATCTCGGTGGAGAGGAGGTTGTAGATCTTGCCGATGTGGTTGACGGGGTTCTTGCCGCTGGTGGCCTCCATGCTCATCGGGCGGTTGGGGGTGATGAGGCCGTTGGCGCGGTTGCCCCGGCCGACCGAGCCGTCGTCGCCCTGCTCGGCGCTGGTCCCCGTGGTGGTGAGGTAGACCGACCCCTCCTCGTAGTCGTCGGCGGTGTTGACGTGGATCGTCACGTCGCGGTCGGTGTACTCGCCCGCGAGGTCCCGGACGTACTCGTTGACGCCGTCGACCGCACGGCGGTAGGCGGCCATGTCCTCGACGTGCTCGTCGACCATCGCGACGGCGACGGTGACGTCGACGTGGTCGCCCTCGCGTTTGCCCATCACCTTCACGTCCTGACCGACCTCGGGGTTGTCGGCGGCGTACTCGGTGACCAGGCGGCGCTCGGTGTTGTAGACGACCTGCTCGGTCTCGGTCAGCGGGGCGTGGCCCACGCCGTAGCTGGTGTCGTTGGCCATCGGAACGGCGTCGTCCTCGCCGAAGACGTTCTGGAGGTCGCCGCTGCCCTCCCCCAGGTCCACGTCGACGACCACGTCCGAGCCGACGTCGAGGTGGGGGAGCGTCTCGTCGAGGTACTCGCGGGCCGTCTCCAGGGCGATGGACTCGGCGGGGATCCGCTCGCCCCGGTACTGCTTCGTCGCGCGGCCGACGACCAGCAGGTAGATGGGTTCGAGTACCTCGCCGCCGCCGAAGGCGGGCGCGGCGGTGCCCGCGACGAGCTGGGTCTCGTCGGTGTTGAAGTGGAGGACGGTGCCGAAGCGGTCGAGATAGGTCCGCGCGAGCGCCCGCGAGACGCTCTCGGCGACCCCGTCACAGACCGAGTCGGGGTGGCCCACCCCCTTGCGCTCGACGATCTCGATCTCCTGGTCGGCGACGGCCTGCCCCGCGGCGGGCTCGACGTGGATGTTCCGCTCGGTCATCGTCTCCCCCGTTCGAAACCACCCGGTCTATAGCTTACGGAGTCCGTACCGCCGAGCACGCCGTTTCCGGGCGGCTGGCCGGTCACGCGCCGGGCTCCTCGCCTGCCCCGAGAAGCAACCCCAGGTAGGAGGTCCGGATCCCCGCTTTCGGGTCCAGCCCGAGTCGCTCCAGCAGCGCCGTCGCACCCTCCCGGGCGGCCTCGACCCCGGCCTCCCCGGGGACCTCGGTCTCGACCTCGACGAACTCCCCGAGGCCGTCGACGGCGTCGAGCGTGACGGTGTAGCCCTCGGCCCGGTAGCGCTCGCGCTCCTTTTCGACCGTGGCGGCCGGCTCGAACCCCAGCCCGTCGAGGACCGCTCGCATCGCGTCCGCGTCCGCGACGGCGGTCTCGGCCTCCTCGCGGGTCTTGGACTCGCGCTCGACCAGCGGGCCCTTGTAGGTGAGTCGCGTCTCGGTCCCGTCGTCCCGGTCTCGCCGCTCGCCGCTCCCGCCGGCCACAGCGGTCTCCTCGCGGACCCGCAGCGCCTCGTCGGTCTCTGCGAAATCGCGGTGGGGGGCGTCGTAGTAGGTGTCGACCTGGCGGACCCGTCCGACGCGGGTCGCCCCGAGCGCGTCGAGCCGGTCGCGGACGGCACCGTGGTCGGCACGGACCTTCAGTTCGACCTCGTACATGACCGGGCGGAGGGGGCGGAGCGGCTAAACACCGGTGGTCGACCCCGGCTTGCCGAGGGGAGGCGCGGCCCGAAGCGGTGTCCTTAAGAGTGCAACGACTGACCGGGAAGTATGAGCGACGACCCCGAGTCCGAGGAGGCCGAGGCGGCCGAGGAACCGGACGAGACACCCGAGGACGCCGACGCGGAAGTAGAGAGCGACGAGGCCGAGGACACCGAGGAGGCCGAACCCGAGGGGCTCCAGCACGGCGACTTCATCAGGCTCGACTACACCGCCCGGACCGTCGAGGACGGCCGGCTGGTCGACACCACCGACGCCGAGGTCGCCGAGGAGGCGGAGGTCGAGGCCGACCAGGAGTTCGGCCCGCGGACGATCGTGCTCGGCGAGGGCCACATCTTCGACTCCGTCGAGGCCGACATCGTCGGCAAGGAGGTCGGCGAGGCCGGCGAGGTCGTCGTCCCCGCCAGCGAGGCCTTCGGCGAGTACGACGACGAGGAGGTCCGGACGGTCAGCAAGGACAAGATCCCCGAGGACGACCGCTACCCCGGCGCGCAGGTCCAGGTCGACGGCCAGCAGGGCTTCGTCGAGACGATCATCGGCGGCCGTGCGCGCGTCGACTTCAACCACCCGCTGGCCGGCGAGGACATCGAGTACGAGTACGAGGTCGTCGGGGAAGTCGAGGACCGCGAGGCCAAGGCCCAGGGGCTCATCGAGATGCTGCTGGACATGGAGCTCGAGGTCTGGTTCCAGACCGACACCGTCGAGGAAGAGCAGATCGTCGAGCCCGACGAGGAGGAGGCCGACGCGGAGGACGAGGAAGGCGAAGGCGGCGACGAGGACGAGGGCGGCCCCGAGTACGAGACCGTCGAGGTCGAGAAGGAGACGCTGTACATCGAGGCCACCCCGCAGCTGACGATGAACCAGCAGTGGATGATGGGCAAACAACAGATCGCCCAGCAGCTCACCCAGTTACTCGAGGTCGACCGGATCATCGTCCAGGAGGAGCTTGGCGGCGGCATGGGCATGCCCGGCATGATGGGTGGCATGGGCGGCATGGGCGGCGGTGGCGGCGACCTCGAGGAAGCCCTCGAGGAGGCCGACATCGACGCCGACGAGCTGGCCGACGAACTGTAACGGCGGCCGCTATCTCCTCCGGCCGCGCTCACCGTCCGTCCACGGAAACCATCGACACCCGCCGGTCCGAGTAGCGAACCGTGACGGGCTCGCCGACGGCGAGGTCGACGGTCTCCGGGGCGTTGTCCCGCGTCAGGACGGCGTCGGAGGCGTGGGTAGACTCGACGACCTCGAACTCGACGGCGGCCCCGGCGGACAGGCCGACCTGGTCGGGCACGTCGGCGGGAGCGTGGACGTTGTTGAACGCGAGCCCCAGCCCGTCGGTGAAGGTCCCGCCGGTGACCGACCGGTAGTAGCCGGTCGAGCCGAAGGGGGTCGCGACGAGTACCCCGTCGCCGACGACGCGCTCGAACACCTCCCGCCCTCCATCGCGGACCCTGACGGCGAAGACGGCGGCCATCAGGGGGGAGCCGTGGTGGAGACTCACCTCGTTGAGCGCGCCGAAGGAACCACGCAGTTCCTCGCCGTCGCGGTAGGCTGCGAGCTTGCGGTGCTCGGTCGTGGTGTACGCGCCGGCCTCGATGGCCCCGACGGCCTCGACCAGCCGGTCGTCGTCGAGTTCGGTCCGCAGCCCGGCCGAGCCGGCGGTCCGCACCGGCAACAGTGTCGGCTCCCTGAACGTCCGCGCGGCGTAGAGGATCGTCCCGTCCCCGCCGAGGGTGACGACGACCGACTCGGGGTCGTACTCCTCGACGACCTCGAATCCCGCACCCTCGAGTGTTTCGACCGCGGTCTCGCGGCGGCGGTCGTCGTTCGAGATGACGTGATAGCGCACGTGGGGGGTCGTCACGGCTCGGATTTACTGTTTGCGGGCCCGGCAGCGGGGCGATGGCGACCAGCGGGTACCTTTTTCAACCCGTGTGGGGTATAGCTCGATACCCTGCGATGAGTGGACCGGAAGCGACCGGGGAAGACCCGGCGCTGGCCCGCGCGCTGGAGGCGACGATGGACGGCGTGGCGGTTCTCGAGGAAGGAATCTACCAGTACGTCAACCGACCCCACGCGGAGCTGTACGGCTACGAGGACCCGGCGGACCTGGTCGGCCGAAGCTGGCATGGGCTGTACGAAGACGCCGAACGGGAGCGCCTCGAGTCCGATGTCCTCCCGCAGGTCCGGGAGACCGGAAGCTGGCGCGGGGAAGCCGTGGGCCGCCGACGGGACGGGTCGACGTTCCACCAGGAGCTCTCGCTGACCCGGACCGAGGGGGACAGACTGGTCTGTACGGTTCGGGATATCACCGACCGCAAGCGTCGCCGGGACTCTCTGGAGCTGTACGAGACGATCCTGACGAACATTCACGACGGGGTCTACACGCTCGACCCGGACGGGCAGATCACGTGGGTCAACGAGGTGGCGGTCCGGAAGTTCGACATCGGGTACAGCCGCGAGGAGCTTGTCGGCGCTCCCGTCACGATGCTGCTGGACGAGGAGGACATCGAGACCAGCCTGGGGCTGATCGAGGACCTCGTCGCGAACGACCCGGAGGGGAGCCGGCGCTGCGAGGTCGAGATCCGGACTGCCTACGGCGACACTATCCCCTGTGACCTCCATCTCGCCTTGCTCCCCGGCGAGGACGGCGAGTTCGCCGGCACGCTCGGGGTCATCCGCGACATCACCGACCGGAAACGGCGCGAGCAGCGCCTCTCCGTGCTCAACCGCGTGCTCCGGCACAACCTCCGCAACGACCTCAACGTCGTGCTCATGCGCCTGGAGGGGCTCGTCGAGGAGTACGGGATCGACGACTCCAGGGTGGACGTGGTCCGCGAG
Organism: Salinirussus salinus; assembly: GCF_009831455.1. Taxonomy (NCBI): domain Archaea; kingdom Methanobacteriati; phylum Methanobacteriota; class Halobacteria; order Halobacteriales; family Haloarculaceae; genus Salinirussus; species Salinirussus salinus. Next base: position 678,392 of record NZ_WOWO01000002.1, on the reverse strand, counting down.
AAAGGCCGCCGCCTCGTCGAGTTCGGGGACACCGCCCGGGCGCTCGACCGGCGTCTCGAACAGCTCGAGGGGGACGCGACGACCCGGAACGTGACAGGCCTCGTCCGCCAGCAGTGCGAGGCGGTCAGGGAGACTTACCCCGGCGCGACGGTAGAGTTCGACGCGCCGGGGAACTGCCCGGCCCGGGCAGACGAGATGGTCGACCTCGCCGTCGAGAACCTGCTCGAAAACGCCGTGGCACACGGAGGGGGTGACGACGCCGACGGGGCGACCGACCCCGAGGACCGAACAGTGACGGTCAGCGTCGAGCCGGATGGACGAGAGACGGTGGTCCGCATCGCCGACGACGGCCCCGGGATCCCGGACGCGGAGCTGGAGGCGCTGTCGGGCCAGGAGCGCGCCCTCCGTCACACGAGCGGGCTCGGGCTCTGGGTGGCGAAGTGGTGTGTCGAGTGGAACGACGGGCAGTTGACCATCGACAGCCCCGAGCAGGGCGGGACCGTGGTCACGGTCCGGCTCCCGTCGGCTCAGACCAGAATGTGAGCGGCCAGGTCCTCGCGGATGATGGTGTCGCAGTACTCACAGCGGACGCCGTCGTCGGTGACGGCGAACTTCGACTCGACGGGCTCGTCCTCGGTGGAGATGCAGTTGTGGTTGGGACACTGGAGCACGCCGGTGACGCTGTCCGGGCGGTGGACGACGTGTTTCTCGACGACGTCGTAGTCGCGGATGATGTTGATCGTGGCGTCGGGGGCGATAAGCGAGAGGACGTCGAGCTCGCTCTGTGAGAGTTCCCGACCCTCGACCTTGACGACGTCCTTCCGGCCCAGCCGCTCGGAGGGGACGTTCATCCCGATCGAGACCACCTCCCCCGCAGTGCCGTCGATACCCAGGATGGCGAGTACGTTCAGCGCCTGGCCGCCGGCGATGTGGTCGATAACGGTGCCGTTCTCGATCTTGCTGACGCGGAGCTGTTTGTCGTTTCCCATGGTCAGTCTAGCATCAGGTCGAGCAGGGCCATCCGCACCGGCACGCCGTTGTGAGCCTGCTGGAAGTACCGGGCGTGGTCGGTCTCGTCGATCTCGTGGTCGATCTCGTCGACCCGCGGAAGCGGGTGCATGACCCGGAGGTCCTCGCGGGCGTCCGCGAGCGTGTCGGTGTCGATCTGGTACTCCCCGGCGACCTGCCGGTACTCGGACTCGTCGGGGAACCGCTCGCGCTGGATCCGGGTGACGTACAGGACGTCCAGGCTCGGCAGGATCCCCTCGAGGTCGGTGTGCTCTTTCACCCCCGACCCGGCCTCGTGGAGGTCGTAGCGGACGTTCCGGGGGAGTTTGAGGCTCTCGGGACTGATGAAGTGCTGGCGGGTGTCGAAGTTGGTCAGGGCGTAGGCCAGCGAGTGGACCGTCCGGCCGTACTTCAGGTCGCCCATGATCCCGATAGTCAGGTCGTCCAGCCCCGCCGACTCGCGGATGGTGTACAGGTCCAGCAGGGTCTGGGTGGGGTGCTGGCCGGCCCCGTCGCCGGCGTTTATCAGGGGCACGTCGACGAACTCGCTTGCCATCTTGGCCGACCCCTCGCTGGGGTGGCGCATCACGAGCGCGTCGGCGTAGCCCTCGACGACCCGGACGGTGTCGGCGAGGCTCTCGCCTTTCTTGACGCTCGAGGAGCCGACCGGACCCATGTCCACGATGTCCCCGCCCAGCCGCTTCATCGCGGCGGCGAAACTCATCTTCGTGCGCGTGCTGGGCTCGAAGAACATCAGCCCGAGCAGCGCCCCCTCGTGGCGGTCGGCCGCCGCCCCCGGGTCGGCGGCGACCTCGCCCGCGCGGTCGAGGACGGCCTCGATGTCCGCCCGGGAGAGCCCCTTCGCGCTGATGAGGTGGTTGTGGTCCATCGCCCTGAATCCCGGTTCGGACGCTCTTGAATCCCCCGGAGTTTTACCCGGGATGGGGCAGCCACCGACCCCATGCTCGCCGTCGCCGGAGGCAAGGGTGGCTGTGGGAAGACGACGACCGCCGTCGGGCTCGCCCGGGCGCTCGCAGGCCGCGGTGTGTCGCCGCTGGTCGTCGGGGCCGACCCGGAAGTTCCCGACCTCCGGCGGCTGGTCGGCCTCCCTCCGGAGCCGTCGACGGACGCGCTCCGCGGAGGCGACCTCGACCGGGTCGTCCACCGGCCGACCGACCTGCCCGGCGTCGCCGTCGTCCCGGCGGGCCGTCCTGACCGGCCCGGGGCCGCACTCGCCCGTGCCCGGCGCTGGCCGGGACCGGTGCTGGTCGACTGCCCGCCAGGCTGCGGCGGGTACGCGGCCGCGCCGCTGCGTGCGTGTGACCGGGCGCTGGTGGTGACGACAGACCGGCCACAGAGCGTCGAGGACGCGCGGAAGACGGTCCGGCTCGTCCGCGGGGTGGGAGCGACCCCGTCGGGGGCGGCGGTCCGACTCGCCGGCGACGACGGCGTCGCGGATGTCTCTGGCGGGGAATTCCCGCCGGTGCTGACCAGGGTCCCCGAGGCGTCGTCCCCGCTTGCGGACCCGCGGACCCGCGCGGCGTACGCGCGCCTCGCCGACGCGCTGTTCCCGCGAGCCCGATAGCTCCGGCGCGCGCCGGCTGCCAGGCCGGGGTCGGTCCGGCCGGCCGACCGGAGCGTGTCAGCCGTGTGGCTGCCGGACGGCTGCCGCGCGGCTGACGCCGGCGCGCTCGTGGGGGAGACGGACGGCCGGTTTCGTGTCGAGATCGCCCGCCGGCGGCCGTGAGAGGCGGAATCTTTAACAGACGGCCTGGACTAGAGACCGACAGTATGGCCAGCCGGCTGCGGACGGGTATCGACGTGCTCGACCGGAAGCTCGGCGGGGGGCTGCCGGCCGGGAGCGTGGTCGCGCTGGCGGCCGAACCCGCCAGCCAGGCCGAGCTGTTCCTCTACGAACTCACCGCCACCCGCGGGACCCTGTGGCTGTCGCTGAACCGGACGGCCTCGGCGGTCTCGGACAGCATCGAGAACACGCCCGCCAGAACCGGCGACCCGACGGTCCGGTACGTCTCCGGGGAGGCCCCGCTGGACAACGCCGGCAAGCTCGTGAGCGCACTCCCCCAGAGTTCGAATCTCATCATCGACCCGCTCGACGTGCTGGAGAAACAGGAGCCCCACTCCCGGTTTCGCTCCTTCATGAACGACCTCCAGAACCACTGTTTCAACACCAACAGCCTCGCAGTCCTCCACTGTCTGGAGGGGCGGTCGGTTCCGCCGGCACGGGACACGACCGAGCACTTCGCGGACGTGGTGTTCAGGCTGCAGACGAGCACCGCGAGCGACGAGGTCGAAAACAGGCTGGCGGTCCCGAAGTTCCGGGGCGGCCGGGCGCCGGCAGACGTCATCAAACTCGACCTCGTCGAGGAGGTCGCGATCGACACCAGCCGGGACATCGCCTGAGCGCTCGCGGGGATCCCGGGACGGAGAGGCGGTTTCTCGCAGCCAGCGAGTCGACCCGAACTACTATTACGGGGTCCCACGTCTGTTTACGTGATGTCACGCAAATTGGCAGTCCTTGCAGTCGCCCTCGTGGCGCTCGCCCTCGTCTACAAGCTGGTCATTCAGGACTGACTGGAGAGGGGGAGTCAGGCGTACCGCACTCGAACCGCTTACCTTTCTCGGTCCCCGCGACCGTGTATGTACGGCGTCGTCACCCGCAACGAGCAGGAACTCTCCTGGCCCGAGTTCGACCGCGGATTCTACGAGATGAAAGACGTCACCGGCCGGGCGACCGAGCCGGTCGACGGCGCGGTCAACATGATATCCGCCTTCGGGGACAACGCCGCCGCCGAGGGCGACCCCAGCATCGTCGCCCGGAACGAGGCGGGCGAGCCCGCGACCCGGGAGCAACCCTACTTCGACTGGGACTACATCTGCCCGACCTACGAGCCCTACCGTGAGGGAGTTCTCGAGATGGTTGCAAGCGCAGCCGAGGCCCACGAAGATGTCCGCCTGGATGACGTGGGGTTCCCGCGGGAGGGCTACTGCCGGTGTGAGCGCTGCGAGGAACGGTTCGCCGACAGCCCCCACGACGACCGGGAAGTCTGGCGCGAGGCCGTCATCGAGGAGTTCGTCGCCGAGGCGCGCGAGCTGGTCCCCGGCGACCTCTATCTCACGCTGTACCCGGACCCCTATCCGGGCCACCTGGAGTCGCGCAGCGGCATCGACCCGGACGCGCTCGCGGCTCACGTCGACGAGTTCGTCGTCCCGCTGTACGACACGGCCTACGGGACGACCTACTGGCTGGAGACCATCGCCAGCGGGTTCGTCGACCGGCTCGAGACCCCGTTCAGCATCGAACTCTACGCCGTCAACGTCGACGTCGACGACCTGATCCACGCGACCGAAGTGGCGGGGGAGTACGGCGAGGCGGTGCTGTACGGCTACGACGCGAGCAACGCGCGGGCGGCGCTGCGGCGGATGCGGGCCGACGAGCGCGAGGGCGAGTCACACCCCTGACCCGCTCGTGGCCACCGGGTCCGCGTTCCGTGGGCCTGCCGCACCCGTCCGGGGCCCCGGACCACAGACGGCTCGACCGCCCTCCCGGGGCGGATCAGTCCCTTTTTGATGGCCGGTCGTCTACCGCGGGGTATGACATTCGAGGAGGACGACGAGGTCATCCTGCACGACGAGCACAGCGACCACGACGGCCAGGCCGGCACCGTCACCGACGTCATCGAGAACATGTTCGGCGACCAGACGTACAACGTCAGCTTCGAGGACGGCACCGAACAGGGCGTGCCCGAGGACGCCCTGGAGGCCGCTGACGGCGACCCGGACGACGAGGAGTAGGGGATGGCCAGCGTCCCGTTTCACTACGTCGACCTCCGCGCCTTCTGCTACGTGACGGAGGACGAGAAACGGGTCGCGTCGGCGCTGGAGACCTTCCTGCCCGAGGACGTCGAACTCGACCGCGCGGAGTCGGAGGGCCACCACGGCGACCGCATCCTGGTCCTCTCGGCCCGCGTCGAGAACGCCGACGGGATGCGGACGGTTCTGGAGAACCTCGAGGACCTGCCCGACGAGGACCGCCGCCGGCTCGAGGCGGAACTCGACGAGCGGGTCAACGAGAACTGTGCCTTTTTCCTGACCTTCGACAAGCAGGCGGCCTTCAACGGCGAGGTGCGCTTCGGCGACGGGATCACCTTCCGGGCGAAGGTCGAAGCTTACCCGGCAAACCGGGAGGCAGCGGTCGAGAACACCCGGGAGTACCTGGAGGCGGTCTGATGTACGAGGCGGTCCACGCCCACCCCGACGGCGAGGCGACCGTCGCCCGGCTGGCGATGACCGCCAGCGAATACGGCTACGAGGGGGTCGTCGTCAGGAACCACGGCGACAGTCCCGCATCCTACGACCCCGACGCGGTCGCGGAGACCTACGGCGTGGACGTGGTGCCCGGCGTCGAGGTCCGGGCGGCGGACCCCTCGCGGGCCAGCGGCTTCGTCGGCAACCACCGCGACCGGCACACGGTAGTGGCCGTCCACGGCGGCGACCCCGCGATCAACCGCTTCGCGGTCGAACAGCCCGCGGTCGACGTGCTGGCCCACCCGACCCGCGAGGGGGAGTTCGACCACGTGCTCGCCCGGAAGGCCGCCGAGAACGGCGTCCGCGTGGAACTGTCCCTGCGCCCGCTGGTGACCGAGCGGGGCGGCAGCCGCGTGCGGGCCATCGAGCGGCTCCGCCGGCTGGCCGACATCCTCGAGCAGTACGACACGCCATTCGTGGCCAGCGTCGACCCGCGCAGCCACCTCGACCTGCGGAGCCCCAGAGACCTGGCTGCCCTGGCCGAAACCGCCGGACTCGACGCGGCGACCGTCCGGGAGGGGCTGGCCGAGTGGGGTCGGCTGGCAGCGCGCAACCGCGAGCGCGCCTCCGACCGGTTTCTCGAGCCCGGCGTCTACCGCGAGGAGTGAATCGGCCGGCGGCCTCGCTGGCGCGGGGTTACAGTGGGGGAAGGGGAACTATTTAGCCGGCCGGAGAACAAGGCGGGAGAGAGATGGCCTCGGAGCGCGGCGACGCAGCCAACTTCACGCGACTGGGTACGCTCGGCATCGAGGAGGAGTTCTACGTCGTCGACGGCGACGGCCGACCCACCTCGGGGACGGACACGCTCGTCTACGAGTCCGACCCGCCGGAGATCCTCGACGGCCGGCTCGACCACGAGCTGTTCAAGTGCGTCATCGAGACCCAGACCCCGACGATCGACGACCTGGGCGGGGCCCGCGAGCAACTGCTCGCCGTCCGGGACGCACTCGTCGACCACGCCCGCGAGCACGGCTACGGGGTCGCGGCAGCGGGGCTGCACCCCCTCGCGAAGTGGCGCGAGCTGGAACACGCCGAAAAGCCCCGCTACCGCTCGCAACTGGACCGGATCCAGTACCCCCAGCACCGCAACACGACGGCCGGGCTGCACGTTCACGTCGGGGTCGACGACGCCGACAAGGCCGTCTGGGTGGCAAACCAGGCCCGCTGGCACCTCCCGGTGATGCTCGCGCTGTCGGTCAACTCGCCGTACTGGTGTGGGGTCGACACGGGGCTGCAGTCGGCCCGCGCGACCGTCTTCGAGAACCTCCCCAACACGGGGATGCCGACGGCCTTCGACTCCTACGAGGAGTTCGACCGGCTGGAGCGGACGATGCTTTCGACCGACTCCGTCCGGGACCGCGGCGAGCTGTGGTACGACGTGCGTCCCCACTCCGGGCTGGGGACCGTCGAGGTGCGCGCGCCGGACGGCCAGGCCGACCCGGAGCGGGTGATGGCACTCGTCGAGTACGCCCACGCCCTGGTCCTCGACCTCTGTGAGCGCTACGAGGACGGCGAGACCGGCCGGACCTACCGCCGGGAACTGCTCGACGAGAACAAGTGGCGGGCCATCCGCCACGGCCGGGAGACCGCGCTGCTTGACAAGGACATGGCGACGGTCGTCGACCTCGGCGACCTGGTCGCCCGCGAGGCCGACCGGCTCGACGTGCCGGCACTGCTGGAGTACTACGAGGCCGAGAGCGGAGCCGCCCGCCAGCGCCGGCTGCGCGAGCAGGAGGGAGAGGACGCGCTGTGTGAAGCACTCCGCCTGGAGCGCGGGGGCTGATATTCCCCGGGGAATCCCGGGCGAAGGGGGGCGGCCAAGGATTTTTCACAGCCAGTCGCTTTCTCCCGGGTACCGACCCATGTCTCAAGACGACACGTCCGACGGGAAGCGACGGGAGGGGGTCGACACGACCGGCGGTGACGTCCGCGACCGCATCGAGCGGGGGGCCGACCGGGCGGCCGAGCAGTTCGACGAGGGGGTCGTCGAGCTGCTGTCGTGGGTGCTCGACACGGAGACGCGGGCCCGGATCTACGTCACCCTGCGCACACATCCGGACAGCACCAGCGAGGAGGTGGCCGAGGAGACGGGTCTGTATCCGAGCACCGTCCGCGAGGCCCTCGCGGGGCTCCACGAGGACGGGCTGGTCGACCGCCGGAAACGCGAGAGCGACGGGGCGGGCAACAACCCCTACGAGTACGCCGCGATCGCACCGAGCGAGCTCGTCAGCGAGGTCGTCGAGGACGTTCAGGACCAGCTCAACGCGGTCTTCAATCTCGACCAGTATCTCGACGAGAACGACGAAGAGGAGGATACGCCGGTGACGATCACCGTCGAGCGCGGCGACGACTGACCGTCGGCGGGGGACCGGTCGCCCGGGGCTTCCGGGGGACGCTCCCACGACACAAGTCGACACAACTAACAGGAGAGGTGTCGTGGCTGGGGGTATGAAGGTCGCGCTGGGTGGGACGTTCGACCCGATACACGACGGTCACCGGAAGCTGTTCGACCGCGCGTTCGAACTCGGTGACGTGACGGTAGGGCTGACCAGCGACGAACTCGCGGGACAGACCCGCGACGAGGCCCGTCCTGTCCGCCCCTTCGAGGACCGCCTGGAGGTCTTGAAGACAGAACTGGCCGACTTCGCCGCCGAATACGGCCGCGAGTACGAGGTCCGGAAGCTCACCGAGCCCACCGGGATCGCGACCGAACCGCAGTTCGACGTCCTGATCGTCTCCCCCGAGACCGAGGCCGGCGGCCGGCGGATCAACGAACTCCGCCAGGAGAACGGCGACGACCCCCTCGACATCGAGGTCGTCGACCACGTCGAGGCCGAGGACGGCGACATCATCTCCTCGACGCGGATCGTCCGCGGGGAGATCGACGAACACGGCAACGTCACCCCCGGGCGCGACGGCCGCCAGGTGGAGGCCGGCCACGACGACTGACCGCAGTCCGACCCGCGACCGCTCCCATCCTCCCAGTTCGTCCCGTCTACCAGTCCGGTGCGTCCAGCCCCGCAGCCTCCAGCATCCCCTTCCAGTGGTTCTGGACCGACAGCCGGGAGACGCCCACCGCCTCCGCGACCGCGGACTGGGAGCGCTGATCGCCGGCGGCGAGGGCGCCGACATACAGCGCCGCGGCCAGCCGCGCGGGCTTCGAGCGGTCGCTCTCGGGGACCGAGGAGAGGAAGACGTCGGCAGCCCGCGAGCGGGCGTCAGAGCCCAGCTCCAGCCGGTCGGCCGCCGTCTCCAGGTCGGCCAGCCAGTCGGCGTTTTCCCGCTCGTCGCTCGCTCGGTACATCCCGGACACACGTACGCCCGTCAGGAATAATAAGCCCGGTGTCCCCGACGGTGCCAAGCGTAGCGGTTTTTTCGATGGGGCGTGCAGAGTGGAGTGCGCGCGGGTAGCCGAGCCAGGCCAAAGGCGCAGCGCTTAGGACGCTGTCTTGTAGAAGTCCGGGAGTTCAAATCTCCCCCCGCGCATACCGGCTCGAACGGACGTGAGAGTCGCTTCCGCGCACATTCTCTCTGGTCTCGCGCGGAGAGTCAGTCGTTCGCGAGCGCGAGCCAGTCGTCCATCCCGACACCGAAGGCGTAGGGCTCGAATGCCTCGGGGTCGACGGTCGCAATCTCTTCGGCCGAGAGCGCGATGTCGGTCTCGGCGCAGGTCGCGCCCCGGACCGACTCGACCGGGAGCGACCCGAGCGGGTCGTGGGCGGTCGACCCCAGCGAGAGGTCGGCACTCCCTCGCTCGGCGCTCGTCTGCTCGCTCTCTAGGGTCACGGCCACCAGCGCGGGGTCGCCGTGGAACCCCTCGCCGCTGGCTGCCGGCAGGTACTTGTAGTGGAAGACGGTCGTCTCGCCGGACCGGGGCTCCTGTGACTCGGTCAGCCTGGCGTCGATGTCGACCAGCCGCTCGCCGCGCCGACGTACCGTGCCGCGGGCGCCCTCGTCCGCCCGGTCGAGTGTCACCTCGGCCCGCTTTTTGGGCTCGCCGAGGGTCTCCCGTCCCCAGCGCACGGCCGCGTCGGTCGACATCGGCATCGAGAGGCAGTACGCACCCTCGCGGTCGCCGTGTCTGGCACGGACGTACAGCCCGCCGCCGTCGAACGGGCCGACGCAGTTCGACCGGCCCACGCTGACCACCTCGGCGCGGGCGAGTGGCCGGTCGGCCGGCTCGAGTCCCGGCGGGAGCACCCGCTCGACTGCGTCCGGGTCCGTCCGGAAGCCCACCGTGAGCGTCGTCGCGTCCAGGAACTTCGGTCGGCTGACCGCGTCGCGGACGGCCGCAGCCTCCTCTTCGGGTCGGACAAAATCCATGGTGGCCCGTTCGTGGCCCGGTGACAAACACCTTGCCTCCGTGGTGGAGGGTGGCCGCCGACACGACGGCGGGGGACCCGGGGCGACCACCGGCGCGGCGAGGGGCGAGCCCCGCGGCGGCTACTCGTCGACGAACTCGACGCCGGTGACCTCGAAGCGGGCGCCCCCCGACGGACTCTCCGTGACCTCGACCTCCCAGCCGTGGGCCTCGGCGATCCGCTCGACGATGCTGAGCCCGAACCCGGTCCCCTCCTGGCTCGTCGTGTAGCCGGCGTCGAAGACGTCCTCGCGCTCCGCTTCGGGGATCCCGGGGCCGTCGTCCTCGACGTAGAACCCGCCCTCTGACTCGCCGGCCGTGACGGTCACGTCTTCGCCGGCGTGTTCGACCGAGTTACGGAAGAGGTTCTCGAGGAGCTGTCCAAGCCGGTCCCCGTCAGCGTCCACCGCGGGCGAGCCGGTCAGGTCGACGACCAGTTCGGCCCCGTCGGCGGCCGCCATCTCCCACGCCGACCCGACCGCCTCCCGGAGGTCGACAGTCCCGGTCGTGCCGATGTCTTTCCCCTCGCGGGCGAGCCAGAGTACGTCCTCGATGATCCGGCCCATCCGCTCGAGGGCTTCTCTCGCCGGCTCGGCGTGCTCGCTGTCACACTCCTCGGCGAGCAGTTCCAGGCGGCCCTGGGCCACGTTCAGCGGGTTCCGGAGGTCGTGGCTGACGACGCTCGCGAACTCCTCGAGACGCTCGTTTTGCCTGCTGAGTTCCCGTTCGCGCTCCTTGCGTTCGGTGGTTTCACGGCTGATCGCGATGAAGCGGTCGTCGCCGTTCAGTTCGAGCCGCCTGATGTGGACCTCGACGGGGAAGGTGGAGCCGTCGCGCCGGCGGTAGACCCCCTCTAGGCGTTCGCGGTCGCCGTGGTCCATCCCCGCCCAGAAGTCCCGTGCCGCATCGCGGTCGAGTGTCTGGTCGAGTTCCCAGACTTTCATCCCGGCGAGTTCCTCCCGGTCGTAGCCCGTCTTCTCGACGAGCCGCGGGTTCGGGTCGATGATGTTCCCTTCCGTGTCGTGGACGTTGATCATGTCCGGGGACTGCTCGAACAGAGCCTCGAGCCGCGAGGTCGTCTCGCGGAGCCGCCGCTCCCGGTCTCTCCGCTCGGTGATCTCGCGGTAGACCCACAGGTGACCCTCACCCTCCGGGAGTTCGATCGGCTCGTGGCTGCGCGCGAAGGTCCGGCCGTCCCGGAGGTGGAGCTCCTCGCCCCGGACGGACTCGCGGGTGTCGACCAGCCGGTCGATGCGCGCGACGAACTCCTCCGGGTCCGCGAACACGTCGCTGACTTCCCGGGCCAGCCGCTCACAGTCCGCTCCGACCGTCTCCGCTGGCGACCCCGCTATGCCGAACAGCTCGAGCAGGCGCTCGTTGACCGCCAGCACGTTCCGGGACCCGTCTTCGGCGAGGACGCCCACCGGGAGCGTCTCCACAAGCGTCGAGAGCAGCGCGTTCGTCCGCTCGAGGTCCTGCTCGCGCTCCTTGCGCTCGGTGATGACGCGGTTGTTCGTCACGACCCCCTCTATCGCCTCGTTCCCGAGCTGGTTTTTGCCGTGGACCTCGAGCCAGACCCAGTCGCCGTCGGCCGTCCGGAACCGGCACTCGACGGTGGTCGTCGCGCCCGGGTCCGAGAGGAGGTCCTCGAAGTGCGCGAGGAGTTCCTCCACGTCGTCGGGGTGGATGAAGTCGAAGCCGTTCTCGCCGACCAGTTCCTCCTGTCCGTATCCGAGCAACCGGGTGACTGCGGGGCTCTGGTACTTGATCGTGCCGTCGTCGTCGAGCACGGTGATGATGTCGGTCGACTCCTCGAGGTAGGCTTCGTACCGGCGCAGCTCCTGCTCGCGTCGCCTGCGTTCGGTGATGTCCGTGATGAACCCCTCCAGTACCGGTTCATCCTCCAGTTCGGCGTCGACCAGCCGGCCCCGCTCCCACATCCACTTCGTCTCCCCCTCTTCGGTCCGGATCCGGTAGGTCACCTCGAAGGGGCGGTCCTCTTCGAGGAAGCCCTGTACAGTGTCCCAGATCCGCTCGCGGTCGTCCGGGTGGAGCACGTCGCCTCCCCAGCTGACCGCTCCGCTCTCGACCGCCTCCGCGGTGTACCCCGTGAGCTCCTCGCACTCGCCTCTGACGACCTCCATGGGCCAGCCGGGCTCGTTGCGGGCCCGGTAGGCGATCCCCGGGAGGTTGCTGATCAGCGTCTCCAGCCGCCGTGACTGCTCCCGCCGCTCGGTGATGTCCCGGGTGAACCCGACGACCCGTACGACGTCGCCGTCCTCGAACACCGGTTCGCCTTTCACCCAGACGGCCCCCTGCTCGCCGCCGCCGCGCAGGATCCGGTACTCGATGTCGATCGACTCCCCATCGGAGAGGCGATCCATAGCTGCACTGACAAACTCGCGGTCGTCGGGGTGGACGCCGTTCAGGAAGTCCTTCGGGTCTTCCCTGATGGCCGACTCCGGCCGCTCCCACACCTCCTCGTAGCCCGAGATGAAAAGCAGCTCCTCCCAGTCCCGGTCGAACATCCACAGGCAGTCCGTCGTGCTCTCGGAGAGTTCCTCCAGCCGCCTGCGGGTCCGCTCGGCCTCCTGCTCGGCGCGGTACTGCTCGACGCTGTTGGCGACCCGGTTGGCCAGGACGGCGTACTGGTCGGTCCCGGTCTCCTTCTGCATGTAGTCGGTCACGCCTGCCGAGACGGCCTCGCTCGCGACCTCCTCGCTCCCCTTCCCGGTGTAGAGAATGAAGGGGAGGTCGGGGTCGGTCTCGCGGACGGCCTCGAGGAAGTCGATCCCGTCCTGTCCCGGCATCTCGTAGTCGGAGACGACGCAATCGACCTCGTGGGCCTCCAGGACCGCCAGCCCGTCGGCGGCGCTGGTCGCGCTCCGGACCGTGATCCGGTCGTCCTCGCGTTCGAGGAAGGTGGCGGCCACGTCTACCAGTCCCGGGTCGTCGTCGACGTGGAGAACCCGGATCGCCTCACCCCGCTCGCTCATACGCCAGAACCGGTCCCGAGCTACAAGTAAGTGACCGCCGTCTCGCCGGCTCGCCTCTACCTTTTTGGTCGGCCCCTGTGAACGCCCGGCATGGTCGAGCGACTCGACGCGTACCACTTCCACGAGCAGGAGTGGGACAGCTACGGCGAACTCCGGGAGGCCTTCGAGTGGGAGGTCCCCGACCAGTTCAACATGGCCGACTACGTCTGCGAGCGGTGGGCCGAGGAGACACCCGAGGCGGTTGCCCTGTACGCCGAGGAGGCCGGCGGCCGCGAGCGGACGCTGACCTTCGGCGAGCTCGGCGAGTACACCGACCGGCTGGCGAACCACCTGGCCGCACAGGGCGTGGGCCGGGGCGACCGCGTCGGCGTCAACGTCGGCCAGAAGCCCGAGACGGTGCTGGCCCACGTCGCATGCTGGAAACTGGGGGCGGTCTCGATCCCCCTGAGTACCCTGTTCGGAGTCGACGGCCTCTCCTACCGGCTGGACGACGCGGACGCCGTCGCCTGCGTCGTCGACGCCGCGAACGCCGACACCCTCCGGTACGTCCGCGGTGACCTCGATGCTCTGGAGACGGTCCTCACCGTCGACGTCGCGGACCCCCACGAGGGCGAGACCGACCTCTGGGAGGCCATCGAGGGCGCCGCCGCCGGCCGGGAGGTCGCCGAGACCGACGCCGAGGACGACGGGCTGCTCATCTACACCTCCGGGACGACCGGCGACCCGAAGGGCGTCCGCCACGCACACCGGGTGCTTTTGGGCCATCTCCCGCTCTTTCTGACCACCTTCTGTAACCTCGAGATGACCGACGACGACGTCTACTGGACGCCCGCGGAGTGGGCGTGGATCGCCTCGCTGTTCGACGTGGTGATGCCCGGCCTCTTCTACGGCCAGCCGGTGCTCGCGTACGCCGGCGGTGAGTTCGACCCCCACGAAGCCTACCGCCTGCTGGAGGAGTACGAGGTGACCAACTTCTTCGCGCCGCCGACGGGGCTGCGGATGATGGCCCGGGTCGACCCGCCGGACCGGGACGTCTCATCGGTGCGGGTGGTCCCCAGCGGCGGCGAGTCGCTGGGACTGGACATCGTCAACTGGGCGAGCGAGGTCTTCGAGGGCGCGGCGGTACACGAGGGGTACGGCCAGACGGAGGCGAACATGCTGGTCGGTCACTGTACCGCGCTGGCGCAGTTCCGCGAGGGGAAGATGGGACTGGCGGGGCCGGGCCACGAGGTGGCGGTCGTCGACCCCGAGACCGCCGAGCCGACCGTCGACCCGGGCGAGGTCGGGGAGCTCGCCGTCCGCTACGAGGGCAACCCGGTCTGCTTCAAGGAGTATCTCGGCAAGCCCGAGAAGACCGCCGAAAAGGTCCGGAACGGCTGGCTGCTCACCGAGGACCTCGGCACCGTCGACGAGGACGGCTACTTCTCGTTCAAATCGCGCAAGGACGACGTCATCATCTCGGCGGGGTACCGGATCGGCCCCGAGGAGATCGAGGAACACCTGGCAGACCACGAGGCCGTCGCCGACGCCGGCGTCGTGGGGGTGCCCGACGAGGAACGCGGCGAGGTGCCCAAGGCGTTCGTCGTGGTGCAGGGCGAGCCCGACGACGCCCTCCGCGAGGAACTCCGGTCGCACGTCCGCAACCGGCTCGCGGCCTACGAGTACCCCCGCGAGATCGAGTTCGTCGACGAGCTGCCGAAGACGGCGACCGGCAAGGTCCGCCGGGAGGACCTGCGGGACTGAGCGTCCCACCCTGCACACGGCGGGTGCCGGAGGCCGCGCCCGCGAACCGCAAAGGGTGTGCCCCCCCGCCCTCAAAGCCGGCCCGATGAGTCGACGGGAGGACTTCCGTGCCGGACTCGCCGCGACGACGCCGGTGATGGTCGGCGTGGTCCCCTTCGGGCTGGTGGCGGGGGCCGCAGCGGTGGGTGCCGGGCTGTCGGTCCTGCAGGCCGCTGCGCTCTCGGTCGTGGTCTTCGCCGGCGCCTCCCAGCTGGCCATGATCGAGTTGCTGGGCGGGGACGGGGCGTTGCTGGTCGTCGTCGGGACCGCGCTGATCATCAACTCCCGGCTGGTGATGTACTCGGCGTCGCTGGCCCCTCACTTCGTGGAGGAGGACTCGCGGTGGCGCGGGCTGATGGCCTACGTCCTCACCGACCAGGCCTTCGCGCTGGCGGTGACCCGGTACGCCGAGGGGATGGAGGGTGTCACCCGCAGGCGGTGGTACTTCCTGGGGACGGCGGCGCCGCTGTGGGCGGTCTGGCAGGTCTGTACCGTCGTCGGCGCGGTCGCCGGCGCGCGGGTGCCGGCGTGGCTGCCGCTTCGCTTCGCCGTCCCGCTGACCTTCCTCGCGTTGCTCGTGCCCGCGGCGGCGAAAAACCGCGCCACCGCCACCGCGGCGGTGGTCGGGGGCGGGGTGGCGACCGCTGGGGTCGCGCTCCCCTTCAATCTCGGCCTGCTCGCGGGCGCGCTGGCTGGCGTCGCGGTCGGGACGGGCGTGGCCGTGTGGGCCGGGGTCGGCGCCCCGGCGGAGGTGCCGGAGTGACCGCACCCGACGCGACCGTCTGGGCCGCGGTCGCCCTCGCCGGCGTCGGAACCTACGCGCTGCGGGCCTCGTTTCTGTTCCTGTTCGAGTATCTCGGGACGGTCCCGGCCCGGGTCGAGACGGCGCTGGGGATGGTGCCCGCGGCGGTCCTCTCGGCGCTGGTGGTGCCCGCCATCCTCGCTCCCGACGGGACCGTCGTCGTGGCCGGGAACGGACGCCTCGTCGCCGGGGGTGCCGCGGCACTCGTCGCCTGGTACACCGAGAACATCCTCGCGACCATCGTCGTCGGTCTGGCCGTGCTGATGGGGCTCGGGTTCCTGTAGGACCCGCGTCGAGGAGGCCGAAGGTTGCGCGGACGATCCTTATAAACCCGCCGCGCATCCGCGGCAGCAGGCTCAGTCCCCGCCCCCGAGTAGATCCGGGCGATGACAGTCCACGTTCGCGACCGGGTAGAACTGACTGGGGGGTGGCGCCGGTGACGCTGCTTCCGGAGGCGCTCGCGGGGCTGTTCGGCTCGGGACCGGGTGCGGCGGTCGCCGGGGCCCTCCTCGCGGCGACCATCGTCGGGACCTTCGTCGTCGGGAACGCCGCCGTCGTCGTCTGGGCGAAACGGAAGGTCCTCGCCGCCTTCTGGGAGAAGGTCGGCCCGAACAGACACGGGCCCGGCGGCGTACTGATCATCGTCGCCGACGCCGTCCGGCTGCTCTCCAAGGAGCTCGTGGTGCCGGAGGGTGCCGACCGCCCGGCCTGGGACATCGCGCCCCTGCTGATGATGACCTCCGCCCTGCTTGGCTTTGCGGTCATCCCCATGGGTTCGCTCGGCGGCGTCGAGATCCAGCTCGCCGACCCCGACATCGGGATCGCCTTCGCCTTCGCGGTCGCGTCGCTATCCGCACTCGCCATCGCGATGGCCGGCTACGCCTCGAACAACAAGTACGCCATGCTCGGCGGGCTCCGGGCGATCGCGAGCACTATCGCCTACGAGATCCCGCTGGTGCTGGCCGGTGCGGCCGCGGTGCTGCTTGCGGGCTCGCTCCGGCCGAGCGCGGTCGTCGCCGCGCAGGCCGAGCCACTCGTGACTGTCGCCGGCCTCACCGTTCCCTCGTGGTTCGCCTTCGTCGACCCCCTCGGGTTCGTGCTCTTCGTCGCGGCCGCGCTCGCCGAGGTCGGGCGCAACCCCTTCGACACCCCCGAGGCCGCCCAGGAGATCGTCGCCGGCTACCAGACCGAGTACGGCGGCGTCTACTTCGCGCTGGTCTACGCGGCGGAGTTCGTCCACATCTTCCTCGCCGGGGCGTTGGCGACGACCCTCTTTCTCGGCGGCCCCGCCGGCCCGCTGCTGCCGGGGCCCGTCTGGTTCGTCCTCAAGATCTGGGCCTTTTTCCTGTTCACCCAGTGGGCGCGGGCCTCCTTCCCCCGGCTCCGGATCGACCAGGTGCTCGGGGTCGGCTGGAAGGTCCTGCTCGTGGCTGCCTTCGCCAACCTCGTGCTCACGGCGGTCGTCATCGGTGTGGTCGCCTGACGGGGGTGCCCGCGGACCGGCCGGACCGGCTACCCCGACCCCGCAGCCGACCGCGGCATTGAGGTAAGTCCGCTCCGAACGGGGCGCAATGCGATTCCTGCTGGTCGCCGGCTCGACCGACACCGCGGCCATCCCCGGCCTGAGCGCGGCCGGTGCCGACCCCGACCTGCGGACGCACACGCCGGCAGCCGACGCCGAGATCCTCACCTACGGTCAGCCGGTGCGTGCCCCAGTCGTCCCGGTCAGCCCGAGCGGCTGCCCGACCCCCGCGGCGGTCACCAGGGCGGTCCGCGAGACTCTCGGGTTCGACGTCACGGTCGTCGACGGCGGCCTCGCGGAGCCGACCGCCGCCGGCACCGTGACCGTCGGCGCGCGCCGGGGCGACGATATCCGCGAGGCCGACCCGGTCCCGACGGCGCCCGGGGCCTACGAGGCAGCCCGGCAGTTCGGCCGGAAACTCCACGAGGACGAGCTGTTCGTCGCCGAATCTGTCCCCGGCGGGACGACGACCGCGATGGGCGTGTTGCGGGCGCTCGGTGAGCCCGACGCGGTCTCCTCCTCGCTGCCCGACAACCCCATCCAGCAGAAACGCGAGGTCGTCGCCGAAGGGCTCGACGCGTCGGGACTCGAGCCCGGCGGGGCGGCCGGCCGGCCGAAGCGGGCAGTCCGGCGGATGGGCGACCCGGTACTGGCGACCGCGGCCGGTCTCGCCCGCGGCGGCCTCGAGACCGACACAGCCGTCACGCTCGCCGGCGGGACGCAGATGCTCGCCGTCGCCGCGATGTTGCGCCACGACGGGGTCGACCGCCGGCTGAGCCTGGCGACCACCAGCTACGTCGCCGGGGACGACACCGCTGACCTCGCGGCGACGGCCGACGCGCTCGACGTGACCGTCACGGCCACCGACCCCGGATTCGACACCGAGGGCCATCCCGGGATGGCGCCCTTCGCTGCCGGCGAGGCGAAGGAGGGTGTCGGGATGGGCGGTGCACTCGCGCTCGCCCGGCGGGCGGGGGTTCCGATGGCCGAGGTCAGGGACTCGTTCACCGAGGTGTACGGTCGCCTCGTCGAGGAAGGGGAGCCGTGATGGGGGGCGACCCGTGAAGGGCGTCGTGGTCGGCGGAACGGCCTCGGGGGTTGGCAAGACAGTCGCCACGCTGGCAGTCATCGAGGCGCTCCGGGAGGCCGGCCGGGAGGTCCAGCCGGCCAAGGCCGGCCCCGACTTCATCGACCCGAGCCACCACCGGGTCGTCGCCGACAAGCCCTCGCGGACGCTGGACCTGTGGCTGGAGGGCGAGGCGGGGCTCCGGTGCAACTACGCCCGCGGGGAGGGCGATGTCTGCATCGTCGAGGGGGTCATGGGGCTGTACGACGGGGACGTCTCCAGCACCGCGGCAGTCGCCGAGGCACTGGAGTTGCCGGTCGTCCTGGTGGTCGACGCCGCCGCGGGGATGGAGAGCGTCGCCGCCACGGCGCTCGGATTCCGGGAGTACGCCCGGCGGGTCGGCCGGGAAGTCGAGGTGGCGGGCGTCATCGCGCAGCGAGCGGGCGGCGGGCGCCACGCCGAGGGGGTCAGGGAGGCCCTGCCCGATTCCCTGGAGTACCTCGGTCGGGTTCCACCGGACGACCGCCTCGAGATCCCCGACCGGCACCTCGGGCTCCACATGGGCGAGCAGGCCCCGGTCGACCGGGAGGCGCTGACGGCGGCCGCCGAGGGGATCCGGGCCGACCGGCTCCTCGCGCTCGCGAGCGAGCCGCCGGGACTCGAAGACACTGCGTGTCCGACGGCCGGGCACGGCGGCGATCCCTCGGATGCCGCGACCACCACCCCCACCGTGGCGGTCGCCCGCGACGAGGCCTTCGCCTTCCTGTACCCCGCGGTCGTCGAGCGGTTGCGCGAGCTGGGAAACGTGGTGACGGTCTCGCCGCTTGCGGGTGACCCGCTCGGCGACGTCGACGCTGTCTACCTCCCGGGCGGGTACCCGGAACTCCACCTCCAGGCGCTGGCCGACAGCGCCACCCTCGCGGCGGTCGCCGAACGGGCCGCCGAGGGGGTGCCGGTCTACGGCGAGTGCGGCGGCTTCATGGCGCTGTGTCGCTCGCTGACGACCGCGGACGGCGAGACGGCACCGATGGCCGGCATCCTCCCGGCGGAGGTGCGGATGCACGACCGGTACCAGGCGCTGGACCACGCGGAGCTCGAGGCCACCCACGACTCCCCGGTCGCGAACGCGGGCGAGCGGGTGCGCGGCCACGAGTTTCACTACTCCTCGGCGACCCTCGACCGGGACGCCCGGCTGGCCTTCGAGACCCGCCGCGGCGACGGGCTCACCGGGGACGGCGACGGCCTGCTGGCGGGACGGACGCTCGGCACGTACTGTCATACGCATGTCAACAGCGGCGTCTTCGACGCGCTGGTCGAGTCCGCACGAGCCTCCGGCGTCTGACGGAGGACTGACGGGGAGAGGCCCTGCCACAACCTTTTTTCCTGTCTACTGAGTTGAAACGACAATGAGCGCCCTCGACGACCTGGTCGACGATGTCGTGGCCGACATCGACGCGGTCCTCCTCTTCTCACCGAGCGCCGGCACATACGACGCCTTCGCGGCCGACGACGCCGACCTGCCGGTCATCGTCGTCGGACAGGAAAACGCGGTGGACGCCGAGACGTTCGTCGAGCTCCCCCTGGAGTTCACCGACGTGGGCGGCCGCCTGCGGTTCGGGCTGGAAGGGGCCGCACAGCAGGGCCTGCTCGACGAGGGTGACACCGTCGCGTGCGCGACCTCGATGTTCGGCGACGGGATGGACACGGTCGTTCGGGTCCGGGCCGACCAGTACTCCCCCACCGGCGTCTACGACCTCTTCGTCAACTCCCGGCCCGAACCCGACGTCGTCCGGGACGTCTTCGAGGTCTGTATCGAACTCGGCAAGAAGGGTCAGAAGGGCAAGCAGGTCGGGGCGCTGTTCGTGGTCGGGGACGCCGGCAAGGTGATGAACAAGTCGCGACCGCTGTCGTACAACCCCTTCGAGAAGTCCCACGTCCACGTCGGCGACCCGATCGTGAACGTGATGCTGAAGGAGTTCTCCCGGCTGGACGGCGCCTTCGTCATCTCCGATTCCGGGAAGATCGTCTCCGCGTACCGCTACCTGGAGCCCTCCGCCGAGGGCGTCGACATCCCCAAAGGACTCGGTGCCCGCCACATGGCCGCCGGTGCCATCACCCGTGACACCAACGCCATCGCGATCGTGCTCTCCGAATCCGACGGGATGGTCCGGGCGTTCAAGGGCGGTGAGTTGGTCATCGAGCTCGACCCGGAGGAGTACTGATGCAGGTCGACCTGCCGCGGTTCGTCCGCCGTCTCTTCTCCGAGGAGGCCGCCTTCGCCTTCTCGATCGCCATCCTGGTGGTCGGACTGGTCGCCGCATACCTCGCCTGGCGGTGGACTCGCGGGGCCCTGACCGACAGCAGCTTCGCGGACGCCGTCGAGGGAACGCCGCTCGAACGGACCGTCCGGGCGGTCGGCTTCTCGACGGTCGGACTGATCGCCTCGCTGGTGGCGGTGTTCGTCTACGTCCTCGCGATCGTCCTCGCGCTCAACGTCGTGCAGCTGCTCGACATCCAGCTGTTCTGGACCCGGGTCACGAGCTATCTCCCCCGGCTGCTGATCGCCGCACTCGCGGTCATCGTCGGGGTCACGGCCGGTTACCGGGCCGAGCTCGCCGTCAGCGAGCGGCTCCGCTCGGTGAAACTTCCGGAGGTGGCCTTCCTCGGCGACCTCGTCAAGTACAGCATCTTCTACGTGGCGGCGCTGGTCGCGCTCGCACAGGTCGGCGTCTCGACCGACGCCCTCCTGATCCTGCTCGGTGCCTTCGCCTTCGGGCTCGTCTTTCTGGGTGGGCTCGCCTTCCGGCACCTGCTCGCGGCCGCCGCCGCCGGCATTTATCTCCTCCTGACCGAGCCCTACGCCATCGGCGACGAGGTCCGGATCGACGACCGGCGTGGGATCGTCCAGGAGGTCGACGTCTTCGTCACGCGGGTCGAATCCGACGGCGAGGAGTACATCATTCCGAACCAGGAGGTCTTTCAGTCGGGCGTCGTGCGCGTGCGGAACTGAGACGCCGACCTCCGGGGCGACACTCAGCGGGGCAGGGCGGACATCTCGAGAGCAACACTGCAAGAGACAGAAGGCTCCGTCCGAGAACACCGCCTCCTCGCGAGTCGCGTTCGGAACGCCGTCAGGAGCCGCTCGAGGACGTCGACTCCTCCTCGAGGTCGAGCGTGTCTTCGCTCTCCTCGTCCGACGAGTCGCTCCCGCCCTCTTTCATATCCTGGAGCTCTTCCTCGACTTCCTGCCGCCCCTTCTGGAATTCACCTATCGCTTCACCCGAGGACCGTGCGAGTTTGGGGATCTTGTTCGCCCCGAACAGCAACACGGCGATCAGCAAAATGATCAGCAACTCCGGGCCCCCTGGGACACCTGGGATCTGCAGCGGTACTGTGGTCACCATCGCTGTTTGGGGGTTACCTGCTGGCTGTTATAGTCCTTTTGCCTTCGGGGGTCGACCTCCGGAACCCGACTGTGGGCTGCCAGCACCGTCCGGGGAGTCCCTACAGCGTCCGCGGGAGCCCCTCTTCGAAGACGACGTCGGCGATGTTGTTTTTCATGATCTCGTCGGTGCCCGCGGCGATCCGGCGACCGCGGGCCAGCCGGTAGAGGTACTCGAGGGGGTGGCCCTGCTGGTAGCCGTTCGCGCCGTGGATCTGCAGCGCCTCGCTGACGACGCGTTCGACGGTCTCGCTGGTGGAGAGTTTCGCCAGCGAGGCCGCGAGCCGGTCGGGAGCGTCGTCCTCGCCTCCGCCGCTGAGCGCCGCCCGGTAGGTGAGCGTGCGCGCCCCCTCGATCTGTTTTGCCATGTCGGCGACCTTCCAGCGGATCCCCTGAAAGTCGCCGATGGGCTGGTCGAACTGCTCGCGTTGCTGTGCGTACTCGATGGCCTTGTCGAAAGCGTTCAGGCTGATGGAATTGGCGAGCATCGAACTGCCACAGCGCTCCCAGTTCAGCGCCTTGAGCTGCTGTTTCAGCGCCTCCGGCCCGCGGACGAGCACCCGCTCCTCGGGGACGTGGACGTCCTCCATGTAGAACTGGGTCTGGGTCTCGCCGTGCATGTTGGTGTGGTGCTGGTGGATCTCGACGCCCGGCTGGTCGAACTCCATGATCACGGTCCCCAGCCCCTCGGGGAACTTCGCCCAGATGACTGCCGCATCGGATTCGGGGACGTTCGAGACCCACGTCTTCTCGCCGTTGAGGTAGAGTTCGCCGTCGTCGGCCTCCTCGACGGTCGTGGTCATGTTCCGGGAATCGCTGCCGGCTTCGGGCTCGGAGATCCCGATCGCGACCGACAGTTCTCCGCTCGTCACCTTCGGCAGGTAGTGCTCTTTGGCCCACTCGGAGCCGAACATGTCGATAGCGCGCGGGGCGACCATCGACTGGCCGTAGATCGCGGCTGCGGTGTCAGGACAGACCCGCCCGATGGTCTCGATCTGGAGGGCGACGTCGAACTCGCTCATCCCGCCGCCGCCGTACTCGGTCGGGAGGTTGATCCCCAGGAAGCCGCGGTCGGCGAGCAGTTCGATGTTCTCCTCGGGGTAGCCCTCACCCTCCCAGGTGAACGCGCGGTCGGCGAACTCGTTTTCGGCCAGCCGCTGTGTCTCGTCGACGAGCAAGCGCTGTTCCTCGGACAGGTCTAGCATACCCCCAACGTGGCGGCCGTCGGAACTTAAACTTGCGCGACCCGCACCCGAAGCTTCAAACCGGAGGCCGGGAGCAGGCCTGGGCGTGCGCTGACGAGTCACCGCGGGACGGGCTGCGGTTGCGTGGCCCGCCGTCTCGCGTCCGCCCCGGGCCACCTGCTCGCCCCTCCGCTGCGCTGCTCACTCCCGTTGCAGGTCGGCACCGAGCTCCGCCAGCACGTCGAAGAAGTCCGGAAAGGAGACGTCCACGTCGTCGGCACCGCGGACCGTCGTCTCCCCCTCGGCGACCAGTCCAGCGACCGACAGCGCCATGATGATCCGGTGGTCACCGCGCCCGTCGACGGTCGCCCCACGAAGCGTCGACTCGGCGCCGTGGACGGCCAGCGAGTCCTGCTCCTCCTCGACGCTCGCTCCCATCCGTTCCAGCGCCTCCGCCATCGCAGACACCCGGTCGGTCTCCTTGTAGCGGACGTGCTCGGCGTCGACGATCCGGGTCGTCCCGCCGGCGACTGCCCCCAGCACTGCGATGGTCGGGAGCAGGTCCGGCGTGTCGGCGACACTGACCTCGATACCGTCGAGCGCACTCTCCGTGACGGTGAGTTCGCCAGCGTCCCGGTCCCACGATATGTCGGCCCCCAGCCGGTCCAGCACCTCGACGATGGCCTGGTCGCCCTGCGCACTCGGGTAGGCGGCGGTGACCGTCACGCCGTCCACGCCAGCCACCGCGCCCGCGGCGAGGAGATACGAGGCCGAGGAGAAGTCGCCTGGCACGTCGTAGCCGTCGCCGGGGCCGTAGGTCTGTCCCCCGCCGACCGAAAATCCCCGGCCGGTCTCGCGGGCTCGCACCCCGAACGCGTCGAGCACCTCGATAGTGATGTCCACGTACGGGGCGGACTTGAGTTCGGTCTGGAGCGTGATATCCACTCCCGCTTCGGTGACCGCACCCGCCATCAGCAGGGCGGTGATGAACTGCGAGGAGACGTCACCCGGGACCGCGGCGCTCCCACCGTGTATCGGTCCGCCGACCACGAGCGGGGCCTGCCCGTTACCCCTCGTGCTCTCCGCACGGCCGCCGACCTGTTCGATGGCCCGCAGGAGCGGTCCCTGCGGGCGGGAGCGGAGCGAGCCGTCGCCGGTGAGGACGGTCAGCCCGTCGGCCAGTGCCGCTGCGGCCGTCGTGAGGCGGATCGTCGTCCCGCTGTTCGCGCAGTCGATGACGTCCGCTGGCACTTCGGGGCGGCCGCCGAATCCGTCGACCTCGAGCACCGCGGCCCCGTCCTCGCGCTCCCTGATGTCGACTCTCCCGCCGAAGGCCTCGACGGCGCGCATCGTCGCCCGGGTGTCGGCGCTGACCAGCGGCCCACGGACCGTCGCCCCGTCGGCGTAGCCCGCGGCGAGGACCGCCCGGTGGGTGTAGCTCTTCGACGGCGGCGCCTGCGCGCGGCCGCCGACCGTCGACTCCGCGATGGTGACGTCCATACCGGCACGTCGGCGGGACCGCAAAAGAGGGTACCGGACGCGGGGCCAGTCACTGCACTTTCGAACTTGAGGCCCGGCGGATCATCGCGACGGCGACACCGCCGAACACCAGAGCCAGCACGAGCAATACAGCCATAGCCGGGACGACAGCGTTACCAACGGTGCCGAACCCGCTCGCACTGAACACGCTCGCCGCGTCCGCGTTCAACATCAGTGACCGTGCGGCGTCGACGCCGTAGGTCACCGGATTGACAGCCGCGACGGTTTGGATCCACTCCGGTAGCACCTCCAGCGGGAGAAACGCCGACGAGAGGAAAAGGAGCGGAAACTGCAGGAGGTTCGCGCCGATGATCGTCGACTCCTGGTCTTTGGTGAGTACGGCAAGCGCGTTGGAGAAGCCGACGAACCACAGGGAGAAGACGACCCCGACGGCGACGATCCCGACGGCACCGACGATACCGGTTCCGACCTCCGCGCCCAGCAGGACGCCGAGACCCAGGATGATACCGATCTGGGTGGCGATCCGGAGCAGTTCGGCAGCAGTCTTGCCGAGAAAGACCGCCGACCGGCTCATCGGGCTGACCAGCACCTTCTCGAACATCCCGTTCTCGATGTCGTTGACCAGTCCGACCCCCGAGGTGGCGGCCGCCGCGATCGCGACCTGGACTGCGATCGCCGGCACGAGATAGGTCTCGTAACTCGGGCCGCCGCCGCCCGGTCCGCCGATCGCACCCCCGGCGACGTTGCCGAACACCTGCGTGAAGAGGACGAGGAAGATCACTGGCTGGACCAGGGAGACGATCAGGACGAACGGGTTCCTGACGGCCTTGAGGTTCCAGCGCTTGAAGTTCACCCACACCTCCCCGAGGTAGCTGTTCCGGGAGCGGTCGGCGGTCGCACCGCCTTCGGACGCCTCAGCCCCGTCGGTCGTCGGGGTGCTCACGGGGACACCTCCAGTTCGGTCTCGTCGGTTGACGTCTCGTGCTCGACGTGTTCGCCGGTTATCGCGAGGAAGACGTCGTCGAGTGTCGGCGCACGGACGTTGAACCCCGTGACGTCGATGCCGGCGTCCCGGAGCGCGACGAGCAGGTCGGTCCCGGCCTGGCGGGCGTGCTGTGACGTGACCGTGACTCCGTCCTCGGTCACCTCCACGGTCGCGTCGGGCTCGAAGAGGTCGGCACGGCTGGCGATCTCCGCGGCCCGCTCGCTGTCGCCGTCCGCGATGTTCACGTCGAGGATCTCCCCGCCGACCCGGCGTTTCAGCCCCGACGGCGACCCGGAGGCGACGATCTGTCCGTCGAGGACGACGCCGATCCGTTCACAGAGCTGGTCTGCCTCCTCCAGGTACTGTGTGGTGAGGAAGATGGTCGTCCCGTCGTCGTTGATCTCCCGGAAGTAGTCCCACAGCCGGTTGCGGGCCTTCGGGTCCAGCCCCGTGGTCGGCTCGTCGAGGAAGACCAGCGGCGGTTCGTGGACCAGGGCCGTCGCCGCGTCCAGCCGCTTTTTCATGCCGCCGGAGAAGTCGTCGGCCCGCTTGTCCGCGACGTCCTGGAGGTCCACGAGGTCGAGCAGGTCGTCTATCCGGCCGGCTCTGTCGCCCCGCGGGACGCCGTACGACTCACAGGCAAAGCGGATGTTCTCGCGGGCGGTCAGCTCCTCGTCAACACTCGTCTCCTGGGCCATGTAGCCGATCGACTCCCGCACCTTCCGGGACTCCGAGACGACGTCGAAGCCGTTGACCCGGATCTCCCCGGCGGTCGGCGCCAGCAGCGTCGCCAGTGTCTTGATCGTCGTCGTCTTCCCCGCACCGTTCGGCCCCAGGAACCCGTAAAACTCCCCGCTGGGGACCTGGAGGTCGACCCCACGGACTGCCTCCGTCCCGTCGCTGTAGGTCAGCTCGATCCCGCTGGCGTCGATAGCGTACTCGGTCATCGGGTGTCTTGACCCAAGCTCTATTACTGTTTATATGTTCAGTCCCGTTGATAGTAGTGGCTACCGGAAGATGAAGTAACGGACGACGGCATCTGAGAGAGGGGTAAGGCAGCCGTACTCTACTCGGCCGGAGTCTTCAGTCCGGTTTCCAGGCCGTGCTCGTCGGCCCAGGCGCGCAGTTCCTTGAGCACCGGGTCGAGCTCACGCGCCTTCCGCGTCGCCTCGTACTCGACGCGCGGGGGGATCTCGTCGTACGAGATGCGTTCGAGGAACCCCGCCTCTTCGAGTTCGTCGAGGCGTTTCGAGAGGGTGTTCGGGGAGGCCCCCAGCGCCTCCTCGAGTTCGTTGAACCGCCACCGTTCCCGTTCGGATTTGACCAGGTAGAACAGCACGGACATCGCGTGTGCTCGCCCGAGGAGGTTGAAGACGTTGCGCGCAGGGTGGCCGCCCTCATAGCCACCGGGCAGTGTCGGGGAGGCCCCGTCGGGTTCGGAGGGTGGTCCCGCCATGGCTGTCACAGCGGCCTGTGGGATAATGTACGTTCTGGTGACGTTTCCGCCGGGTCGACAGCACGTCATTTGTACCCCTGGGCCGTTGGGGCGGGTATGGATCCCGACCTCTCGCGGCTGGACGCCTTTCTCGAGGAGGCCGGCGTCGACGGCTACCTGATCGACGCCGATTCGACCGACTCCGACCAGTACTACCTGTCGGGGTTCGACGCCCCGGACCCGTTCGTGACGCTGTACGACGGCTCGGTGCATCTCCTCTTCGCCCGCAGCCTGGAGTACGGCCGGGCGAAGAGGGAGGCGCGCGCCGAGTCCATCGAACGTGACGTCGACTACGGCTACGGCGACCTCGCCGAGGCCCACGGGCCCGAGGAGGCACGGGACCGCGTGCTCGCGGCGTTTCTGGACGCACACGGCGTCGGCTCAGTCGTGACGCCGCCGCGGTTCCCGCTCCGGACAGCCGACGGCCTCCGCGAGCAGGGGGTTGACGTGACCGCCGAAGGGAGCGGGGTCGTCACCGAGATCCGGGCGACGAAAACTGACGGGGAGGTCGAGCACGTCCGGGAGGCACAGCGGGCGAACGAGGCTGCGATGCGCCGGGCCGAGGAGCTGGTCGCCGGTGCCGACGTCGACGGCGACGGCCAGCTGGTACGGGACGGGGAGGTTCTCACTAGCGAGCGCGTCAAGGAAGCCATCGAGGTGGAGCTGTTGCGGCACGGCTGTGCGCTGGACGAGACGATCGTCGCCTGCGGGGCCGACGCCGCGGACCCCCACGACCGAGGAAGCGGGCCACTGGAGGCCGGCGAGCCGGTCATTATCGACATCTTCCCCCAGTCCAAGGCCACCAAGTACCACGCCGATATGACCCGCACCTTCTGTGCCGGGACGCCGGACGAGACTGTCCGGGAGTGGTACGAACTCACCGCCGAGGCGAAGCAGGCAGCCCTGGACGCGGTCGAACCGGGCGCGACCGGGGCTGCGGTCCACGACGCCGTCTGTGACGTCTACGAAGGGGCCGGCCTGCCGACGCTGCGCAGCGACGAGACCGCGGAGACCGGCTTCATCCACAGCACGGGTCACGGCGTCGGGCTGGACGTCCACGAACTCCCGCGGCTCGCGCCCGACGGCGGCGAACTCCGACCGGGCCACGTCGTGACCGTCGAGCCGGGGCTGTACGACCCCGCCGTCGGCGGCGTCCGCATTGAGGACATCGTCGTCGTCACCGAGGACGGCCACGAGAACCTGACCGACTACGAGGAACGACTCGTCGTGTAGCCGCCGACGGTCCCTGTCAGGTGGAGTCTCGGCTTTCCACGCCCCACCGCCCAAGATCATGAACATTTATTAAGGATGGGACATTCGGGTAGCATACGATGCTCGTGGTAGGCGACGTACGTCCGGTATCCCCGCCCTAACTACCCGTATCGCGCCCCGACCACACTCCGACACCCACCACATGAGCACAACACACCCCACGACAGACCCCCAGCCCCGAACCACGAGCAGACGGTTCGGCACACAGGACGCTCCCCGTACCTTCTCACCCGGAAACACCAATCCCTGCCCGCAGATGTTCGCGGACCGGTGGCAGGTCGAACCCGAGACCGACTCCCCCTGAGTGGAGCCACACAGGCCGCGACCGACCGAGACCGGAACAGAAGGGGGCAGCGCTGCACTCGATGTCCACGCGCGGATGCCCGGATGCGACGGCTTTTCCTGTTACACGGCCTAGACCACCCCGTGACCGACGGCCAGCCCGACTCGCCGGTCCCGACGGCAGTTCCCCCACCACGGGAGTGCGTGGAACGCGACAACACCGGGTCTGTGGCCGGAAGCGAGGTGTCGGGAGCCGTGGTCTGGCACCGGGAAGCCCTCCGGATACGTGACCACCCGGCCGTCACCGCGGCGACGAACGACGCCGACGTCGTTCTCCCGCTGTTCGTGTTCGACCCCGGGTTCTACGGTGACGACGGGCTGGCCTGTGACGCCCGGGTTCGGTTCCTTCACGAGTGCCTGTTCGACCTGGACGACCGCTACGACACCGCCAGTGCCGGCAACGCCGGCCTCACCTACGCCCACGGTGACCCGGTCCCGGTCCTGGACGCGTTCAGTAACGCCGGCTGGACGGTATTCGCCTCGCGGACGCCGACCGGGCGCTACGGACTCAAGCGCGACCGGGCGGCGGCAGACCTCGGCGTCCGGTTCGTGTCGGGTGACGGCCTCCGCCGGGGGGTCGAACGGACGCGGGACGGGTGGAGCGACCACGTCGAAGCGTGGTTCGAGGACGACCAGTACGAGCCGTCGCTCGAAGGGACCGTCCTGACAAGCACCGACACGGGGGTCACTGTCGAGGACGTCGAAACCTGGTACGGCACCGACCCGGAGAAATCACGGGTCCCGGATGGGGGGACGACCGTCGCCCGGGAGAAGCTGGAGACGTTCGTCGGACGGTTGGAGGATTACCCCGGGAACATCTCGTCACCGCTCGACGCTCGCGAGGGCTGTAGCGGCCTCTCCCCGTACATCCGCTTTGGCTGTCTCTCGACCCGACAGGTCTACCAGTACGTGCAGGAACACGCCGAGCCGGGCCGCGGGCGGGAGATGTTCACGTCGCGCCTGTTCTGGAACCGCCACTACAACCAGAAACTCGAGGACTGGCCGGGGTGGCTTGACACGGCGGTGAATCCGGAACTGGAGGGGTTCAACCGCGATACCCACGACCCGGACCTGGTGGCGGCCTGGAAGGAGGGGCGGACGGGATATCCGATGGTCGACGCGGCGATGCGGTGTCTCCGCGAGACTGGCTGGCTCAACTTCCGGATGCGGGCGATGGCCGCGAGCGCCTACTTCCACCTGCTCCAGCAGCCGTGGGAGGTCGGCGCCGACTGGTACCACCACCACCTCATCGACTCGGACGCGGCGATCAACTACACGCAGTGGCAGTCTCAGGCCGGACTGGTCGGGAAGCCGACTCTCCGGCTGTACAACCCCCGAAAGCAGGTGCGAGACCAGGACCCCGAGGGGGAGTGGATCCGCCGGTGGGTGCCGGAACTCGAGGGGCTTCCGCCAGAACATCTGCCCCAGCCCGAGAAGACACCCCCGAACGTGCAAGCGGCGTGTGGCGTCAGCATCGGCGAGGGCCCGGACGCGGACTATCCGCGCCCGGTCGTCGAATACGAAGCGGCGAAAGAGCGGTTCTGGCGCCGGTACGAGGACGTGAAGGCAGACGCTGCGGCCCGACTCGCCGACGAGGAGGTCGCCAAGCGTGCCTCGCTCTCGCAGGGGGTGGCCGGCGCGAGGGCGATCGCGGACAAGTACGGCACGGAGCCGGAATCCGGGACACAGACCGACCTCACAGCCTTCTGAGCCCGGGTCGGTTTGCCGGCCGGGACACAACGCCTATCCCCGCCGCCGGCAAGGTCGGCGTATGGCCGAGTACACGACGGTCTCCATCCCCCGGGACCTGGCCGACCGCGTCGAGGAGACGATCGAGGGGACCAGCTTCCAGAGCACGAGCGACCTCGTCCGGTTTCTCCTCCGGAGTATCGTCATCAAACACCAGCAGGAGGGACAGCTCAGCGAGGCAGAGTTCGAGGAGATCGCCACGCAACTGCGGGACCTGGGATACCTGGAGTAGCCAGTCCGCGGACAGCGCCGGCGGGCCTACAGCCCCGGTTCCTCGGCCGGCGGCTCGGCGTCGATGACGGTGACTTCCTTCCGGGCCCCGCGCCGGTCGAAGGCGCCGAAGGAGTCCTCGTCCCACGGCGGAACTGCCACGAACACGACCTCGTGGAGGTCGTCGAGCTTCGAGACGCCCATGCTGCCGTCCGGGTGTGAGACGAACCGCCCCTCGGTCTGGCCGACGGGCGTGCCGAGGTCGACACCGAAGACCGCGCTGACCGAGCCGCCGGCTCCGGGCATGTAGAAGTGAGTGAACACGGGCGTCTCCGGGTCCAGCCCGGTGTCCGTCTCGAACTCACCGGCTCGCGTGACCGACAGGGAGATCGTCGTCGAGTCGGGTTCGGCCTCCCTGGCCAGTCGCAGCAGCGTTCGCTGGAGCCCCTGGGTCAGGTAGTACACGGTCGTGGTTGGGGTGGGAGCTACTTCAATCGCCGACCCGGTCTCCCCTCCGGGCGGACCGGGTGTGTTCCGGCACCGCGGTGAACTGTGTCCCCAACCTCGGCCGGCGACAGTCTCTTGGTACTGCCGTGTGAACAGTTCACAGAGCCCCATGCAACGGGATTCCGTCATCGAACTCGGCGTGCTCGGTCTGCTCGCGGAGCGTGACGCCTCCGCCGCCGACCTCCAGGAGCGGTTCAACCACAACTTCGGGCGCCACCAGTTCGTCGGGCGGGGCAGGCTGGACCCGACGCTCGCCCGCCTGCGCGACCGGGGCCACGTGACCGAGGCCTACACTGCCGAGGCCGGTACGTGCGCGCTCACCGAGCGGGGCCGCGACCGGCTGCAGACGCTGCTGCGCAAGCCGGTCGCGGCGGTCGACGACCCCTCCCACCGCCCGCATTTCCTGGTCAAGCTCGGCTTCCTCCATCACCTCCCCGCCGACGAGCAAGCCGCGGAACTCGCCCACCTCGAGGACCAGTTCCACGAGGCGCGCAACGAGTGGCTCGACGTCGCGACGATGCACCGCGAGGAGGTGCCGCCCCACGAGAGCTACCGGCTGGAGCTGGTCGAACTCACTGCCGACTTGCTTGACGCACAGCTGAAGTGGGTGCGGCGGCTCCGCGAGGAGGTCGAGCCGGACCGGGAGCCGAAAGCCCCGACCGACGGCTGAGCACCGCCTCTGCCGCCAGCTCCGCCGCCTGACTCCTTTCAGACCGGCAGAAACGACCGGAGCGTCTGAGCGTACAGGCGCGGTGCACGGCTGCGAGCGCCCGAGACGGCGTCTTCGATAGCCGACGCGGCATCTTCGAGAACCCCCTCGCCGTGGCCGACGAGGAGGCGCTCGGCGCCGAACCGCCGCAGTCGCTTCGGCGGTGTCATCCGGAGCGCCGGGTGGACGCCGAGCCGTTCGTCGCCGGCCAGGAAGTAGCTGCACGTGCCAAGCGCCTCCGGGACGACCAGCGTCCCGTCGTCCTCGTTGTAGAGGGCCGCCTCGCTCCAGAGCGGGTTGTCGATGATCCCGTGGACGGCAAAGCCCGACCCGCCGAGGTCGTGGCGGACAACGGTCGTCTCCGCGTCCAGGTCGTCGGTGATGCCGGCCATCACGTCCGGGACGTAGACGGGGACGTCGTGGCGGCGGGCGACGGCCGCCGCGTCGCGCTTGTGGCGGTCCAGCAGGACCACCACGCCGGCGACCTCGCCGAACTCGGTCAGGAGGTCGTCGATACCCTCGGCGTCTACGGGGTCGACCACGTAGACGCCCTCGTCGGTGGCGAGTGCGTGGCTGGCTCGCTGCATCCGCTCGTCGGGGTGGGCGATCCAGCCCGCGCCGCGCGCCCCGTTCTCGAAGCGGTCGATCTCCCGCCAGCCGGTCGCCGGACCGGAGCCTTTCATGGGCATAGATGCGCCTACGGGCCGGCCGCGCAAAAATGGGGCACCAAACGCGCCGGCACCGACCGCACCCGCTCCGCCGGTGGCCGTCGAGTCGCCCGGTCAGTCCAGCCGGGTGGCGTCGATATCGACCTCGGGTGGCGTGACGACCAGAAAGCCCCGGAAGTGCATCAGTTCCCCGCCGGCTTCCTTGACCTGGCGGGCGAACCCGGCCGCGAGTTCGTTCAGGTCGCCCTCGACATCGAGCACGAGGACCGACCCCGACCCGACCGCCTCCACCCACTCCTCCGGCGGGGTGGTCCCATCGAGGGCGCCGAGCACCACCCGCCCGGCGCCCGCCCCGTCCTCGTCGGTGTCCAGTTCGTCCTCGACCGACTGGAGGTCGAGCCCGTCGAAATCGCTCATGCGCTCACCTCGGCAGCGAGGGGCAAAAACCCCCCGGCGGTCACCGCCCATTCCCCGGCACCTCCACCCCCGTCCGGAGCGTCACCCGCCGCTGTCCCGTTCCCGTCACCGCTCCCTGTGGGGTGTTGACACGCCCGCCATCAGCCAGACAGATTTATATAGGAAGGTCGCCCTCGTACCAGATGCTTATGTCCAATACAGAGGGCACGTCGGGAACCCCGGCGGATCGAGTTCTTCCAGGGCACTCTGGATAGCACGTCCGAGATACAGGACGCACGGGTTTTCGACACCACGCTGCGCGACGGTGAACAGACGCCGCGAACGTCATTCTCGTACGAGGACAAACGGGAGATAGCCGCGCTGCTGGACGGGATGGGGACCCACGTCATCGAGGCCGGGTTCCCCGTCAACAGCGACGCGGAGTTCGAGGCAGTACGCGACATCGCCGCTGCCAGCCACACCACGGTCTGTGGGCTGGCCCGCGTTGTCGACGAGGATATCGAGGCCGCGCTCGACTCGGGCGTCGACCTGGTACACGTCTTCGTGTCCACCAGCGACGTCCAGATCGAGGACTCGATGCACGCCACCCGCGAGCAGGTGCGCGAGCGTGCCGTCGAGTCCGTCGAGCGCGTGAAGGAAGCCGGCGTCGAGTGCATGTTCTCGCCCATGGACGCGACCCGGACCAGCGAGGAGTACCTGCTCGACATCGTGGAGGCGACCACGCGGGCGGGCGCGGACTGGCTCAACATCCCCGACACGGTGGGAGTGGCGACGCCGACCCGCTTCGCGAAGCTGGTCGAGAAGGTCGTCGACGCGGCTGTCGATGCCCGCGTGGACGTCCACACCCACGACGACTTCGGGCTGGCGGCGGCCAACGCCCTGGCGGGCTACGAGGCCGGCGCGGCCCAGTCCCAGGTGTCGATCAACGGGATCGGCGAGCGGGCCGGTAACGCGGCCTACGAGGAGGTCGTGATGGCACTGGAGTCGCTGTACAACGTCGACACCGGGGTCGACACGACCGCGATCGCGGAGGTCTCGCGGGTCATCGAGGAGAAAAGCGACGTCCCGGTGCCGGGCAACAAGCCCGTCGTCGGCGACAACGCCTTCTCGCATGAAAGCGGGATCCACGCCGCCGGGGTCATCGAGAACTCCGACACCTTCGAGCCCGGCGTAATGACGCCGGAGATGGTCGGCGCCGAGCGGGAACTCGTACTCGGAAAACACACCGGCCAGCACTCCGTCCGCGAGCGCCTGCAGGAGGCCGGCTACGACCCGACCGACGACGAGGTCCGGGAGGTCACCCGCCGGGTGAAGGACTTCGGCGCGGAGGCCCAGCGGGTCACGATGGACGAACTGGAGAAGTTCGCCCGCGAGGTCGGCGTCGAGCAGGTCGAAGAGGAGGTCCGGGCGTAGGGCCGATGCCCGTTTCCGAGCCCGCAGCGACCGGCCACCAGCCGCTGGCGACCAGCCCGCGCTGTGCGCTCCGCGGCGCGGCCGGAGCCGCCCGGGGATCGCGCAACGCTTATTACGCGGGCCTGACTGACGGTCGTACTGATGACACTCGAGGCTGGACCCGCGGTCCGCCGCGCCGCCAGCCTCGCGGGTATCGTAGGGGCGCTGTAGCCCCGCATCACCCTTCTTCACCGGTCCGTATCGCCGACAACCAGGTCGTAGTCACCATGCAGTATACACACACAGCGGAGGGGCGCCGATGAGCGAGCGAGCGTCCGTCCCCAAGGAAGACGAACAGGACGCCGAGGCCGCCGGAGCCGAGGCCGAAGCAGAGACAGACGCGGAGCCACCAGCGGACGGCGAACGGGAGCAGGAGCCCGAAGCGACCGGCGCGGACGCGGTCGTCCGGGCGCTGGAGAACGCGGGCGTCGAGTACCTCTTCGGCGTCCAGGGCGGGGCGATCATGCCCGTCTACGACGCGCTGTACCGCAGCGACGAGATGACCCACGTCACGATGGCCCACGAGCAGGGCGCGGCTCACGCCGCCGACGCCTACGGGATCGTCACCGGCGACCCCGGCGTCTGCATGGCCACCTCGGGGCCGGGCGCGACCAACCTCGTCACGGGGTTAGCCGACGCCAGCATGGACTCGGACCCGCTGGTCGCGCTGACCGGCCAGGTCCCGACGGACTTCGTCGGCAACGACGCCTTCCAGGAGACCGACACCATCGGCGTCACCCAGCCGATCACGAAGTACAACACCTTCGCCGACGACTCCGACGCGGTCGGGACCGACGTCGGCACGGCGTGGGCGCTTGCCAACGACGGCCGGCAGGGGCCGACGCTGGTGGACCTGCCCAAGGACGTCACCCAGGGCGAGACCGACGCCGAGCCCGGGCTGCCCGAGACGCCCGATACCTACCAGCCCCCCGAGCGCGCCGAACCCGAGAACGTGGCGACGGCTGCGGAGGTGCTTGCCGACGCGGACCGGCCGGTGATCCTGGCCGGCGGCGGCGTGATCAAAGCCGAGGCAAGTGAGGAACTCCGGGAGTTCGCCACCGAGCACGAGGTCCCGGTGATCACGACGATGCCCGGGACGGGGGCGTTCCCGGAGACCCACGACCTCTCGCTGGAGATCGCGGGGATGCACGGCACCGGCTACGCCAACCTGGCGGTCTCGCTGACGGACTGCCTGCTCGCCGTGGGCACCCGCTTCGACGACCGCCTGACCGGCGACGTGCGCACCTTCGCGCCCGACGCCGACGTCATCCACGTCGATATCGACCCCGCGGAGATCAGCAAGAACATCGAGGCGGACTACCCGCTTCTGGGCGACGCGGCGGCGGTGCTCGACCAGCTGGCCGAGGCCATGCCCGCCTCGCCCGACACCGACGAGTGGCTCGAGCAGTGCCAGACCTGGAAGGAGGAGTACCCGATGGACTACGAGACGCCGGAGGACGACCCCCTCAAACCACAGTACGTCGTCGAGAAATACGACGAACTGACGCCGGCGGACACGGTCGTCGCGGCGGGCGTGGGCCAGCACCAGATGTGGGCCTGGCAGTACTGGACCTGGACCGAGCCCCGCACGTGGGTCACCTCCCACGGGCTGGGGACGATGGGCTACGCGGTGCCGGCGGCGATCGGCGCGAAGCTGGCCGCACCCGACCGGGAGGTGGTGGCCTTCGACGGCGACGGCTCCTTCCTGATGACCGGCCAGGAGCTGACCGTCGCAGTCCGGGAGAACCTGAACATCACCATCGTCGTGCTGAACAACGAGGCGGTCGGGATGGTCCGCCAGTGGCAGGACGGCTTCTACGAGGGGCGGCGGATGGCCTCCGAATACCCCTGGGTCCCGCAGTTCGACAAGCTCGCGGAGGCCTACGGCGCCCAGGGGCTGCGCATCGAGTCCTACGACGAGGTCGAGGAGACCATTCAGGAGGCCCGCGAGTACGACGGCCCCTCGGTGATCGACGCGGTCATCGACCCGGCCGAGAACGTCTACCCGATGGTGCCCAGCGGGGGCAACAACGCGCGCTTCGCGCTGAACGAGGACCACCTGGAGCAACTATGACACAGGGCGAACTCCCCGGCCCCGGGCCCGACGCTCGACAGCTGCCCGAGGGCCGGCGCAACGAGGACGGCATCCGCATCGACCCCGAGGCCGAGGCCGAACACCCCCCCGAGCGGACGGTGCTCTCGGCGCTCGTGAAACACGAACCCGGCGTGCTCGCCGAGATCTCCGGGCTGTTCAGCCGCCGGCAGTTCAACATCGAGTCGCTGACCGTGGGGGCGACCATCGACGACGACCTCGCGCGGATGACGATCGTCATCGAGGAGCCCCGGCCGGGGATCGACCAGGCGAAAAAACAGCTGGAGAAGCGGATTCCCGTCGTCTCGGTCCGCGAGCTGGACGACGAGGCGGTCCAGCGCGAACTGGTCATCCTGAAGGTCAACGGCGACCGGCCCGACGAGGTCAACGCCATCACCGACATGTACGACGGGACGACGCTGGACGCCGGGCCGCGCACGATCACGGTCCAGATCACCGGCGACGAACAGAAGATCGACGACGCGGTCGACGCCTACGAGCAGTTCGGCATCCGCGAGCTGGTGCGGACGGGCTACGCCGCCCTGGCCCGCGGGGAGGCCCCGACAGCCCAGGTCAAACAGCCCAACAAGGCGCCCACGGAATCGCAGGTGGCAACCACGGAGGCAGACGATGACTGAATTCGACACCGAGGTCTACTACGACGACGACGCGGACGTATCGACAGTACAGGACGAGACGGTCGCCGTGCTCGGCTACGGCAGCCAGGGCCACGCCCACGCCCAGAACCTCGACGACTCCGGCGTGGACGTGGTCGTCGGCCTCCGGAAGTCCTCGGCCTCCCGGCAGGAAGCCGAGACCGACGGCCTGGAGGTGGCGACGCCGGCCAACGCCGCCGCGGCGGCCGACCGCGTCGTGATGCTGGTTCCCGACACCGTCCAGCCTGCAGTCTACGAGGACATCCGCGAGGGGATGGACGCCGGCGACACGCTGCAGTTCGCCCACGGGTTCAACATCCACTACGGCCAGATCGAGCCCCCCGAGGATGTCGACGTGACGATGGTCGCGCCCAAGTCACCGGGTCACCTGGTCCGGCGGACCTACAAGCGGGGCGAGGGCGTCCCCGGCCTGCTCGCGGTCTACCAGGACGCCACCGGCGAGGCCCACGCCGAGGGGCTGGCCTACGCGAAGGCCATCGGCTGCACCCGGGCGGGCGTCATCGAGACCTCCTTCCAGGAGGAGACCGAGACCGACCTGTTCGGCGAGCAGGCGGTGCTCTGTGGCGGCGTGACCGAGATGGTGAAGGCTGGCTTCGAGACGCTGGTCGACGCCGGCTACGCCCCGGAGATGGCCTACTTCGAGTGTCTCAACGAGCTCAAGCTCATCGTCGACCTGATGTACGAGGGTGGGCACATGGGGATGTGGAACTCCGTCTCCGATACCGCGGAGTACGGTGGTCTGACCCGCGGCGAGGAGGTCATCGACCGCGAGGGGATGCAGGAGATCCTCGAGGGCGTTCAGTCCGGTGAGTTCGCCCGCGAGTGGATCAACGAAAACCAGGCCCACCGGCCCGCCTACCGCCAGTACCGCGGCGCCGAGCAGTCCCATCAGATCGAGCAGGTGGGCGACCGGCTGCGGGAGCTGTTCGCCTGGGACGAACAGGCGGAGGAGGAGGTGCCAGCCGATGACTGAGATGCAGGACGTCGACCACACGCACCCCCACACCCAGGAGGCCTTCGGCTTCCGCTTCCAGCGGGGGGCGGTCGTGGCCGACGGTGGGGAAGACCAGCGCGGCGAGCCGGACGACGAGACGATGGCGGACGTGACACACGACACCGAGGAAGACGAGGCCACGACGCGCACCTTCGAGCGCGGCACCGAAGGGCGCGACGGTACTGTATGAGCCGGAACACGCTGTACGACAAGGTCTGGGAGAAGCACAAGGTAACGACGCTGCCAAACGGCCAGGACCAGCTGTTCGTCGGGCTGCACCTCATCCACGAGGTGACCAGCCCGCAGGCGTTCGGAATGTTGCGGGAGCGTGACATCGATGTCGCGCGCCCGGACCTGACGCTGGCGACCGTCGACCACATCGTCCCGACCGCCGACCAGTCCCGGCCCTACAGCGACGACGCGGCCGAAGAGATGATGGCCGAACTGGAGGAGAACGTCCGCGACGCGGGCATCGACTTCCTGGACCCGACGACCGGGGACCAGGGGATCGTCCACGTCGTCGGCCCGGAGCAGGGCCTGACCCAGCCCGGCAAGACCATCGTCTGTGGCGACTCCCACACCTCGACCCACGGCGCCTTCGGCGCGCTCGCGTTCGGCATCGGGACCTCACAGATCCGAGACGTGCTGGCGACACAGACCATCGCCATGGACAAACAGAAGGTCCGGAAGATCCAGGTCGACGGCCGGTTGCAGGAGGGCGTCGAGGCAAAGGACATCATCCTCGAGATCATCCGCCGCCTGGGCACCGAGGGCGGCGTCGGGTACGTCTACGAGTACGCCGGCGAGGCCATCGAGGACCTCGGGATGGAGGGGCGGATGAGCATCTGCAACATGTCCA
Organism: Salinirussus salinus; assembly: GCF_009831455.1. Lineage (NCBI taxonomy): Archaea > Methanobacteriati > Methanobacteriota > Halobacteria > Halobacteriales > Haloarculaceae > Salinirussus > Salinirussus salinus. The sequence goes on along the minus strand of NZ_WOWO01000002.1, from coordinate 639,976 downwards.
TCGAGGGCGGCGCCCGAGCGGGCTACGTCAACCCCGACGAGACCACCTTCGAGTGGCTCGAAGAGACCGACTACTTCCAGGAGAACCCCGGGGAGTTCGACCGCCTCAAGCCCTACTGGGAGTCGGTCCGCAGCGACGGGGACGCCGAGTACGACGACGTGGTCACCATCGACGCCGGCGACCTCGAACCAGTGGTCACCTGGGGAACCACACCCGGACAGGGGGTCGGCATCACGGACCCGATCCCGGCACCCGAGGACCTGCCCGAGGACAAGCAGGACACCGCCCGGCGCGCACAGGAACACATGCGCGTCGAACCCGGCGACACGATGGAGGGCTACGGGATAGACGTGGCCTTCCTCGGGTCGTGTACGAACGCCCGCCTGCCGGACCTGCGCCGCGCGGCCAGTATTGTCGAGGGCCGCGAGGTCCACGACGACGTGCGCGCGATGGTCGTCCCCGGCAGCCAGCGCGTCCAGCAGGCCGCCAAAGAGGAAGGCCTGAAGAACGTCTTCGAGAAAGCCGGCTTCGACTGGCGCAACGCCGGCTGTTCGATGTGTCTCGGCATGAACGAGGACCAGCTGGAGGGTGACGAGGCCTGTGCCTCCTCCTCCAACCGGAACTTTGTCGGCCGGCAGGGGAGCAAGGACGGCCGCACCGTCCTGATGAACCCCCAGATGGTCGCAGCCGCGGCGATCACCGGGGAAGTGACTGACGTGCGAGAACTGGAGGCGGTGGTGAACGTATGACGGGCGAGGACGAGGTCGAGATCCCCGAAGTGACGGACGTCTCCGGGACGGGCATCCCCATCCGCGGGAACGACATCGACACCGACCAGGTCATCCCGGCGCGGTTCATGAAGGTCGTCACCTTCGACGGCCTCGGGGAGTTCGCCTTCTTCGACCAGCGGTTCGATGACGAGGACAACCCCAAGGACCACCCGATGAACGAGGACCGGTTCCAGGACGCCTCCATCATGGTGGTCAACAACAACTTCGGCTGTGGTTCCTCTCGCGAGCACGCCCCGCAGGCGCTGATGCGCTGGGGCATCGACGCGCTCGTGGGTGAGGGCTTCGCCGAGATATTCGCGGGAAACTGTCTGGCGCTGGGCATCCCCACGGTCACCGCCGACCACGAGACGATAAACGACCTCCAGCAGTGGGTCGAGGACAACCCCGACGGCGAGATCGAGATCGACATCGACGCGGAGACTGTCTCGTACGGCGGACAGGAAGTCGGCGTCACCGTCAACGAGGGCCAGCGCAAGGCACTCGTCGACGGCATCTGGGACACGACGGCGCTGATGAAGTCGAATCAGAACGCTATCGAGGAGACCGCTGCCGGACTCCCCTACGTCGGGAGCCCCGAGTAGGACGCTTTTACCCCCGTTCAGCGCTCGTCACGCCGCAGACTAGCGGGTGCCGATCCGAACCAAACGTTGATTAGGAGAAGATTACAACGGTTCACTGAACGGAACTAGATGGGGGAGAGACAGGTGAACCGCGACGAGACCTTCGAGCTGCTGAGCAACCACCGGCGCCGCTACGCGCTCCACTACTGCAAGCACCGGGACGAGCCAGTGACGCTGTCGGACCTGGCCGAACAGGTCGCGGCCTGGGAGCACGACAAGTCCGTCGACGAGGTAACTTCGAGCGAGCGCAAGCGAACCTACACCTCCCTCCAGCAGACCCACCTCCCGGCGATGGAGGAGGCAGGGATCATCGAGTGGGACGACCAGGTCGAGCTGACGCCGGCCGCCGAGCGCCTCAACGTCTACATGGACATCGTGCCCGAGGAGTCGGTCCCGTGGGGAGTGTACTACCTCTGGCTCTCGGGGATCGGCGGCGCCGTGCTCGCCTTTGCGTGGTTCGACCTCGTGCCGGTCTCGGCCCCCGACATCGTCTGGGCCGGGCTCGTGGTCGCCGCTTTCGCCGTCTCCGCCGCCGTCCACGTGTACCGGAACCGACAGACGAAACTCGGCCGGACGGAACGGCCACCGGAGCTGGAGTGACCCGGAGTCCCGGACCGGGCCGCGATTCCGGACATGACCGCATCCGAATATGAACGACGAGATCCCCCTCACGCTGCGGCTCCGCCGGCTGGTCAGCGACTGGTTCCCCGCGGTCGTCGTGGGGCTGGTGGTTCTGACGCTCCTGGCGGGCGTCGGCACTTACGGCGCCCACGCCAGCACCGAGTACGAGACCGAGGAGGTGGTGGTGTCATCGCTGAACGAGTCGACGGAGTTCGAGCACAGTGCGCTGGTGCGCAACGACAGCACCGTCTGGTCGGAGGGCGAGACCGTGCGCGAGCGCCCGCTGTACTACATGCGCCTGATGCCGGTTCTCGACGCGAACTACACGTACGCCTACGACCTCAGCGGGGAGGACGGGGACCGGGACCCCGAGGTGACCGCCCGGACGGAGGCGCGGCTTCTCGTCCGCGCGGTGAACGAGGACGGCGAGACCCTCTGGCGTGACGTCCGGCCGCTGGCCTCCGAGACCTCCGGGTCGCTCGCGCCCGGGGAGGCACACGAGGTGTCGCTCTCGGTCAACACCACCCGCGTCGCCCGGCGGATCTTCCGGGTGGAGTCCGACCTCGGCGCGCAGGTCGGCGACGTCCAGGTGGTCGTCAGAGCGCGGACGTCGGTGAACGGCTCCGTCGCGGGCCAGGACCTCTCCCGCGAGCACGAGAGTTCCCTCCCGCTGGTGGTCCGGCCCCCCACCTACCGCGTGGACGGGGCACAGACGGTAGCAGCGGGCACGCCGTTGCGGACGGACACGGTCCGGGAGGCCGTCCAGCCCCCGCTGCTGACGCGGGTCGGCGCGCCGGTCGGGCTCCTCGCCGGACTCCTGGGCCTCGCCGGCCTCGCCTACGCCTCCCGGCGGGACCTGATCGAGCTGAGCGAGGCCGAGCGCGAACGGTGTCTGCTGGCGGAGAAGCGCAAGCAGTTCAACGACTGGATCACCCGCGGGGAGATCCCCGGTATCGACCAGTACCAGACTGTCGTCAAAGTCAGCAGTCTCTCCGGGCTGGTCGACCTCGCGATCGACACTAACAACCGCGTCATCGAGGACGACAACGCCTTCTACGTCCTCCGGGGCCGGGAGGACGTCGCCTACGTCTACGCCCCCTCGACCTCCGCGGTCCACAGCTGGCTGTTCGGCGGCTTCGACTTCGAGGACGACGGGTCGTTCCCCGAGGTCGAGGCGGCCGGGAACGGCGGGGACGCCTTCGGAGGCGGCACGGAAGCGCCCGACGTCGAGTCCCTCTTCGACGACGATGGGTTCGGTGACACGGAGGGTGCCGACAGGGGCGACGACGCGGACGCCTTCGAGTGGCCCGAGGAGGACGATGAGGCTGCGGGAGACGACCTCTGGTCCGGCGGGACGGAAGACACCGGGGACGACAGCCGGGAGTGAACCCCGGTGAGACACGCCAGCCAGCGGCTCGCTCCCGCCCCGTCTGTCCCACTCACGTCGCGACCCGTTCCCCTCGCCGCCGCCCGGTTCACTCCCGCCGCAGGGCGTCCCGGAGCCTGTTGCCGGCGGACTCCTCGCGGGCCCGCGAGCGCAGCCGGACCCGCCCGGTCCCCACGGTGTAGAGCGTGACCGCTGCGACGACCGCCGCGATGACGACGTTGATCACCCCGAGCGCCACGAGCGGGTGGACCCGGTGAAGCGTCGCGATCCACGGGCCCGGCAGGATCCCCAGATACCGGTGTTCGTGGACGTAGCGGGCGTAGGTGCCGGGTTGCTCGGGGATCTGTAGCTCGACTCCCGTCGACGCGCTGCCCTGGAATGGGACCGAGAGCTGCCGCTGGTCGACCCGCACGCCGCTGCTCGCGGGCTCGACGACCGCGTGCAGGGGGACGAACCCGCTGTTCTGGACGGTGTAGCGCAGCTCCAGCGTCCCGCCGGGCCGGACGGCGTCGTCTTCGGCGGGGTTCTCCGAACTGATGACGGTGTACTCCGCGGTGCCGCCGGGGATCACCATCGACGCGTTCGCGGGGACGAGCACCGCGAGCACGAACAGGACCGTGAGCACCTCCCCACGGAGGACGAACGACCCCCGGCGCCGGTTGTAGCTCCGCGATGGGCGCTGCCCGCTCAGCAACACGCTCGCCAGCAGCATCAGGAGCCCCGCCACGATGGCGACGATGCCGACCGCGCCCCCGCCGGCGGCTTCGAGGCCCACGATACCCAGCAGTGCGCCCACGACGGCGGTCACCAGCCCGCGGACTGTCGTGACGAGCACGCCGAGCCAGGGGATGGTGACGGGGCCGCCGCCGACCTGGAGGGCGACGCCGACGACCTGCCCCTCCTGGACCGGGGGCTCGCCGCCGTCCTGGTCGGTGAAGGGGTTGTTGTCCCCCTTGGTGATGTACCCCTCATCGGTCTCCCCGACCACCCGGTGGGTCGTCAGCCCACCCCCGTCGAACTCCTGGGCCTCGTAGAGCACGATGTCGCCCTCGCTCACGCCGCCGGTGACCGAACTCGGGAGGACGATGTAGCCGTCCCCGGGCTCGATGGTCGGGGACATGCTGTCGGTCTGGACGTACGTCAGCAGCAGCGGCTGGCCCAGCAGCTGGCCGAGCAGGAGTGCGAGCAGGAGGACCACCACGACTCCCCCGAGCGCGTACCGCGCGTACGTTCCAGCCCCCATTCGCTGTATCACACTACTCGGTCAGACGCGTATATGTTTCGTGGAGCTTTTCGCTCTCTGAAGCGAGTGGAGCCGTTTTTATTGCTTGACCGGTAAGGTAAGCATAAGGAGAGCTGACGGGCACTCGGGGGCCGCTCCGTCGGAATCACGAACACACATGGTCGACCGCAGACGCTTCCTGGCCGGACTCGGTTCGCTCGCCATCGGGAGCGGTGCGCTCTATCAGAGTGGTGCGTTTTCGGAAGTTGCAGCAGACCGTGGCGTGAGCATAGACGTTGCCAGCGACTCCAATGCGTTGCTCGGGATAGTCGGCCAAGGCCCTGTTAAAAGGAATGACCGTAAGCCCATGGTCGAATTCACGAACAATTTGAATAACTCCGTCAACATCACCGTCGCCTTAGACAACTGCGGGGATGGAACCCTCTATGACAACGAGGGCGGCAGCGGGTGTTTCGTGACGCTGACGCTGGACCCAGGGAAGAGACAGAGCGTGGATATCGAAAGTTCGGTAAACGGTACAGTTACATACACTGTGAGCGCGACCGGCGCGGGGTTTTCGCTCGATACCTCCGGCTCGGTTGAGGTTCAGTCCGGCCGGATCAAAGGACCGATCCGGATCCAAAAGCCTGCCAAAGACAACGAGTTCACGGCGAACAACCAGGGCAACAGTAACGTCTTCGAAGTCAAGAATGTCGACATCCGAGACGATGACGGTGACAACGACTTGGACAGAATCGAATTCGAGGTCGTCGAGAGTGGGACGGGTGGAACAGTCGTTGGCTATCGCGAAGTGACGAATCCACCGGGAGACAGGTACAGCCCCAAAGGAAACCCGGCCGTAGAGGTCCCACCCGAGTCGGGATACACGATCAAGGCGAACACGACCTACAAACTCCAGGTCACGGCGTTCGACACCGACGGTAACACCAATTCGGAAACCGTGGAGGATACAACGTAGGAGTCTGGGCGAGGACAGGCTGGGCTTTGTTGCTTGGAACCTCCCCGAGTTCAGGCTTGCCAGAGTAAGCGGGCGGCTATCGCCTCAGCTGGAATTAGCGGAAATAGTGATGTCCTTATCGGAAGGGACAGAATTGTTCCTGAGGTCAACAACAACGTCGAAGGCTTGAGAGTCGCCGGAAGCGGTCAGATTCACAGAGGAGCTTGACAGGGCAGTCGTCCCTCCGCTTCCGTCTGAATACTCGAAAGAGAGAGCGTTCGGGACGTTACTCACACTGACGTCTACCGGATTGCTACCGTTGTTCGTTATCGTGAACCCGTTGTTGAATCTGGTGACGGCGTTATCATTGAGCTGCGTCACGTTCAATTGGACGGTGTTACCGCCGCTGTTACCGTTTGCGAGGCCAGCGTAGCTCCCGTCCACCGAGAGGCCCAGTAACGCGCTACTGTCGCTTTCGACTCCGATAGAGACAGTCCGGTCTGCCTCCACACTACTGAAGGCGCCCGTGCCCATGAGCGCACCGCTGCCTGCGACGAGTGAGCCGAGCCCGATCAATGCGTTCCTGCGAGTGACCCTCATTCTGCCAGGAAGGTGACTTTGGTATCGCCCTCGGTTGCGGTCCTGGTATTTATCTCGAGGTCGAGATCCTGATCCGGGTCCCCGCTTGCGTCAAGTGTGACGGATGTTCCCGTGAGGTCGTCGTCGTTCTCGTCGTAGAATGTCACTCCCGACGGCGTCCCGTCGATGCTGAAATCGACCGCGTCGGAACCGTCGTTGGTGACGGTGAGTACGCCGTTGA